>NZ_MTAW01000106.1 GCF_002154725.1 Nostoc sp. 106C | reverse complement strand
ATTTGGCTGCTCACCGCATTGCTGAAGCTCATCTGCAAATCTATAAAATTTGTGACATAAAGGATAAAAGTTGTTCTGAAAGTTCACCCTAAGATGTAATATGACTCCCTATTCAAGTTCAGCAAGAAGTTCTGTAAATGATAATTACCAACTAGAACTAGATTCTCTAGATTGGGAATTACGAATGGCCAAATTAGTTGGCTTAGAAAGTGAAGACTTATCTTCTGTAAGTGCCGAAGCAATAGAAGAATCAGCGGCTTTGGAACCGTCACTTTCTCAACCATCAGAAGTTAAAACTGAGCAATCTCTCTCATCTAATCCCTTTGCTAAGTTAGGTTTAGTTGGTACTGCAAGTTTGGCAGTAGTTTTGTTTGCTGGTGGGTTTTTGACCCAGATTATGAGTGGCAGTAATCAAAAGCCAAAAAAGAAGAATATTTCCCCCGAAATTAAATCGCCAGTAGTAGATGAATCTGTACCACAAGAGCTAGAAATAGAAACTCTCAAAACAAAATTAGCTCTTACTGAACAAGCAGAAGCTGTGAAACTAGCACAACAACAGCTAAGAAATACACAGATTAAACAAGTTTCAATAGCCGCAAAACCTATTCCAAAAAGCAACGTACCTAGGATAGTTACAGTTGAGCGTATCGATGACGTACCACGTCCTCCACATACAACTGCCTACTCTCAGCCTTTACCACCACCCCAGATGGTAGCTGTCAAGCCGGACATTCCATCACCACCGCTCAATGTCACTCCGCCACCTAAATTAGACCCATATCAGATGTGGTCAAATTTAGCCAAGTTAGGCAGCTACGGTCAGGTGAATGTTAACGACCAATCTCCAGGGAATATCAATACTTCTGAAACAGCAAGCAATCCCAATAATCCCAATGTAGAGCAACAGGCGGCCAACCCTGAGCCTAACCCAACAACACCCACACCAGAAACGCCAACACCAGAAACTCTGACTGCAAGCAAAACAGACAAGCCAATGACGGCAAACAAAGAAGCAAAGCAGAGTTCAAAATCCATCGCCGTAGGAAGTAGTGTTAAAGCTGTGTTGGCAACAGCTGTATTTGGAGAAACTGCTAATTCTTCTTCTAACAATGGCAACGATGGTCAAAACAATACATTTGTAGTCAAGTTACAAGAACCTTTAAAAGGTGTAGATGGAAACATTGCCATCCCTGCGGGTACTGAATTATTGACAGAAATTCGTTCTCTTTCCGAACAAGGTTTACTACAGCTAAATGTAGTGAAAGCGATCGCAAAAGATCAAAGCGGAACTACTGAGAATAGCTTACCGCCAAACGCCCTGGTTATTCGCGGTTCCCAAGGTAAACCTTTGGTAGCAAGGCAATATCCTAACCGAGGATCATCTATTGCCGGCATGGATATGGGACTGTTTGTCTTGGGTGGTCTGGGTAAAGCCGCAGAGTTGTTAAATCGTAGTGAATCTCAAGTTGTGACTACTAATGCTGGCGGTACTGTCGTTAGCAATACTAACCCTCAACGCAACCTTTTGGCGGGAGTCTTAGAAGGTGGGATGAACACTATAGTTCCTCAAATTGCACAACGCAATCAACAGGCAATGTCCGACATGATGCAGCGAACTAACGTGTGGTTTTTACCAGCAGGCACAGAAGTAGAAATCTATGTCAATCAAGCAATGGAGTTTTAAGCATCAGTGATTGAGGAATGAAGTATGAAAATGCTTCATCCTCTATGATTTAGTCATTAGTCCTTTTTTCTTGGTTATTTCTTCCTTGTCCTCCTTCCAGTCCCCAGTTACAGCCATGAAAAAAAATATGCTTTTTCCGGTAAATATCTTAAATAATTCTTATTTTCTGCCTCTGGTTTCTCTAAGTTTTGTAGCTATAGTTTTGCTAGCTGGACGTGCTGTAGCTGAAAACGCCGTTCTTCGCTCGATTTTCTCCTGCCAAGCTCAAGGTTTAAGCGGAGTAGTACCTACCATCAAAATTTGGTATCAACAAGGTACAAACTTAAGCTTCATTCCATCTGGCGAAAAAATCAAAAAAGTTTGGTTAAATGACCCGTCCCAGGTAACTATTGATTTTGACGGGCCGATGTGTATGCAGTTCGGTCAAGGAGGTAATGGTACAGGAGATTGCCAAAACTCTTCAGCAAACGTAATTCAACTTAGACGAATTAAAAAACTGGCAATTCCTGGTGTACCCGATACTAAAAATACGCTTTTAACAGTAATTACCGAGGGTCAAGCAAAAAGCAAGTTGTATACTTTCCGCATCATCTATGGAAACGGAAATCCAGAATATCATACTTTAGCAGTTTTTCCTGATACTCCCTCTCAGAGTTCCACACCTTGTGTGAGAGTTCCTCAGTAGCGAAGGGACAAGGGAGATGAGGAGAAATCATTCATGACTATTGCCTACTGCCTTTTTGCCAATTCCCCATGCCCAGTTTGAATATAATTAAATTAGTTGCTAGATAAATTCAACTTATTAATTCGCGATCGCCTAATTATTGACTTTTGATTCGTGTATAAAATTATCCTACTTCTGCCATCTCTAATGTAGCCTTAGGAAATTGGCTCTCTGAGTGGTAGTAAAATTTGTAACTAAGGGGAAATTGCTGAATTATCCCCTAGCTCTACATTGGCAGATGAAAAAATTCTTGCACTTCAATTATTTGCATATCGAGCTTCCATATAATAATTGAAGAAGTGCAACAAAATGAAACATCAACCAAAGTCCCTCGGCTGCCATCTTCTCTCCAACCTCACCCATTGCCCTGAAGAGTCTTATTGTGGCAGAAACGATAAATTGGGTCTGGTTGGCATCTACGCGGTCCAATTCTAAATTTTCATGAACGGGAGAACACTGTAATCTATGGCAAGAATAGAAACCCGCACTGAACCTATGGTGCTCAATATGGGACCGCACCATCCCTCAATGCACGGGGTTCTGCGGTTAATTGTTACCCTGGATGGCGAGGATGTCATTGATTGTGAACCAGTAATTGGCTACCTGCACCGGGGAATGGAAAAAATTGCGGAAAACCGCACCACGATCATGTACGTCCCCTATGTGAGTCGGTGGGACTACGCAGCGGGGATGTTCAACGAAGCCGTTACTGTCAACGCCCCAGAAAAACTGGCAGGTGTCGCTGTACCCAAACGCGCCAGCTACATCCGCGTCATCATGCTGGAATTGAACCGCATCGCCAACCATCTGCTGTGGTTTGGTCCATTTCTGGCTGACGTGGGCGCTCAGACTCCCTTCTTCTACCAGTTCCGCGAACGGGAGATGATTTACGATTTGTGGGAAGCTGCTACCGGTTATCGGATGGTAAATAACAATTACTTCCGCGTTGGTGGCGTGGCAGTTGATTTACCTTACGGTTGGGTAGATAAGTGCTCAGAATTCTGCGACTACTTGCTACCCAAAATAGACGAGTACGAAAAATTGGTTACTAATAACCCGATCTTCCGCCGTCGGATTGAGGGTATTGGCACAATCACTCGCGAAGAAGCAATTAACTGGGGTCTTTCTGGTCCCATGTTACGTGCTTCTGGCGTGAAGTGGGACTTGCGGAAAGTTGACCACTACGAATGTTACGATGACTTTGATTGGGATGTGCAGTGGGAAACTGCTGGCGATTGCTTTGCCCGTTACGTGGTGCGGATGCGGGAAATGCGCGAATCTGTGAAGATTATTCGTCAAGCAATTAAAGGACTTCCCGGCGGCCCTTATGAAAACCTAGAAGCCAAGCGTTTAGCGGCTGGAAAAAAATCAGAATGGGATGCTTTTGATTACCAGTACATCGGCAAAAAAGTTTCTCCTTCCTTTAAGATTCCCAAAGGAGAGATTTACGCTCGTGTAGAAAGCGGTAAAGGTGAACTGGGCATTTATCTAGTTGGTGATGATAACGTCTTCCCCGCAAGATGGAAGATTCGCCCAGCCGATTTCAACAACCTGCAAATTCTTCCTCACTTACTCCGGGGGATGAAGGTGGCAGATATTGTGGTAATTCTAGGCAGCATCGACGTGATTATGGGTTCTGTAGACAGATAAGTAGATTTGCTGGGTGTAAGCGTCAATATTTTGGTGACGCTTACATCTGTACTAATTCATGGATGAACGCTTTAGGAACTGTAAAAAATCAGCAGCCTTGGAATTAGTGCGATCGCCTGAAATCCACGACCAAGATTGTTTTTTTCCTGCTAAATAAAAGAAAGGGGAGATTGTATAATCTGAAATGTAGAATAGTACCTCCCAGTCGGAACTGGCAGCGCAAAAGTCGAGTGCATCGCTAAACCATTGAACTTCCAAGCCATAAGCGATCGCTAAATTAGCTAGTTGCGATGCTGCTTCCCGAGTGATAGCATTCTGGGCTTTTATCTCCATATGCTTGCTGATGATGTAACGGAATCCTTGCTTGTAGAGATGTCCAATCCAACTGTCCGCCCAGATCGCTCTAGAGTTAGACTTTTCGCTGAACACTCGGCCAGCTATTCCTCGTTGACATTCTAAGAAAACCTCTTCGCAATGCACCCCAAAAACTCCCACAACTAAACATTGAGGCGGCGGGCTTTCTCCATCTTCCAACAAATAACTATAGTATTCGTGCAAACTCTCCAGATTGGGTGAAGCATCCTTGACAAAAGCAGACCAAGGTACACGCTCACCCCAACCCGGTTGAGAAGTGTCCGCAATGAACCCAGGTGCAGCTATACCCATTTTGAATAGAAAATCGCGGTAGTCTGATGGCAAAGTCAGCGCTGAAACTTGATATACAAGTTCAGCAAAAGCATCGACCTGTGCTGAAGAAGCCCCTTGAATTTCGCCAGGAAAGTTAGGGCGGTAGAGAGTTATTAGTTGAATAAAACCCTCGATACTGGGTTGGGACATAGTTAAATTGTCCTGAATATTTTTAATCAAATTGCAATCCTGACACGGCTTGCTCAATATCCAAGCTTAAATATTTATCTAGTGGCAGATACATCCAATTGAGAGATAGTTGTGGGTCTTGGTTAGTCTTTTGAAAACCTAATGCTGATACTAGTTGTTCATCAGTTGGATGGATAACTAAGGTATAGATATCGCATAGGTTAGGAAAATCAGCTTGGATATTAACTAATGTTTTTTGAACATCCTTTAAAAATTCACAGACGTTAATTGACTGCTTGTAAGGTAAATCTATTTGCCAACTGCGGACAAAAATCGAAGTACAATTGCGATCGCCTCTGAGGGCAATTTGAAATGGATCATCGTCCCAAGTTGCACTCAGGTGCAGACTATTGCGCGGTGAGAGAAAGAAATTCGCTTCAAATTCTCTCGCTACCGGATACAAAATATAAAAACCCACAGCATCTTGGGTATCGCTGCGACGCAAAACCCGCATTCCGGTGGGATATTGTTCTGCCCAACCACGTAGGATTCTGACAATTCTGTGGGGTAAAGCAG
This sequence comes from Nostoc sp. 106C, assembly GCF_002154725.1. GTDB lineage: Bacteria > Cyanobacteriota > Cyanobacteriia > Cyanobacteriales > Nostocaceae > Aulosira. The sequence continues at coordinate 106,765 of NZ_MTAW01000106.1, read as the reverse complement.
TAGCTTTTTTATTCATCCAGTTGTAGTTGCGAGCTAAAAAACTCGCAACGGGGATAGCGTCAGTTCGAGGATTGAAGTAGTCTGGGAAAAACTTTATCGTTGCTTTGGCTTTACTAGAGTCTTGGGGATTGGGTAATAAAGACCGAATGCGAATACAGGTACTATTGCCATCAAAGTCTTTTTCAATTAGCCCTAAAGCCACGAGCTTATCAATCATCATACCCGCCGAGCGATCGCTTCCTCGGTCGTCGTCACCATAAAAAACTTCTTGCGCTTCTCGATGGGTACAAGGAACAAACCCACTGGGTAACTCTAATTCTCTTAAAGGTTGCTTTAAATGCTGACCTAATTCTTGCCGTTGTTTGAGTAGTAAATAAGCCCACAGCTTGACAAAATATTCTGCTCGACGGCGTGTTATCCCAACTCGCCCTTGCAATTGAGCAACATATTTACGCTGTTGCTCAACAGAAAACCATTGGTGAATACTCTGCGGATTTATCATATAGCAAGACTCCTGATTCCAGCTGGCGCAGCATCAGCGGTTTCAACCGAACATTTTGCTGTTACTTACTGCACCCATCAACTTCAGAAAAACTTCACCCTGCTTCAGGTAAATTCCGCAAACTTTAACTCACAAGATTTTACCTCAACAGCATTACTGTACTTACAGCTTACTCATTGCATAGACAGAATCTCGAAAATCAAAATTCAGCTATACATCTTATATCAATCAGATGTATCCCTGTTTGACTTTAATGCTGAGTTTTGGAGGAAAGTAACAATGTTATTTCCAGATGACAAAAAAAATTTAGATTTTGCAGCTACCGCAGGAGATAAATCTAGCAAAAAAACTGCCAAAGACGATGAGTTGCAGTTTGTACCAAAAATCAATTTACTACAAGCTATTATTGAAAGCTTTGTGGACGGCATCTTTATAGTAACAACTGAAGGCAAGTTAATTCATACAAATGAGTTTGCTCGTTCTATTTCTCGTGAGTTAATGCCAAAAGAAGCTGCTAGTAACACAGTACCAGAAGAGATCTGGCGTGTTTGTCAATCCTTAATTGAAAGTCGTGAGTTATTTCCAGACGAGAAAATAATTATCGAATCTGAAATTGCACCAAAACCCACAGTTAAATTACGGCTAAGAGCTAGATGGTTAGAGCTATGCGCCAGTAAACATAATTTTTTATTAGTGACTGTAGAAGATTGCAATTTGTATAGCAGAAGTATTGCGATCGCAGATGCTAAAAAATACAATTTAACAGATAGAGAGATAGAAGTTTGGCAACTACGACGCGCTAACCTTTCTTATAGAGAAATTGCCAATCAGCTTTACATTACTATTAACACAGTTAAAAAGCATCTCAAAAATATTCATGCTAAACAACAGGAAAACAATAATATGAATGAATATAAAATTGCCTAGATAAAAAGTGCAAAAGCATCTGCCCAAATTCCCGACTTCTTTAAGAAGCTGGGAATCTAAATTCGGCTTAAGTAGACTCAACCACCGCTATTTGTAGATAAAGAGAGTGCGTTACACTTCATTAACGTACCCTATGAAAATTGGATAATTTAATTTTTGGTACTTCCTTGCTCTATGCCAACTGATAATTCTCCGATTGTAACCTATAGCCCAGCTTATACAATTGTCCCTACTTATGAATGCTTTAATCGCTGTACTTACTGTAACTTTCGCACCGATCCAGGTAAAAGTTCTTGGATGACTCTATCAGCAACAGAAAGCATTTTAAAACAACTTCAAAGCGAAAATGTTTGTGAAATTCTCATTCTCAGCGGCGAAGTACATCCTAATTCACCAAAGCGAAAGGAGTGGTTTCAAAGAATATATGATTTGTGCCAATTAGCATTCTCAATGGGATTTCTTCCCCACACTAATGCAGGTCCACTCAGCTTTGCGGAGATGCAAAAGCTGAAGAATATTAATGTTTCAATGGGGTTGATGTTAGAGCAATTAACTCCAAAATTATTAAATACCGTGCATCGACAAGCACCAAGTAAATTACCAGAAGTGCGATTACAACAATTAGAATGGGCAGGAGAATTACAGATTCCCTTTACCACAGGGCTACTATTAGGAATTGGGGAAACAATTGATGATTGCTGGGAAACTTTAATAGCTATATCACATATACATCAGCATTATCATCACATTCAAGAAGTTATCTTACAACCCCATAGCCCAGGAAATCAGCAAAGCTTTGACGCACCACCTTTTGACCCCCATCAATTACCAAAAGTAATTGCCACAGCACGTCAGATTTTACCACCAGAAATTACAATTCAAATTCCGCCGAATTTAGTAAATGATGATCAATGGTTACTCGCTTGTATAGCAGCTGGTGCGAGAGATTTAGGCGGAATTGGGCCAAAAGATGAAGTAAATCCTGATTATCCCCATGTTCAAGAGCAAGAATTGAGAGAAATTTTACAGCCTGCGGGGTGGGAATTAGTGCCGCGTTTACCTGTTTATCCGCAGTTTGATCATTGGTTGTCAGAAGAATTGCAAGCGGCGGTGAAGCGATGGAGAAAGACTTTTGAGATAAGTTGAATATAGGCTGTTTGTATAAAACAATGCTTACCTAGTCAACAACATAGAGATATACATTTAATCTTCTCAATTACCATCACTTCCACTAAAACCCCACTAGGCATTTGCTAACGCAAATGCCTATTTTAAAAATGTCTTGATTGCAGACTTGAGCGATTAGCATTCCAGTCCGCTACAGCTACATTCCTGTATAACTCAACCAGTAAAAATTAATGGCTACTTAATTTCATCTTAAATTTAAAAATCTATCTTACAAGGGTTGCTCTTCTTCAAAAAAAAAGAAATGGAATTAGTGGCAACTTAAAACTGGTGACATAACTTTAGTTAGTCCTTAAAAAAGAGTTAATTATCTACCGAGAAAGTTTAGAAAAGGAGCGTGTATGTTGAGACCAATTAGATCTTCTTGGCAATGGGTTGGCGGGATTAGTAGTGGACTAGCAGTATTAACGAGTATCGCTATAAACAGCCAAGCAGCATTAGCAGCTACAGTGCCAACTTTCGATCACATCGTCATCGTCATTGAAGAAAACCACGGGTATTCACAAATTATCGGTTCTAGTAGCGCTCCATATATCAATTCATTAGCAACGCAAGGCGCTCTCTTCACAAATTCCCACGGTGTGACACACCCAAGCCAACCCAACTACTTAGCCTTATTTAGTGGCTCTACACAAGGTGTAACAAATGACAATTGTCCATTGACATTTAGCGGAGCTAATCTGTCTACCCAGTTATCGGGTATTGGCAAGACTTTTACAGGTTATTCAGAAAGTATGCCCAGTGCTGGTTATACAGGTTGTTCTTACAATAGTTTGTACTATCGCAAGCATAATCCTTGGGTTGATTTCACTAATGTTGTCAGTTCTTTAAATCAACCATTTACAAGTTTTCCTACGACATTTGCCAATCTGCCCACTGTCTCAGTTGTGGTTCCCAACGAACAAAATGATATGCACGATGGCACAATTCAAAAAGGTGATACCTGGCTGAAAAATAATCTGGATGCCTATGCACAATGGGCTAAAACTCACAATAGTTTGCTGATTCTGACCTTTGATGAAGATAATGGAACAACCAGCAATCGTATTGCTACTATCTTTGTTGGCGCTCATGTTAAACCAGGAAACTATAGTGAGAATATAAATCACTACAATGTGTTGCGCACTATTGAAGCAAGCTATGGATTACCTGGATTGAATAATGCCGCTAATGCAACCCCAATTACTGATTCCTGGCAATAAATTTTTAGCCCTTATGCTGTTTTTATTGGGGGAAGTGGAATGAATTAAAATAGAAATGGCAAGCGATCATTATCTTGCCATTTTCTAATAGCTGATTCCCTATCTTGGTAGTACTTAACCTAGTTTTGCTAAATATTATATAGTATCTGCTTGTTTTTAGTGGGCAAGAGCAGTCTGCCAGATTTCGCTGATGATACCAGAAGCTTCGGTGTATGTTTGGCGCGAAAAACTTTTAAATGCTTTTAATAGACTTTAAAGCTAGTTTGTCCCTAGTGACAGCTTCCATAACAATACCCCTAAATGCAGCGGTTTTTAATGTGAAATGCTGATGAATATTTTCCCAATACCCTTAAATAATTATTAACTAAACTTTAACCTTCTATCACTATTTGGGGTATGAAAGTCATTAGAGCAGAAAATCGCATTAAGCTTGAAAGCTTTACGATATAAGGCTTTTACTGAAGGTTATAGTAACTTACTTGAATAACCACTAAGTAATCGCTGAACGAGAAATCAAGAGTTTCAGCACCTAAAAATTTTTGTAGTATTCGTGTAATACTTCTTATCTCGATTTTCTGTGGCAATGATACTTGTATCCCATACCTAAGCCCTAAGACAGTTGAACCAATGGAAATAAGAAAGGAAGGCAAGCGCAAGTTCCTCGCGCTTGTAACAACCCTCGCGCTTGCACTGGCAACCAGCAAGGTTGTGCTGGCTGGTAACGGTACCCCCATCAACCAAGGTTCGGCGAACGTCCTCACACTCGCCGTCTACGGTGACTCCCCATACGGGACGACACCCACTGACAATGTAGAGTTCTACGCGTCGCCGACTTTCATCGACTCAATCAATAGCGATCCGAAAGTCGATCTCGTCCTGCATGTTGGCGACATCCACTCTGGCAAGCAGTACTGCACACAGGCCTACGACCAGGCTGTCTTCGACCTCTGGAAGCAGTTTAAAGATCCACTCGTCTACACCCCAGGCGACAATGAGTGGACAGACTGCCACAAGTCCGGCGAGGGCGGCGGCGTGCTCGACGCAAAAGGCAACCCCGTTGACTACGCGAACGGCGATCCAATCGCCAACCTTGACCTCATCCGCTCGATCTTCTTCTCCAACCCTGGCGTCACGCTCGGCGGGCGTAAGAAGCAGGTTATCTCCCAGGCGCAAGTTTTCGACCCAGCACACCCATCAGACGCAAAGTACGTCGAGAATGTCATCTGGGAGCAGTCGAAGGTTCTTTTCGTGACCGTGAACATTCCTGGTGGCTCGAACAACGACAACGACATCTGGTACGGTAAGTCCGCCCAGAGCGCCGCACAGCAGCAGGAGATCCAAGAGCGGACGGACGCTGACCTGCGCTGGCTCGATGCGGCATTTGCACAGGCTAAGGCAGACGGTGTGCAGGCTGTTCTGATCGCCACGCAGGCCAACATGTGGGATTTAGATGGCAAGCCTTCGTCTCACCTCACGGCGTACAACCCATTTGTCGATAAGATCGCTAAGAAGACTCAGGAATTCGGCAAGCCTGTCCTGCTTTTCAACGGGGACTCGCACGAGTATCTGTCGGACAATCCCCTCTCGCTTTCAGATCCGCTCAACTACCTGCACCCCGGCTTCGATGTGCCCAACTTCCACCGCATCGTCGTGCATGGTAGTACCTTCCCACTTGAATGGCTGAAGTTGACGATCGACCCGCAGGCAAACAACGCCACAGACCAGAATGCCTTCGGACCCTTCACCTGGGAGCGCGTGCAGCCAAAGATTTGACGACATGGTTCAGGTTCAAGGGATTATAGCAATATAATTGTTCACTGATTTAATTTTCACTCAAACTCCAAAGTCAACCAAACTTAAATGGTTGACTTTGGACTCTATACTAATTAAACTTCCGCAGGATGTTGTTCTTGTTGCCTTTCCACAAACATTTGCACACGGGTGCGATAGTTTCTTAAGGTTTCATCTACCCAATCGCGATCATTGCTGTTTGCAAACAAATGTACTACAGGTTCGCTAGCATCGGGCAAAACTAATAGCCAACTGTCATCGTGGGGCTGACCAATTTTTACTCCATCGATTAGTTCCAGGTTTTGGGCGGGGTGAGTTTCGACCAAATAACGCATCAGCGCACCCTTAGCACTCCAAGGGCAACGTACTGTATGAGATCTATGAACTACACGGGGTAATTCGGCGCGAACAGTAGCCAGCGATCGCTCTTGGATAGTCAGCATCTCGATCAGCTTGGCAATACAGAACATCGCATCAAACCCCGGATGCAGGTGAGGGAAGATAAAACCTGTATCTCCACTCCCAGCCAACACCACATTGGGATATTTCTGTGAAGCCTCCATTAAAGCTGTCGGGTTGGCTTTGGTGCGGATCACCTTGCCATCGTGGCGGCGGGCGACTTGTTCCACAGCACTGGAAGCATGAACTGGCACAACTACTGTCCCTCTAGGGTTAGAGGTTAAAATCATGTCCACCATCAGAGATGTTAACATTTCCCCACGAATTGGTATCCCTGATTCATCTACTAAAATCATCTGTTCGCCATTAGCAGATACTTGGACGCCAAAGTTAGCCTTCAACGCCTCAACTACATGACCTAGCTGAGTTAACAGTCCTTCACGTTCAGCTGTTGAAACAGCGTGTTTATTCAAACTGGCATTTAAAACTACGGCATCTGCACCAAATTTATCTAACATTTGGGGTAGCACTGCCCCAGTTACAGAATAAACGTAGTCAATCACCACTTTTGCCCGACTGTTGCGGAGAGTGGCAACATGCAATAGTTTCTCAAAGGCTGTGCAGTAACGGTCATTGACTTGGCTGGGATATGCAACATCACCAATTTCGTGAACTTGCGCCCGTCGCATATCTTCCTTAAAGTAAGCCCCCTCAATTTTCTTTTCTTGGGCTTTGGAGATATTAATTCCTTTGTTATCCATGAATTCAATCAGGATATAGTCAGGGCGGTCGGGGTGTACTCGCACATGAATACCACCAGCTACCGACATTGTGGGTATAACTGTCCGAGCTATGGGCACAGCTGTGGCATCGAGGTTTTGAATATCAACACCTACTGACATTAAACCAGCAATGAGCGATCGCGTTACCATCCGCGATACATTGCGCTGATCGCGAGAAACCGTTACTTTAGAGCCTGGTTTTAAGGTAGAACCGTAAGCAGCTCCCAACTTCACCGCAAATTCAGGGGTAATATCAATATTTGCTAATCCCTGTACACCACGTTGCCCAAATAAATTTCTTTGGGCGGTATTCCCCCAAATCAAGTTGATGTTTAAAATTGCACCAGATTCAATCTTCTTACTAGGCCACACTCTTACCCCAGGGCTGATTTGGGCTTCTTCTCCCACAGTAGAAAGCGAACCTACTACAGATGCTTCTAATACATGAGCGCGGCGATCTACACGAGTACCGCGCGATATTACACAAGCTGAAAGTTGTGCTTCCTCGCCCAAAATCGCACCATTCCAAACAATTGGGCGCTTGAGATTAGCATCAGCGCCAATAGTAACATTGTCGCCAATTACAGTTCCAGCTTCAATTTGTACTCTTGCCCCAATTCGACAATTGTCACCAATAACAACTGGGGTTTCAATAACAGCTGTTGGGTCAATATAAGTATTTTGACCTTTCCATATACCTGGAGAAATTTCGTTATAAGCAAAGTCGAGTTTTACCTTGCTGTCTAAAGCATCATATTGAGCTTCGCGATAGGCATCTAAATGACCAACATCGCACCAATAACCTTGAGCAATGTAGCCATATATTGGCTCATTTTTTGCTAGTAATAAGGGAAATAAGTCTTTGGAAAAGTCGGTTTCTGTGTTTTCTGGCAGGTAGTCTAAAACTTCAGGTTCGAGAATGTAAGTACCTGTATTGACTGTATCGGAGAAAATTTCACTAGAAGAGGGTTTTTCTAAAAATCGATTAATTCGACCTTCCTCATCAGTAATCACTACTCCAAATTCAATTGGGTTAGGGACACGGGTCAAAATTAAAGTAGCTTTTGACTGTTTTTGTTTGTGAAATTCAATTGCTGCTGTTAAATCGAAATCTGTTATGCTATCACCACTAATTACTAAAAAGGTTTCATCTAAGAGTTCCGCAATATTTTTGACACAACCTGCCGTACCCAAGGGTTGATCTTCTTCTACGGCATAGGTCATCTGCACACCAAAATCACTACCATCTTGAAAGTAGTCTCGCAGGACATCAGGTAAATAATGCAGTGTCGCAATTACTTCTGTGATTTGATGGCGTTTGAGAAGATTGATGATATGTTCGGCAATCGGTCGATTTAAGATAGGCACCATCGGTTTGGGCAGATCGCAAGTTAACGGGCGAAGCCGCGTTCCCGAACCGCCTGCCATCAGCACTGCACGCATAAATCCTCCTTAGCTATTTGCAGCATTTGCTGCGTCAACACCCGCAATATATGTTGTGTTCTTCATACTCTAGTCTCCTATGGATGTTGAGATTTGAGGAACTCCCACAAGATGCATCTGAATAAAATACAATGTATATACGTTTGTAGCTAAATGTACTACAGAGTAGCAAAAGTAGATTAGCCTCTAATTCCAATTCTCTATCAATTTCCACTTAATGAGTTTCCTTTGTGCCTCGGCATTATTGCCGCAGGCTATCGCGAAGGGAAACCCGTATACGCCAGCAAGGTAACTTCCGCTAGGCTATTTTGAATTGTGCGATCGCTACTAGCTACGATATAGGAGGCTACTCTAAACTGGAATCAGAGAATGTATTGTTAAGTAACTCGCTTACCGAAAGACTGAATAGTTTAGTCATATTTTTTTGGTTTCAGCGATCGCGTGGCTAATTAGTGTAGAAATACTTAACTCGAATTTTGTCTGTTGCTCTGGGAGTTATAAAAATGACTAATTTAATTATTCTTGGGTTAATCGCAGGTTATCTATATGGCGCTTGGAAGTTTTGGACTGGCTTTGAGCGGACTAACTTTACCCCAAGTTTGCCTAATCGTGTTGGTTTAGCTCTGTTGTGGCCTGCTTTATTTGTTACTAATAAGTCCTATCGTCGCAACTTTAAAAAAGCGCTAAAAGGCCAGTAATACTAAGCAAAATTTTTCATACTTTTTCTCAGCTTTTGAGCTTTGTTATTAAAATTCCCTAGCAAAGCTAGGGAATTTACTTGAAGAATTCACAATCCATAATTCGTAATTAACCTATCATTTACAAATTATGGATCGCAAACTATCTATTTCTATGTCCATTGGTCAGGACATTGATCGCGGCACCCGCAGCTGCACCATCGATCGCATCGCCTCCAGGATTTTTGGTGCCATGAAGAATGAGACCTGTAGCTGTGCTAGCTGCGGCACCAACTCCGACATCTTGACCTAGGTTACCGACTCTGCGATTACGTGCCTGCTTTCTAGTACCGTGTACAGCATGGACAGCAGCGCCGGCGGCAGCACCTTTGATGGCATTGTTGATTACGGCACCATTTCCTCTAACAGCACCAGTTACTACACCTGCACCTGCTCCAATACCGATATCTCGTAACATATCAGCAGCAGCGGGTTTAGCAGGGACTAAGGTACCGCCGGCTAAACTTGCAGCCATCAAGCCGGGTAGAAGTGTGCGTTTTAAGTTGAGATTCATAGTGATACTTTCTCAAAACATCAAAAGACGATAGCAAACCGAAGTTGTTGTATTTACAGATCAATTTATCTTTATTCTAGACAACATCGACGGTTGACTATGGGAGGAATACCGATCCTCGCATTTACACCAATGCGATCGCATCTGCTGAAAGCGGGAAGTTACTGAGACAGGGGGGAACAGGGAAGAAGAAATGAGAGAACTGATGACAAAGGACAAATGACTATTGCCTAAATGGCCTGAATCCACTCTTTAACAAAATATTCAGTCCAGATGCTATTTTGCCAGTAGGGGTCGTTTTCAATTAACTGACGAACAGTGGCTTCATCATCAGCTTCGTAAATTCCAAAAACTTTTGTAACATCTTTGGTGGGGCCAATGGTAATCAGCACACCAGATTCTTTTTGTTTTGCTAATCCGTCTAAGTGGGCTTGACGATAAGGGGTGCGTTTTTCTAGAACGTCTTCGCAGTAAGTTCCCCACATGATGTATTTGGGCATAACAACTTTTAGATCTAGTTACAGAATTGGCTTGGTGAGAATCAACAAAAATTAAACGGCATTTTTCAAACCTGTAGTATTTTCTAGAATTTATGCCGCATGAATATATTAATCTCAATTCGTAATTGATAATTATTAATTCCTAATTAAACTCAGCCAATTTTGAAACCTGGAGTTTTAGGCTTTTGTTCTGTGCTTTAGTCTCATTACAAAAAAACTATAGTTTTTCAGATAGTCAATCACGGGCAAATTCCACAACCAAGGGATGAAAATCTTTTTTCCCCTGTTCCCCATTTTCAAGATAGATGAGGTTTAAAAAAGTCAGATTTAATCTCTAACCTTTGCTTTTTCTGTTTCGTTCCCCTAAACCGCCATACTCTTACACCCTTCCTCGCTTAACCAATGACTTCTGTAGAGAACATGTTCCACAATGCTTGAGAATACGGAATTAGCGTCTGATTTTGCTCAGGTGTTATGTAAGTTTCTACTTCTTGCTTTAGTAACAGCAGCATTTGGCGAATGATTTCCCATTGCACGTTTAATCTAGGATAGAGCATTACACACAGAGGAAATAACTCTTGTTGAACAGCCGCGATGTTTCCTTCTAAGGCACACACCCACAAATATACCTGAAACATTTCTACATCTCGAATGCTAGAGATTTTGACCACTGGGTCACTCAACACACCAGAGATAGAACGGTAAGTTGGATAGAGTTCAATTATTTTTTGGCAAATATTCTTAGCAATTTGTGTACTAACTGGTAACAGCTTTCGCACCGCGGACATTACCGTTGAGTTATAATCATGCTCCGCGGCTGCTTCATAAGCACGTTGCAGTGGCATATATAGGTGGTCGTCAATAACTTTAAAGTATGCACCAATAAGCGATCGCTCTATCGGATCAAGCTGTTGCAGAAGCATTTGGCTTGTGTAATGAAACTGCATTGTCACAAAGCCAATAACTCTGGGATCTTTACTCGTATATTTTTTTCTGATTGCTCCTATATCTGCACCAACTACTGTAGCTAGCTGGTTAGGCGCAACTTGTTCAGTATAAACTTCCAATGCTTGCTCATAAAGCAGATTACCCTCTTGTGCTAGTTGCACCACCAACGCTAAAGGCCGCAGCGTTGCTTTTTGGGTGTATACCTCCAAAGCTTTTTGATAAATATTGAACGAATCTGCTGCTATCTCCCACGGATTAATAACGCTGGGGTCTATGGAATGTAACTTAACTTGTTCTGATAACAGCGCTTCTGTTTGATTCCAAGCTTTGGCACTGACACTGCGTAAAGATTCTATGATTTTTTGAGTAGTTTTCTCTCGACCTGCTGGTGAAACTATTTGGGCTAAATTCAGTGTTTTGTCACTTTCTGTAACGCTACTATCAGCTTGAAGGTTCTGCACATACTTTTTAGCCCACTGTTGGGCTAAAGACTCCACATTACTCTTAGTTCCTATCTGGGAAACTATTTCTATATCAGTATGTGAATTAGTTTGCATAAAATTTTATTTTTAAATTTATGTATGACGATTATGTTTCTTAAAGCGGTTTAATTATCTCAGTTTAATATCTTGTAATACTTTATTGTAAGAGTTTCTGATAACTTTAAGTAAAGTTTATTCAATGAGCATTTTACTTAAGTAAAAACTACGTTATTTAATTAGATGAAAAAACAGTACAAAGCTTGTAATAACAGCCATATTAGTGAATTTATTTACATAAAAACACTAGGGTAATGCTATTTAACTCGTGAACTTACTGTGAAGGCAATTCCAATGAAAAAGGGACAGGGAATCGGGTATTGGGCATTGAGCATTTGCCTGGTTTATTCCCTGCTCCTGTTCCCCATTTTTAACTTCTCAGGCTAACACCGAATTTTTCCACCAAAGCTTCGCGGACTTTGTTGTGTACTGGTTCGACTTCGGCATCGGTGAGGGTGCGATCGCTGGCGCGATAAATTAAGCGAAATGCCAAACTGCGTTGTCCGGCTGGTACATTTTCACCGCGATACTCATCAAACAATTCCACAGATTCTAGTAAGTCTTTACCAGCTTTGTTAATTGCTCTTTCGATTTCCGCAACTGTCACCTTTACGGGCGCAAAGAAGGCGATATCGCGATCGCTTGCTGGATAAGTGGAATAGGGGTGAAATACTGGTGCCAGAGTATCATCTTGATCCAGAGCATCCAACAGTACATCAGCATCTAACTGAAATAGGTAGACCGAATCTGGTAAACCCTTTTCCCGCCGCAATTGGGGATGGAGTTGTCCAAAAATGCCGAGTCTGTTACCTCTAATCCACAGAGAAGCGGTGCGCCCTGGATGCAAGCGCTCATCGCGGCGATCGGGTTGATATTCTACTGGCAAATCGAGTTGGCGAAATACACCATCTAAAATACCTTTGGCTTCATACCAGGTAAGAGGCTGTTCGCGACCGCTTCTTGTCCACTTGCTAACGGTGCGATCGCCACCCATAATTCCGGCGATCGCTTCGGCTTCTTGCAAACCGTCTTCTTCTCGCGAGAAAATCCGCCCGACTTCAAAGCCGTTAAGCGCGCCGTTTCCTTGTTCTAAATTGTATTGAAAAGCATCAATCAATCCAGATAATAAATCGGTTCGCAGTGCGGAATACTCTACAAACAGAGGGTTTGACAGTACTATTTGTTTGTCTTCCCCTGGTTTCACCAAAGAGTATTGAATTAATTCTGTCAGTCCTTCTGCTCGGAAGAAAGCTCTTACTTTGCGGATTAGTTCCTGATCTAAAGGCAAATAGCCTGCTTCTGCTTTTTGCGGTAAAGTATCACAAAATTTGTCATAGCCATAGAGACGGGCAATTTCTTCAATCAGGTCAATTTCCCGTTCTAAGTCGCGGTAACGGTAGGGTGGTACAGAAACTTTCCAGGAACGTTCTCCAGAGGCGGTAAGTTGACAACCCAATGCAGTCAAAATTCGCTCAACGTCCTTTCCTTCCAGTTCTCCTGTGTCCTCACCCAAATCAACTGGCCCTAGCACTTGATTAACTCGGTCTAAACGCAGAGCAATCGAACGTGTCCAGGTGGATGGGTCGGGGCGGGTGTCGGCAATTTCCTGCTGTACAATTACGCCACTAGCCAATTCGGTTAGCAGCGACAAAGCACGACGACAGGCTACTTCCAATTCAGCCCGGTTGACGCCCCGTTCGTATCTGCCAGAGCACTCACTTCTTAAACCGACGCTGCGGGAAGAACGGCGAATGGCTACGGAATCAAATAACGCTGTTTCTAATACTAGGCTTTGAGTACCTTCATGAACTTCCGTTTCTTCCCCACCCATAACTCCCGCGATCGCGACAGGTTTATCGTTAGCGGTAATCAACAAATTTTGGGGTGAGAGGGTGCGAGTTTGTCCATCCAGGGTTTTGAAGGATTCCCCAGCATTGGCGAAGCGAACGCCGATAGTTAAATTGTCAGTCCCCGCAACCGACTTGAGGCGATCGCGGTCAAAGGCGTGTAAAGGTTGTCCCCATTCCAACAACACATAGTTAGTAATATCCACGACATTATTAATGGGACGTACTCCAGCAGCTTGCAGGCGTTTTTGCAACCACCCAGGTGAAGGGGCAATTTTTACCTGTTCAATAACTGTGCCAATATAAGCAGGACAAGCTTGGGTTTCAGAAATACTTAACGCTAAATTTCCCCCACTTTGGCTAATCGACACCTCATTAGGTTCGGGAATACTGAGGTTGCCTTCTGTTAAAGCGGCTACTTCCCGCGCTATACCTACCATACTCAGGGCATCAGCGCGATTTGCAGTCGCAGTGACATCTAAAATCACATCATCTAGACCCAACAAAGGACGCACATCGCTACCCAAGGTTAGATTTTCTTGGGGAAAAATATGAATTCCATCAACATCGGTGGTCAAACCCAGTTCTTTTAAGGAACAGATCATTCCTTGAGAAGGGACACCGCGCAGTTTTGCGGGTTTAATTTTTAAATCAATATTAGGTAAGTAAGTACCTGTAGTAGCTACTGGTACATAAATATCTGCCCGGACGTTAGCAGCACCACAGACAATATTTAAAGTCTCATCTGCACCAATATCTACTTGACAAACACTCAACTTATCAGCGTTGGGGTGGGGTTGACGCTCAAGCACTCTCCCCACAACAACGCCATTTGCCCAAGTGCGGCGGTCTTCAATATCTTCTACTTCAAACCCAGCCATTGTCAGGGTTTCGGCTAATTCTTCTGGGCTAAGTTTGATTTCTACTAGTTCCCGCAGCCAGTTTAGAGAAATACGCATGGAGTGTGCTTGTTTTAGGAATCGTCTTTTGCTCTCATTTTAGGGTGCTTGCTGGTGAGCGATCGCGGCTCATCTGGCAAAGTCTACCCATTCACTTGAACGATCCTACTACGTTGATTCGAGCAAATTGCGATCGAGTTGGATTCTACACCTAGTTTTGATGGGTTTATTATATAGTTAGGAGCGATCGCCCAAACGCAACTTGAGTTATCTAATTCAAGTTTGCACACTAAAATCTTCTGGATCTATTCCCCAATTGACCCACCGAATTGCTTCTCTTGCCGATAATATATTGGGCGGAACTCGCAATACATGAATAAACCCTGTACTTGGGCAAGTCATTTTTAATAAAACAATTGGTTCAATATCAACTTCTTTATCTATCTTTAATAACGTGTATTCTTGCCAAGTATCTAATTCAACAGCTTGCAATTCGTAGGTAATTTTTTCATAACCAATACCTTGAATTAAAACTCGCCGCAGTTCTGCGTTAGCTTCTTCTAATAGCCATTGTGCTTGCCACTGATTCGGGTGTAATTGACCATATTTTTCTGGCAATCTTACACCATGATAGGCGTAGACATTAAACCCTTTATAAGCAATAGCAGGAAGTCCTTCAGCGTGCAATTTGTTATCTGCGTCAAAGCGAATTGTTGAGGGTTTAGGCGTAACTACAGCAATTTCTTTAAAAGACCACCACCAACCACAGTGTTTGGCAGTTTCCCACAAACCTTTCAGCTTGGAGCAATCTACACCAATAGCGTCAAAGTAAATACAACAGGCAAGCCATCCAGCCTCTCTAAGATGAAGAAATTCCCGCGTAGTCTCATCAATAAACTTTCCTTTCCAGACTGCATCTTTAACAGTTACCCAAAGTGTATCTTGAACAGTCAAATCTATGGTTTCTCCTAGATTTTCTACAACAGGATTTGAAAAATTGTCCCAAACATAATTCCAAAATTTTTCTCCAACAATCTTAATTAAACTCTTCTCCTCATCTTGCAAGATATGCTTCTTCATATAAGATCCCAATTGATCTCGATGAGAAACTATCCAAGTAGCTGCTATTAAAGGATTATCAAACCACAAAATTTGTTGTGGTGGCTTGAGTCCAGCACATTCATAAGCAAGGCAAATAGCTGCTTCTGCTTTTTGTTTATCTGTAGGTGAAGTATCTAAAGCAATCTTGAGCCACTCACCTCTAATAATAAGTATGAGTACTTCTTGTTCAGGGGTGAGTTTTTTAATGCGAGCCTGTGCCATACAGCTTTAAATTGACTATGGGAAAGTACGGTAACCTAATGTTTCTTGTTAGGTAGTTTACTTAAGTGGGAATACTAAACAGCAAGTCTTGAGGAACTCAGTATGAAATGCCTCCAGTGGATGGCATGGTGTCTTATAGCCTTGATGTTTGCTGTTTGGCTAGGAAGTTGCTCCCCCCCGCCAACAAAAGTGGTGAGCTTAAATTTTGCTGCGGCGGGTATGGTGCGCGGTGCACTGCAAGAGATCGAAGAACTCTATCAGCAGGAACATCCCAATGTTGTGCTTTACTCCATCTTTGCTGGGTCTGGCGTCGTCAAAGAGGCAATTGAGCAGGGAGAACCTTTTGATGGGATTTTATTGGCAGATATTCCACCGCTTGATGAATTGCAAACAAAGGGGTTAATTCTGCCTGAAAGCCGCAAGGAACTGCTGAGTACCGATGTTGTATTGATTGCTTCTGCTAATTCTTCCGTGCAAGTTTCCGATTTGCGGCAATTAGCGGACGATCGCATTAAAACTGTAGCCATAGGTGACCAAAATCTCGCAGTTGGTCGATATACCGCCACCCTGCTTACTAAGTTGGGTATTAAGCAGGCAGTGGAGTC
Source organism: Nostoc sp. 106C (assembly GCF_002154725.1). GTDB lineage: Bacteria > Cyanobacteriota > Cyanobacteriia > Cyanobacteriales > Nostocaceae > Aulosira. Next base: position 90,622 of record NZ_MTAW01000106.1, on the reverse strand, counting down.
AAAGGCAGTTGTGGTCAAGGTGGATGTAAGGGAAGTCTTACGAGCCGTTGAGCAAAAAGAGGCGGAGGTGGGCATCACTTTCCTCTCAGAAGCCAAAAGCTCTGCCGATGTGCAGGTGTTAACCACCGCATCAAAAGATTTTTACGAACCAATCCGATCCGGTATCGCTATTGTGAAAGGCTCTCCCCATCGGCAGGAAATGCAGGCTTATCTAGATTTTTTAAGCAGTCCCAAAGCAATAGCGGTATTTCAGAAATTTGGACTCCGTCCTCTACGCTCATAGGCAAAAGGAATCAGAGATGAAACAAGAATCTAACTTTCTGAGAACTATTGCCGGGAGCTTGGCAACAACCACCTTCGTGGCGTTAACAGTCAGTGGCATAGCATTTTGGAGCGCCAACCGAACATTAGAAATCAACCAGCAAATGGCCGAAGATTTGGAAACTCTGAATGCTGTAGAATCTGTGAGCAGCGCTTTGAAAGATACCGAAAATCTTCAGAGGCAATACCTGCTGACAGGCAATCAACAAACCTTCAGGGCATTTGGTATTCGTATGATCGATGTCGATCAACAAATGCGGCGATTGCAAAGCTTGCTCGACAAAGGATCTGGCGAACAAGTAGCTGGCGATCGCTTAGAAGCATTCACGATTCAACGTCTACGACAACTGCGCCAAGGCATTGAACTCAAGCAAACCAAAGGACTAGATGCGGCAATTGACCGCTCGCCAACGCAACTACTTGATGAAGCGACGTTGCTGATACAGCATATAAAAACCACAGAAACTGTGGAGTTGCGGTACAAACAGCAAGCTGCCACCAACACTACTATTCAGGCAATAGGGACGTTTTTGGTAGGCATTTTCTTTAACTTGGCAATCATTCTCTGGACTTACTGTTTAATTCGCAAAGAAACCTGGAAACGGAATCAGGCAGAAATCGACCTCCAGCAAAGTAACCAGAAATTCCAAGAACAAACTATTCTGATGCAACAAATCCTTAACTGCATGAGTGATGGAGTGGTTGTTGCCGATGAAAATTATCAATTCTTGGTTGTTAACCCTGCGGCTGAACAGATGTTTGACACAGAAGTCCCAGAGGGTCAGCCAGAAGAGTGGTCGCAGCAATACGGACTATTTCAAGCTGATCGAGTGACTTTGATACCCCAAGAGCAGCTTCCCATAGTTCGCGCTGTTCGGGGTGAGGAAGTAGATAATGTAGAAATTTTTATCCGAAATCGGAAAATTCCTGAGGGTCTGTGGGTGACATTTAGTGGCAGACCTCTTAAAGATCGAAGTGGTGCATTGATAGGCGGAGTAATCGTTTGCCGCGATGTTAGCACTCGCAAGTACGCAGAACTAGAGATATTGAAGGCGAAAGAAGCGGCGGAAGTTGCCAACCTTGCCAAGAGCGAATTTCTCGCGAACATGAACCACGAACTGCGAACTCCGTTGAATGGTATTCTGGGCTACGCTCAGATTCTCCAGCGCGACCCCACCACCACCCCCAAGCAGCAGAAGGGATTAGGCGTAATTTATCAATGTGGTTCCCACCTGCTGACCTTGATTAATGACATTCTCGATCTCTCCAAACTGGAAGTGCAGAAAATGGATCTCTATCCTCAAGATTTCCACTTTGCCAACTTCCTCACTACCACAGTCGAAATCTGCCGCATCAAAGCCGAACAAAAGGGTATTGCTTTCCATTACCATCCCGCTAACCTACCAACTGCTGTCCATGCGGATGACAAACGGCTGCGGCAGGTGTTACTAAACTTACTCAGCAATGCAGTTAAGTTTACTGATTTTGGCACGGTAAAATTTACGGTTGAAGCTGTAGCAAATCAAGAAACAGCAGATACTCCCTCAACGGGAATTCGCTTCCGAGTCGAAGATACAGGTATTGGCATCCCAGCAGAAAAGTTACAATCTATCTTTTTACCCTTTGAGCAGGCTGGAAAACGCGATCGCAATAGTGAAGGTACGGGATTGGGGTTAGCAATTAGTCAGCAAATTGTGCAGATGATGGGCAGTTCGATCCAGGTCAACAGCACTCTGGGTAAGGGCAGCACCTTCTGGTTTGAAGTGGAAATACTTGCTGCTGCCGATTGGCTGAATCAGTGTGGATCTAGTAATCAAAAGGTAATTGGCTACCAAGGCGAACGGCGCAAAATCTTGGTGATTGATGATCGCCCAGAAAACCGCGCTGTGGTGATGGGGATGCTGGCACCCTTGGGCTTCAAACTGGCGGAAGCAGATGATGGGCAAGCAGGATTGGATCGCGCACTCCAGATGCGCCCAGATTTGATCATTACCGATGTGATGATGTCAAAGATGAATGGGCTGGAAATGACCCGGCGCTTGCGTCAACTGCCAGATTTTTTAGTCACACCCATTATTGCTTCCCCTGCTAGCTTGTCTCAAGTGGATATGCAGGAGGCAATAAATGCGGGTTGCAGTAGCTTTTTTCCCAAGCCGATAGAGTTTACAGCCTTGCTGGGCGAATTGCAACGTCACCTAGAGTTGCAATGGATTTACGAAACCACACCGGAAGCGGCTGAATCGTCTGTTGTCGTTGCCAATCCGGTGGAACTGGTGATGCCGTCACCAGCAGAACTGACCACCATCTACCAAGCAGCCCAGGATGGCTTTATGAGCGATATCCAACAGGAAGCCAACCGCCTCAAGCAACTTAATCCCCAGTACGCACCTTTTGCTAATAAGCTGCTGGAACTGAGCCAGAAATTTGACGATGAAGCCATTCTCAATTTATTAGAAGCGCATAAGTAGAACGGTGCAAATAAATCCAGTGTGTAACGAAAAGTAAAGTTAACTAAAACTCTCTTTTCTTGTGCCGTCTGCCCTCTGCCCTCTGCCTTTTCTTAACGATAAATATTCACACCGACCTACTTATTTAAATTTTTTTAGGAGTTCAACTATGCCCGCTGACATTACAGCCCCAAAAGGAACCATTTTGGTAGTGGATGATAACCCTACTAACATTCAAGTGTTGTTTGATGTCTTAAGTGAGATCGGTTACCGGGTGGCGATCGCCAAAAGTGGAGAAGCCGCCCTACAACGCGTACAGTCTTACCATCCCGATATTATTCTGCTGGATGTGATGATGCCTGGAATTGATGGCTTTGAAACCTGTCAACGCCTCAAAGCTGACTTCGCTACCCGCGATATTCCGGTAATTTTTATGACTGCTCTCTCCGACACCGTAGATAAAGTCAAAGGGCTGAGTCTGGGTGCAGTAGATTACATTACCAAGCCCATCCAACACGAAGAAGCCCTGGCACGTATCCGAGTACACCTGCAACTACGTGAGTCCCAAAAATCCTTACAACAACAGACCACAGAACTCTCTCAGGCACTAGACAACCTCAAGCAGGCACAGGTGCAGTTAGTGCAAAGCGAAAAAATGTCTTCACTTGGACAAATGATGGCGGGTGTAGCCCATGAAATCAACAATCCCGTGAATTTTATTTATGCGAATCTTGCTCCCGCCAAAGAGTACATCAAGGATTTGCTAAATTTTATCGAGTTATATCAAGAATGCCATCCTCAACCCCATCCCAAAATTCAAGACTGGATGGAAGAGGTAGATATCGACTATTTACAAGCAGATTTGCCCAAGCTTATAGATTCTTTGAAACTGGGGAGCGCTCGCATCCGGCAACTCGTTATCTCACTACGTAACTTTTCTCGCTTAGATGAATCAGGAACTCAGGTTGTCGATTTGCACGAAGGCATCGAAAGCACCCTGTTACTCTTGCAACATCGTCTTAAACCAAGACCAGAACATCCTGGCATTCAAGTTGTGCGAGACTATGGACAACTGCTCCATGTGGAATGCTATCCCAGTCAACTCAATCAGGTATTCATGAATATTTTTGGTAATGCCATTGATTCCTTGGAACAGCGAGATCAACAACGCAGCCTTGACCAGATCCGAGCCAATCCCAGCAAAATTACTATTCGTACTGAACACATACCAAACGAGGCGATTGCCATCTGCATTGCCGATAACGGTTGTGGCATTGAAGAAAATGTCTGTTCCCAAATGTTTGAGCCATTTTTTACTACCAAACCCATTGGCAAAGGTACTGGATTGGGGCTTTCCATAAGCTATCAGATTGTTACCCAAAAACATGGTGGTAAAATCTATTGCCAGTCCACACCGGGTATGGGATCTGAATTTACAATCGAAATTCCGGTTCGGCAAGCTGTTTGTTAGATTTGTCCCTTGTCATTGGTTATTTCTCCCTTGTCCCATTTCTCCCCAATCTCCCTGGTCTTCTAAAATTACCCGACAACAGATTCCAGCGCACGTAGTAATTGTTGTTTGGTAAAAGGCTTAGTCAAATAAACATCTGCGCCTTGCTTCATGCCCCAAATCCGGTCAATTTCTTTATTTTTAGAACTACAAATAATAATTGGTACTTTCTCTGTTACAGGATTTTTTTTCAGTTGGCGACAAAATTCAAATCCACTCAGTCCTGGCATGACTACATCGGTAATAATCACATCAGGGTGGTGATTGACTGCCTGATCTAAACCATCTTTAGCATCGTAAGCTTTAAGTACAATGTAGCCGCTATCTTTGAGAAAACTGTTAATTAATTCCAACTGAGAAGGCGTATCTTCAACCACTAAAACTGTAGCCATATTGATTCCGAATCGCAATTCAAATTAGTATAATTTTGAGTTATTCAAGCCAAATGCATGAAAACAAGCTTCAGCAATTCTGCACGGGTAAAAGGTTTAGTGAGATAACCAGAAGCTCCTACTAAATTAGCCTTGACTTTATCGACAAGTCCCTTATTCGCTGTGACAAATATAATGGGAGTATTTTTGAACATTGAATTATTACGTATAATTCGGCACAACTCATAACCATCAATCCCTGCCATATTTAGATCCAGTAAAATTAAGTCTGGTTTGTGCCTAATAATCGACATAACAGCTTTTAATGGATCGTCAATAGTTACTACAGAAAAATTTTCATCTTCTAAGAAACGACTAATTTCTTTGAGAATGGTAGGGCTATCATCTACAGAAATGATTTTGTAGACTTTTTTAGCAGTAGCAGTAGCAGTAGTTACTCTTTCAGCAGCAGAATTTATGTTATTTGGTATTGTTAATTCCTGAAAATTGTCTTGAGAAGGAGAAGAAATATATGGTAATTCTTCAATAGGCGCTATATCATCTAAAGGAATGTTTAGGGAGGCTTCAGCATCTGTACTACTTGGTTCTACTACTGTATCAACTAATTCTTGTTTCGCTGGTTCTGTAATGTATTGAGGAGAGGTTGAAAATTCGCCGGATGTCTTTGGTAATTTATCAAATGGTGGGTCGGCTTCATGTAATATAATCCCGCCATTTACTATGTAATGATATAAGTTTTGAACCAATTGAATTTCATCTTGGTTCATAATTACCGCAAGATGACGCAGGCTAAAACCTTTCATCCAGTTAGTTAAGTTTGGTTGGAGATCTAAGAAAGTTGGATTCTGGATGTATTTATTGATAAACAGGTAAGGACGCTGATAAGGAGAAGAAATGTGGGGCGCGAAAGCTTGCCAACGCTGTAATTTTGCTTGGCAACGGTCTATAATTTTTTCTACGTCCAGCCTGCAAATTTTTGGCACATTATTAGGTAAATTGCTTAATTCAAAATTACCCACTTTGATTAATAGCCATGATTCAATCACTTCTTTAACTAATTCTTGAATCAGTACTGCTGCTTGAGTGGAGTGTAAATGTCCTTGTTCAACCAGCCAAGTAATAGCTTGGTATTCAGGAGGCTCGGTAGCCAAATTACTATGCTGTTCTATGAATTGACTGGGGGAGTCAACTTCAAACATCAGACGTAATTGGACACGAATTTGACTGTTGAGCAGGGGAATTTGATGACTTAGACGACGTAAATGGCGTTCTAATCGATCAAATGGTTCGACTGAGTGAGTAGCATAGGTTATTTTGCCCTGTTCTAGGTAAATAAACCAAGAAACTGAATTGCTCAATGCTTGCAAACAAGTACTGTCAGAACTTTTAGATAACTGACTTAATAAACTCTGGGGACTTAGTTTGGTGAATGTGCCTGAAAGATTCATATTCTCGAGTTTTCCGGAAAATCAACGTGAATCTAGGTAAAGTTGAAATAATGGTCATGAGGCATTTTTTTATTCTCAATTTTTCTCTAAAAACAAATTATTTTTAGGATATGTAGCACTCCTATTTGATTTGTGAACTTACAAAGTAGGGGTAGGCAACTCTTAACAGGAAACAAGAGAGCTAGAGGAGTAGGTCAATTTTTCAAAAATCAAACCAGATTTCTATATGTGCATACCTTATAAACCATAAACACCACAGTATAGCTCGTTTGTTAAATTTTGTACTGCATACTGAAGCCTGGGATTTTTAGGGTGCTTTTGATTTGTAGTTGACATATTTACCTAAGGGTAATTCTGATGTCTATAACTGTTGAGTCTGATCTATTTATTTTTTTCATATAAAATTGGGGGTTTCTACACAAAAGCTTTAAACTTTTTTGCAGGCAGAAGTAGGTATTTATTGTATTGTGGGTTTACGGTAACTATGAAGTTTGATAGATGCTTTAATGAAGTTAATGTAAATACTAGGTAATTTCCTTTTTACTCAACTATCTCTTAGTTAAGATTCTCTTGAAGATGTAGAGAATTGAGTAAGAATATTATTATTAATAAAGGTTAAGGAATCTACCAAAAAATGCGTTAAATGTAGTTTTTGCAACCCTGAAAACTATATACTTTGAGTAAAAGGAAAGAAGAATTTGGATTATAACATAACACGAAAAGTTATGCATGATACCTTAAGACTTGATGAAGTCGTAGAATTTGCTGAAAACCCAGAGCCACGTTGTCCTTGCGTATTATTACTAGACACATCTGGTTCTATGCAAGGAGATCCAATTGAGGCTTTAAATCAGGGTTTGCTGAGTTTAAAGGATGAATTAGTTAAGAACTCCTTAGCAGCTAGGCGAGTAGAGGTAGCAATCGTCACATTTGATAGCAATGTTAATGTAGTCCAAGATTTTGTGACTGCCGATCAATTTAACCCACCAATCCTGACAGCGCAAGGATTGACAACGATGGGTTCTGGCATTCATAAAGCATTGGACATGATCCAAGAGCGCAAATCTCAATATCGTGCTAATGGTATTGCTTACTATCGCCCTTGGGTATTTATGATTACCGATGGCGAGCCACAAGGCGAGCTAGACCACGTGGTAGAGCAAGCTACCAAGCGTTTACAAGGTGATGAAGCTAGCAAACGTGTGGCATTTTTTACTGTGGGAGTAGAAAATGCCAACATGACACGTTTAAATCAAATAGCTGTGCGTACACCGCTGAAACTGAAAGGACTCAATTTTATTGAGATGTTTGTTTGGTTGTCAGCTAGTATGTCAGCAGTTTCGCACTCTCAGGTAGATGAACAAGTAGCACTACCGCCAATTGGCTGGGGTACTGTTTAATAAAAGTTGCAGCTTGATATTAACACAGCTAGCTGTTGCAAGAAAATTTATGAATATGTCAAAACAGATACCTCAATGGCGGGTGGTAGCTGCATCTGTATGTGGTACAAGCCATTTAAAAACCAAACAGCTGTGTCAAGATGCTCACCACTGGCAATTATTGTCTGATAATGTGTTGGTGGCAGCAGCAGCAGATGGTGCAGGTTCAGCCAGCCAAGGGAAAGTCGGAGCGATGATTGCTGTGGAAACAGCGATAGAAAACATATCTATTAAAGAAGTTACTCGCGACGCCTTAGCTGATGATGCAATTGTGCGATCGCTATTAACAGACGCGATACTAGCCGCCAAAAAAGCAGTGGAAGATGAAGCCGCTGCTTGTGATAAACAACCTCAAGATTTAGCAACTACCTTAATTCTGATGGTCGCCACACCAGAAGTGGTGGCCGTGTCCCAGATTGGTGATGGCTTGGCAGTAGCTAAGGATAGCATGGGTAACCTCCTAGCATTAACCATGCCTGACAGTGGTGAATACATCAACGAAACCACTTTTTTGACTTCACCTGGAGCTTTAGAAACAGCGCAAATGAGATTATGGCGTGAAGACATAGTCAATGTTGGCGTTCTCACAGATGGACTACAAATGCTGGCTTTAAATATGGTTGTTGGTGAACCGCATAAACCATTCTTTTTTCCTTTATTCGATTTTGTGGCGAATACCCAGGATAAAACAGTGGCCAAAGAACAGTTAGTCAAATTCTTAGGGTCTGAGCGGATCACACAGCGTACCGATGACGATTTAACACTGATCATCGCGGCACTCAGCAAACCATAAGCAACGATTCCGCCAGATTGAGCATTTTTCAGTAACCCCCGTTAACCGTGACTTTATCATGCAGGTACTACGTTGTCTTCCTAAACAAGAAATTCTCAACCTTAACGTCAGTTTAGGGCGTGGTGGTGAGGCTTGTATCTATGCGGTGCCATCTCATAGTAATTTAGTGGCCAAGGTTTATCACAAACCCACAGTCGCCCATGCTTACAAACTCCAAGCAATGCTGGCTAATCCGCCAGAAAACCCTACAGCGAGTTTAGGGCATATTTCCATTGCTTGGCCCCAAGATCTATTACGATCAGTAGATGGTAGCGATCGCATTATTGGCTTTTTAATGCCGCGCATTCGGGGAATGCGTCCAATCATTGACTTTTACAACCCAAGAACCCGCCGTCAACATTGTCCTTTATTTAACTATCAGTACCTGCTGCGCACAGCTCGAAATTTGGCAGCAGCTTTTGCTGCTTTGCATAGTAGCGGATATTGTATTGGCGATGTCAATGAGTCGAATATCCTAGTTAGCGACACAGCACTGGTAACCTTAGTAGACACAGACTCCTTCCAGGTAATCGATCCAGATAGCAATGTTGTTTACCGTTGTCCTGTAGGAAAACCAGAGTTTACGCCACCAGAACTCCAGAATAAGATTTTTTCCCAGTACGATCGCGAAATTACCCATGACTTATTTGGGTTAGGGGTGCTGATATTTCAACTCTTAATGGAAGGCACCCATCCATTTTCGGGAATTTTTCAAGGTGCTGGTGAGCCACCAGCCTACGAATCACGCATTGCCGCTGGTCATTTCACTTACAGTAGAAGGCGGCAAGTACCCTACCTTGCTACTCCCGTTGCACCCGCTTGGGAAATTCTCCATCCCGCCTTGCAAGAACTATTTTTGCGTTGTTTTGAAGATGGCCATCAAGACTCGCATCTGCGTCCTAGCGCTCAAACCTGGCTATCGGCAATAGCTGAAGCCGAAGAAAGCCTTGTTACCTGTAGTGTCAACCCTCAGCATAACTACAACAGCCACCTGAATGTATGTCCTTGGTGCGAACGTACCTTGCGCTTAGGTGGACGCGATCCATTTCCATCACATCAAGCAATAGCAGCTAGAGAACATCTCAAGCCTCGGATTCCAGCGAAAAGGCGCTACAATAACCAACCTACTTACAGACCACAGCAGCCAGCGGCTCCATTGCCAACTTATCATTGGCAGCCAGGAGTTCCCCAACAAAACACTCCTTTTTATCAACAGCTCAAGCAGCGGAAGTTTTACCCTGTGGTCTTGTGCTTGCTGGGTTTTGGGTTATTAGGCTATTTGGATGTCATGGTGAAATTCACTCGCCCCTTTGTATCCCAAAATGCCTATTCTCAGCAAACTTTAATGTCTCGTCAGACAAACAATAACAAAAATCTCAACTTTGCTGATTACTACAAACAAGGTCATGCTGCTTACAAAGTGCGAGATTATGCGCGAGCCATTGAGAATTTTAACCAAGCTATAGAAAAAGACCCCAATCACGCCAAAGCTCATGTTAACCGAGGTAATGCTCGCTACAACATGAAAGACTATGAAGGAGCGCTCACAGACTACACCGAAGCTCTGCAAATCAATCCGCGAGAAATCAAAGCTTTTGTAAATCGGGGTAATGTTCGCTACATGCTTGCTGAATACAGCAACGATCCCGATCGCGAGTATACCCTAGCGATCGCCGATTTTAATAATGCACTGCGCCTGAATAATAAAGAAGTTGAAGCTTACATCAGACGGGGTGTTGTCCGCTCCCAAGTTGCTAAATATAGCGGCGACTCTCAACAAGATTATCAGCTAGCACTCAATGATTTTACGCAAGCGATTAATCTCAATGCATCGAAAGCAGAAGCCTACTTTCAACGGGGTATTGTTCATTCGCAAATAGCCCAATATAGCAGTAATTACGTTCAAGAGTACAACAAAGCGATCGTTGACTTTGACCAAGCATTAAGCATCAATTCCAAAATGGGTAAAGGATACCTCAAACGAGGTATGATTCACTACGAACTAGCGCAATATGGTGGACGAGACTCAGAGGCAAATCGTCTGAAAGCAATCGACGATTTACAGACATCTGCCAAAGTCTCTCTAGAGCAAGAAGACATGGAAAATTACCAACAAGCACTCAGTAGCCTCTGTATTGTTGTAGAAAACAAATGTGATGCTTTATTCCAAAGTACAAATATCTTGGATTCAGGAGAAACAAAATAGCTAAAAAAGTAATTTTTATAACTAGTTGATTACTAGTAACTTGTTAGTGACAATTGTAGAAAACCTTGCATTATCTGGGTTAGCATGAGCTAACCCTATTTTTTTATAAGGTATATTTTTATTTAATTAAGTATTAAATTTTTAACTTTCAACATATTCATAAACTTTTTACATATCAAAGATTTTTATTTACCTTGCCTTCACAAACAATAGCAAAAATATCGTTAGATTGTTTACGGAGAAAAATAGATAGAAAATAAATTTTTCTCAATTCCAGGTGCCATCGCTTCATCTTGATAAGAATTCAGAATTCAGAAAATATTCAGCTAGAGATTCAGACTTTAGCTAATAAGTAAAGCTTTCCCGAAAGTAGGCTATCAAATTAAAACTTTGGTGGGTTTGATAGGTTTGCAATAAGCACTTGTGTAGTTAAAAATTCAGGACTAAATGCCTGGTGACGAACTCACTTTTCTCTCATCATTAATGCGGTGAAGCACTAGTTTCTGATTCCTGAATTATTTTCTGATAACTAACCAGAAAGTAAATTGAACAAGGTGAATAAATATTAACCAACCTGCAAATCTTTGAGGTAATTGCATGAAAGCAGTGATTTTGGCTGGTGGTCTGGGTACACGCCTAAGTGAAGAAACCAGTATCAGACCTAAGCCGATGGTAGAAATTGGTGGTAAGCCAATTTTGTGGCACATCATGAAGAGTTACTCTGCCCACGGTATTAATGATTTTATTATCTGTTGCGGTTACAAAGGTTACATCATTAAGGAGTATTTTGCTAACTACTTCTTGCATATGTCAGATGTTACCTTTGATATGCGTTTTAACCAGATGAATGTGCATTCTGGCTACGCTGAACCTTGGCGTGTCACTTTAGTTAATACAGGTGATAACACCATGACAGGCGGACGCTTAAAACGAGTTAGAGAGCATCTTGGCAATGACACTTTTTGCTTCACCTATGGTGATGGTGTGAGTGATGTAAATATCACAGAACTAATTAAGTTGCATAAAGAACAAAATAGCTTAGCTACACTCACAGCCGTGCAACCTGCGGGTCGTTTTGGTGCAATTTCTTTGGGACAGGAACAAACTAAAATTACTAGTTTTCGAGAAAAACCCGAAGGAGATGGTGCTTGGATTAATGGTGGTTATTTTATTTTAGAACCGGAAGTGATCAACTTTATTGCTGATGACACCACTGTTTGGGAGAAAGAACCATTAGAAAAGCTAGCTGATATGGAACAGTTATCAGCTTACAAACATAGTGGCTTTTGGCAGCCAATGGATACATTACGCGATAAAAACTATCTGGAGGAGCTATGGAAAAATGGTCAAGCTCCTTGGAAAGTATGGTAATAACATAGTTATGAGTTATAAATGTAATTTAGCTCCTAACTACTAACTTAGTTCTAGTTGCAGGTGCAATAATAATGTATGATTTTGCAATTATCGGTGGCGGAATAGTCGGACTTTCCACAGCGATGGCTTTAGGTAAATGCTATCCCAATGCACGGATTTTAGTAGTAGAGAAAGAGAGCAATTGGGCATTTCACCAAACAGGTAATAATAGTGGTGTAATTCATTCAGGAATTTATTACAAACCAGGAAGTTTTAAAGCTAAATTCTGCCGTGATGGTGCTCGCTCGATGGTAGAATTCTGCCAAGAACATGGAATTGATTATGAAGTTTGTGGCAAGGTAATTGTAGCAACTTCAGAAGCAGAACTACCACGCCTTGAAAATCTCTACAAACGCGGCTTAGACAATGGGATAGCAGTCCAGAGAATCAGTCCTGAAGAAGTCAGAGAAATTGAACCCCATGTCAGTTGTGTAGGCGGAATCAGAGTATGTTCTACAGGAATTGTTAATTACAAGCAAGTTAGCAACAAATACGCTGAGTTAATTCAAAAACAGGGTGGAGATTTACGCCTCAACACCAAAGTCGAGAAAATTCGCCCAAGTGGTAAGAATCAAGTACTGGAAACAAACAACGGTAGCTTTGAAACTCGCATTGTAATTAATTGTGCCGGCTTGCATAGCGATCGCATTGCTAAACTAGGTCAAGTTGAACCGCAAGCGAAAATTGTGCCTTTCCGGGGAGAATACTACGAACTCACAAAAGAAAAACGCTATCTTGTCAAAACTCTCATCTACCCGGTTCCCAATCCAGATTTTCCCTTCCTTGGTGTTCACTTTACCAAGATGATTGATGGTAGCGTTCATGCAGGGCCAAATGCAGTTCTGAGTCTCAAACGCGAAGGTTATCTCAAAACTGACTTTGACCTGCGAGATTTTGCTGAGGTAATGACTTACCCCGGTTTCTGGAAATTAGCAGCCAAACACGCTGATGAAGGAATCAAGGAAATTATTCGTTCTTTTAGCAAAGCAGCCTTTGTTAAAAGTTTGCAAAAACTTATTCCGGAAGTGCAAGCACAAGATTTAGTTCCTACCCATGCAGGAGTCCGTGCTCAAGCTTTGAAGAATGATGGCTCTCTCGTAGATGACTTTTTGATTGTTCAAGGTCAAAACTCTATTCATGTTTGCAATGCGCCTTCCCCAGCAGCCACTTCTTCTTTAGAAATTGGCAAAGCAATTGTGGCACAAATACCCGAACTATCACATTTAGCAGTGTCCGTCAATTAATTTAAGTAGGCTGCAAGGATTAAACTCAGCAAGACCAGCATTGCATTTGCTGTAGTTTAATTAGCTCAAAATTGCTGTGATTTGCCAGCCGCTATGTTGAATTTGGAAGCACTGGCACGATTTCTTACTTCACCGGGTAGCTGATAACATCCCAACCTTTTAATCCCAACATCAGCCAACTAGTTATTAAGGTGAAATTTATGGGAGTTATATCAGATTTTCAGCCAATTGCCGTTGTTTGCGCTGCTGATAATAACTATGCAATGCCTCTTGCTGTAACAGTGCGATCGGCACTTGCCAATCTTAACAGTAATTGCAAGATGTTCTTATTTATTCTTGATGGAGGAATTAGTAAAACCAACAAACACAAGATTATTAAATCGCTTGACTCAGAACAAATTGAAATTTCTTGGGTGCAGCTAAATAATGCACTATTTGAAAATCTGGCATTGAATAGGCATGTAACAATTCCTACCTATTATCGACTACTCCTACCTCAAGTTTTACCAAAGCATTTTGATAAAGCAATTTATCTAGATAGCGACATGGTAGTAACAGGAGATTTAGCAGATTTATGGAACATCGATATAGGAGATAATTATGTATTAGCAGTTCAGGATGATGTCCAGTTATATGTATCAATGTGTGAAGCTTTACAAAATTATCAAGAATTGGACATCTCTCCAGATGCTAAATACTTTAATGCTGGATTGTTAGTCATAAATATTCATAAGTGGCGAACTGAGAATATAGGTAGCAGAATCATTGAATATCTTCAACAAAACCAAAAATATCTACCTAACGATCAAGATGGACTAAATGCCATTTTGGCTGGTAAATGGGGAGAACTTCACCCAAAATGGAACCAGATGCCAAGGATATATGATGATTCATTTGGGAAAAATAGTCCGTTTCCAGAAGATATTTATCAAGATGTGCTACATCATCCTTGCATCATTCACTTTACTAATACTCCCAAACCCTGGTATGCGGGATTGCGAGTGGAATGTGAACATCCCAAAAAAGATTTATTCTTTCACTATCTTGACATGACAGATTGGTCAGGATGGCGAGATACTCTGTGGAGACGTCTGGGTAGAAAATTTATGAAAATGACTTTCATAAATACATCGAAACTCTAAAAATAAACCTTGGCATATCTCCTCTTACTTAACACTTCATCTAATAGAAATCAATCAAATACAAAGGCTTGAACAACAATGAAAATATTGGTAACTGGAACAGAAGGTTATCTCGGTTCATTATTACCTGCTTTGTTAATTGAACGGGGACACGAAGTTATTGGTGTAGATACTGGCTTCTATAAAGTTGGTTGGCTGTATAACGGTACTGAAGTGACAGCTAAAACTCTCAACAAAGATATTCGTAATATCATCCTCAAAGATTTACAAGGTGTCGAAGCTATAGTTCACATGGCGGAACTCTCCAACGACCCCACCGGACAATTGGCACCTAATATTACCTACGAAATCAATCATCAAGGTTCTGTTCGCCTAGCTAAGCTAGCTAAAGAAGCAGGTGTACGTCGTTTTATCTATATGTCTTCTTGCAGCGTCTATGGCGTAGCTACCGAGGGTGATGTCACAGAAGAATCGCCTGTAAATCCTCAAACAGCTTATGCAGAATGTAAAACCCTGGTAGAACGAGATGTAATGCCATTAGCTGATGATGATTTTTCTCCTACCTTTATGCGAAATGCAACAGCCTTTGGCGCTTCCCCAAGAATGCGATTTGATATTGTTTTAAATAACTTAGCTGGATTGGCATGGACTAGCAAAGAAATCAAAATGACCAGTGATGGTACTCCTTGGCGTCCATTAGTTCACGCATTAGATATATGTAAAGCAATTGTCTGTGCCATTGAAGCTCCCCGTGATATTGTACACAAGCAAATCTTTAACGTCGGGGATACTACAAACAACTATCGAGTTAAAGAAATCGCTGAAATCATTGCAGAAGTTTTTACAGGTTGTCAATTGTCCTTTGGAGACAACGGTGCAGACAACCGCAGCTATCGGGTATCTTTCGATAAAATTAACACCATGCTACCCGGATTTAAGTGTGATTGGAATGCCCAGCTTGGTGCACAGCAGCTATTTAATTTATTCAGTCAAATTGACATGACTGAAGATACTTTCTTGTTTAGAGGATTTACACGGTTAAAGCAGCTAGAGTATCTAATTCGCACACAGCAAATTGACAAAGACTTCTTTTGGAATAAAAGATAGTTATAAGTAGCAATTGTAATTTAAGCTCTTCAACTCAAAAACCTGATACACAGGTTTTTGAGTCAATTTTGGGTATTAATTATTTCTGGCATTCAAACAACTGAATTTTCTTTGAAAATAGTAAAAATCTCCGGATTAATATTTTTATTTGGGAATTATCAGTTACAACAATTTATTTTTTCAATTAATTAGATCGCAACCGATCAAATGAATAAATTACTCACTATTGCTATCCCTACTTATAATCGGGCTGAGCTACTTGATAAACAATTAACCTGGTTGTCTCAAGCTATTACAGGTTTTGAATCTGAATGTGAAATTTTAGTTTCTGATAATTGTTCCACAGATAAGACTCAGGATGTAATTAAAAAGTGGCAAGATATACTCAGTAATATCACATTTAAATCTAATCGGAATTTGGAAAATTTAGGCGTAATGAAAAATATCCTTTATTGCCTAAATTCTGCGACAACAAAGTATGTTTGGACAATTGGTGACGATGATCCAATTCAAGAAAGAAGCATTGTTTATGTCATCAATAAGCTTAAACAGTACGAAGATTTGTCATTAATATTTCTCAACTTTTCTGGTCGCAATAAAATTACCGGCGAACCAGTTCATCCACCAACAATAGTTGGTAATCGCTGGTTTGATGCTGATAGCGAAGATGCTTGTGATAATGGCAAGGCGATATTTGAACATTGTTTCTCGAAAAGTGTTGGTGCAGTCATATTTCTTACGGCTACAGTCTACCGCACTGACCTTATAAAACGTGCTCTCCAAATTTGGCCAGATGCTGCAAATAATTGGATATCCCTGGCATATTTAGCGGGATATTGTGCTGCTAATGGCAGTGTAATTGTTACTAAAGAGACTTTTTTAGAATGTATTGTTGGTGTGAGTTATTGGCAGAAAGAGCCAAGATCTGCACTGTTAATGCAATACAAACATATCCCCGAAGTTATTTTGAAACTAGAGCAGAGCGGATATTCTAAGCAATTTTGTAGAAGAATGCTTTTGCAAAATGGTAAAGAAGTCAGTTTCAAAGTGTTTTTAGGTGCTTTAAGAAGATGGCCTGTGTCTGCCATTAAAACAGTAATTCCGTTTTTAGCTTTAATTGGTTTATCGGCTTTCGATGTAATGGCTTGTAAAGAGTTCACCCTAGCAGAAGTAACTAAAGTTACTACTCAACAAGTGCAAAAAAAAAGAGAGATAAGCCATTAAATAGCTAATAGTATTAAATTAATAATCAAGAGGTATTGAATTCATGCTTAACAGTATTAAACGCAAAGTATATGCGTTGTACTCTGACTTAGTTTGTGTAGTAGAAAGATGGAAGCATAAAAAAAATTTACCCATTCTGGAAGAGAGCGATCGCATAATTGTTCAAACTCTCAAACGCGATGGTGTTTGTGTAACAACGCTTGCAGATTTAGGATTAAATTCCACCTCAGAAATGCTTAAGGCTGCTTATCATCAATTATCCCAGATGGAAAAAGCCAACAACGACCATCTAAATGAAAAATGGCCGCAAATTTATACACTTACAGATTTCCCAGAAATTTCTGCTTGGGCAACAGAAACAAGACTGCTTAATATCATTGAAAATTATATCGGTCTTCCTGTAACTTTTCACGGTGTACACTTACGCAAAGATTTTCCTAGCGAACATCAGTTTGGGACATTGCTATGGCATAGCGATGCTGAAGACCGCCGGATTATCAAAATTTTTCTTTCCTTAAAAGATGCCACAGAAAAAACTGGTCCTTTTGAGTACATTCCGCGCTCTTTAACTTCTTTATTAAGATGGCAATATTATTGGCTTTATTACAAACTTTGGCAAGGGAGCTATATGGGTATTGATGATGAAATAGTAAAAAAAGTCATACCTAAATCAGCTTGGAAAACTTGTAAAGGTCCAGCAGGCACTGTAATTTTGGCAGATACAAAAAATGTTTTGCATCACGGAACTGTACGTACAGAAGAACGAGTAACTCTATTCTTCTGTTACACCGCTAATCCTCCAGAACGACCAGAACTTTGTACCCAATATTGGGATGATACTTATCCCAAGCCAGAGTTTAGCTCGTCACCAGATCTCGTTCAAACCCATAGCTAACTATCAGAAAATAGCTAGTTCCTGCTGACATAAAAATTACTTCTGAGGTTGTATATGAATTTCATCCAAACCGAACTGAAAGACGCATTCATCATTGAATTAGAAAAAAAGCAAGATAGCCGTGGTTTTTTTGCCCGGAGTTTTTGCGCTCAAGAATTTATGACACACGGTTTAAGGCCAAAAGTCGCCCAGTGTAATGTGTCTTTCAATTACAAAAAAGGTACACTACGGGGGATGCATTATCAACTTTCTCCAGCAGCAGAAACAAAATTAATTCGCTGTACGAAAGGCGCTATTTATGACGTGATTATTGATATGCGTCCTGAGTCTCCCACCTTCTTATCACATATTGGTGTGGAACTAACCGCAGGCAATCACCGCGCCTTGTATGTTCCAGAAATGTTTGCTCATGGCTATCAAGCGCTGACAGATGACGCTGAGGTTGTCTATCAAGTTGGTGAATTTTACACACCGGGTTATGAGCGTGGTCTACGTTATGATGACCCATTTTTCAACATTGAATGGCCTTTAGAAGTTGCCGAAATTTCGGAGAAAGATTTAAATTGGCCCCTATTAAGCATGATGCCAGTTGGGAGTGCGAGTTTATAAAAATCCGATGGGAGTTGTGAGATTTTTCGTTAACTCTGTGCTTGGTCATTAATCATTTGCCAAAACAGTAATTATTAAACAGCGATCGCTCACAACAGAAGACATAAAATTAATAAAGGAATTAAAAACTCATGATTATTATTGATCGCGCTTTGCAAGCCCGCGCAGCCTTAGGTAGACCCATCAAAGTAGGAATGATTGGTGCAGGATTTATGGGTCGAGGAATTGCAAATCAAATTATTAACTCAGTCCCCGGAATGGAGTTAGTTGCTATCTCCAACCGCCAAATTGATGCTGCCAAGCAAGCTTATATAGAAGCAGGGATTGCAGATATTCAGATTGTTGCAAATATTACTGAAATCGAAGATGCGATCGCTCAGGGTAAATATGCAGTCACAGAAGATGCGGAATTACTCTGCCATGCTGAGGGTATCGAAGCCTTAATCGAAGTCACAGGCGCGGTGGAATTTGGCGCGCATATTGTGATGAGTGCGATCGCTCATCACAAGCATGTAATTATGATGAATGCCGAACTCGACGGCACAATTGGCCCTATCCTCAAGGTATATGCTGACAAAGCAGGGGTGATTCTTAGCGCTTGCGACGGCGATCAGCCTGGGGTAGAAATGAACCTCTACCGTTTTGTCAAAAGCATTGGTCTGACTCCACTATTGTGCGGTAACATTAAGGGACTTCAAGACCCTTATCGCAATCCCACCACCCAAGAAGCATTTGCCAAGCGTTGGGGTCAGAAAGCCCACATGGTAACTAGCTTTGCTGACGGTAGTAAAATTTCCTTTGAACAGGCGATCGTTGCAAACGCCACAGGAATGAAAGTTGCTAAACGGGGAATGCTGGGATATGACTTCAGCGGTCATGTGGATGAGATGACCAATATGTATGACGTTGAACAGCTTAAGCAACTAGGCGGGATTGTCGATTATGTAGTAGGCGCAAAACCAGGGCCTGGTGTGTTTGTCTTTGCAACTCACGAAGACCCCAAACAACAACACTACCTCAACTTATACAAACTAGGTGAAGGGCCACTTTACAGCTTCTACACCCCCTATCACCTGTGTCATTTTGAAGTTCCGCTATCGGTAGCTCGTGCTGTTCTCTTCCAAGATGCGGTGATGTCTCCCTTAGCAGGCCCAGTAGTAGATGTAGTCACCACTGCCAAAATTGACTTGCAAGCCGGGGAAACCTTGGATGGTATTGGCCACTACATGACATACGGTCAATGTGAAAATTCTGCGATCGCTCAACAGCAAAACCTCCTACCAATGGGATTAGCTGAAGGATGTCGCCTCAAACGCGATGTTCCCAAGGATCAGGTGCTAACTTACGATGATGTAGAATTACCCGCAGGCAGACTTTGCGATCAACTACGAGCCGAGCAAAACGCTTATTTCGCTACAGAAAAAGCTCTAGTTGCTATTGGCTAAATTAAGTTTGTAGTAAGGACTAAAGTCCTTACTACGTACTTTTCAAACCCATTTTTTAGTACAACGAATATTTAGGGTAATCCCCACAAAAACAAAACGAATCTAATATAGAAAACTTCCCCCTCTTTTTGCGCAGAGTAGGGGAATATTCGACAGAGCCAAAAGCTCAAAAATCGTCCTGATTATACTCCTAAACACTAAAGTTTTTACTAGTAACTTGCTGGGAAGTATTCAACCAAACTTTAGAGGAACTTGAAATTTAACTTATGAAAATTGCTCTAGTCCATGATTACTTAACCCAGCGCGGTGGAGCAGAGCGCGTATTTGAATTGCTTTGTAAGCGCTACCCAGAAGCCGATATTTATACTTCTTTGTATAATCATCAAAAAACAATTGATTTGGGTGAGCGGATAGTTAATACAACTTTCTTACAAAAAATTCCGGGTGCAGTCAGATATTTTCGATTGATAGCTCCCTTATATTTTCCCGCTTTTCGGGCTTTAAATTTACAAGGCTACGATCTAATCATTAGTAGTAGCACTAGTTTTGCTAAAGCAGTAAGAAAACATCCAGATGCACTTCACATTTGCTTTTGTCATAATGTCACTCGTTTCTTATGGGATACAGAAACTTATTTACGGGAATATGGAGATTATCGATATTTTGCACCATTAATTGAGAAAGTCTTCCAATTAATGAGAGATGTAGACCTGCAATACGCGCAGGAACCAGACCTTTATATTGCTAATTCCAGCATTGTTTCTCGCCGCATTCAAGATATTTACAACAAGAAAGCAATTGTTGTCAACTACCCTATTGATACCAGTAAGTTTGTTTTTTCTGATAGCAAAGATGAATATTATCTGGCATCAGCTAGGATGATCAGTTATAAACGTTTGGATATAATAATTGAAGCTTTTAATTGGCTGGGTTGGCGATTATTAATATCAGGCGATGGTCCAGAACAAGAACGCTTAAAATCCAAAGCATTAGATAATATTGAATTCTTAGGACATGTAAGCGATCGCCAACGTAAAGACTTGTTTTCTAAAGCTAAGTCTGTCATTGTTGCAGCCCTAGAAGATTACGGCCTAGTTCCAGTAGAAGCTAATGCTAGTGGTACTCCAGTCATTGCCTATGGAGCAGGTGGTGTATTAGATACTCAAGTACCTAGAGAAACAGGAGTATTTTTTAAAAGACAAACACCCGAATCCTTACAAGCTGCATTATTTGAAGCTGGACAAATAACTTGGGATTATCAAAATATCCGTAATCATGCAGTGACAAATTTTTCAGAAACCGCATTCTTTAGTAAAGTCGAGCAAATTATTGACCAAGCTTGGAGAATGCATCAATCAATTCAGTAGTGCTGATTAGAGAGTTATGAGTAACGAGTAAAACCCTATAACTTCGCAATGACATATTAACGGTAATTTACCGGACATCATATTACTCAACACTCAGCACTCATTACTCAGAACTGTTTCGGTAATTTCTTAGGAGAAGGATAATAAACGTGGTTCAAGCTAGTCTAAATCCCAGCCTCAATCCGGCTCCCGACAATGAAGTGGGTTACGGACAGATGTTTGCCGTACTTGTACGCAGATTTCCTTGGTTTTTACTTGTATTTTTGACTTCTCTAACTTTTGCGGGTTTGATCACTACAAAAACAAAGCCTACCTACAAAAGTTCAATGCAGTTGTTAATAGAACCCAACTATCAAGTTAAACCAGGAACAGGAGCAACAGAAAATCAATTTACCGAACCTAGCATTGAAATAGACACAGCGACTCAGCTTAATGTGATGCAGAGTTCTGGACTTTTGCAAAAAGCAGTTGATAAACTTCAGCAAGACTATCCAGACATAACTGTAGCTGAGATTAAAAGTTCTTTAGTTTTAAATCAAATCAAGACAAAAGAAGATAATGTCTTGACTAAAATTTTCCAAGTTGAATATACCAGTAAAGACCCAGACAAAACGCAAAAAGTTCTGGCTGCCATTCGCCAAGTGTATGTGGAATATAACAAGCAGCAACAGGATTCACGCTTACAAAAAGGTCTGCAAGTTATTAGAGATCAGTTAAAGAAGGCAAGTGATGAAGTGAATGCTTCTGAAACTAATCTCCAAAGATTTCGCAGAAATCAGAATTTAATCGATCCTGAAACACAGGCAAAAGCACTAGAAGACAATTTAAACAAACTTCAAGAAGAACGACGCGCTACTCGTTCTCAATATGAAGAAGCTTTAGCTCGTCAACGATCTTTGCAAGAACAACTTAATCGTTCTCCACAGAATGCCCTCGTTTCTTCTCGCCTGAGCCAATCTACTCGCTATCAAGGTTTACTCAACGAAATTCAAAAAACGGAGCTAGCTCTATCCCAAGAACGCTTGCGCTTTACAGACGAAACTCCTAACGTGCAAAAGTTGCAAGAACAACTTCAGGGACAGAAGGAATTATTACAACAAGAAGTTAGCAGAACTTTAGGTGGGCTACCTGCTGGTGCAGTTGCTGGAGAAAATCTTCTAGAACAAGGACAACTCGGCCAAATTGACCTCAACCTTGCTGGTCAGTTAGTAGAAACACAGACAAATATAGTTGCATTAGCTGCTCGCGATCAAACTTTGGCTCAAAAAGAGAACGACTTGCGGTTTGAACTCAAACGCTTCCCGCCTTTGCTGGCTTATTACAATCGCATATTACCGCAGTTACAATTTAGCCGTGAAAGATTGGAACAACTGTTGAGAGCAGAACAGCAGTTGCGCCAAGAACTTTCTAAAGGCGGATTTAACTGGGAGGTTGTTGAAGAACCTCAAAAAGGTTTGCAAATGGGTCCCAATCTCCAGCAGAATCTTTTGTTGGGTGCAGTGGTTGGGTTAATGTTGGGAGGTATTGCTGTCTTTATGCGAGAAGCATCTGATGATGCTGTTCATACCACTGCGGAATTAGAAAAGCATGTCGCTCTACCATTGTTGGGAATAACTCCCAAGTTACCGCCTGCCAAACCCAGAGAATCAACAATTAAGTTGCCTTTTGGTAAGCCAGAAGTTTCTGCTCCTGGGACAATCCAGGTATTGCAATCCCCACCACGTTGGGAATCGCTAGATCTGATTTATAAAAATATTGAGCTACTAAATTCTGTTACCAATTTGAAATCTTTGATGATCACCTCAGCTTTACCCGATGAGGGTAAGTCAGGTTTGGCATTAGGTTTAGCAATGAGTGCTGCTCGGTTACACAAAAAGGTACTACTGATTGATGCCAACTTACGCGCTCCCAGTCTCCATAATCAGCTAAATCTTCCTAACGATCAGGGACTCTCAACTCTACTAACAAATGAAGGCAGCCTACCGAATCAAATCAGTATTCAGTACTCAGGCTCGTCTTACATCGATATTTTGACTGCTGGACCAATCCCTGCTGATGCAGCTAATCTCTTAAGTTCCCCACGCATGATGCAATTGATGGCAACATTTGAAGAGAATTACGATCTGATACTCGTGGATGCTTCTCCAGTTCTTGGCTTAGTAGATGCCATGCTAACAGCCTCATCTTGCCGCAGTGTAGTTATGGTGGCAAGCATTGGAAGGGTAACTCGTAGCCAAATTGCCCAAGCTACAGCGATGTTGAGCAAGTTAAATTTGATTGGGGTGGTAGCCAATGGGGTATCAAGCTCCCACAGCACATATGTACCCTATGCAAAGTCACAAACGTTTGCATTGCAACAAGCTGTAGAAAAATAGAACAGCCCTCAGGCTCAGTCCTTGTGATTACCCAAATTTTTGTAACAGTGATATCGCACTGACCGTCATTCCGCCCAGAACTGAAGTTCTGGGCTAATAGCCCAACTCCACTTAACGCTCTTCCGTCACTTTGGGGAGAGAAAATAAATGTAGTAGCGCGTCAACCGTAAAACGTTGGGTTCAAAAAATCTAGAAAATCCCAAACAATAAAAATAGTCTCTGATGATTCAACCCAACATTTTAGACTTGCCGCGCTAGTAGGTTGGGGAGCCACTCACGTGGGCGGGTTTCCCGACTTGAGTGAAGTGGCGTTTGAACGCAGTGAAACCCAACTAGATCAAGGTTTAAGGATGTTGGGTTTCGTTCCTCAACCCAACCTACGCCTAAATTTATAAAAGTTCGGCATAATAAGGGTTGTAGATTTTTATCTCACGAGAGTGATTAAAGAGCGTTAAGTGGACTGAAATATGCAACTTATACCATTTTGGATTTTAGATTTCCATCTGTCGCAATCATTTTTCAAATTGGTATTAGTCTACTTCCGTAGACTTGAGCTATTAGCCTTGGAATTGATTCCAAGGCTAGATAACAACGAAGCGGGAGATTTGGGCAATGACAGCACCATTCTACGGTGAGTCCAGGCGCGGGTGTCGGTGGAAAAGCGAGTTTACGATAACTTAATAATTGCCAGGGAAAATCAAGTACTCTTTAAAGACTAAATAAAGAATTTCTCTGACCAAGATTTATTTCTAAAGTCTCTTATATTCTAGATATCAAACCTCCTTCACAAAAGCCAAAAGATAAGCGTCGATTGATTTTGACAGATTTATCAAAACGTGAAGCTGCTGAGTATAAATAAATATGGAGTGATAGGGTAGATGTTTTCTACACAGATTTAATTACCCTTGTCTCCAACCTCGCTAGTGATATCTATATTCTGCGTAGCTACTGAGTATCATGGCTTTTTGTACATCTAAAATGTGCGATCGCCTCACTAAGTTTGCCATTGCAAGATGTTTCTACAAATAATTTAGATTAGCGCTTTTGGCGGAGATAGCCTTTGATATCAGGTCAAGAATCTACTACTCTACAAATTCTCAAGACCTATGACTACGTCAATAATTCCGATTCTACAGAATCACTACACGCTACCTGAGCAAGACCAAGATCATCGCTCCCCATACTGCAAACTTTTGTGGCGACGAGATCAGCTGTTGGTGAAGTCTCCCGGACAAGTAAAACAGCCATATTTGCCTTCTCTATATAACGAAGAATTGTTAGTAGACTGTTTAAAACATTCCCCAATCAAATTGGTGAGCATAGATTCAAAGCTGGATGAGGCTTGGCTGAGATTTTGGGCTGAGGCCTGCGAACAAGCTAATAAGCCAATATTTCTACGCTTACCCTCTGGCAATCAGCGGCTAAAACAAGCTAACACTTTTAGCAAACAGTTGCAGCGAGTAATTGATTGGATTGTTGCTTTAGTGTTGCTACTGTTGATAAGTCCAGTTATGCTGGGGCTGGTTTTGCTGATGCAGGTTGATTCGCCTGGTTCACTTTTCTCCTATGAGTGGCAGGTTGGAGAACGCGGTAAACTGTTTCGAGCAATCAAGTTTCGCACAACTGAGGAGCACAACATTACACCTCTAGGGCGTTGGATGGGTAAATATAATCTACACAATTTCCCACAGTTATTGAATGTAGTGCAAGGTGACAGGAGATTAGTGCGATCGCATTGTTGGACTTTAGAAGATCTGGTGCGCTTAAGTTCAGAGAACGGCCTCTCAGTCCCAGAAATTATCGGTTCATGGCAGGTAGAAGCTACATTTAAGCCTGCTGGATCTTAGAAAAGAAGGCAGGAGGAGGCTGTCATCTTGCTTTTATTTCGCGCAGAGGCGCAAAGGCGCAAAGAAGAGCGCTAAAAACTTATTTAATTTAACGCGATCGCTAGGACTATGAATACGGCTATCTGTACTGTGTTTGAAAAAGACTACCACTATGGTGTGGGAGTTTTGGCAAATTCTTTATATCATCACGGTTTTCGTGGTGTGTTTTGGGCAGGATATCGTGGGGAATTACCACCTTGGGCTAAGTCTTTAAAAGATGGCAAAGGCTATCAAGAGTTTTCTATAGCTGAGGATTGTGCAATTCGGTTTGTGAAACTCAATACCCGAAAGCATCTAGGTTTTTACAAGCCTGATTTTATGTCCCTATTATGGGAAAGTTACTGCCCAGATGTGGATGCGCTATTTTACTTTGACCCTGATATTGTCAATAAGTGTAGCTGGGATTTTTACGAGAAGTGGGTGAATCGGGGAATTGCGCTGTGTGGGGACTCGTGGTATCAGGTACCAGCTAATCATCCTCGACGCTTGGCTTGGAAGGAATTTGCAGAAAGTAACGGCTTAGTTTGCGATCGCCAATTAGATTACCACTTTAATAGTGGCTTTATTGGTGTGAATAAAAATTGCAAGTCTATTCTTTTACTTTGGCAAAAGCTTATAGAACTAGGTGAGATGGCAGGATACTCAGATTTCGACGATCTGTATGCCCAGAACAGTTTTCATGATTACCCCTATCTCTATGGAGATCAGACTTACCTTAACTTAGCGCTCATGGTGTCTACTCATCCCTTGAGTACGGTGGGGCCTGATGGTATGGATTTTGTCCCTGGTGGCACGATTATGTCTCATGCAACCGTACCCAGCGTTAAGCCCTGGCGCAAGAAACTAATTATGAGTGCTCTTGAAGGTAGCCGTCCTACCATTACAGATAAATTGTTTTGGCGGCACAGTCAAACACCAATTCAACTGTATTCTTCAGCCAAATTTTTCCAACAACAATTTGCCATCCTTTGTGGATCTGCTATTGGTCGCTTCATCTATCGCCATCCAATTTAAGACACTTTTCCAGTGTAATTTGATTGGACTTTGTTTTATTGAAAGACTCTTGTAACTCATTTTATGTATTTCAAGCTCACTCGAACAACTTGGAGATTTCTACAAGCTAGTAGTTTTTGGCAAAATAACTACTTAATATTACGAGAGTTTAAAAAGTTTCCTCGTATTGCAATTTTAGCGATAGTTTTATCCCTCTTTGCTGTTACCTTTGAGGGATTTGGGCTTGGGTTTTTATTGGCATTTCTCCAAAGCCTGACTACTCCCGATGCTGAACCAGTAAAAACCGGAATTGAATGGTTTGATATTATTATTTTAGGTATTAACCGTTCAGCTAATGAGAGATTATTTCGAGTATCTACATTAATTGTAATTATAACTTGTATACGTGCAGGATTTAACTACTTAGCACAAATTTGTATTCAGTTTAGCGAAATTAATTTAGTAGATCATCTTCGTAAACAGATATTTGAACAACTACAGGCTCAAAGTCTAAAATATTTTGCCAAGAAAAACTCAGGTGAAATAATTAATAGCCTCACTAGTGAGATGGAGAGGATTAGGCAGATTTTTGGAGGGATGGCTTTTGTGATCACAAGAACTTTAACAATTGCAGTCTACTCTCTATCCTTATTTGTCCTCTCTTGGCAGCTTTCAATAATTTCAATTTTACTGTTTAGTTTTTTAGCTGTAGGGCTGACAACTCTCAATAAACATATTCGTGAGCGCAGTTTTGCTGTCACCAAAGCGAACGACAATTTTACTTCTAGGTCGCTAGAGTTTATTGATGGCATCCGCACAATTCATGCATTTTCTACGATAGATTTTGAACGAAAACTGTATTATCAAGCGAGCCATAATGTAGTTAATGCTTGGAAAAATGTTTATTGGTTGTCTTTAATAGTCAGGCCAATTGCTGAAAGTATCTCCACAGTAATTCTTGTAGCGATGATTATTGTGGCGCTGACAACTGGCTTAATGAAGATTGCCTCATTGTTGACATTCTTCTTTGTACTGTTTCGTTTGGTGCCGATGATTCAAGATTTAAATGGAGTTATCGCCTTTTTAAGTACCCAAGCCGGAGCAGTAGAAAATATCAAACAGTTATTAAGAACTGAGGATAAAGATTACTTCCATAATGGCAAAGTCCGGTTCCCTGGATTGCAACAAGGAATTGATATAGTATCTGTAGATTTTGGCTATGAACCTGGCAGTCTAGTGCTACACAATATTACCCTGAGTATGGAGCAGGGAAAAATGATCGCTCTAGTAGGAGAAACTGGTGGCGGTAAAAGTACACTTGCTGATTTGATTCCCAGATTTCACGATCCTGTAGAAGGGCAAATTCTTTTAGATGGAGTTGATTTGTGCCATTTTGACATTGACTCGCTACGTCGCAAAATGGCTGTAGTTAGTCAGAAGACATTTATTTTCAACACCTCTATTCGGAATAATATTGCTTACGGTACTCCTGAAGCCACTGAAGCAGAAATTTACGAAGCAGCCCGCCAAGCGAATGCACTAGAATTTATCGAAAAATTGCCTGGGGGTTTTAATACAATTTTGGGTGCTAACGGCATTCAATTATCTGGTGGACAGCAACAACGAATTGCGATCGCGCGTGCTTTGGTGCGCAAACCAGAAATTTTGATTTTAGATGAAGCCACTAGTGCTTTAGATGCAATCACACAGCAGTCAATTCAAGAGGTTTTAGAGAATTTTGCTGTAGGACGAACAGTGATTGTTATTGCTCACCGTCTTTCAACTATTGCTCAAGCAGATAAGGTTGTAGTAATTGAAAAGGGGCGGATCGTAGAACAAGGCAAATATCAAGAATTACTCGCTCGTCAAGGCAAGCTGTGGAGATATCACCAGACACAGTACCAAATTGGCCAAGCAGAGTAGGGACAAGGGAGATATGGGGAGTGTGGGGAGAAATGGGACAAGGGAGAAATGACCAATAACTATTGACTATTGACCAATGACAAATGACAGATATCTTGACAACCCATTCTATTTACAGACATGAAAATTTAATGTCTTAAACTTATGTCTAGCACCTCTGAAGTAGTACAACCTCTGGTCAGTGTGATTATTCCTACCTATAATCGACCAGAGTATCTTAAGCAAGCGATCGCCAGCGCGGTTAAACAGACTTATCAAAATATTGAAATTATTGTTTCTGATAATTGTAGTCCCGAAAATCCCCTACCGATTGTCGAATCTTTTGGAGATTCACGTATCCAATTTTGGCGACATCCGCAAAATATAGGGATGATTGCTAATCAGATGCATGGTTTTAAAATGGCGCGGGGTAAATATGTTGCTAGCTTGCATGATGATGATGTGTGGAACGAAAACTTTTTAGCCAAGCTTGTACCACCATTAGAAGAAAATCCCGAACTGATTATCGCTTTTTGTGACCAATATATAATAGACGCTCAAGGCAATATTAATTATTCTGGTACAGAAGAAAATACACGAGGTTTCAAGCGTCACAAACTAGTAAAAGGTGTTTATAAATCTTTCGCTAAGATTGGGTTAGTAGATAAAAGTATACCCACAGCCGCAGCTTGTGTAATTCGCAATAATCTTTTGGATTGGGATAATAT
This sequence comes from Nostoc sp. 106C, assembly GCF_002154725.1. Lineage (GTDB taxonomy): Bacteria > Cyanobacteriota > Cyanobacteriia > Cyanobacteriales > Nostocaceae > Aulosira. The sequence continues at coordinate 61,697 of NZ_MTAW01000106.1, read as the reverse complement.
TCCTTCAGAAGCTGGTGGAATGTGGGATTTATATTTAACCTATCTTTGCTGTATATCTGGTTATGCAGCTTACTATTCTCCAGAAAGATTGACGCGATATCGTGCCCATGAGCAAACTGATACAATGCTCAGTGGCTCTCAAGATGTTCAAGCAAAAATTCGTAAAGCTAAAAGCGAATTATTTTGTTATCAAATCTTGATGGCAGATCCTAAACTTCAAGAATTTAAGCCATACTTTCAAAATAAATGGTTAGAAGCTAATACAACTTTGGGGATTGGATTAATACGAAATAAACAGACAGATGCAGCACGTCCTTATCTTTGGCAAGCACTGAGCAAACAGAAATTTAATTTGCGGACTCTAGCTGCTCTGACTCTCAGTTTCATTATTTGAATCTTAGTCAAGCAATTACTAGAATGAGCTAAATTCTAGAATTAAGCCTCGTACAAAATTTTGTTTTATGAGAAAAAATCATAGAAATACACAAGTTTACACTAATAAATTATCTGTGTTTATCTATGTTTATTTGTGGTTCCAAATATCTTTATCTTGGATACTTATTAGAAGCCTACTAATTAACTAATTTATTAAGGAGGTGGTGTGTGAAACTTTGCATTGTTACCCACACAGTTAAAAAAGGTGATGGTCAAGGACGAGTCAATTATGAGGTAGCCAAGGAAATAATCCGTCGTGGTCATCACCTCACATTATTAGCAAGCGAAGTAGCACCTGAATTAAAAGAGAATAGCCAAGTTAACTGGATTGAGATTCCAGTCCAAAAGTTTCCTACAGAATTTATTCGGAATTTCGTATTTGCAAAAAAAAGTGCAGATTGGTTGCAAAAAAATCGCGCTGATATTGATTTAGTCAAAGTCAATGGCGCGATTACCAACACATCAGCAGATGTGAATGCTGTACATTTTGTCCACAGTTCTTGGCTGCGATCGCCTGTGCATATTTCCCGCACTCGTCGGGATGCTTACGGATTTTATCAGTGGCTTTACACTGCGTTGAATGCTCACTGGGAGAAACAGGCTTTTCAAAAAGCGAAAGTAGTCATCGCCGTATCTGAGAAAGTAGCTCAGGAATTAGTCAATATTGGCGTACCGCGTTCTCGAATTCAGGTAATTGTCAACGGTGTAGATTTAGAAGAATTTACTCCTGGTGTAGACGACCGCCAAACATGGGGTTTACCAGAAAATGTTCCTCTAGCTCTGTTTGCTGGCGATATTCGCACCGCCAGAAAGAACTTAGATACAGTACTATACGCCTTAGCAAAAGTTCCCGATTTACATTTAGCGGTGGTTGGTAACACAGAGGGTAGCCCCTTCCCTCAATTGACAGCCTCTCTGGGGTTAAGTGAGCGAGTGCATTTTTTAGGGTATCGACGTGATATCGCCGCAATTATGCGGGTTGCAGATTTATTTGTATTTCCTTCCCGTTATGAGGCTTGCACCCTCGTATTATTAGAAGCCCTCGCCTCTGGTTTACCTGTCATTACCGCCACCGCCACTGGGGGTGCAGAATTGGTGACACCAGAATGCGGGGTAGTTTTGTCCGATTCAGATGATATCGATGCTTTAGTAGCAGCCTTGTTGTCTTTAGTAGACGATGACACTTTGTTGCAGCAAATGGGAAAAGCAGCTCGTTCTGTCGCTGAACAACATAGCTGGACTACGATGGCACAAACCTATGTAGATCTATTTGAGGAGTTAATCAAGAATGAAGAACACTGTTCTCATCCCCACCTATCGCCGTCCTCTAGATCTATCTCGCTGCCTTTTAGCACTACAGGCGCAAACTAAACCAGTCGATCAAGTAATAGTAGTTGTCCGCGATACAGATGCTCAAACTTGGGAATTCCTCGCCCAATCGCCACCGCACAACCTACCTCTGCACACCATCAAAGTTACCAAACCTGGGGTAGTAGCAGCCCTCAACGCCGGACTAACCGCAGTAGAAGGAGACATTGTTTCCATTACAGATGATGATGCAGCCCCCCATCCTGATTGGTTAGAGAAAATCAACGCTCATTTTATCTCAGATAGCCGCATTGGTGGTGTTGGTGGGCGTGATTGGGTACATCAAGGAAACAAGGTAATAGATGACTCCCGGCAGATAGTTGGTAAATTGCAATGGTTTGGACGGGTGATAGGTAACCATCATCTAGGAGTGGGAGAACCTCGTGAAGTCGATGTTCTCAAAGGCGTGAACATGAGTTTTCGCCAAGAAGCAATCGCACAATTGCGTTTTGATGAACGGATGCGCGGTACAGGGGCACAAGTACATTTTGAAATGGCATTTACCCTAGCGTTAAAGCAGGCTGGTTGGAAGCTAATTTACGATCCACAAGTGGCAGTAGATCACTACCCAGCACAACGTTTTGATGAAGACCAGCGCAATAATTTTAATGAAATTGCCTTTATTAACTTAGTTCATAATGAAACTTTAGTTTTATTAGAATATTTGCCGCTTTTACGCCGTGTGGTCTTTTTATTATGGGCAATATTAGTAGGCACAAGGGATAGCTTAGGCTTAGTGCAATGGCTGAGACTTTTGCCTAGTCAAGGTCAATTGGCAGGTAAAAAATGCTGGGCATCTTTGCGCGGTCGTTGGCAGGGATGGCAAACACATCGGCAATTCAAAAGTCAAAATTAAAAATTCACTACAATTCATCTGTGTTCATCTGTGGTTCCATAATTCTTTCGTGTATTCAACAAGCTTAAAAGAATTTCACGCAGAGGCGCAAAGAATAATTTCTATAATCAAAAATCCAAAATCTAAAATTGAATGACTTCTAAGCAGATACTCTTCAATAGTGTTTTACAACAAAACTTTTCTCCCCAGGATCGAGCAGCACAGGCTTGGATGGTAATATTGGGTTTCATACTATTAACAATAGTTTGCTATTTTGCTGGTGCAGCTGCAATTTTGCGCCTAGTTTTTCCAGCAACAGCTTTACTAGTAGGTTTATTTCTCTATTTACGCCATCCAATTCTCTACATCGGGTTTACCTGGTGGATTTGGTTTCTCACACCCTTAGTTTCTCGCTTAATAGACTACCGAGTCGGCTGGGATGCAACCCGCCAGATACTGATTACACCCTATTTAGTAGTGTTTGTGACTATAGGAACCTTCTTACGCTACCTTCCTAGTACCCTACGCCAAGGAGGTTTACCTTTTCTTTTAGCTTTTATTGGAGTATTTTATGGTTTTTTAGTTGGTCTAATTTATAATGCGCCTGTTCCTGTAGCACGAGGTCTTTTAGATTGGCTCAGTCCGATTATTTTTGCTTTTCATTTATTCACAAATTGGCGAGATTATCCTAGCTATCGCGATCATATTCAGCGCACATTTCTTTGGTGCGTGTTAATTCTTGGAGCTTACGGTGTTTATCAATTTGTAGTAGCTCCAGAGTGGGACAGATACTGGCTGATAGAGTCAAAAATGTTTAGCAGTTCTGGAGATCCTGTACCGTTTGGGATGCGTGTTTGGAGTACGTTGCACTCAGTCGGGCCTTTTGGCTCTGTGATGCAAGCTGGTTTATTGTTGTTATTTACCAGAACTGGATTTTTAATTTTTCCTGCTTCAGCTGTTGGTTATTTATCATTCTTATTAGCACAAGCCCGGACTAATTGGGGTGGCTGGTTATTAGGAGTAATTATCATTTTAGGTTCAGTCAAAGCTAGAATTCAAATACGTCTAATTACCATTATTTTGGTAATGGCACTTTGTGTTGTACCCTTAATAACTATCGAACCTATTTCTAAAGTTGTGGCTACTCGTTTTGAAACTTTTTCTAATCTAGAAAAAGACAGTAGCTTTAAAGATAGATCGGGAAGTTATGACAGAAATCTCAGTGTTGCTCTTTCTAATGGGCTAGGTAACGGTTTAGGAAATATTTGGAAGGTAAATGAAAAAACAGGACAAATTGAAGTATTTGTCATTGACAGTGGCGTTTTAGATATGTTTTTCACCTTGGGCTGGTTTGGCGCTATCCCTTATTTAGGCGGTTTGATTTTGTTGATTGTTAATGTCAGTAAGTATAGTGAAGGTCGTTTTGATAGCTTTGTAAGTGCTTCCCGTGCGATTGGGATCAGTGCTTGTTCTCAACTAATTATTGGTAGCGGGATGTTGAGTGTTGCAGGCATGATTCTTTGGGGATTTTTTGCTATGGCTATGGCAGCACATAAATATTATCAGCATCAAGGAACTAAGTAGTTAAAGAATTTTGGATTTTGGATTTTAGATTGACTCCATGAATCAATGTTCCTTCTTGAATAAAGAATTGGAGATTTTGGATTTGTGTCACCAATAAATTTAGTTATTTCAAACAGTTTTAAAGTTTGAAGCTTTAATCCGAAATTTAAAATCTAAAATTCGGTCATCGTGAACTTTATAAGGGCGAGTGTTCCTCGCAATTTATGACAATCTATTTCATTTAAATTAAGGTCAACATTATGAAAGTTATTGCTATTATGCCGCTGGCTGAACAAAAAGGTGGCGGTGAAATGATGTTTTGGGATTTAATGCAACAGGGACGACAAGCGGGTATCGAATGGTTGGCGATATTTTTAGAAGACGGCCCAATGGTAGAACAAGTAAGGTCGCTCGGTATTAATACAAGAGTGATTGCAAGTGGTCGCCTGCGTCAAATTCACCGTTTGATTAATACGGTTTTTCAGATAGCTTTGATCGCCAGACGCGAACGTGCAGATGCGATCGCCAACTGGATGTGGATCACTCATATCTATGGAGGAATGGCCGCGATCGCAGCAGGATTACCTGCTGTGTGGTATCAACTAGAAGTACCTGATGGTAAGTCTTGGTTGGTAAGACTGGCGACTTTATTACCTGCTCGTGCGATAGTAACTCTCTCTCAAGATGGTCAGGAAGCGCAGGCAAAGATTTGGCCTCATAGACCAACACCTCTGGTATATCCTGGTGTAGCTTTAGACCGCTTCGAGCCTACTGTTCTACCATCTCCAATGGAAGCGCGGATCAAGTTGGGCTTACCGATCCACGGGCCTTTAATCGGCATTGTCGGGCGTTTGCAAAGATGGAAGGGAATGCATGTTTTAGTAGATGCAATGCCGCAAATTTTGCAGAAATATCCTGATGCTCACTGTGTAGTCGTTGGCGGTAAGCATGATTTAGAACCTGATTATGAGGACTTTTTAAAAACACAAATAGCGGCTTTGGGTTTGAGCGATCGCGTGTTCATGGTTGGATTACAGCGCAACGTTCCTGAGTGGATGCAGGCGATGGATATCTTTGTACACGCTTCCGACAAAGAGCCATTTGGTATTGTGATTATCGAGGCGATGGCACTTGGTAAACCTGTGATTGCTGGTAATGCTGGCGGTCCAACGGAAATTATTACAGATGATGTCAATGGCCTACTAACACCTTACGGTGATGCAGATGCATTAGCGATCGCCATTCTCCGCTATCTTGAAGATCCACAATTAACCCATACTATCGGAGTAGCAGCACGACAACGCGCCCTTGATTTTTCAACGCAACGTTACGCCCATAACTTTATTAATGTAATTCGCTCTGCTGTATCCGATGTGCCCAAAACATTAGCAGTCGATACTACCACTCCATCAACTTTGAATTGAGAAGTCTTAACTTATGCTACTAGTTTAAATTTAGAAAAAAGCTAATGTTGGCATCCTGTCACTACTTTTTCTCTTATGCTTTAAATATTCTTTGTTTCATAAATGAAATGACAACAAATAATTAAAGGATGTAGAGAAGGAAACTGGTGTGCGTTCAATAGTGTTGAGTACATAGTCTAAAGTTACCAGACTCAGCAATAAGTTATAGTAACGGCTTCTGCTGCTATGAACTTTGATGACTCAGCACTACTTTAGTAAATATGAAGTTTTCAATAAGAATATCATTTTTCTCTCCCTAAAGTGAATAAGAGAGTCAGCAACTCAGTAAAATTGATTTTACACTTACTCCTTACTACATCAGTCTTAGAAGTGATTTCGATAGATAAATGATTTGGCATACATATTTGTGCTTCAAGAACTAACTACTTAACAATTTATTTATAGGACACCCTCTTAAACAGTCTTTTTAAAGATATTACCTAGATATTTATAATTTCATTACATTGTGCTTTAATAACTAAAAAGAGTATTTTTTGTGTGCCTATTATGAATTGAACACTTCATATAGAGCCTTGTATATAACCATTTTTTTAGTATTTTTATCTTAAAAAATACTAATTTTGTGTATTTTGTTTCCAAAGATTTCTAGAGATATCTCATAAGACTTTTTAGAGAATATCTGAAAAATCTTGTTATTAACATCCAAGTAAGCGGATATTTGCAAACAAGAAGCGAATTTAATTCGCTTCTTACACAGACTAACAAAAAACTTCGGGTTTCAAATCCACGTGCGGCAAAGCAGAACCAACCTCACAGAGTAGGTGATTTTTGCCTATGTAAATGCGATTTCCAAGGATACTTTTGATTAATTACTGAAGGGTGAAGGGTATCACCCTAGACTTTTTCTCATTCCCATGCCTCAGGCTGGGAAATATTGACGCTGACTCACTCAATAGTTTTTATGACTAATCAAAATTCTAGATTTTCTGATTCATCTCATCGTTCCCAAAAGTTTGATTTTTCATCAAAAGGTAGAGAGAAAGGTAAGTGTAAACCTTTACTAGCCGATTTATCGCTTAGTCAAACGATATCTGATACTTCCTTATTAGTAGGCAATCAGGCTATTTTTACACTGACATTGAAGAATAGCGGTTCAGCCAATGCAACAGGAGTGAAAATAAAAGATTTACTACCTTCTGGTTTTAGCTTTGTCAGTGCTCAACCTAGTGTTGGGAGTTATGACAGCAAAACTGGTATTTGGAATGTTGATTGTATCGCATCAAGATGTAATGCAACGTTAATCCTGAAGGGTACAGTTCTTAATGCAGCCAGCGCTTCTGCTTACACTAATGTTGCAGAAATTATTGCTGCTAATCAGAAAGACCCAGATTCAGTTGTTAATAATCATAAACCGACTGAAGATGACTACACAAGTGTGCTTGCACCTGTCATTAAGCTAGCTTTAGACACAAAATTTACTCTCGTTAATCAACAACCATTTACCAATCTTAAACAAGCCATTGATAACAACGGAGATGGTATAAAAGATCAGTTTATTGCACTTCCTGGAGATAATGTTAGCTTTACGATTACTATAAGTAATAATGGTTTTGCTAATGCTAAAGGAGTGAAAATTGTTGACGATCTCAGACAAAAGCTGCCTATAGGTTTAGATTTTGTCAGTTTTTCTAATCTTGATGGTGGTACAAGCATTGACACAGATAATAATGCGCAAACAGTTGAGGTTTTATTTAACAACATTGCTCCTGGTAAATCTAAAACCATTACCGTCAATGCTAAAGTCAGTACCGATTATATTACGCCTATTAATTTGTCAGGCAGATTAGGAACGGTTAATCCTGATACAGGTGAGATAAATACAGCCCTGCCCGAATATTATGAAACGCCTTTTAACGGGACTTTTTTTCTTCATTACAATGTACAAAAAGACGTAAGTCAAGACAGGGTAAATTTCGGTTTTTTAAATATTCAGAATAATGCTGAAGTTGTTGCTGTCAACGGCAATACTCTTAATGCAGGATCGATAACTACTAGTGCTAGGTTAGATGTTTCTACCTACAAACTTCAGGGGACATTAAATAACGGACAGCCATTTCAAGTTTATTCTGTCGAGAATTTAAAGAACCCTAACACTTCTAACCCCTCTTTTTTCCTTAATCCCGACCCTGATGCTGGTTCTATAAGTCTCGGCTATCCCTACTTTAATCAATCGAATTTCTTACAACCAGGTCAGACTGGTATTGCTGGATTTTTAGCAACGTGGATTAAAAGTAACGATCCCCAATACTTAGCTGATTTAGCAACTTGGGTAAATTTGGGGGCTGACGGAAATCTATCCAATACTCAAGATGAACAAGCAGTCATCAACAAGCTTGCTGCTTTTGTTCAAGATGGAGTTTATAGTCGCGATCGTTATGCTAACGGTTTATTTACTTTCAATAATGGTACTCAGACAGAAGACCTGAGCTTTGAAGTTGGTCAATTTTCTCCAGAAATCAAGAATTTTGTAAATCTCTCAGTCACAGATACAGGTGTAGTGTTCACTGGTAGTAACAGTAAGTCCCAAGGATCATTATTTACTGACTTACAAGCTGCCTTTGATTCTTTTAATTTTACTAGTCCTACTGGAGTCAAAATTAACATTAAAGATTCTAATGGAGATGGTAAGATTAAAACCCGATTGCAAGAATTAGGCGGTTACAAAAATAATTGGTTAGTTTCCAGTATTACGATTGATAGTAGTGTGAAACAAGTGACTTTTGCATCTGATAAGAGTGGGGCGAACCTTGATTTCTCTACACAAAATCTGAGCGTTTCTAATGCAATCCCAACTTTTACTTTGCGGGGTAGTGATAATGCCAGCGATACGATTATTGGCACTCGATTTGATGATGTAATTAAAGGCGGAAACTGTGTTGATACTTTATCTGGTTTCGATGGCAATGATACGATTTGTGGCGGTTGCGGTGATGATTTAATTACTGGTGGTAGAGGTAATGATTGGTTAACTGGTAACGAAGGCAAGGATCGGTTCATTTTTGGTGCTAACTTTGGTGACGATGCCATTAGCGACTTTTGTAGATATCAAGACCAAATCGACCTCAGCCAACTGAGTCTAACTAAAGGCACTTTGGACAGTAATAGTGATGGCGTTATCAATGCTAAAGATAAGCTCGCTTCGCTGAACAATTGTAATCTAAATTTAGATCTGACGTCTTTGAATGGTGGTAGCATCACTTTCACAGGAGTCACTGCGGTTAATATAGCCGATTTTATTTTTTAACTCGATTTTCCACAGTGAAGCAACTAACAGATGGTGCACTACAAGCCGATCGAAATTTTGGTAAGCGGTGGAGCGATCGCCTGTACGCTAGGCTTAACTACAGGTGTATTGGCACAAATTATCCCTGACAACAGTTTAGAATCTGAACGCTCAATTGTTACTCCTAATGTCCAAAAGCAAGATGGTCTGATAGATCGCATTGATGGTGGGGCGATTCGGGGTAGTAATCTGTTTCACAGTTTCCAAGATTTCAATGTTGGTAATCTGCAACGGGTATATTTTGCCAATCCTGCTGGAATAGAGAATATTTTGGGAAGAGTCACGGGAAATCAAGCCTCTAAGATTTTCGGGACGTTGGGGGTTTTAGGTAGTGCCAATCTATATTTGATTAACCCTAATGGGATTATTTTCGGACAAAATGCACGCCTAGATATCTCCGGTTCTTTTTTCGCCAGCACTAGCAACAGCCTGTTATTAGAGAACGGTGAAAAATTTAGTACCCAAAACCCAAAAGCGCCTCCTTTACTAACTATCAACCAGCGTCCGGGGTTAGATAGTTGGTTACCGCCTCAAAGTGCTATTGCTAACTCTGGTAACTTATCTGTAGGGCAAGACTTGACTTTAGTTGGGCAAAATCTTGACTTACAAGGACAGTTGCAAGCAGATAGTAATTTAACCTTGCAAGCTAGCGATACTGTCAAAATACGAGATAGCTTCAATAACCCTTTCATCGCCTCGGCTGGAAAACAACTATTAGTCCAAGGCAATAAAATAGACATCTTTGCCTTAAATCATCCCGCCAGTGGCTTCTTTGCTGGTGAAAATATGCTGTTGCGTTCAGCAAATTCTATTGGTGGAAACGCACAATTTTTCAGTAATGGGAATTTTCGTCTCGAACAAATGAATGGTAATGGCGGAGATTTAGCAAACACTGATGATCCGATTATTCGGGCGAGTGGAGATGTGAGTTTTAATAGTTATACAGGAGCTTCCATTCATATTTTTGCTGGTGGTAGTGTCACAATTGACAGTTTAACTATTACTAGCCCCGATACTACTAATTTTATTAATGAAACAGTTACGCTTGCTGATGGCGTAACGCAAGTTCCTATTAATGGCAGTGTAAAACCCACTGTTGATATTAGAGCCGGAACTAACGCTTTCAACCCACCAGGAATTACAGGAAATTCATTTGTTTTTTCTTCTACTCCTAACATAAATGGCAATCCTAGTAGTGCCAATATCACCATCAATCAAATTATTAATCAGGGAGGACTGGTTTTTTTAACCAATCAGTATCAACCCAATCTTGTTTTATCGGGTGACATTAGCGTTAAATCTCTGCTGGGGACATTTGCTGGTACTTCCGGGGGTGGTGATATTGTGATTGACTCAAGAGGAAAAATTATCACTCCTAAATTTGTTGATGCTTCTGGGGTCGATTTTTCTACTTTCTCGTTTTCCAACCCCGGTGGAAATATCACACTGTTAGCTAAAGATGATATTTTCATGCCATCTGGATCTCAAATTTTCTCCTATGGTTCAGCTGGGGGAAACATTACCCTCAAGAGTCAATCAGCGATTATTCAAGAACCAGCGCCTCCAGGAGATTCATATATTGAAAGTGCCGCCTATGGTTCCGGTCAAGGTGGTGATGTGACATTGAATGCACCGTCGATTTCTTTAAGTAACTATGTGCAAAGTAATTTGCGTACAGGTGCAACAGGCCCAGGTGGTAAGTTGATAATTACCGCTAATTCCTTACAAGCAAATCAAGCCGAATTATCGAATATTACTCGGGGTGGTAATGCTGGCAATGTCATCGTTAATGCTGATGCAATTTCTTTGAATAACTCTAGGCTAGGAAGTCAGACTTTAAGTGCCGATGGGGGAAAGGCTGGCGATGTCGAGATTAATACGAAGACCTTTGTGGCAACCAATGGTGGTCAGGTCTTTTCGCAAACAGAAGGTGTAGGCAATGCTGGTAATATTACAGTTAATGCTGCGGATGCGATCGCCCTCACTGGAACCTCTGATATTGGGGCTTTTAGTGGTTTTAGTAGTATTGTCTTTCCTACTGCTGAAGGCAATGGTGGCATCATTAAAATTAAGACTGGCTCTTTATCTCTACAACAGGGAGGGCAAATTCGAGCCACTACTGTGGGGCGTGGGAATGCAGGCAGAATTGAGGTAGAAGCAGCAAAATCGATTGTGATGGATGGGGCAATTTTATTAGCAAACCCAAATCTTCCTCAATCAGTAGCGATCCCTAGTGGCATTATTAGTGAAGTTTTACCTGGTTCGCAAGGTCAAGGTAATGTAATTAACATTAATACAAGTCAACTTTCTGTCAGTAATGGTGCGGGTATTAGTGCTAGTACGATTGCTCCAGGTGATGCAGGTAGTATTTTTATCAATGCAAGTGAATCAGTTGCCTTCGATGGTAATCCTGGTCAACCGTTTAAGCCTAGCGGTGCTTTTGTCAGTACTTTAGAGGGTGCAATCGGAAAAGGCGGAACGCTGCAAATCACGACACCCTTTTTATCCATCACTAATGGCGCAGAATTAGAAGCCTTGACTGAAGGTGGAGGAGATGCAGGCAATATAGTAATTAAAGCCAAGGATAGAGTCTTCCTCTCAGGTACAAATACGGGTCTGTTTTCCAATACCAATCCGGGTTCTACTGGTAATGGTGGCAATATATTCATCGATCCCGAACTTGTTGAGATCGGGGATGGTGCAACCATTTCCGTAAATAGCCAAGGTGGTGGGATTGGTGGCAATATCGAGATTCAGGCAAACAAATTAATCCTCGACAATCAAGCTTTAATTTCTGCGGAGACAGCCAGTAGCAATGGCGGTAATATTGCCTTGAATTTACCAGATTTTTTATTGTTACGTCGTGGAAGTCGCATTTCAACAACGGCTGGGAATTCTGGTGCAGGTGGTGATGGTGGCAACATTAAAATAGACACAAATTTTATTGTTGCTGTGCCGACAGAAAATAGTGATATTACAGCCAACGCTTTCTTCGGTCGTGGTGGCAATGTCGATATTACAGCCACAGGTCTTTTTGGTATCGGATTTCAACAACAACTTACCTCTGGGAGCGATATTACAGCGAGTTCTCAGTTCGGCGTTTCGGGAACTGTATCAATTAATAATCCAGAGGTTAATCGCAGTGCGGGATTGGTGACATTACCAGAAAAACCGAACGATCCGCGCAATAGAGTAATTGCTAGTTGTGCTGCGACCGAAGGTAATTCCTTTACGATCACCGGAAGGGGTGGGTTACCCGTAGATCCGACTGCAACTATTCGCAGTCAAACTCTATTGTCTGATATGCGAGATTTTACAACTACAGAAAGTCGCAATCTAGCAAGTAATTTTTCGCCTCAAACAAGACAGTTAATCGTGGCAGCAACAGGCTGGATAATTAATGCAAAAGGAGAAGTGGAATTAGTAGCATCTTTACCTCAAGAAAGTTCCCCTCAAAAAAGTTTTAATTGTAGTCATTCATAAATTTTTTATGTAGTTTATCTACAGCTTTTCTGCTTGCGTACCTACTGCCCACCTTATACTAAAAATTTTTACAAATTATTTAGGTCAAAAATGTTAAACAGAAACAAAAATAATTTTTATAAAATTATATATAATAAAACATTGCTGCACAATTTTGGGTTTGTATTAAAAAGAAAAATCCAGATTTTATGGTATTTTTTAATAAGCTTAATATTGACTGTGCTATTAGTCAATAAAGGTAGTGCTGCTGTTGTAATTCAATCCAGGTTACCAGAGCAGAATCGCATAACTCAAGAACTACCTAATACTTCAAATTTAATACAACAGGGAAAAAATTATTATCAAAATGGTCAATATACAGAAGCCGCTAGAGTATGGGAAAATGCTCTAAAATCTTATGAAGCAAAAAAAGAAGTCGTCAACCAAGTTCAAGTACTGAATTATTTAGCCTCAGTATATAAAGATTTAGGAAAAACGCAACAATCTCAAACTACAATTACAGAAAGTCTGAATTTAATAAAAAGCTTTAAAAAACCAGAGCGTCAGAGTAACTTACTATTAGCCCAAGCATTAAATACTCAAGGAACAATCCAACTACTGCAAGGACAAACGGAAACTGCTATAAATACCTGGAAGCAAGCAGCAGTAATCTACGATCGCACTGGAGATAAAACAGGCAAACTCATCAGTCAAATTAATCAGGCACAGGGTTTGCAAACTTTAGGGCAATATCGTCGAGCTAAAACTCTGTTAGAAGAACTGGTTGCAGAACTGCAAAATCAACCTGATAGTCTGCTGAAAGCTAAAGGACTCAGAAGCTTAGGAGTAGCGCTGCAAACTATTGGTGATTTGCAGAAATCAAATACAGTTTTAGAGAAAAGTTTGGCAATTAGTAAACAATTTAATTCTCCAGCGGATGTGAGTGTAGTTTTGTTTAGTCTTGGTAATATCGCTAAAGATTTACAGAACTATGATGTTGCTTTGATAGACTACCAAGAAGTAATTAATTTATCTCCAGAACCACAAGCTCAATTAGAAGCGCAATTAAATAAGTTTAGTTTGTTAGTAAAACTGCAAAGATGGGAACCAGCAAAGGCGTTAATTCCAGAAATCGAAACTAACTTATCCTCACTTTCTCCTAGTCGTCCTGCTATTTATGCCAGTATCAACTTTGCAGAAACTTTGATGGCAATAGAGCGTGCAGAAGAGAACTTAATTGCTGCTAAAACTGCCCAACTGTTAGCAAAAACCATCCAACAAGCTAGAGAAATCAAAGATTCTAGAGCCGAGACTTACAGTTTACAACAATTAGGTAAACTCTATCAACAAAACGGTCAGTTAACAGATGCTAAAAGATTGACACAACAGGCACAAAAATTAGCGCAAGAAATGGATGCGGCTGATTTGGTGGCTCGAACTGCGGCACAGTCGGGCACAATTGCTAAAGAACAAGGAGATATTAAGAGTGCGATCGCAGATTATGAAATTGCTTTTAATCATCTACAATCCTTACGCAGTGATTTAGTAGCTATTAATCCCGATGTTCAGTTTGATTTTAGAGAAAGTATTGAACCCATCTATCGAGATTATGTCAGCCTGTTGTTAGAAAAAGGTGATGAGCAAAGCAACCTCAAACAAGCGCGTCAGGTAATAGAAGCTTTACAACTAGCGGAATTAGATAACTATTTTAAGGATGCTTGTGTAGATACCCATCCTGTAGCTATCGATCAAATCGACGTGCAAGCTGCTGTCATCTACCCGATTATTCTCAGCGATCGCTTGGAAGTCATCCTTTCAATTCCCAATCAACCCCTGCATCACTACAGTACCCAACTGTCAAAAAAGCAAATTGAAAATACCCTGAAACACCTTTATTCTTATGTATCCCGTGGTTATATCAGCGAAGAGAGTTTTCAACTGTCTCAAAAAGTTTATAAATGGCTGATTGCACCTGCGGAAGCGAAGCTCAACAGCAGTAAGGTAACAACCTTAGTATTTGTCCTAGATGGTTTTTTGCGCAACTTGCCAATGGCAGCGCTTCACGATGGCGATCGCTACTTGCTTGAAAAATATAGTGTTGCTCTCAGCCCGGGATTACAGCTATTTCCCCAAGGACTGCAACGAAAAAAATTAGGCGTCTTAGCTGCTGGACTAGCAGAAGCACGGCAAGGTTTCAGTTCCCTACCTGCTGTTACAGGAGAAATTCAAGAAGTAACAGCGAAAGTTGAAGCAAAAGTATTGCTCAATCAAAAATTTACTCGTGATAGCTTGAAAACAGCGCTTGATAGTCAACCATTTCCAATAGTTCACCTTGCAACTCACGGTCAATTTAGTTCTAATCCCAAGGAAACTTTTTTGCTGACATGGAGCGATCGCATTTCCATTCTAGATTTTGATCGTTTATTCCAAAAAAGAAGGCTGGGAATCCTCGAACCAATTGAATTATTAGTGATGAGTGCTTGCCAGACAGCAGCAGGTGATAATCGCGCTACTTTAGGATTAGCTGGGTTTGCTTTGCGTTCTGGAGCCAAAAGTACTATTGCTAGCCTGTGGTCAGTGAACGACGAATCAACATCTAACTTAATGAAGGAATTTTATCAGCAGCTGAGTAACCCTAAACTCAGTAAAGCTGAGGCATTACGGCAGGCGCAACTAAAAATTAAGGCAAATCCTTTATATCAACATCCCTATTTTTGGGCTGCTTTCGTTCTGGTAGGCAATTGGTTATAGCAAAATTTGGTTTTGCAGAATATTATCGCCCACAGTCGTCATCAACTGCGTATACTAGCACGCATGAAAATGGGCTTTGGGCATTAGTAATTACTATTCTCCCCTTGTCTCCAGTCCCTATTTTTCTAATCGCCTGATATTTTTGCCATACCTCAGACTGCCGATGTAAGCTTGGTAATTTTTTCTACGCTTTTGGGAAGATGAAGCTCTGTTTTCAGGTGAGTAGAAATTAATTAGAAACCTAAAAGAGGGCAAATTTATGGTTAGTACAGGGAACGGACAGTCTCAACAACCTATTAGCAACCTAGAGTACGATTTTGTTACTGTGCTGCATAACAAAGCAGAAGCAGTTAAAGCTTATGACACTTACATCCAAGATGCACAGGAAGCTAACTCCCAGCCCTGTGTAGAATTATTCCAAAAATTGCGGCAGTCTGATATTGAACAAGCACAAGAAATCCGCCACCATCTTCAACAAGTATTGCAGCACGGTAAAATGTAAGGTTATTGATTGAGACATAGCAAGCAGCAGCTATCAGTTAGACTGATTCCCTGCTGCTTGCTGTAGTTGTTCCACACTCAACCCCAAAACTAACAACTGAGGTACAACTTCTAAGTTCAATTGATGTTTACCTTTTTCCTCGCTGTTATGGTTGTTTTGTAATCAAAAAATCTTGTAATACCAATTTGAAAAAAGAATGCGACAGATTGTAGGGGCACGGCACTGCCGTGACCTCTAGAATATTTATTGATGTGTCGCCAACATTATTTGATTTGGTATAACTACTTCAAAAGTGGATAAAAATAGATTCCTCGGGGTCCCAATCAGCACCTTGACAAAACTCATCGACCCAAGAGGCAAGACTACGAGCATTAGTCTTAGGTGAGAGCTTAACCTTATGAGGAATATTAGGCAATTGCATCCTCAATGGTTTACTAGTGCCAGGTACCTTGACAGCGACAGCAAGCGATTTTAAATTTGTGTCATATTGGGAAACCTCAGTAGCCATTGCAGTGGATAACACAGATATGTCTTTACTAGGAATTTCAGGAGTTATTTCTGAAGGTGGTATAATTGCGGGTTCGCGGGAAACTCCTGTAGCTATTGCTAGCGCTCGCCCAGGTTGATGTTGAAGTATCATCTTGGAAGCAGGCTTCTCGACAAGTAGCGTTTTGGCTGAAGATTCGCAATTAACTTGGCTAGCTACTGCGACTGATGATCTGGGTTGGCGATCGCGAACTACTTCATTAGTTACTGTAACCGATGACACAGCCAGTTTTGGATATGCAAGCTCAGTAGCCGTTTTTTCTGAATGTGGTCTCTCAAAAGCGACTTCTGGAGAATCAGTAGCTAATGATACAGCCTGAAATTGATCGTGAATCTCTTCTGAAGATTCGCTATAAAAATGATTTGCAGGTATAAAATGCTCTGTGGTAAATGAATCTAACTCTTCATCAGGATTGAAGTTAAGACCCAATGCGGTAACTATATGGTCAGGATTATTATTTAGTTCGCTCAGAAAAGAAAGTATCTGATCGAACTGCGGTTCTAAAACAGACAGAGTAGCTAAGATAAAACCAGATGAAGGACGCCGCAGACCATCATAAGTACCCCAAATTCGCATTTTTACTAACCAGGGGCGGTTTTGTTCGTAGTAACTCAGCCACTTCATTTTTAATGATTGACGTAGCTGCTGAATGTTCATTGGATGCCTCACTTCAGTCAACAAAGAGTGCAGACTTTATATATTTTTAAACAGCTTTATCCCTGGGGATGAAACCGATAATAAAGCATCTGCTTGACTCTTTGAGCACCCAATAAGTGTTGTTCTACCAGTAGAGGTACTTCGCTTGGTTGAACGCCGCTATACCAAACCATCTCTGGTAATACTAATACCATCGGTCCGTTGCCACATTGTCCCAAACAACCACTAGCTGTAACCATCACACCAGGAACTGGCAAAGCGACAAAGGCTGCTAAAACACCTAATGCACCTTGTTTTTTACAACTGCGGTTTTGACAGACTCGCACGCATCTGGGAGAAGTATTTGGGTCTAGAGTTGGTGAGTGTGATGGTTGAGTGGTGTTTGACATTTTTTTACGAACCGCAGAGGCGCTAAGGACACAAAGAAGAGGACAGGGAAGTAGGAGGACCAGAGGAGATAACTATTGACTATTGACCCTTGCCTTTTAACAAATGACAATTGACTAATCGACTGAAAGTCCTTTGGAAGCTAACCATTCTTGGTTAAATATCCGCGACTGATACCGGGACCCACTATCACATAAAATTGTAACAATCGTATGTCCTGGGCCTAACTGCCTTGCGAGGGCAACAGCTGCACCAACATTAATACCTGTTGAACCACCCATTAACAATCCGTCTTTTCTCAGTAGTTGATAAACTACTCGCAAAGCTTCTTTGTCATCTATTTGGATAGCATCATCGGCTGGTGAGCCTTCCATATTCGCTGTGATGCGACTATTACCAATACCTTCGGTGATGGAATTGCCTTCTATCTTGATTTCCCCAGTTTTGATGTAGCTGTAAAGTCCACTCCCTAGGGGGTCTGCAACAACACATTTAATTGCTGGATTCTTTTCTTTTAAGTAAAGTGCTACACCAGCAAATGTACCACCAGTCCCCGTTGCAGCTACCCAGCCATCGACTTTACCATCTGTTTGCGTCCAAATTTCTGGTCCTGTAGTTTCGTAATGAGCGTGGCGGTTAGCTAAATTATCAAACTGATTTGCCCAAATCGCATTATCTAATTCACTAGCTATTCTGCCAGATAGCTTGACGTAGTTGTTGGGGTCTTTGTAGGGTACTGCGGGAACAGGACGAACTTCTGCCCCTAATGTTGTTAAGGCGTCTATTTTTTCTTGGGACTGAGTATCAGGAATGATAATTAGGCATTTGTAGCCTTTGGCATTACAAATATGCGCCAATCCAATGCCAGTATTACCAGCTGTACCTTCAACTACTGTGCCACCGGGTTTGAGTAAGCCCTTTTTTTCTGCGTCTTCAATAATATAAAGTGCGGCGCGGTCTTTGACGGAACCACCAGGATTAAGAAATTCTGCTTTACCGAGAATTTCGCACCCCGTTTCTTCACTAAAGCTGTTTAAGCGAATTAGAGGTGTATTGCCAACGGTGCCGACGAAGCCATTTTTGATATCCATTTTGCCTGTACCTAAGTTCTTCTCTATAAAAATTTTGGCTTATAGCGGTGGCAATAGTGATGTATTCTGTAACTGCGATCGCATTAATATAATGATGACTCCGATATTCTAGATCACGCCCTGATTACCAAACTTTACTCATGTTCACAACGAATCCAGGCATAACTGGATCGCTGCTAACAGTCTTGGGATTTTCCAAACATACTTCTGGCATACCAAGACGATAGATATAGACTTGGCGCGCTTTACGGTCAATTAGCCAACCTAAGTCTACTCCTGATTCCCTCATGTATTCTGCCATTTTTTCTTGCCAAGGTTTGAGGTTCTCAGAAGGCGACTTATAGTTCCAACACAAAATCTGGATGGATACCCCCAGGCTTCTAGCCTGAGGGGGTTTTTTAAAGGCTACTTTCAATCAACTGGCGGTACTCACTTTTTTGCTTCACACCTTTGAGTTCTTTCAAAAGTTCCTTATTTTTGAACAATTGAACTGTCGGTGTTCCTGTCACACCAGCATTTTCGGCAATATCTCTGTCTTTGTCGATATCAATTTCAACAAAGTGAATTTTGCCATCAAATTCATCGACTACTTTATTTAGTATTGGCTTGAGAGTATGACAAGGACCACAGCCAGGAGAAACGTATTTTACCAGAACTACGCGATCGCTTTCGTGGAATAGTTTCCGCAAAGCATAACCACCCTCATGGCGCGTAGCATTCAAATTAAATTCGGCTTCTTGCTCAGCTTCGGTTTTCTTGGCTGCTGGCTGATGTTCTAATTCATTAACTGCTGTTTCTGGCTGTTGATGGAATTCCTGAATTAAACCATTGGAAGATAACCAGCGTTCTGCCAACATCGCCGCCATACAGCCAGTACCCGCAGCTGTAATTGCCTGCCGAAACTCATGATCTTGTACGTCGCCAGCAGCAAAGACACCTGCGACACTGGTTTCTACAGAACCATGCTTAGTAGCAACGTAACCCACCTCATCCAGTTCCAGTTGTCCTTTGAACAGAGAAGTATTAGGTGTGTGACCGATGGCGTAGAATAAACCTTTCGCCTGTAGTTTGCTTTCTTCACCAGTTTTAGTATTACGGATTTTCACCCCATCCATGTGGCCGTTACCAAAGATATCTACGGCTTCTGTGTTCCAATGTACTTGGATTTTGGGGTTACTCAAAACCCTGTCTTGCATGGCTTTAGAAGCCCGCATTTTATCAGAGCGTACCAGCAGATTTACTTTAGAACCGTACTTTGTCAAATATATTGACTCTTCTGCTGCTGAGTCACCAGCACCAATTACAGCCAGTTCCGCACCGTGGAAGATTGGTGTAGCACCATCGCAAATCGCACAAGCAGAAATCCCGCGACTCCAAAATTCATGTTCGCTGGGTAAACCTAAACGCTTCGCCGTCGCACCAGTGGCGATGATGATGCTGTTAGCTTTAACTTCTCTTTCCTCTGAGCGGATAGTAAAAGGACGTTGAGTCAAATCTACTGATATCACATCCTCTGTATATAATTCAGCCCCCCAGCGCTCTGCCTGTGCCTTCATCCTATCCATCAGTTCCGGCCCGGTAATGCCTTGGGGAAACCCAGGAAAGTTCTCTACTTCCGTCGTTGTCATCAGTTGCCCACCAGGCAATCCCCCTGCTTGGAAGCCTTCAAATACAACGGGCTTCAAGTTAGCTCGCCCTGCATAGATGGCCGCTGTGTATCCTGCTGGCCCAGAACCGATGATTACCAAGTTTTCTACTGTCGGGTTGGTCATAACAGTTATACAAACTCATAACGACTACGCTTAATATAGCATAACAAAGTGCGATCGCAATTGGGAAAAATGGGGATATTGTTAGCGATGTCTACGACAAGCCCTACCCTACCCTGCGGGAACCCCTTCGGGGAACGGGAACGTCTTCGACGAACGGGTTCAGCAGTTGCTACCCTGCGGGAACGCTTGAGAGCGAACAAGTCGGGAAACCCGACGACAGTTGCTACAACTGAGGGAACCTCCGCAACGCACTGTCTCCCCAACGCACTGCTGACGCTCCTACGTCGCTACCGCTGCGCTAACACCGCTCCGCGTCTACGCAGCTAGTCAATTGTTAGGCGAACAGTACCTATGATATGTATAAGAGTATTTTCTGTAATCTTATGTCGTTCACCATTACAGATCTAGAGCAATTACAAACCGAGCATCCAGAATGGCAGATGGAGCTGGTAGAAGGAAATATTATACTTATGGGGCCATCGGATTACGAGTCAGAGGAAATCGCTACTCGCTTGAGTACCTTCTTAAATAACTGGGTCATGTCGCGCAAGCTGGGACGAGTGACTGGTTCTAGCGCCGGGTTTATCTTACCTAACATAGAAGAAGGCGACTCTGAAAAAAGAAATCTGCGTGCGCCTGACGTTTCTTTTGTACGGGCTGACCGATTGAAGAAAACCAAGCGCGATTTTGTAGAGTTGCTTCCTGACGTCATGGTTGAGGTCAAGTCCAAAACGGACAAAATTCAACCGCTTGAAGAGAAGATTCAGTTATTCTTACAACTTGGGTCTAAAGTCGGGATATTGATTGACCCTGACAAATTGACAGTAACAGTTTACCGACTTAACCAAGCTCTAGTGATATTGCAGAATGGAGACACACTCACGTTACCAGATTTGCTGCCAGGCTGGGAGTTGGCTGTATCAGAACTTTGGCCACCTGAGTTTGATTGATACTCCCACATCGAAATTGAGAATTTAGCCCTTAGTCAACACCAGGGGTTTTATTTATGTGCTATATTTTCTAACCCTATCACTTCACCTTGCCATCACCGCCGTTTGAGGATGAAAACCTAGCAAAAAAATTTTTACTACTAGTGATATGAAACTGAACGGAGGTGGGTAAGTTCTTTTTAGAACAAACAACCCACCCCACCCCAGGGAAAACACTTATGAAAACCGAACTAAAAGCTAAATTTATCCAACACATTCTCGGTAAAAAGCAAGAAAACGAAGGTTTCACACTCATTGAATTGTTGGTAGTAATTATCATCATCGGTATTTTGTCGGCTATTGCGCTACCTTCTTTCTTGAACCAAGCAAACAAAGCTAAGCAGTCGGAAGCTAAAACCTACGTAGGTTCCATGAACCGCGCTCAGCAAGCTTATTACTTAGAAAACAACGAATTTGCAGCGAATTCTGATTTTGGTAAGTTAGGTCTTGGTGTTGCAACACAAACAACAAATTACAAATATCAAATTAATGCTGGTGGTGCTAACAGTAGTGCAGTAACCAACCAAGCAAAAACAGTAGTTGATGCTGCACCTCTGAAAAGTTATATTGGTGGTGTGAGTATAGCAACTCAAGCTGCTACCAGTGAAGCTACTACCATTGCCGTCTTATGTGAAGCTACACAAGCCAGAGTTAACGGTGGTTCAGATGTAGTAGCATCTGACTTTACCGCAAACGGACCTAGTTGCCCCACTAGCTTCGCTGCTTTGAAATAAGTAAAGCATTGACTTACTACGTGAAAATATTCTTTGTCTAAGACACTTCATACAACAGTTAATTTTTCATGTAGTTTGTATTGAACTAAATTAGGTAGTTTTTAAAGTGGGTAGATTATTCTATCCACTTTATTTCCATTATGTGTCGCTCACAATTATATTTCCCATACAATTTTTTCGGAGAATTACTATGATTACTGATATATATAATTGGCAAAATCAAGCTGAACAATACTTTATTCAAGAAAAATATTCGCAAGCAGCGAAGTTATATGAAGAAGCAATCGCAATAGAACCAAATACTATTTCTTATTATTGTCATTTAGGATTACTATTGCTATTACAAGGACAAGAAGCAGAAGCTCAAATGACGTGGATGCTGCCAATGACAGAGGCAGATGAAGAACAGTTAGAAATTTGGACAAATGAACTGTTTCAATTTTTACAAATAGAAGCTGAAAGACGTGAAATACGAGAGGAATATTCTATAGCCTGGTTAATTCGCCAGCATATGCGAGAAGTTAATCCTATTGATATTAATAATTTACTCCACATTTTGCAACTTTGCCTCAAGCTAGAAAAGTTTGAAGAAATTAAGGACTTGCATGAGTGGGGAATAATTGAAATTTTAAACGAGCCAGAAAGTCTAAATATCAATAGTGAATTATTAATACAAGTTTTAGAGGAAATTTTAAATACTGCTCCTTTACATGCAATCAATTTAAATTTAGTAGAAGCTTGTTTACCTTACTTCTCTGATACTTATCAATGCTTTTGTCTAATTCTTACCACTGCCATGACAATCGGTCATACTTTACGGCAGCCTTTATTAGCAGCAGAACTTCTTAAATTGCATTTACAATTAGAACCAGAGAATGTAGAAATTTTGCGACATTTAGCAGTTTTTTATCAAGATGCTCGTCATTATTCTCAAGGTATAGAGACTGCTAAGTTATGTTATTCACTATCAGAAGGTTTAGCTGATAAAATTTTTGCCCTCCATTTGCTGTTAAGAGGACTAATGTCGGCAGGTGGATATTGGCAAGAAATATGTGAAACTTGCGAAGAATTAGAAGGTATATATCAAGAATTCATCAAAGCTCAACCAATTTCTTTAGAAGAGGCAAGAATACTAAGGTTGCTTACGCCATCCTTTGCTATACCTCATATTAAAGATACTCCTGCCAATTTTCGAGCAATTCATAATAAAGTAGCTGAAATCTTTAATACTGATATTCAAACTTTAGCTAAATCACAAGGAAAAAAATATGATGCCCAAGAAAAAAAATTAAAAACTCCCAGCAAGAAACTTAAAATTGGTTATATATCTTACGCTTTAAGAAATCATTCAGTTGGTTGGTTAGCTCGCTGGTTATTTCAGCATCATGACCAAGATAAATTTGATATTCATACTTATTTTGTTAACTATCAATTAGTAGATGATTTTCTCCAGGATTGGTATGTACAAAAGGCAGGCAATGCTCATAAATTAGGTATGAATGGTTTAAAAATTGCTGAACAGATATATCAAGATGAAATCGATATTTTAATTGACCTTGATAGTATTACTTTAGACATTACTAGTGAAGTGATGGCACTCAAGCCAGCCCCTATCCAAGTTACTTGGCTAGGTTGGGATGCATCAGGCATACCTGCAATTGATTACTATATTGCCGACCCCTATGTATTGCCAGACGATGCACAAAATTACTACACAGAAAAAATTTGGCGATTACCCCAAACTTACATAGCAGTAGATGGTTTTGAGGTAGGTGTCCCAACTCTTCGTCGGGAAGACTTAAATATTCCTGGGGATGCTGTTGTGTACCTAAGCGCACAAAGAGGATATAAACGCCATCCAGAAACAACTAAATGGCAAATGCAAATTATCAAACAAGTACCTAACAGCTACTTTTTGATTAAGGGGCTTTCTGAAGAAGAAGCAATTAAACGCTTCTTTTATCAAATTGCTGAAGAAGAGGGTGTTGATTGCTCTCGATTACGATTTTTACCCCAAGTTTCTCTAGAGTCAGTTCATCGTGCTAACTTAGGTATTGCTGATATTGTATTAGATACATATCCTTACAACGGAGCAACAACAACCCTAGAAACATTGTGGATGGGTATACCTTTAGTGACCAGAGTTGGTGAACAATTTGCGGCGCGTAATAGTTATACCATGATGATCAATGCTGGTGTCACTCAAGGCATAGCTTGGACAGATGAAGAGTATATAGAATGGGGTGTCTGCTTGGGTAAAGACGCTTCTTTAAGACAACAAATTTCTTGGCAATTACGTCAATCTAGACACACTGCACCATTGTGGAATGGTAAGCAGTTTACTCTTGAGATGGAGAACGCTTACGAACAGATGTGGCAAAGGTATGTAGAAGAAAAGTAAGTAAAAATATCCTTAGCCTTGGCGAATGGAATTCGCAGCTATACAGACAAAACCCGCCTATGCGGGTTTAAAATTCCTCAAGTCCGCGCAGGCGGTGAGTCCAGTGCTGCGGGAAGGTTTCCCTCCGCAGGCGACTGGCGAACCCGAAGGGACTTCGTTTGTGTAGCCGCGATTTCTAATTGCCAGGTATATTTGCTAGACAGGTATAACCTCTGATTGGAAGATGCTCAAGCTATCTAATTCACAGACTGGTAACTTGTCTGCTTTTACTTGTGTGATCGCCTGCGGGTTATCTATTGCCATAGCAATTCGAGTTTGAATCCTAGGCAAAAGAATATGCCATTGAATATCACTTATATGACCTAACAGAGAAATTTCTGGACCCTCTGTTATATCCACATCCTCTTCCATGAGCAAATTCATGGTCAAAGACGATAAAAGCATATCAGCTTCCTCTTCAGCAATATTATGAGTATCTATTAAGAGAGTTATCTGACTTTTATCTGGGTGAGTAGTGAGAGCAGAAATCACACTTGCTAAATCTTGATATAGTAGGTCTTCTGGCTGTGACCAGTCAGGAAAAACAATCAGGTTAGTATCATTTAAGCGCAAATTTTGGCTTAGATTATCTACAAGATAATTGCTGAATAGCTCTTGAAATAGGCTTCCTATTTTAGCTGAGTAGGAGCGACTATCTAGAAAACTAGGATTAGCCTGCATTTTTCCTTGGATTTGAGCACTCTTTTGCTGGCGTAATTCAGAGTCATTACCAAGTGCGATCGCTAGCTGGATATAAGACTCTTCATTATCCGCAACTAAACCAGGAATATTCAATGCTTGCACCATTGCTGCACCCATGGCAGAACGAAAACTAGTTCCCTGTCTAGCAATTACTGGTAGATTAACCTGTAATGGTTCAATTAAAGAAGTTGTACCCGCAAATGGATAAGAATCTAGATAAACATCAGCGATTTTGAAGTATTCCTTAACATCTTCTCTATTTGGTATTGGCTGAGGATCTAAAACTATCAATCTATTTACTGATATCTCATATTTTGCAAATACTTTACTTAAGTGATTTTCAAAAGCTTTCTTTGGATATGCATTAGACCAATTTGGCCCATATGGTAGTAGTACCAGAACGGAATTTGGCACTTCTGTAATAATTTTTGCCCATGAGTTAATTAATTCTGGGATGATTTTGAAGAAGTTAGCACTAGAGATAAAAACAATAGTATCTTGAGAAATTCCTAAACTCTCTCGATCAACTTCTACAGTTACCTTTTCCGGTTCAGCACCATAACTAAAACAATGCGCAGTTCCTTCTAATTTCACTAATTTTTCTCGATACTGTTCTTGTGCTGTTGGTGATGGGTCGGTTAATGTACCGGAAATATAATAATCTATATTTCGTACTCCAGTTGTAACAACCGAGCCTCCACTTGTAACTTGTATCCTAGCTAATCTATGCATTGATAAGAAGCATATTTGATTAGTTACTGCTGTTACATTAGTAGCGATAAATAATATATCCAGATCGTCAGCACGAATAGTATTTACTTGTTCTGTTAATTCTTGTGGTAGTAACTTAAAGGAGTTTGCACAACTTTGACAATATTGCTCTAGTGGATGACCAGTTTGATTAAGAGAGTACAAGATTACTTCATACTCTCTGCTTAGATATTCATAAACAGGAAGAGAAGCAAAGGTTTCAGATGAGGGGAGAAAATGAGATGCTAATATTCCAAGACGAATTTTTCTACGGTTAATAGAACTATTAGGGAATACATAATCTAATTTATAGTTCTTCTCTTTTAAAAAATGCTCTATGATTTCTGCTCGTTTGGCATAAATACTTTTAACATTTGCCTCATTAAAGTATAAATGAATAAAATTAGACTTAAACACAAAATTCTCTAAAAAATCATTCCAATAAATAAAATTATCATGGCATAAAATAGATTTATGTAAGACATCTACCCAATCTTCAAGATAATAGTAATAATCTTTTGATTCACCAGATTTTTGGAAGTAAGAATGCGGATTAAAAAGATAGGTGACGTAGTCAGTTATCAGCCAATAAGGTATGAGAGCAATTTCCTGACGCAAGGGTAACTGCTGAGGATGAAGATACAGCATAGCTACCAGTAGAGACTGAAGCACTTTAGAATCATCACATTCTTGCGAGAGATATGTGACTACTTCATTAACAAAAGCCTGTTCTTTAGGAGTAATTGGTTCATTTATCAAACCCACTTTAAGCAATACTTGATGCTTCTTACCCAATTCTCCTATGTAAACGCTTTCAAGTTGAAAAGCTGGTAAGTTCAGAAATTCAATAGCAATTTGATTACGCAATTCTCGCAAGTTAGCGATCGCTAATGGATTACTAGGGTCTTTTTGGTACTCTTGGATGTAAATTGAAAATGTATCAGTCTCAGTAACTTCTTGGTAGTCGCGCTTCTTTAAATATCCTGACGGGTTAAATGTGAGATATAATTTTTCACATTCTTGCTCTATATAAAAATCTGAATTTTCATGTAGAAAAGCTTGAACTGCCTCCATTGGACCAGGCCCATACTCAGGATAAACTGGATGGCCATTAATATTTGTGTCCTCGACAATAAGATAGCTTTTAGGTGTCACAAATTGATGGTAAAGATGCAGTTCTTGTAATACATGTTCGGCACGATGATCAGAATCCAAAATAACCAATACTGAGCTTTTATTGGTTATTTTTTGCCGTACTCGCTCTATCATAGTTTCAGATATTGAAGAGCCGAGCCAATAAGATATGCGGGGATGCTGGGGTCTATTAGGGCGATCTTGGATGTCAATACTTACAATTTCACCCTTACCAAGTAGATCGCACATCTGTGCCAAAAATAAAGCAC
The DNA here is from genome assembly GCF_002154725.1 of Nostoc sp. 106C. Lineage (GTDB taxonomy): Bacteria > Cyanobacteriota > Cyanobacteriia > Cyanobacteriales > Nostocaceae > Aulosira. The sequence continues at coordinate 34,542 of NZ_MTAW01000106.1, read as the reverse complement.
TTCCACCATAAAGTGTTCCAGTTTCAATAATAATGTCAGGCTTAATTTCAAATAGAATCTCCTGATAAATCCATAAATCTAATGGACACTTGTAAACAGGTATTCCCATCCAATAAGTTTTTTGCCATGTTAGCCCTCTTTGCTGGGCTGCATTATAGTAAAGTTGATGAAACCACTGAATAATATCTTTTTCTGCGACTTGGGATTGGATTTGGTATTGCATATTGGTGCTTGGTTTAATTAATATTGGATATTGATGAAATTGTGTAATTTTTTCTTTTATATCTATAAAACTTATAGGCTCAAATTTTTTCATATAAGCCTGTTTTACAGCTAAAGAGAAAATATGTTCATATATGAGTTTTTCTTCTCCTATATTTTTATCATAAAATTCGCTAACTATTTTTTCTCCATAGCCTATCACCAATTCGCTTTGACAAAGATACGCAATAGAGACACATGCTGAAGAATAAGATGTAAATGCTTTCGTGATTTTCAAAAAGTTACAAAATAGATCAATAGGCACTCTTGTAAAAACTTCTGGAATCAAAAAAGCATTAAGCTTGTGTTTATTTAGTTCTCTAACTAGTACCTGTGCCTGATTGAGTTGCTGCCTTGGGTGACCTTTAACTAAAATATTTTCGCATGCTTGAGTATAAGGTAAAATACTTGATAGGTAAGAATGAATTTCATCTTGATAATTTTTGACTAATCCAGCTTCTGTCTCATAAGATGTTAGAGAAATTGTTAATGAATTTCCAAATTGATTGTTCAGATTTTTACAATAATCTCTAAGCCCATCTATTTGTCTAGAACTATCAGAAACTATATCTTCAAAAAACTCTGGACTAACTTGTTTAACATTACAAAGTTCAAATGATTTTCCACAATCGATTGGTGTAATCAGATAACTATCATCTATAGGAATATAACCACATGCATTTAGAGATTTAATATCTGAATTACTACTATACAGGTTTAATAAACCTAAACTATCTCCATAACATATTTTCCGAGCGTTTGCATAAGCTGATAAAAATACTTCATTTATAAATTGCCAGTTGCGACAAGTATAAACAACATCAGCAAATGGAAGGTTGAGGTAGTTTTTTAATAACTGTGTCGTGGTAACAAAATCAAAATCTTTTACAGAACAAAGATTTTCAAATTCATAAAGTGATAACCTCTCTTTAAATTTCCAAATTTGAGAAATTTGTATACACACTTTATTCAATTTTTGGTCTCTATAGCCCCCCATTATCAAATAATCATCACAGTTTCTATATTCTCCATTTTTTTCTTGTGAACGAAGCACAGAGAGTACAGTTAGTAATTGGGCTGGTCCTTGAACTACAATTAATCTGATTTTAGGCATAATTACTCAATTAATAGAAATAAGATTAGTTTGTAAATATTAACTATGTTTTATATGGTTCTGCATCCAAAGTAAATCGAATTCAGTATCTATATCTAATGAACGTTCCAATGGCATAATATATGCCGTTGTGTCTTCACTAATAAAATTTTTATTTTGTAGGAGCCATGCTGTTTGAGCCACATAAACAGCACCATTTAATAGATAAACTTTTGGTAAATCTTGCCGACGCTCAAAAATATTGGGTGTTTTGATAAAAGGCTGCATTTTTCCACTTTTATCAACGGTATACATCCAATAGGGGCTTGAATCAGATTCAGTAACTGAGACAGAAGAATAACTGTGAGTTTTAACACAAGCTTCAAGACAAGCATCAATGTCTATCACCTTTCTCAGAGGAGAAGTTGGTTGGAGAAGAACAATATAATCATATATAGGAAGCTGACTTAAAGCGTGTAAAACAGGAGCAATTCCTGGCGTATCATCCTGAGCGAGTTCAATAGGGCGTTTAAAAGCAACTTCACAGCCCCATTGTTGAGCGATGCTAATAATTTCATCATCTTCTGATGACAGTATTAATCTATCTATATAAATAGATTTTTTAGCTTCTTCAATTGTCCATGCAATTAATGGTTTTCCTCCTATTTCTCGAATATTTTTACGCGGGACTGTTTTAGATCCTCCTCGGGCGGGAATAATTGCCAAAACTTTTTTTTCTTGAATCATACAAATACCTCTCTAAATTCTTCGTTGGCTTTCTCAAAATCACTCATCCTTCCAATATCTAACCAGTATTCTCTAATGGGAAAAGCAGAGGTTTTTTCTTGTTTTTGAATTAGTGTTTCAAATAGAGACGGCATGTCGTAGTATTTTGCTTTAGGAATTGAGTCTAAACATGATGGTTCTAAAATATAAATTCCTGTATTAACATGAAATTTATATACAGGCTTCTCTCTAAGTCCAATAATTCTTTGTTGCTCTGTATCAACTACACCAAAGGGAATCTGAAAATCATACTCTGTGACTGCCATTGTTGCCACGCTCTCATGCTCTTGATGAAAATTGAGCATGTTATGGAAGTTCAGTTTCGTTAATAAATCCGCATTCATTACAAAAAAAGGTAATTCTGGGTGTTCCGGCAGTAAACTTAAACCGCCAGCAGTACCTAAACGTTCTGTTTCACGCAGATATTCGACATTTACTCCCCACCGTGAGCCATCGTTAAAGTAGTTTTCAATCATGTGAGATTTATAATTGACTGAAATAAAAAATTGATGGAATCCACAGTCAATAAAGCTCTCTAAGATATTTTCCAGAATTGGCTTACCACCTACTTTCAACAAGGGCTTTGGACAATCTTGAGTTAAGGGGGCTAACCGAGTTCCCAACCCACCAGCAATTAAAACAATCCAGTTATCACGCTTAGTAACTTCTAGCAGTTGTTCTAGTAGTGCAAGTTTGACAACTCGCCTGTCTAGATCAATTACAGGGATTTGCCGAATGCTTTTTCGGCGCATTATAGCGATAATTTCATCATTAGTCGTATTAGTACCGACAGTAATGGGTTGAAGATTCATTGCTAGATGAACAGGTTCATCTAACGATAACCCTCTCAATATCGCTCGGCGGATATCTCCATCAGTCACAGTTCCTAATAATTGCTGTTGTTCGTTCACAACCAGTGCAATTTGCAGAGCGCTAGTATCAATGGTTTGGATTGCTTCCCGAAGTGAGTATTGTGGCGAAATCAATATTATTTTCCAGTCTTTCACGGTATTCCCCTAGTTCTTTTCAGGGTTTTTAATTCACGAGTTGGAAAGTTCAGGTATCTCATAAATAAAAATGAGGTACTTTTACGCTTACCAGTGACCGCTGGAAACTAGAGTTTACCTATTAACTTTCCAAGTTGTGTTAATTAATAGAATTCCCAAATATAACCAGAAAATAACAGTAATTGCTTCAAGTTAAGCGATAAAGAAGGAAGTAGTTAGGCCGTTGGATGAATTGTTGCTGACGCATCCAGTTAACGCAGAGTTTTTCGTAGACGGCTGCATTATGAACTCGTCCACCGATATAGAAAGGAAGATACAATCTCGAGAGACTGGCTTTAAAGCGGAAGAGGTCATCTTTTGGGTCTGCGGTTCGTCCCCCTCCCAGATGCAGCCAGTGAAAGCCGTTTTTTTGTCCCCATTGTGCAACTGTGTGTAATAGTAAATTGTTAGGAGCAAAGGAGCGATAATTGACATCGCTACCTGCCAGATGGTAGTGGAGGAAATCTCCATGTTGCAGAAATAATCCAGCAGTAACAATATGCTCTTCATATCTGACCGTGAATAGTTTAACGGCTTGAGTCAGATTGTTCCATAAGTATTTAAAATAAGACTCACAGAAGTAGTAATAAGGAATAGCGCCGAGAAGGTTCATCGTCTGTTCATACATTTGTCGGAATGCTTCTAAGTTTTCCGGTGTAGAACTTTCTGCACAAACCAATCCATTTTTAATAGCTTTGTTAACCATATTGCGCTGCACAGAAGGATAGTTTGCCCATAAATCTTGCTCAGATCCCTTTAAACTAACAACGACCGTTTCTCTATTGGGGATTAGCCGACAAGACTGATCGACGTATTGGTGATTCTGAAGCAGCGGATTGAAGCGAATAAACTCAGCAATTATACGATTATCTTGGCACCATTGAGAAAACACGGCTTGAACTTTTGTCAAAAACGCTGGATCGGTAGTAGTACTTAATGGACCACTGTATCCGTAGACTGTTTCAATATCGTACCAAGGCTCGTCTAAAACTTCAGACCCAACTTGCTGAATAGAACGCACAAAGAAAGGGTAAAACCAAGTATTACCTTCATCTTGGGCAACAAAAGCATAAGCTATTCCATCCCCATTTAACTCATATGCTCTATGATATTCAGGGAGAAAATAGATATCTATTGAGTGAAAACGTTCTAGTACTTTGTACCACTCTTCTGTCTCTTGAGCAGTAAAAATTTGCCATTTCACGGTTGTTTTTTGCCTTCGACAAGCCAATGCTTATAATATTGTTGCTGGTGGTTCAGACTACGAAGTGAATATTCAATTTGTACATCAGTAAAGTAATTTGAGAGTTCCTGCACTTCTTCTAAATTGAAAAAATGGCATAGCCCTTTGCTTTCTAAAGGTCCTTCCGTGATCTCAATGAACGTTCCTGATTCGACTTCTTTCCCTAAGCCATATCCCCACGATCCAGAAGCAACGGCCATAGAAAAGATTCTACCTCCAGGTTTGAGCACAGTTTTAACTTGTTCTACTATGATTTTAATGCCTGGAATTGAGTTGTGTTGCAAGCACGCTACGTCTAGCACTGCATCAAAATAGGCAGGAGGATAAAAGTTAGATAATGAAATCAGATCCCCGATTTGGAGATGGGCTTTTAAACCTTCTGAATGTAAACGATTTTCCGCTTTAGCTATTGCTGTGGCTGATCCATCAATCCCATAGACATCAAAACCTTCTCTGCTCATATACCAAATATTTGCTCCAGTACCGCAGCCAATTTCTAGCAATTTAATTTGCTTTCTATTTGTAAAGGCATAAAAATTTCGCGCTATGAAGCGAATAACTTCTTCTGGAGGATATTTTCCCCACTCCCGTGTACTGAATATCTGTTCCCAAGTGGAATCCCAATTCATCATATATTTTGATACGCGATCAATAATTGGTCGATCAAACTATTCATATCGTCTTTGGTGTAACGTTGGTCGATAGGCAAACTCAGTATTTCTTTTGATATCTGATGGGCTTCTGGAAATTCGGTTACTTGAACTTCTTGAGGTAAATGCCAGTGAATAGGACAAAAGACGTTTTGAGACTGGAGTTGATGCCTTAGTTGGTCTCTTTTCTTCTCTCTGACTCGAAGGGGAAATACCAAAGGAGATACTCCTTCTGGTAATTGTGCAATCAAGGGAACACCTAGAGACTGTAGTTTAGGAGTTTCCGTAAATGCCTGGAGAATAGATAAAAAATTGCTGCGTCTTCTTTCCATAGCATCCGACAAATTAAGACGCTTAAGTAAATCTTGGGAAATTTCAGACATTCCCTGCATGGGCGTTTGAGTATCTAATTCTCTTTCCGCAGCAGCGAAGAGATTTAGATATATCTCTTCTAATTCAGAAGAGTTTAAGTAATGGTGGATAAACTCATAACGTAAAAACTTACCAAATAAACGATATCTCACAAACTTGCTAAGGATTGCTGGCAAATAAGCTAAAGTATGTTGTGTATTATTGATCACTAATCCGCCATCTGGCAAGGGTAAATATTTCCGAAAACTGGTCAAGCTAAAATGTCCAATTTTCCCAACAACCGGATGAGTAGCTTCAACTAGAGATCCCTGGACGCAATCTTCAATCAACCAGCACTGTTTTTTTAAATTTAGCAGAGCTTCCTTAACTTTTTTAGCGACAGGAAATCCGAAATAGTTAATAAAAAATATTCCTTGAGGAGATAAATTCTCTACCTGCTTTATTAAATGCATTAAATCTAAACTTAAATCAGAATTAATGTTATAAAAAGCTATTTCAATTTTTTCTTCTTGAAAAGTTTGAAGTACGCTAGAACATAAATAGGCTGGCAGAAGAAATACCCCATTTAATTCTTCTTTGATAGCCTGCAAAATCAATTTAATTCCTGTCCTCCCTGTAACAACAGTTTGATGGCTAGGCAATTGGGATAAGATGTTATGGATTAGAGGGGCAGTGAGTGTTTGAGGAGCTAATTCCATTTCTCCCCCTAAAGCTTTGAATTTCTGCCTCATATCTGATTTGAAACGCTAAAAAATTGTTTTTTTAAAAAACTTGAGCCAATGTTAATACTTTTGAGAACTCTAATAATGCGATAAGCTGCCTGACCATCTCCGTAAGGATTTTTTAAGTCTGACAGACCAAGGCGAAAATAAGACTGCAAGGCTCTATTAATAGATTCATTGATTGCCTTAAAATCAAGCCCAACATCAATCACATTTTTGGTTTGCAGCCGACCTTGCTGGCGATCGCCAATATTAACAACTGGTAGGCGAAAACTGGGCGCTTCCCAAATCCCACTGGAAGAATTGCCTACCATTACGTCAGCTTGTCCTAGCAAACTGTAGTATCTTAACTGACCGAGATTAGAAAAAAACTTAGCTTGGGTTCTAGTAGCAACAAATTCTTGAATTTTTTTGATAATCACTCGTCCTTCAGGATCAGCATTGGGACAAGTAAAGATGAGAGTTCCTTCAACTTGCTCTAAAGCCTTCAAGACAATCTCAATCTCTTCCACAGGACTTATGGCACTAAGGGTCGTGGGATGATACGTGATTAGTAAAATAGGAGGTTTTAACTCCAGTCCAAGACTCTGACTTAGCTCCTCTCGTACCATTAATTTCATTTGTTGGATGGAGTCTAAAGCTGGATCTCCTGTTACAAAAACACGCCAAGGTTGTTCACCCATCTGGAGTAGTCTTTCTTTATGTTCCTGCATCGCTACAAAATGTAGATGGCTCATTTGAGTCACTGCGTAGCGGATTTGATTGTCAATCGCTCCTTCCGTGATATCTCCACCAGAGATGTGAGCAATAGGAATACGAAAGGGTAGAGTAGAACTGACAATTGAAAGTAATTCAAAGCGATCGCCTACAATCAGCAATAGATCTGGCTGATAGCGAGCAAAGCTTTGAGCCAAGCCAATCGTCCCAAGACCTATAGATTTAGCAACGCCTTCGGGAGTATTAGAATTGAGGAGCATTTCTACGCGATCGCCAATCTCAAAACCATCAGATTCAATCTCTTGCACAGTCAACCCAAATTCAGGCGATAGATGCATTCCTGTGACAATTAGGTGTAGATGTAAATCAGGATCTTGTTGAATCTGTTTGAGAATTGGTAGACAACTGCTGTAGTCTGATCGTCCTACCGTCACGACACCAATGCTTCTCATGTTAAATCACTCCAACAGATTATTTGACCTGCTTTGAGCGATCTCGTTACCTTGCGCCCTATTACTAAGTCTTGCTGGGTTGGAGAAATACCACTGGCTGGGCGCAGAGCAGTGAGCATTTCTGGCTGAAGTACAGTTCCTTTTACTACATCACAGGTTACTGCTATGCTACGACGAGCGATCGCACGGGTATTAGTTTCAGATTCTGTCGGTTGTTTCAAGCCATTTCCTAAAGCAAGTTCTACGCTTCTTACCCCCTTAACTAATGCCTGTAACTCTTGAGGGTCTAAAGAAGCTTTGTGGTCAGGCCCAAGCAAGTTTTTATCTAAGGTAAAATGCTTTTCAATCACACAAGCTCCCAAAGCAACTGCCGCTAATGCCACTTCAATTCCTGGTGTATGATCCGAATAGCCTACTGGTACTTGCAGGGCTGTCGCCATTGAATGCATTGCCCTAAGATTGGCTTCAACTGGGTTGGCAGGGTAGTTTGAGACACAGTGTAACAATACCAATTGTTCACATCCAACTTGGCGAATTACCCGGAGAGCTTCTTCGACTTCGCTTAAGTAGGACATTCCAGTTGAAACAATTAAAGGTTTACCCTTACGTGCGACATACTTTAAAAAATTCCAGTTTGTGATTTCTCCTGAAGGAATTTTAAATAGCGGCACTTTTAATTCTTCCAAAAGGTCTGCACTTTCTTCATCAAAGGGAGTTGAAATAAATAAGATTCCTTGTTGTTTTGAGTAAGCTTGTAATTCTCGATGTGCTTCTACTGACAATTCTAATGGACGAATCATATCAAGTTGAGATTCATTAGGATTTGTTGTCAGTAATTGGTATTCTGCTTTAGGAGCTGTGCTAGTAACAACTTTTTCTGACTTAAAAGATTGAAATTTAACCGCATCTGCTCCTGCTTCTAAAGCTTTGTCAATTAAATGTTTAGCTATGTCTAAGCTACCATTGTGGTTTACCCCTGCTTCAGCAATGATAAAACAAGGATATCCTGGTCCTATTGATATACCAGATACGTCAATTTTTTGCATATTTATTACTTTAGTTTGACCATACAAATACTACTCTAAAAACATTATTTTATAACATCAAACATTTAATTTTTAAACTAGAAAAGCACTACTCGGAATATTAATTATTCTACTTTCTAAACTTTCTGCAACCTCTAAATTCATACGAGGAAAATCTTTATACATAGGTAATTTATGCATTAAAGTCCATGCAGGACGAGTCATAATACCATAATTATTAGTTAATTCTAATAAATCATTTCTTTGTGCAGCATAATCTTCATTTAACAACAAAGTATTCAGCCAATAATTACTATGTGCATAATCAGGTTCTGTAAAAAACTTGATCCCATAAATTTGTTGGAAAATTTGAGCGTATTTTTCTGCCAAAGCTCTTTTTGCACTTAAAATTTCTGGTAAATTCTCTAGTTGGGCACATCCTATAGCTGCGTTAATATTAGGTAATCGATAATTATAACTAACCTGATCGTGATTAAATGCCCACCGATGCGGTAATTTAGCAGTTGTAGTCATATGCTTAGCCAAGTTTGCTAAAGAATCATCTTGGGTTAAAATCGCTCCACCTCCTCCAGTCGTAATAATTTTATTGCCGTTAAAACTGAGTGCCGTAACTTTACCCCAGTTACCTGTATGGCGACCTTTGTAAAAACTACCTAAAGACTCCGCCGCATCTTCAATTAAGGTTAATTGAAAGTGCTCACAAACCTGGTACAAAGCATCCAAATCTACTGGATGACCAAATGTATGAACTGCAATAATAGCTTTGATAAATCGCCCAGTTTTTCGATTACAGCAACCTTCAGACTTAATTTCTGCAATACTATCCAGATAATTACCTAGTTTTTTTGGATCTATTCCCAATGTTGTTTCTTCACTATCTATAAAGTGAGGAATAGCTCCACAATAGGAAACTGCATTTGCTGTTGCTACAAAGGTTAAGCTTGGAATTAAAACTTCATCCCCTGCTTTAACTCCAATCAACTGTAAACATATATGAAGAGCAGCAGTACCATTTACCACTGCAACTGCCCGATTGACTCCAGTATATTTAGCTAGGCTAGATTCAAAATTATCAACGAATTTACCTACTGAAGAAACCCATCTTGTATCTAAACATTCTTTGACATAAACCCATTCATTACCAATAAAATAAGGTTCATGCAATCCGATACAACTTTGCTCTTGCGGTAAAACTTTTTGTAATGCTTCAAGAATAACTTTTAAATCAAGTTGGCTCATTTAATATCATCAAAATATATTTATTATATGTTATAAATATTGGTTTTATAAAGCTTACAATTATCTCGATTGGCAAACCATTTGACAGTTTCTGTAATTCCCTGTTTCAATCCTTCTTTACCACTGTAAATAGGTTTCCAACCCAGCAATTTCTTTGCTTTGGTATTATCTGCCCAGAGACGCTCAACTTCGCTTTTTTCAGGACGTAGACGTTGTTCTTCAGTTTGAATATCAATTTCAATATTCATTACTTCAGAAATTAATTTAACAGTTTCCTCAATTGATATCTCATAGTTACTTCCAAGATTAATAACTTCTCCGATAGCATTTGATTGAGCCGCAGCGATAAAGCCTTGAACTATGTCTTTAACATAGTTAAAATCTCTGGTAGGATGTAATGCACCTAGTTTGATTTTCTGCTGCCCACTAGCAATTTGAGTAATTACAGTTGGAATAATTGCACGAGCAGATTGCCTAGGACCATAAGTATTAAATGGTCTGATAATTGTAACTGGAGTATTAAAAGAGTAGTAAAAAGACATTGCAATACTATCTGCTCCAATTTTGCTTGCTGAATAAGGTGATTGACCTTGAAGCGGATGCTCTTCAGTAATAGGAACAAATCTAGCAGTACCGTATACTTCACTAGTAGAAGTATGAATGATTTTTTGCAAGCCTAATTCTCGAGCAGCTTGCACAATATTGAGTGTTCCTTTGATATTGGTATCAATATAAGTATCAGGAGAATGATAGGAATAAGGAATAGCAATCAAAGCTGCTAAATGCATAACAATGTCGCATCCTTTTAGAGCTTCCTTGACTCCGTGAGGATCTCGAATATCTCCAGCGAATATTTCCAAATTTTCTTTAATATCTTGAGGAGAGTGGTCTAACCAGCCCCAAGAGTTAAAAGAGTTATAAAAAACAAAGGCTCGTACTCGATAGCCTTTCTTAACAAGTTCTTCAGTTAAATGAGAACCGATAAAGCCATCAGCACCTGTAACTAGGATATTGACATTAGATAAGTCTGCCACGTAATACCTTTGAGTCTATACAGAAGATAAAACTATTGTTTAATGAAGAATGCCTTGGATAAGATTTTTACTACACTGCTTGACTGAACAATACAATTTAGTCTAAGAGGTTGTTTTAAAAATCCTGGAAGGTAGAATTGCCGTTGTGATGAGAGCATCTAGTTTTGGCAGATAGTCTTTTTTAGACAAGCTATATAGTGGGGTTTATGGCATTATATAATTATGTTTTTTCCAAAAGTGGATGCACCCTGTTGTGATTTTGGTCAACAGCAACCAAAAATCAAGGTTTCAGCCATGTACTTAGATGCTTTACTGTGTTCACTATGAGAGCAAATGGCTCTTTTAAAAGATCCTCTAAGGCTGGTTATTTGTCTGGGAATCGCTCTTGTTTTGTTCTTTCTTCAACCGCCCCAAGACAACTTTGTAATCTTGGCGTTCTGGGCGTAACTTTACTAACTTTTCTAAAGGTTGAATCGCACCCTGAGTATCTTTCAAATTTAGCCGCACATTTACCAACCCCTCCAACGCCACCTGATTCTCTGGTTCGCGTTGTAAAACCATCTCTAAACCTTTTGCCTGTTTTTCTAGTGAATTCTCTGGAGATCCAACTGCTACCTTCGGCGGATTCATAGCCTGTTGTATCGCCGGAACCGCTGAAAAGATGATGGAACCAAAAAATGATACAATTGATACTACTGTTAAAAACCTTTGTCGTCGTTCAATTTGCTTGCGACGGTTAATTAGGTATTTTTCGTCTGAACCCATACTTTATACACGTGCTTTAGTAAATATTTAGGTAGTAGCAACCCTCCCGTTATGAGGATACCCACTCCTTCACAGCAACTATCATCTTGCGGAGAAATATTTTACACAAAACTCAAAAGCAAACTCTGAAGGCTGATGGAGTTTTATGGTATGCCAATAAAGCACTCACCACTTTCAGCGGCGATCGCCTGAGGTAATCTTGGTTCACTTTCGGGTTGAGCCTTGTGAGCAAACACAGGAGGGCGTAAGTTGTGAGGTTTCCTAAGCTGCTCTGCCAGTTGTTACCCGTTACGAGCTTAACTGGTAAAGTCAAAAACGTTAAAGAAAACTAATTTACGAACAAAGTAATTTAATTGAAAAACGAAGTAATATTTTGTATATCTTCATCTACCTAAAGCACTATTTTTATTTCTGTTCAACACGTAAAATTAAATACCATAGATAATAGCTCTTAAATGCTAATATGAAATTTATATAAAGATTTGCAAGAAGATTGTTTAGTTTCAGATGTTTGCGATATTGTATATAAGATTCAAATACGGTAAATAATTAACTGTTAACTCACAAAACTCCCATAAACCCTTATTCTATGGGGTTTTCGCAATCTGCATACATTCCGTTTACTAAAACAAATACAGTTTTAATAGTCGTACCTACCATAGCTATAAATGCATTTATGGGGACGGCTAATTTTTGATTTTGGTATCTATGATGAATGTTCGATGGAATTAGGGTTTTGTGGTGGTAATTACCGTACAAAACCGAATTATCAACAACTTAGTAGAGTTAGTTATGGTATAGTTAAAAAGTTAAGACTAGCTTTGCCAAAATTACAACGCTCTACGCATCGGTAACATTTACAAAACGGAAAGCAGTTTTGATTAAGTATTTACTAAACAAAATCTGAATTGAATCGAGGTTATGACTCAGCAAGTAATTCACCCAATGGTGAAATTGCAGCGTAACGTGCAATCACTCGTAGAATCCAATATTATCAAGCCTAGTGATAGCATTTGGAAAATTGCTTTGCTCTATGGCAATGAATGGCAGCACTGGAAACAAGAACTGTTAGATTTTGGCTTTACTATGCAAGATCCTATCAGTGAATTGTTAGCAGTGGAAGCTTGGGATGAAGAATAAAGTGTGAACTATGAAGGATGAAATTTTTTAGCCTTCACAATTGCCCTGTTTCTTCATCAACAAGTAGCTAGTGCCGTAGCCAGTTCTTTTGCAGTCTGATAGCGATCGCGTGGCAATGGCTCTGTAACGCGATCGATAATCTCCCTTAATTTGGGAGTAATTGTAGGAACGCTAGCTACATCAAATCTAAAATGCCGCCCTCGTTGATGGTAAAACTTGAAAGGGTTTTCACCTGTAAGCAAAAAAATTAAAGTTGGACCAATGGCATATAAATCGGATTGAGTCAGTGGTTGTCCTCGTTCTTGTTCGGGAGCACAATAACCCTCTGCTCCAATCCGAGTGCCAGGTGCCGTACCAATTTCCTTAACTGCACCAAAATCTAGTACCACTATCTGATTATTAGAATTTCGCACCATCAGGTTAGCGGGTTTAATATCCCGATGAATCAGTGGTGGTTGCTGACTGTGGAGATAATCTAAAATATCGCAGGTTTGGATCATCCAAGCGATCGCCTGGCTTGGTATGACTGGCCCTGTAGTATATATACGTTTTTCTAAATCCTGACCGTGGACTAATTCCATTGCCAAGTATTTTTTGCCACCTTCGACAAAAAAGTCATAATATTTAGGAATCCCAGGATGGTGAAGGGATTTGAGAGTGTGCGCCTCCCGTTCAAACAATTCTTGCGCCTTGGCAATTTTCGCCATATCGGCATTCATCTGTTTTAACACCAGCAGTTGTGGATGCCCAGCAATCACACCTGCTGCATCCCATGCCAGATAGGTAGTACCCATGCCTCCTTGCCCCAAAGTTCGTAAAACTTGATACTGGTGAATTGTCTTTTGCACTGACAGAGGTTGGCCGCAATGGATGCAAAATAGATTTTTGGGGGAGTTCCCTTCATGGGTACAGGTAGAAGATGCAGGCGCAGAGGTTTTTTCCATTGAGCCTGGAATTTCCTTTTGCCACAACCAAGAATCTGGTGCTGTTACCTCTTGAATTTGAAATTTTATGATTGGGCCTCCCTGTGCTAATTGCAGCAGGGAATTATCTGGCAATTGGCTCTGAGTTACAAGGACGCCGTTGAGGAAAGTACCATTCGTGCCGTGGCTAATTATCTGCCACGAACTGCCCTTTTTGGCAGAACCAACGGGTTTAAGTTCTAAATGATAGCGGGAAACCAAACTATCATTTAACACAACGTGATTATCCGCCGCTCGTCCAATCTTAATTGCGGAGGAGTTCTCAAAATACCATTGTTTGAGTGGCGTTTTTTGTTGCGGTTCTAGCAGAGTCAGAGTAACCACAATACAAACTAAAAGGTAAAAGGATTAAGCAATTGAAATGGGGTATTAGGTATTAGAAAACTATTCTCTAGCTCCTAATTCTTAGTCCCCATTTATCTTTGACTGTCGAGATTTGGACGCACTTTCGCCCGGATCAAAATAGCAGTAATATTGTCATGACCATTGTATTGGTTTGCCAAATCAATTAAGTCTGTAACTCCGGCTTCTAGGTTAGTACCAGAGCCAAGCAAAGGCAGTAAATGTGTCTGCCAATGGCTTTCTAATAAATCATTATCCGATAAACCGTCCGAGACCAGTACAAAAAGAGTATCTTCATTAATCTCGAAAAACTCTACATCAGGATTAATTGAGTTTTCGTCACGCGGCCCTAAAGCTTGGGTAAGTTGGTAAGCATCAGGACGAGCATAAGCGATGCTGGCTTCTACTCCTCTAGTAATTTCTCGTTGACCGACTTCGTGATCGACTGTGATTTGTTCTAATCCACGCTTATGGCTTACGCAATACAGGCGGCTATCTCCCACATGAGCAACTGCGGCGTGGCTGTCCTGAATTAAGAGCATAACTAGGGTAGTACCCATGCGCCCAACACCAGAACGCGCATCTTTTTGATTAAGATCGTAAATTGCCTGATTTGCTAGATATACTGCTTCACGGATAGTCTCTTCTATTGGTAGTTGGTTGCCAATCCAATGTTCTTGAAAGTATTGCCGCAGAGTATTGACTGCCAACTCACTGGCTACCTCACCGCCAGCATGTCCCCCCATACCGTCGCAGAGAATATATAAGCCACGCGCTTGTAAAACTCTAGTTTTGGGTAACTCTAATTTTTTAATGTTGGTTTCAATGCCAAAGTAGTCTTCATTGTGATGACGTTGACGACCCACATCAGTATGCCCTGTATCTTGCAGGCTGCTGAGCTGCATTGGTAGGACCACTGTCGGCATATCATCATTTTTGGCGTTGAAATCTTCTAGCTCATCGAATTGCAGCATAGTTGGTGCAGTGGTGTACTGCTCCTGTGTTGGCGAAAAAGTTTCAATTGTGGGTGCTACTATTTCGCTAGACATTTCTTCCAAACGCGATCGCAATTGTGCGATCGTTTCAATCTTACCTAGTTCCAAATCTCCTAACATCTGGACTATAGAACCAAATTGAGTGCGTTGAGACTGTCTAAAGAGTGACTGCCAAACCCGTCCTAAAGCTTTAATTGTTAAAGCTTGTTTTTGTTCAGCAGATGGTTGATCTACCACATCTGCTGGTAAATCGGCAACAGACTGATGATTAAATGGTTCTGAATATAAGCGTCCTAGAGCCAGTGTTTGGTCTTCATCTAATAGCAAATTCGACACATCCAAAAGACTTTGACAACAATTTACTGGTTCTAGGACTCCCCATAATTGGGTCATCTGATAGCACCAATGTAAAAGTTGCAATGAACTTGTTGTGTTTTCCTGCCACAGGTCAAGTAAACGCGGCCAATTCGAGCGGTCTTGAATGAGTACAATCTGTAAATTACCTTGTTGCCATGCATCATGAATTGGCGGTACGCCTGGATGTCCCTGTGGTTGTAAGGCAATATAAGGTTTAGCAAGTTGGGGAATTCTACTTGCTTCCACTGATGGTGTTACTAGTCCCTTTTGACAATTTTCTAATATTGCCTCCAAAGGTGAGATTTGATATGGTTGGCAGTCTAAAACTTTAATACACACCTCAGTATTAGCGGCAAGTTCTTCTAGACTTGGTAGCGGCTCTAATAATTGATAGCGTTGCTCTTGGTCTAAATAAGAGCCTACTTCGAGATGAGAGTTAATAGGTGTAGCAGATAGAGAAGATATTGCTTCCTCATTTTCTCCATCGCCCCCAGTAGCTTGTTTGCCAATAATTGCCCACCACACTGTTCCGCAGTCTGTGCCACAGTTAGGACAACTTTGTGCGTTTAGAGGTACGGAGGTACTGCATTCAGGACAGACCTTCTGGGTCAGGGATGCACCACAGTTTTGGCAGAATTTATTAGTATTGGAGTTTTCAAATTTACACTGAGGGCAAATCAGCATAGTGGAAGTTCCTCATTCCCGTTCCAAGGTGCTTCTCGCCATCAAAAATCCAAAGTGCCACAACTGGCTACCCCTGCCTACAGTAGACCTAATAAAAATTGTGGTATCACTGGTGAATTTTGGTGGCAGTATTAATTGTGACGCATATTAGCTAAATATTTCAGATATCAGCAAGCCAATTTCTCCAAAAAGGGTAGGAGTGGCAGAGTAAAAGTATATCGTGTTTAGTTAAGGACTTATGATTAAGACCGTAGGCAGCATAGAAGCACAGGGGATAAAAGAGATAAACAATTCAAAATTAATAAATTTAATTAACTTTTGCTCTTTGACTCTTGACCCTTGAAGCTTTTTGAATTTCGTTCATAGCTCACTACTCAGTGGTAGTTGGATAGCAAAACAGGTAAGGTTTGACCCACTTTCAACCTCGATTGTTCCTCCTAAATGCTTGGTGAGTTTCTGTACTAATGCTAAACCTAATCCTGTACCGCCCTGTTTCCAGGGGTCGTTACTGGGAATGCGATAAAACTTATCAAAAATACGAGGTAATTCAAAGCTAGAAATTTCTACACCAGAATTGATCACTTGAAATTGGATATTGTGAGATTTTAATTGAGCAGAAATAGTGATTTCTGCATCTGGGGGGCTAAATTTACAAGCATTGGTCAGCAGTTCTATTAAAATGCGCTCAAGGCTGAATGGATCGCACGCTAGCAAGGGAAGATTAGCTGCTACACTGAGGCGCAACTTTTGCTGACAGGAGTTGCGGTTGCGTGCTTTAAAGACTTCTACTACCCGCCAGAGCCATTGCTGTACTTGAATAGTTTCTAGGACTAAAGGCTTCGCACCAGTATCCAACCTTTGCAAATCTAAGAAGTTACTAATTAAATTAATTTCGCGATCGCACTCATTATCTAAAATTTGATAATAGCGAGCTGCTTTCGAGCGTTCTGCTTGTGGCTTTGCCATTTCTGACAAAAAGTTTTGCTCTTGATTTAGTGTGATTCCCAGCATTTGAATCGCCATTTTCATATTAGTTAGTGGCGTGCGTAGTTCGTGAGAAACTGTGCTGAGAAATTCATCTTTGAGGCGATTTAGGCTCTCCATTTCCTCTAATTGTGCCTGCACAGCTTCTTGGCTATGTTTTAAAGCAACTTCTGCTAATTTACGCTCTGTAATATCTAGGCAGCATCCAATGTAACCAACAAATTTGCCATTGGGCGTAAATCTAGGAACACCAGTATCTAAAATCCAACGATATTCGCCATCATGACGCTTAAGCCGATATTCCATCTCAAATTTGCCTCTAGCATGAAAGGCAGAATCATAGATTTCTTGGCAAAATTCTTGGTCTTGTGGATGTACTCCCTCCAGCCAGCCTAACCCTTGCTGCTGCTCCATACCACGTCCAGTAAACTTTAACCAAGATTGATTAAAAAAAGTAAATAGTCCATCACATTCTGCCATCCATAACATTACTGGTGCGGTATTAGCCATAGAGTGAAAGCGTTGTTCACTTTCTCGTAAAGCATCTTCCGCCTGTTTATGAGCAGTAATGTCTTCTAAAACCATGAGAATCTGTGGTTTTTTTTGAGGACATGTATCAGTTGATTTAGCATCAACAAGATAGTTTTCACCGCCGTCAGGTAAGAACCGCGCCACAACTTTTACCCATAAAATCTTACTGGCGGGACAACCTAAACGAAATTCCCAATTGGCAATTTCACTATTAGATGAAGTCTTTAATAATTCTCTAAATACATCAACTAATCTTTGTTTCTCTGACTGTTCAAATAGGTTAAAAACCGATTTGTCAATCAACTCTTCTACGGTGTAGCCAAGACAGCTTGCACCACATTGATTTACAGACAAAATTATTCCTGTTGTATCCAAACTGAAATATACAGAAGGAATATTTTCATAAAGCCTACGATAGAACTTCAGTTCCTCTTGGGTACGATGTAGAGTTTCTGCTGTGCAAAGTTCTAAATCGCAGGCTCGTTCAGGCACAAGTTCCAAGCGTGCAGGTGTTGCAGACAAGATATCTTGTTTTTGACGAGTTTTCTGCCAGATCGATTGCTGATTGCGGCTCATAAGACTTAATAACTTGCACCCAAGGGCTGATATAGACAAGGGCAGGAATAAAAAAAGATTATTATACTGCTTTTAAATTGATTTTTGTCAAAGGTGCAAATAAAAACTTATGTAACAAAGAAAATACCTGTTTTGTCATTTGTGAATTTTTAGTTCAAATTAGTGGAACAATCTGTTTAGCAAAATACATTATTATGATTTTTTATTTAAGAATAAAAACTAATCTGTTATATGCAGGATGCAATTAATTAAAAGCAGCAGAATCTTGCTAAGTAATCTTTTAGAAAAGAATAAGCAATTTTACTTATTAAATAAGTAATTCATCGGGTATATATTAATGATGTTTTTGGTTAAGGCGCTATGACCTTAGTGAATTAACCCTGAAAAATTTCTAGTTCAGCGGAAGTAAGGTCACGCCACTCACCTGGCTGTAGACCATGTAATTGTAAGTGGGCGATACTTACCCTGATCAATCGCAGAGTCGGAAATCCTACAGCCGCCGTCATCCGTCGCACCTGGCGGTTTTTGCCTTCGGTTAAAGTAATTTCTAACCAAGCAGTAGGCACATTTTTCCGAAATCTAATAGGTGGATTGCGATCGCCTACTGGTGGTTCTTCTGGTAAGAGACCGACTTTTGCTGGACGAGTACGGTAATCTTGAATCTTTACACCTGTTTGCAACTTATTTATAGCATCTGCATCCGGAATTCGTTCTACCTGCACCCAGTAAGTACGTTCATGCCCAAATCGAGGATTGGCAAGACGATGTTGCAGTTGTCCATTGTTCGTCAACAGTAGTAACCCTTCACTATCCCAATCTAAACGACCTACAGGATAGACCTCAGCAACCGGAATATAGTCCTTCAGGGTACGGTGTTTGGACGTTTCCTGCGTAAACTGGCTGAGAACCCCATAAGGTTTGTGAAAAATAATATATCTATAGTTGGCAGTCATTGGTCAAGATCAAAGGTCAAGGGTTAAAAGGTAATAGACAATAGTCAAGGGAGAAGATTCATTAGTTATTTCCCGCTTATCCTCTTTGCCTACCCTACAGTCTATGATGCTAAGAACCCTGCCCCTACGGCTTTACAACAAGTATGAGTCAGGTTTCAAAAAGGCGATCGCCCTCTACTATCTAGTGGTTAGCAGCTTTTATTTGAGGAGTGGAACAAGTGCGATCGCATCTCCTACCAATTAGAAAAAACCCCGACCCGATAGTCGGGGCATATTGTGTAGGTTCAATGTATACCTGTATTTTTTCTAGCAATTAAAAATGAGGAAAAGATGAGGATCGCGAGCAGTCAAATATTTCCACTAAAATAAAAACTAAATCGGGTGATCGAGATAGTTTTCTAAATGTTATTTTTGCCACTGATCACCGTCTGCTGACAACTAATACGAAATTCTCCCGTCTTCAGTCGATGGATAAGTTACAAGACTCTGAAAAAACGGCTGTTACCGACAACCCCACTCACCTCAGGATTTGTTAACCCCCTTGCTCCCAGCCACAAGCAAGGTGGTACAATCTACATCCATGCTAGGGGTGCCTGAATAACTAGGCTGAGATCACACCCTTAACACCTGAGTCTGGGTAATACCAGCGGAGGGAAGCTGTTTATCGAGGAATTCAATATGCGGACAGAATGGGTTGCCAAGCGGCGTGGGCAGAGCAATGTAACTCAAATGCACTACGCGCGTCAGGGTGTCATCACTGAAGAAATGCACTACGTCGCCCAGCGGGAAAATCTCCCCGCAGATCTCATTCGTGAGGAAGTAGCGCGGGGACGGATGATTATCCCTGCTAACATTAATCACACCAACTTAGAGCCAATGGCCATTGGCATTGCCTCTAAATGCAAGGTAAATGCTAATATCGGTGCTTCACCCAACTCTTCTAATCTCCAAGAAGAAGTGGATAAGCTGAAACTAGCAGTAAAGTATGGTGCTGATACTGTGATGGACTTGTCCACAGGCGGCGGTAATTTAGATGAAATTCGTACCGCTATTATCAACGCCTCGCCTGTTCCTATTGGTACAGTGCCAGTTTACCAGGCTTTAGAAAGTGTTCACGGCACGATTGAAAAACTCACCCCTGAGGACTTTCTTCATGTCATCGAAAAACACGCCCAGCAAGGGGTAGACTATCAAACTATCCATGCGGGGATTTTACTAGAGCATTTGCCCTTGGTTAGAAGCCGCATCACCGGTATTGTCTCTCGTGGTGGTGGGATTTTGGCTAGGTGGATGTTACATCACCACAAGCAAAATCCTCTATACACCCATTTCCGGGACATCATTGAAATTTTCAAAAAGTACGATGTCTCCTTCAGCTTAGGAGATTCCCTGCGTCCTGGCTGTACCCATGATGCCTCAGATGCTGCACAATTAGCGGAATTGAAAACTCTCGGACAGCTAACTCGTAGAGCCTGGGAAGATAACGTACAGGTGATGGTAGAAGGCCCTGGACACGTACCAATGGATCAAATTGAGTTTAACGTCCGTAAACAGATGGAAGAGTGTTCGGAAGCACCTTTCTACGTACTTGGTCCATTGGTTACCGATATTGCTCCTGGTTATGACCACATTACCTCAGCTATTGGCGCGGCAATGGCTGGTTGGTATGGTACAGCAATGCTGTGCTATGTAACGCCCAAAGAACACTTAGGATTGCCTAATGCGGAAGATGTACGCAATGGATTAATAGCTTACAAAATAGCAGCACACGCAGCTGATATCGCTAGACATCGCCAAGGTGCTAGGGATAGAGATGATGAACTCTCCAAAGCCCGTTATAACTTTGATTGGAACCGTCAGTTTGAATTATCATTAGACCCGGAAAGAGCTAAAGAATACCACGACGAAACACTGCCGGCAGATATTTATAAAACTGCTGAGTTTTGTTCGATGTGTGGGCCTAAGTTCTGCCCAATGCAAACTAAAGTTGACGCTGATGCACTGACGGAACTAGAGAAGTTCTTGGCAAAAGATAAAGATGTTGTAACGCAAAGTTAATGAGATAGCTCTCAAACTAGAAGCCACTGCCTTAAATACAAAGCCCACCTACTCTTTGGAAATACCAAGACGAAAGTGGGCTAATTATATGCATCTTTAAAAACAGCGTTGCAAAACAAAAATATGAATTGAGTTTCGCGCAAAGGAAAATAGATAAAATCATTCCCTGTTTATACAATATCCAATTAATGATGTCGATTCTCGTAACTTCAACCTCTTACAAGATATTAAAAAGTAAAGGGTGGACAGAATACCACTCGCAAGACAGTAATAGCTTTAAATTATACTAAAAATTTTATTTATGTGATTGAGCAGCTTGTACATCTTTGTATATCCCATAACCGACTAAGCCTGCTGCTGCAACAACACCTGCTACGGGGAGTATCACAACTGTTGTAGTTGTAAATCCTAAGACACCTAAAATACCTGGTGCAGAGGAAGTGATAGTCGCTACTGCTAATGAACCTGTACCAGCAGCTCCAGCAGTAGCTGCAATAGTACCTAAAGCTTTTACATCATCTAAAATTTTATTATCCCCGTTTTGAATCGGATTTACTGAGCTACCCTGAAAGATAACAAAATTATTTTTAAAACTACATTTGTGCTTCTACTGAAATAGACAATTACTTTTCGGTTAAGCCACGGAAAGAAATTTGTAAAATTTTCAAAAAACTATACAATTACTTGTAATTAATACGAGTTTATTAATGTTGAGTAAATTTTGTGAAAGTTCGCACTTAGTTAAAACTGCGAGTAGTGCGATCACACTGCTAATGTAGAAACCATGATGCTGCAAGACCATTTTCGTCCACCACTCTCAGTTCGCCGTCATTGGCACGCATTTCATAACGCCTGGGCGACTTATATTGCATCTGATTTAAACTCTAAATTGCCTGATGGCTACTTTGCTGAACCAAATGTACAATTTGGCATTGAAATTGATATAGCAGCTTTTGAAGAGTCATGGCAAGAATCAAAAAATGCTAATAGTATTTGGATGCCTCCACCACCTGCCCAAACAATAACTTTTCTACCTACAGATGAAACAGTAGAAATAAATATTTTTAATACTGAGGCTGGCCCCATTTTAGCCGGGGCAATAGAATTAGTAAGTCCTGCAAATAAAGACCGTTCTACTCATCGCAATGCTTTTGTTTCTAAATGTGAAACCTATTTACGACAGGGTATTGGTTTGGTGATTGTTGACGTTGTAACTGAACGTAAGACAAGCCTCCACAATGAATTATTAACTCGTGTCGCAGAAACCAATGCATTGCTGTTTAACGCTGAACTTTATGCTACTGCTTATCGACCCATCCAGCAAAATGGGCAGTATAAACTAAATATTTGGCAAGAAAAACTGACTGTAGGCTGTATGCTACCAACTTTGCCATTGTGGCTGCATGGTGAAATCTGCTTACCAGTAGAATTAGATAGTATTTATGAGCGGACTTGCCGAGAACAGCGAATTACAATTCACACGGCTTAGTTATATATTCGCAGGTGAAATAATCAGGAATGCATACACCGTTCACCGAAGGTGTACGCATCCTTCATTACCTAACTATTTTTTTAATTCCCGATACCGCTTTTGAATGTCCTCAATCGAAAACAACGCTTCAAACTTTAATCCAGCAGATTGATATAACTCTGCGCCTCCTTGCAGGCGGTCTACTAGTGCAATTACTTGATCTACGGTATAACCTGCCTCTTGTAGACGATTAACTGCTTTGAGGGCAGATTGCCCGGTCGTGACTACATCTTCTAAAACTACAACTTTTGCACCTTCACTCAAGCTGGGCCCTTCAATATAAGCCCTCGTTCCATAACCTTTGGCTTCTTTGCGAATAATTAGCGCTGGAATCGGTCGGTTTTCATAAACAGAAACCACACTTACTGCGGTCACAATTGGGTCAGCACCTAGCGTTAAACCAGCTACCGCCTGGATATCAGCAGGTAATAAGGGAAATAGTAACCGTCCTACAGCTAAAGCGCCTTGGGGATGTAGTGTTACCTGTGTCTTGTTAACGTAATAAGAGCTACGTAACCCAGAGGAAAGAACAAAATCACCCTCTTGATAAGCGAGTTGACAAAATAAATCTAGTAACTTGTAACGCAGGGTGGACAAATCAGCAGTAGCTGCCCAAATATTTGATGAGTTGTGGGTTTCAGTAGAATAAGTCATTACAAGACGTTAAAAATTGTGCTACACCAAAGGTTGAACTCATCAGAGTTCTGAATTTAAGCATAAATTAAGATTCGCTCAAAAGTTGAGGAGTAATGAATATGGGTATAAACCTTAAAACCCTGAGTGTTTTCTGGGTAATGCTAGCTACTAGTGTTGCTTTTCCGTTGGTTGGTAATGCACAAACAGCAAAACCAAATTATGAAATGCCAAATGATGCCATTGAGCGTGCTTTTTTTCGACATGATCCCAATTTCTATGAAAATCGCAGTTTAAAACGTCAGCTAGACACTTTTCTTGGTGCTGGCTCGTTCTCAAATTCTTTCCCTGAAAATGAAATTGCCCGCGATGGTGAGTTGGTCAATGGTGTTTATCGGGATATGCTGACTCAGCAAGCTACTAACGATCCATATCTTCGCACCCCAGATTTACCTAATCCTTATGGTACATCTATACTGATGTCTCCCCGCGTCAATGCTGAGCAGATGAAAGTGGGCACTGAGTTCCGCTTTTAAAATTTACCACCACGTAAGAGTGCTGAGTGCTGAGTGCTGAGTACTGAGTATCGAGTGAGAATCTCACTCATTCATATAGTTTCGGTGAAAACACAGGTAAAACTTAGGCATGAAATCATAGCAGTTTTTATCTGAATTGAATAAACTACTCTAGTTTCTATTACTCAGTCCCTAAACCCTTTTCCTAGATTGTTTACACCCAACCGAGATCAGAATTATTAGTAACTCATGACTCAGCACTCACAACACAATCTTGGTAAATCCAGGGTGCAGGAGTTGAACCTGCCTTGGGCGAATTATGAGTTCGCTGCCTCAACCGCTCGGCCAACCCTGGTCGAATTTCAATTGTAGCTTGATTTTACTAGCTCGTGTACCCTCGAAGATAGTTTACCAGATTTTTTTACTAGATAATTTGATTATGAAATAGTCCAGACTAATATTGATTATGTTCTTATAAGCATTGAGGTTCACAAATTTTGGATTTTGGATTGACCCCACCGATAAACGGATGGGGCTTGAAGATGCGTAAATGCGAGGATTTTGGATTTGTTTCATACAAGGTTGAGTGAAGCATAAACCAAAAAAATCTAAAACCAGCAATCTAAAATCTAAAATTGACACGGTCAATAGCCTAAATACGTTTAAATAAACTAGCCTTATTCTGCAATAGCTGAAGAGCGATGAAATTAAATTCCACTGTACTTCTTACGTTAATTTTATTAACCCTAATGTTGGGAGCAGGGTCTGTCAGCGCGTTTTGGGGATTCACTTTAGGGAGTTCAGCACTCAAAGGCGTAACAACACCAGATGGCCGTCCCACGAGCAAATTTACCAGTAGTAAGTCCTCTAACTCACAACAAGGAAACTTAGCGCTATTAAGAGAAGAAGAAATCCTCAAAATTGTCAAGGCACGAATTGAGGGTAAGACCAAGGCCGCTAAATCCGAAAAGCTAGAGGAAGATGATGAGGATACCAACAGTAGTAAGCAAAAGCCTGAGGAAAAGCCTACAGAAGTAGCTGAGGAAAAACCCCAAAAAGGATTTCCCGTTACCGCTGAGAATAAGGGAGTAACTTTTTCTGTGCAATCTGCTCGCTATTCGGGTGGAGATTTACTACTGAAAGTGAAAATGCAGAATAAAGGCGCTGATTCTGTACGCTTCCTTTATAGTTTTTTGGATGTCACCGATGACAAAGGACGAACTCTCAGTGCTAGTACAGAGGGGTTACCAGCGGAATTACCAGCAAATGGCCCAACTTTTTCTGGTACAGTCAGTATTCCTACAGCTCTACTTGATGATGTCAAAAAGGTTTCTCTGGCGCTGACAGATTATCCTGCTCAACAACTGAAGTTGGAAGTGTCGAATATTCCTGTAGAAAAATAGGCAAGGCAATTGTCAAATGTGGGATTTGAGATTTTAGATTAGAACTGGAGATGGAAAAGCCAGTAATTTGAGCAGCTTCCTCTGTGAAGCAGAACTCGCAACGGAGTGCATCTTGTCGTTAAACATCGGCACTGCGAAGGCTCTCGCAGACAGTTTGCTCTCGTTAACAAACCCAGCTACGCAAATGCTTGGCGTGGTTGGGAACTGGGGACTGGGGAAAAATCGCAACCACCATTCCTAATTCCCGAATCCAAAATTGCAAATCCAAGAGTGGGTGCATAAGTCGTACACGAGCTTTAGCGGTGAGTGGTTTACCTAGCTTAATTTGGACAGATGTGGGGCTGCGATTGTTATCAGTGCTGCTACTGATTGCCATCAATGCTTTTTTTGTCACAGCTGAGTTCTCAATGGTGACAGTGCGGCGATCGCGTATCCATCAGTTAGTCCAAGCTGGTGACATTCCCGCGATCGCTGTGGAAATGTTGCAACGTAGTATTGACCGACTGCTATCTACCACCCAGTTAGGCATTACGCTCTCTAGTTTGGCACTGGGATGGATTGGTGAAAGCTCGATTGTCATGCTGGTGAATGCATGGTTAAAATCCTGGCCTTTACCTCAACAAATGAGTCTGTTTATCGCTCATTCCCTATCCATTCCCATCGCCTTTTTTTTGGTTGCTTATCTGCAAATCGTTTTAGGAGAACTTTGCCCTAAATCAGTAGCAATGCTGTACTCAGAACAGCTAGCAAGGTTTTTGGGACCTTCAGTAAAAGCGATCGTACGTTTTTTCAGCCCCTTCATCTGGATTCTTAACCAATCAAATCGTTGGCTGTTAAGACTGTTCGGCATCGAATACACCGGTCAAGGCTGGAGACCACCTGTCACTTCGGAAGAATTGCAGCTGATTATCTCTACAGAACGAGAATCAACTGGTTTACAGGTTTCAGAGCGAGAACTGCTAAATAACATCTTTGAATTCGGGGATGTGATGGCACAAGAAGTGATGATTCCCCGCACCAGCATTGTAGCGTTGCCTAAAGATGCTACCTTTCAGAGATTTCTTAAGGAAATGGCTGCTACTGGTCACTCCCGCTATCCCATTGTTGGAGAATCTTTAGACGACATCCGCGGCATAGTTTACTTTAAAGATTTGGCACAACCTTTGGCTGTAGGAAAGCTGACTTTAGAATCGCTGATTCAACCTTGGATGCGTCCGGCGCGCTTTGTCCCGGAACACACGCCCTTGAGTGAACTATTACCAATGATGCAGCAGGAAAAGCCAGCGATGGTAATGGTTGTGAATGAATTTGGCGGTATTGTGGGATTAGTGACGCTCCAAGATGTGATTGCCGAGATTATTGGTGACGCAGGTGTACTTGATAGCGCTGAAGACTTGCTGATCCAAATGTTAGATGAGCAGACATTTTTAGTACAAGCGCAAATCAACTTAGAAGACCTCAACGAAGTTTTGGATTTGAATTTGCCCTTGACGAAGGAATATCAGACATTAGGAGGCTTTCTGCTTTACCATCTCCAGAAACTTCCCGCCAAAGGTGAAACCTTCTTTTTTCAAAATCTGGAATTTACTGTCGTTTCAGTAATTGGACCCAGATTGCACCAAGTGCAACTACGACGCTTGCAAGCAGATACGGAAACGCAATCAGAAGGGCAATAGGTAAGAGTCAAGAATCATTAGTTATTTCTTCTCTCCTCTGCTTCCTTGCTTCCCTACCCCGCCCTAGTGAGCATAAGGTACAGGATCGTTTAATCCTAATTCTGCAAAAGCTGCTAGCCTTAGCCGACAAGAATCACAGGCACCACAGGCAACATCAGCACCAGCGTAACAAGACCAAGTAAGTTCCCAAGGAACACCTAGTTGATTACCCAGCTGAATAATTTCGGTTTTTTTCAGGTTAATCAAGGGCGCAACAATAGTAATGGGTTCTCCCTCTCGTCCTTGCTTGGTTCCTAACCGAAAAACTTCCTGCATCGCCTGGATATAGTCTGGGCGACAATCAGGATAACCCGAATAATCCAAGGCATTAACGCCGATATAGACACGTTCGGCTGCTATTGTTTCTGAGTAAGCGAGGGCAAAACTTAAAAAGATAGTATTTCGGGCAGGTACATAGGTTACAGGAATGTTTTGAGACATCTCATCCAAAGAACGCTCCTCCGGTAAATCAATTCCATCGTCTGTAAGTGCCGAACCACCCCATTGTCGTAAATCGAAATTCACTACTTGGTGTTTTACCACACCAGCTTTTTGCGCCACCAACAAGGCAGACTTTAACTCTCGCCGATGTCGTTGTCGGTAATCAAAGGAAAGGGCGTGACACTCATAGCCATCAGCTTTGGCTTGGTACAGAATTGTGGAAGAGTCTAATCCTCCAGACAACAGAATTACAGCTTTCATCGCGGGTTTAAATTTTGGATTTCTAATCGCTAAATTTTATTGCTAGAGCCTTTTTACCCCTGTTGGCGATCGCAGTTCTGATTACGCCTTAAACAGCTAAAGGTTAACATCTACACTAATGTGCTCTAAAAATTGCACGGCAGAATTTGCAAGTGTTGCGAATAATTATGTAAAAATTATTAAAGTGTATCAGTGAGGGTCATTATTAATAAATTCTTGCACTCTTTATTCAAATAAAGTCTCAGTATGGCATTTTTAGTTTTTTGTATTTTTACTAACAAAAAAATTATTAACTTCTAATTGTATCAATTCAGATATTAATCTAGATGATTAATTACCTAATTGCCACTCGGTAATTTACTCTTAAGTATTACTTAGATTTTTAAGTTAATAAAAAGACATATTAGATTTTGGATAAAGTGTAAAAAATTAATCAATGGCGAACTGACTATACAAAAGATACTCAGATTACGGGAACCCATAACAAACTTTGAAATTCTTCATAAATAGAACCTCTATGTTACCATCTGGATGGTTTTAGACGGATCGTAACTGGCAGTTAAGTATAAAGGCCAACGACCGTAGCGTCTCTAAATTTGGTGGTTGAGGAGAGAATAATAGTGCAAGATAGCATATCAGTGGCAGAACCAAATCTATATACACAGCGCAACCAACCACGACCAATTCGCATAGGCGTAATTGGGGTGGGTAACATGGGACAACATCACACCCGAGTCTTGAGTTCAATGAAAGATGTTGAACTGGTGGGTGTTTCAGATATTAACGTCGAGCGAGGATTAGAAACCGCTAGCAAATACAAGGTCAAATTTTTTGAAGACTATTGTGATTTGCTACCTCATGTGGAAGCAGTTTGCATTGCTGTTCCTACTCGCCTGCATTACGCCGTGGGCATCAACTGTCTGTTGGCGGGAATTCACGTTTTAATTGAAAAGCCAATTGCCGCTAGTATTTCTGAGGCAGAATCTCTAGTCAATGCCGCAGCTGAATCTCAGTGTATTCTCCAAGTAGGTCACATTGAGCGCTTCAATCCCGCATTCCGAGAACTGAGCAAAGTACTGAAAACTGAGGAATTGCTAGCGATAGAAGCTCATCGAATGAGTCCTTATTCAGACCGAGCAAACGATGTTTCTGTTGTGCTGGATTTAATGATCCACGACATTGACCTACTTCTGGAATTAGCTGCCTCCCCAGTAGTAAAGTTGACTGCAAGCGGCAGTCGGGCACTGGACTCTGGTTATTTAGATTACGTAACTGCCACCTTAGGATTTGCTAATGGGATTGTAGCTACTTTGACTGCCAGCAAAGTCACCCATAGAAAAATCCGCCGCATTGTAGCTCATTGTAAAAATTCATTTACTGAGGCAGATTTTCTCAAAAATGAGATTTTGATTCACCGACAAACTAATGCCAACTCTCTCAACGATCATCGGCAAATACTTTATCGTCAAGACGGTGTAATTGAGAAAGTCTATACCACTAATATTCAACCTCTGAGTGCAGAGTTAGAACATTTTGTCAACTGTGTCCACGGTGGCAATCAACCCTCAGTTGGTGGTGAACAAGCGCTGAAAGCTTTAAGATTAGCCAGTTTAATTGAGCAGATGGCTCTAGAAGATCGGGTTTGGAATCCATTAGACTGGCAATCAGAATCGAGAGTGCAATCATTAACCCCAACAGTCTAGACCAGCAGGGGGCATAAAGAAGACAAAAGTCAAAAGTAGTTTTCACTTTTGACTTTTGTTTTTTGTACCTACCTGTAATTTGTCAATTCGTCTTCTTCCATTTCTCAATAGAATTAATTGCCAATTTGAGTCCAATCACGTTATCTTGACTCAAACAAATACAGATAATTAACTTTTGACAAAGCTAAGGCTGAATTTAGCAACCAGACTGGTGTAGCAATTTCAGGAATGACTCAATGCTCGAATGGATAACTCATACCATTACAAAGTTTGACTACTGGGGAATTGCTCTACTGATGTTCCTGGAGAATCTCTTTCCCCCGATTCCTTCAGAATTGATCATGCCACTGGCAGGATTTACAGCAAGTCCATATCAGCCAGGAGGAGCAAAACTCAATATTTTTGGCGTATTTTTCGCCGGACTTTTGGGTTCTGTAGTAGGCGCACTCATCTGGTATTATCCAGGCAAGTTTTTGGGCGAAGAGCGCTTAAGAGCTTTGGCTGATAAATACGGCAAATGGCTAGCTATATCTAGCAAAGATATAACTAAAGCCACACGCTGGTTTGGCGTTAAAGGTAGGAAGGCAGTTCTCATTGGTCGCCTTGTCCCAGGAATCCGTACTTTAATTTCTGTACCTGCGGGCATCAGCAATCTGCCTTTGATACCATTTCTATTTTATACAACTTTGGGTAGCGCTGCTTGGGTATGTTTGCTAACATACTCAGGATACTTGTTGGGTAGTCAGTATGAACTTGTGGATAAGTACCTTGCTCCTGTATCAAAAATTTTGCTTGGGAGCCTGGTTCTGGCATTTGCTATTTGGGTGTTCAAACGCAAGCGTAAAAGCCCTAGAAAATGACATACACAGGCTTTTGGCGTCAAAATAGGTGTTAAATATACCTCATATTGGCCTACACTATCCCAAATAATGCTAGATTCGCGATCGCCTGACTTAATTTTTTGCGTATTTCTAGCTACACTTGACGCAGCCTGAAATTTCTGGTAATTCCCATTTTTGTAAGATTGAGCAGGATAACTTTTTACAGTTAAGTTAGGACTAGGAGCTTTTATGACAGACCAACCTTCCGCCGCCACCCCGATAAATGCCGCTGCTATACCCATGAATAGGGTGTCAGCGTCCACCCCAATCAATGCTACTACTACTCCCAAGCCAAGCACCTTTTCTGGTAAGGCTATTCTCAGCGTTGATTTAGGCAGAACTTCTACCAAGACTTGTGTCAGCCGCGAACCAAACAATGTGGTGTTTGTACCTGCAAACGTAAAGCAAATGTCAATAGAACAGGTACGTGGAGGTGTGTTTGAGGCTCGCGCTACCGATCCTTTAATGGATTTATGGCTGGAATATCAAGGTAGTGGCTACGCTGTCGGTCAGTTGGCAGCAGATTTTGGAGCTAATTTGGGAGTAGGTCAATCTAAGGTAGAGGATGCACTGGTAAAAGTGTTGGCAAGTGCCGGGTATTTTAAGCTCAAAGACGATATCTCGGTCGTACTAGGTCTGCCTTTCCTTTCTTTAGAGCAATTTGAAAAGGAAAAAGCGCAGTTGATCAGCCTGGTAAGTGGGCCTCATGTTTTAAACTTCCGCGGCGAATCCGTAACACTAAATGTCAGCAAAGTTTGGGTAATGCCAGAAGGCTACGGTAGTCTGCTCTGGTCAGAAGCTCAACCTCAAAAAGGTGCAACTGTTCCCGATTTTACAAAAATATCAGTTGCTA
Source organism: Nostoc sp. 106C (assembly GCF_002154725.1). Taxonomy (GTDB): domain Bacteria; phylum Cyanobacteriota; class Cyanobacteriia; order Cyanobacteriales; family Nostocaceae; genus Aulosira. The sequence goes on along the minus strand of NZ_MTAW01000106.1, from coordinate 3,577 downwards.
TCGTTGATATTGGGCATCAAACCATCGATCTTTTGATGGTAGATAACTTCCGCTTCGCTCGAGGTGCTTCTAAGAGTGAAGATTTCGGGATGAATAAGTTTTATGAATTAGTAGCCGCTGAAATCGAGGGAGCTGATAGCCAATCTCTGGCATTGATTTCCGCTGTTAACAAACCTAAGGGCGAAAGATTTTATCGTCCCAAAGGTGCAAGTAAGCCTACAAATCTAGATGATTTTCTCCCCAATCTCACAGAGATGTTTTCTCGGGAAATTTGTAGTCGTGTACTAGCGTGGTTACCAGAGCGTGTGACTGATGTGATTATCACCGGCGGGGGGGGTCAATTCTTCTGGGAAGATGTACAACGTCTGCTGAAGGAGGCTAAAATTAACGCTTATTTAGCTGCACCTTCCCGTCAAGCTAACGCCTTGGGGCAGTATATTTATGGAGAGGCACAATTATCAGCCGTTCGCTCTTCTAGGGCTTAAAACTGATGTTCCAATGGTCAAAAAAAGTAGTGAAATCGGTCACGTTCAATCCAGGGGTTGCTGATGAAAGCTTGTTGGCTCTTGTAGAAAGCTATTTGGAGAAACAAGTCGATAAAACTTTCAGCGACCTCTGCAAAGAAGCTCTATGGCAGTCTTTATGTGTACCGGAATCAGTGAAACCTGGTCCGCAAACAGCATCAACAGAAGCGGTTGAACAACAAATCGGTAAACTGCAAAATCAACTGGCTGACCTTGAGGAACGGTTTTTTGCCAAGGAATCTCATCGTTTGGAGTCAATGGAACACCAGATACTGCAACTTACTCAACAAGTGGCTCATTTGGCTATTATGGTCGCTGAGCGGCCAGTAATTCAGTATCCACCTCCAGCAACATCAGTAGTAGAAACAGTCAATACCACGACTTATTCTGCACCTCCCCCTCCTCAAGAGGTTGACCCTGTGATTAGCCGACTTAGTCAGTTTCTCGATGATTTTTAAGGAACAGTCAGGGTGTTGAGCATCTTGTGTTCTTATATACAATCCTTAATAGTATTTTCTATTAAGGATTATTAATATTTGGATATGTCATAAGTTCCGTTATTTGATTTTGATAAATTCGCTCTCAGATCCGATCTTTCACATACTTTAAATAAAGCTGTGTTTTAAAGAAAGACGCGAGTACGATGAAGTAGTATTTGTACCTGGCTGAGCTAAAAAATAAATTCACTTACATTTATTTCAAAACTGCTAAGTAGCAATTGTACTTAGTCTAGCTATATTTTTTTACACAGCATACTGCATAAATGGTAGAATCCTCAGGTATAAATTTAGGATACCTCCATGCCAGTTGTAGCGAACTCCATCAAATTTGGTACAGACGGCTGGCGAGGTGTTATTGGTGATGAGTTCACCTTTGAACGCCTAGCCTTGGTTGCCGCAGTCGCAGCAAAAGTATTATATGATACTTATTTTTCTATTGTAGGTAGCAGGAAAATCGTTGTCGGTTACGATCGCCGATTTATGGCGGAAGACTTTGCCCTTGCTGTGGCCGATGCTGTCACTGCTGTTGGATTTGATGTGCTACTCAGTGAAAGCTATGCACCAACCCCAGCTTTTAGCTGGGCGGCGAAACAACTCAATGCTTTGGGGGCACTAGTAATTACCGCTAGCCATAATCCGGGTCCATATTTAGGATTAAAAGTCAAGGGATATTTTGGTGGATCGGTATCGCCTGAAGTTACCAAAGAAATAGAAGCGCTGTTGGGTGAAGGATTACCAGAGGCAACCACACCAGGCAAGTTGGAGAAGTTTGACCCTTGGCCCAGTTATACAGCAGGCCTAGAAGGTAAAGTTGATATTGCTAAAATTCGAGATGCTATAACCGCTGGCAAACTGACTGTGTTTGCTGATGTCATGCATGGGGCGGCGGCTGGTGGATTGGCAAGACTACTAGGCGATCGCGTCCGAGAAATCAACAGCGATCGCGACCCTTTATTTGGTGGTGGGGCGCCGGAACCCTTGCCTAAATATCTGTCGCAGCTATTTACAGTCATAAAAACTCACCGAGAAACAAATCAAACTGATTTAACGGTTGGGTTAGTCTTTGATGGAGACTGCGATCGCATTGCAGCCGTAGACGGAAAAGCCAACTTTTTAAGTTCGCAAGTCTTAATTCCGATATTAATTGACCATTTAACCTTAAGGCGCGGCTTTAGCGGTGAAATCGTCAAAACAGTCAGTGGTTCTGACTTAATTCCCCTTGTCGCAGCACTACATCACTTGTCAGTTTTTGAGACACCTGTTGGTTACAAATATATTGCCGACAGAATGTTAGCAGCAGAGGTCTTGTTGGGAGGCGAAGAGTCAGGAGGAATTGGCTATGGTAGCCATATTCCTGAACGAGACGCACTGCTATCGGCATTGTACGTGCTAGAAGCTATTGTGGAATCTGGAAGAGATTTAGGTGAATATTACCAGTACTTACAGCAGCAAACAGGTTTCAATTCAGCATACGATCGCATCGATCTGCCGCTAGCAAGTATGGAAGTGAGAGCGCGTCTTTTACAACAACTGCAAACCCAACCTTTAACGGAAATTGCTGGACAAGCTGTCATCGATTGCCAAACTATTGACGGCTACAAATTCCGCCTAGCTGATAACAGCTGGTTAATGATTCGTTTTAGCGGTACTGAACCTGTTTTACGCCTTTACTGCGAAGCCGCTACACTCGAGCGAGTACATCAAACTCTTGCGTGGGCGAAACATTGGGCAGAGTAAAATAAATCATAGTCGAAAGTCCAAAGTCAAGAGTTTATAGTCCAAAAACTATTGACCATTGACTCTTGACTCTTGACAAATGACCAATGACAAATGACCAATGACCAATGACTAAACTACTTGTAGTAGCTACAGGAAATCCAGGCAAGTTGCGAGAAATGCAAGCTTACCTGGCTAATTCTGGCTGGGAATTAACGCTGAAACCTGAAGAATTAGAAATTGAAGAGACAGGCGAGACATTTGCCGCCAACGCTTGTCTTAAAGCCTCTCAAATCGCGCAAGTCACAGGAAACTGGGCAATAGCAGATGATTCCGGCTTACAAGTAGATGCTTTAAATGGCGCACCAGGGGTGTATTCTGCTCGTTACGGCAAAACTGACTCAGAACGCATCGCTAGGGTATTGAACGAATTAGGTCCCGAAGTAAATCGACAAGCCCAATTTGTTTGTGTCGTAGCGATCGCTAGTCCTGATGGTGTGATTGTCCTCCAATCCGAAGGTATTTGTCGGGGCACAATTCTTCATGCACCTCGTGGTCATGGTGGTTTTGGCTACGACCCAATTTTTTACGTCCCGGAGAAACAATTGACTTTTGCTGAGATGACGCCACAGATGAAGAGGTCAATTAGCCATCGAGGTAAGGCTTTTACAGCTTTACTCCCGCAATTGGCAGTGCTGAGTCCGGAGTACTAAATTTTGAGTCAGGAGTAAGTTTTGAGTTAATCAGGGTGAAGAAATTATATGTCACCGTTTCTTCAAAACCTTAGAGGGTGACAAGGCAACTCTAAGCTATGCAGGACAAAAATTTGAGAAGATA
>NZ_MTAW01000157.1 GCF_002154725.1 Nostoc sp. 106C | reverse complement strand
GTGATCATCTGTGTTTATCTGTGGTTCGATTTTCAAAAAATCGACTTATGCAAGAGACTTCATGAGTGCAACTCACAAGGAACAATGAAAATGTCTTTTCCTCCTGCCTTATTTTCATAGGAGGTCTAATAATTAAACCTCGTCCATTTTGAAACCTGGAGTAGTGCGGGCCGGAAAGCCCGCTACGAAGAGCAGGGAGCAAGATGCTCCCACTACTTTTAAAACTATGGTTATCAAATATAGATGTGGTTTATTTGGTAATCGGCAAGGCCAGGGTGAAGGCTGTTTGACTGTTAGATGTGGAATTCAAAGTGAGGTCGCCACGATGGGCACGAGCAATTTCACGGGCGAGGCTGAGTCCGAGTCCGATTCCTTCTACTTTACGAGTACGGGCTGGATCGCCACGATAGAAGCGGTCAAAAAGGCGATCGCGATCGCTCGCAGGGATGTCTTTTGATGCATTGGTGATGGTGACGTGGAGATTTGTTTGCGTTTTCTCTGCATGAATCTTGATCCAGCCGTTGGCAAGATTGTATTTGATGGCATTACTCAACAGATTTTGTAGAACTTGCATGAGCAAATCGCGATCGCCTTGTACCTTTAATCCAGCAGGAATGTCAATTTGTACAATCAACTGAGGAGCCAATAGTTCTACATCCTCTACTATATCCATCAGCAACTGTGACATATCCACTTCAACTAAATACAAGCTCATTTGTCCCGCATCTGCCAGAGATAGCAACAAGAGTTTCCGCATAATTCCACTCAGGCGGCGCACTTCATCCAACAGATTGCTTAAGCGCTGTTGCACTTCACTTCCGGGGTCAACCTGTTGCAGAGTTCGTTCCAGTTCGCCTTGCAGAATAGTCAGTGGGGTTTTTAGTTCATGAGCAGCGTCAGCACTGAAGCGAGAGGCTTGGGTAAAACTGCGTTCTAGGCGTGACAGCATTTGGTTAAATACCTGAATCAGTTCGACAAACTCAACATCGGTTGTGCCAATGGGAATTCGCTGATCTAGCCCTTTGACTGTCACCTGTTGAATCACACCCGTCAATTGACCAATGGGATGCAACGCCCCACCAGAAATTAACCATGCTCCCACCGCAACCAGCAGTAACGCTACTGGAATAGAAACTAGGAAGATATTACGAATTGTAGCCATCTCTTGATTGACGGCTTGCAGACTTACGGCGATCGCAACCTGACTATTAGGAAATTTACTTGCTCCAATCCGCCAAGTTGCTGTTGCTGTCTGTGCAGTCACAAATTGCGGGGGAAGTAGGCGAAAAGGTGGTGGATTTATGGATGGATTTGGACGTTCTCTAGGAGGCGGTGGTGGTAGAGGTGTTAATTGAAGACGCCCAAGCAGCAGACTGTTCACCTCAGTATCGGTAGGTAGAGAGTTAGATTGAAAAATTGTATTGCCGTTGGCATCTAGTACCAGTAAGGCGATCGGAGTTTTTGTATTGGTTCCCGAACCAAAAGATAGTGGTTCTGGGTGGAGAGGCGATCGCTCTTTTTCAGGTGGACGACTAGCCCGCATCAACTGATTTAACAGTTCTGCATCCAAACGGCTAATCTTGGCATTGTAAATCTGAAACCAGGAGACTGCACCAAACCCTACTAATGTGCTGCCAGCTAGAGCCGCAGACAACAAAGCAATCCGGAGTCGAAACGATCGCAGTTGTTTCACGATGAAGATTCTGGCTTGCGAAACCGATAGCCAACGCCGCGAATGCTTTCAATCCAGTTGGCTTCATCAATCGGGTCAATTTTTTTGCGAATTCGCTGGATACATACATCCACGACGTTGGTGTTGGGGTTAAAGTCATAACCCCAAATGTGTTCTAAGATTTGGGTACGGGTAAAAACTCTTCCCGGAGAGCGCATAAGATACTCTAGCAGATTAAACTCGCGGCTGGTGAGTTCGATCGCTCTTTGATTGCAAGTGACTTCTCGCGTGATGCGATCGAGTTTGATTGGGCCTACCGCAAGCAGATTTTGGCGATCGCCTACACTCCGACGGACAACCGCATGAATCCGAGCCGCTAACTCTTCTACAAAAAACGGTTTGGCAATGTAATCATCGGCTCCCAAGTTCAAACCTTCCAGGCGATCGTCTAGTTCATTGCGAGCCGTCAACAAAATCACCGGAGCATTGCGACCTTCTCGCCGCAAATGTTTGAGAATCGATAGTCCATCTTTTCCTGGCACCATGATGTCAAGAATAATCGCATCGTATTCGTTATCCAATGCTCGCAGATATCCATCATCACCGTTGTCGCAGTAGTCTACGACAAATCCCTGCTCCTTCAGTCCAGCCCGGACGAAGTTAGCAATTTTGGCTTCATCTTCGACAAACAGAACGTTCACAAGCATTTATTTAGTTCATCTATTGTTCCATTTTAGATTGATTACTCTTTAGCTCAAATTACAAAAGTGTAATTTAGAAACTAGGCAAGCTGTCATTTTGGGGTGGATTAATCATAAATGTCAGCAACAATAATTTTTGAGGTTAATTGTGATGAATATTCGTAGAGTCTTAGCCGTAGCAGCAATTCCTTTTGTGATTGGTACATTCGGTTTTATTGCACCTAATCAGGCGAACGCCGAAGCTCCACGCGATCGCAACGCACAGATTGCACAACAGCAAAGACCGCATGAAAAACCACAGGTAAAGCACCGTCAACCCCGCCCACAACAGAAAAAGCGTCTTCCCCAACCTCATCAGGACGCAAATCGCAACCAGGTAAGACCGAATAACCGTTGATCGTAATTCGTAATTAAAGACAGATTAGAAAGCAATACGTTCATTTAAGCTTAGATCCCCCCAACCCCCCTTATACCAATTCCAGCAAAAAATGAGACAGATGCGTAGGTTGGGGAGCCACTCACGTGGGCGGGTTTCCTGACTTGAGTGAAGTGGCGTTTGAACTGAGTGAAACCCAACAATTAAAAGACTTTGGAATGTTGGGTTTCGTTCCTCAACCCAACCTACATCTACATCATATTTTTTGTGAAATGGTATTAGAAGGTGGGACAAAAAGCGGTTAATTTTCCCCCTTTTTAAGGGGGACTAAGGGGGATCTCCAAGAAATAAACATTGCTTAGTTTTAAGTGGGGATTAAATCTAAAAGTTAGACTTCATGAAAAACAATCGCCAATTAGGTCGAATTTTAACTCGAAGAGAAGCGCTGGCTCTATTTAGAGCAGCCGGAACTGCAATACTTGTGGTGGGATGCATTCCGAAAAAGTCCAGTTCGACACAAGCACAGTCGAGTGTAGCTGTCCTAGCATCATCTACACCAGCCTGTGTCGTGAGTCCAGAGCAAACTGAAGGGCCGTATTTCGTAGACGAGAAGCTCAATCGCGCTGATATTCGCTCCGATCCGGCGGATGGTTCGGTGAAAGAAGGCGTACCACTGCAACTGACGCTGCACGTTTCTCAAGTCGGTAGTAATGGTTGCACACCTCTAGTAGGTGCGATCGTGGATCTTTGGCACTGTGACGCACTGGGTGTTTATTCGGATGTAACAGACCGCAGTTTTAATACTGTCGGCAAAAAGTTTCTGCGTGGTTATCAAGTAACCGACGCTAAGGGAAATGTCCAGTTCACAACTATTTACCCTGGTTGGTATCAAGGTAGAACCGTCCATATTCACTTTAAAGTCCGCACGAATGAGAAATCAGGGCAAGGCTACGAGTTTACATCCCAGCTATATTTTGATGATGCAATCAGCGATCGCGTGTATACCCAAGCGCCCTACGCCACCAAGGGACAGCGATCGCAGAAGAATGCTGATGACGGAATTTTTCAAGATGGTGGCGAGCAAATGTTGCTCAAGCTCACCAAGAATGGACAAGGCTATGCAGCAACCTTTGATGTTGGGCTTCAGATGACGTGATTTGAGCAGGGTACTAAGCACAAAAATTACAAAACTGTAATTTAGAAGCAGGGTGAACTGTAATTTTGATTCGGTTAAATCAGAAACATAAACAATCAATCTTTCGGAGGATGACCATGAATATTAATAAAGCGGTAGTCGTGACAGCAATTTCTGTTTTGGCTGGCACATTTGGTTTAATTTCACTGAATCAGGTAAATGCTGCTAATCCATCTTATCGGATCGCCCAGGCTTCACAACCGCCCAACCAGCCACAGGAGAGACAATACGGACAGCGACGACCACATCATCCTGATTTTGCAGCAGCGGCGGCAAAGCTGGGTGTGACTGAACAAAAGTTAAAAGATGCGCTGGGAGTTCCTGCTAATCCTCCAACTCAAGGTGACAGAAATCAGCGTCCGCCTCGCCCTGATTTTAAAGCAGCGGCGGCAAAGCTGGGCGTGACGGAACAAAAGTTAAAAGATGCGCTGGGAGTTCCTGCTAATCCTCCAGGCGATCGCAATCATCAACATCCGCCTCGCCCTGATTTTAAGGCTGCGGCGACAAAGCTAGGTGTAACTGAACAAAAGTTAAAAGATGCGCTGGGAGTACCTGCCAATCCTCCAACTCAAGGTGACAGAAATCAGCGTCCACCTCGCCCCGATTTGAAAGCAGCGGCGGCAAAACTGGGTGTGACTGAACAACAGTTAAAGGATGCGCTAGGGGTTCCCCCTCATCCCCCCAGCGAAGGCGATCGCCCTGAGCCGCCTGCAAACAGGTAAGTAGTCGTAGATAAAACAATATAGCTAACGTCTGCTTTACCCCGTTATATCATGTCCGCCAAATTACTTATACCAATTCAAATAATGTTTGCGACACATCAATATATTCTAGAGGTCACGGCAGTGCCGTGCCCCTACAATCTGTCGCATTCTTTTTTCAAATTGGTATTACGATATGTCATTGCGATCGCAACGAAGTGAAGTGAAGCAATCACAAGAACTCTGCGATTACTTTACTTCGTACCCTTCTCCTGCCGGAGATGCTACGCGAACGGGTTCTCCGAAGGAGTACGCAATGACAAGTGTTTAACCTGACATGATATTAGCTACAAAACTTCTCGACTATTTGAGCCTTTCGATAGCTTCGCTCACATCTGTGGGCGTTGCATAATCTTTTAAAGGTATTTTCTTCAAAATCCGAAGTACTTTCTCATCAGCACCTTTTTCTTCTGCATTCCTAATTAAGGCAATTTTGCTGATTGGATAATCAACTTCGTTCAAGCTTTTATTTAGCTGTGCCAAGTTTAGTGGACTCATCATGGTGATGCTCCTAAATAGAAAAATTGTGTACTAATATCAGCAGTCAAAATTCATCCGATTTTAAGTTTGAGATTTTGGATTTATTGCTCACATTCGATCTGCTTACTCGTACTATCAAGGAAAATTTAGTCAGTTAGTCACTCAAAAAGAAGTTGAACTTTTTGTTGCCACATATACAATTTAATGTTACATAGCTTTTTAGCATCATACTAATGGTAGATTTTTATTTAAAAAATCTATTTAAAGACTGTTAACAACATCCTTTTGTGCGGGGATCAGACTCTTCAATAACTAACTTGTCAAGTTAAAAAAAGTAAATTTAATTAGATTTTAAAAACTAGAACTGCAAACTTTTCTAGAGAAGTATTTTCTCAAGATTTGCTAAAGGTAATGTAAACCAAAATGTTGCTCCCTCTGAAAATTCACTATTTACACCAATTTCGCCACCGTGAGCATGGATGATTTGCTTGCACAGATACAATCCCAATCCTAAACTTACAGAATTGCGGGTGTTAGTACCTCGATAGTAGAGGTCAAAAAGTCTTTCGCTTTGTTGTTGACTGATTCCTACACCGTTATCACTAACAGTGCAATAAATCATCTCTCCCTTAAGGATGGCGTTGATTGTCAAGAGTAAACCAGGGGGATTATGTTTAATTGCATTGGCAATCAGGTTAGAAAAGACTCGCCATAGTTGCGTAGGATCGGCATTGATTAAGGGTAAATCTGCGGTTACTAAATTTGTCAGGGTTGCTTGATTTTCTGCTAGCATCGGTTCTAAGTCTGCGATCGCTGCTTCTACAACTGTATGTAGTTGCACAGGTTGAAGTTGTAAGACTACCCCTTCCACCTCGCTGACATGAGCTTCTAGTAAGGAATTAATCAAATTAAGTTGGCGATCGCTACTTTTGACCATCCGTTCTAAAATCGAACGTGAAATTGTGATTTTGCTCTCTGAGTTTGCTAGCAAATTCTTCAGCACCATTAAAGTTCCCAGTACTGGGTTGCGCAAGTCGTGAGAAACTGCATGGAAAAATACTCGCAGTGCTTCCTCAGCTTGCTTACGTTTTGTGATGTCTTCAATCAAGCCTTCGTAGTAAAGTAATTTGCCTTGTTCGTCACGAACTGCGTAGGCTTTTTCCGAAATCCAGACAATGCTCCCGTCTCGGCGATAAATTTGGGATTCAAATTCGGAGATACTACCATACTGTTCAATTAAGCGGACAAACTCGGCTCGACGGTTGGGGTCAACATACAACTGATGTTCAATATCAGTAAAGTTGGCTGTTACTTCTTCAGGTGTTGAATACCCGTAAATTCTTGCTAATGCAGGATTAGCTGTAATGTACTGTCCATCAGGACTACTTTGGAAAATACCTTCAACAGCGTTTTCAAATATACTGCGATATTTAGCTTCTGTAACCTTGAGTTTTTCATAGGCAAACTCTAGTTCTTGATGAGCATAAAAATCGGAGCGTTGCAGGCGATCGTAAAGGTAAACCCCCATGTCACAAATAGCACATAACCAAAAAACATATAATATAAAAGTTACATTATAGATTTCTGGGTGTCCGAGTATAGGTGTTTTTAGTCCTAGTGCAGTATTGATACCAAAATAGTAAATTAGCAAACCCACCTGCGACATCAGGTGCAAACGCCAGCCAACTGGAATAAATGTGGCTTGGCTCAAAAACAGCAGCGACCAACCTAGGGTATCAGGTAGGGCAAAGCCTTTGATAGTAGCGAACAATTGCGATCCTAGGCTAATTGACCAAGATGAACCCAAAAATAACAGTCCTGGATGACGCTGACCGAACTGTGTTTTATGCAAGATAAAACACACAACTAGAGTCAGCAACATTGCAACATTGATAAATAGTCCCTGAGTTTTTAGAGACTCTGGCAGTTTTTCAAACTCCTTTAAAGGGAAAAACACGTCATAAATATTGCGCAAGGTAAAGGTCAACAAGCAGATTAAGGCTAGTAATAACCACAGCTGCAATCTCTGCCACAAAAAGCGGTGTCTAGCAAGCAGCCACTGTGGATCGTGAACACAATTTTTAGCAACAGCAGATGTTTTATCTGATGTTGATGCCCTAAAGGCTTTTTTGCCCCACCTTTGCAGTGTTCTCAATAAGGTAGCCATTAATTTCTTACCAACTTTGCCCATACCATCCCAGGTGTTCCCTGTTTCCAGACTGCCATAACACCTTGGTATTTTGACGCTAATTTATAGGCGAGTTGTCGAAGATGGAGTTGCCAAGGGTAATGTAAACCAAAAAGTTAATCCGCGCTTGTAGTGACTAGTGATCCCAATTTCGCCACCATGTGCCTGAATAATTTGCCGACTCAGATACATTTTTAAAGCAATACTTGTAGAACAACAAGCTTGTGGCTCAGGGACATACAAATCGAAGAGGCGATCGCACTCTAGTTTGCTCATGATTACACCATTATCTTGAATCTCAGTGCGAATCATGTCATGTTCAACTTTGCTTTTGAGAGTAAAACTTAATCCTGGTGGGTTGTTCTGCAAACTATAAGTAAATAAATTTGCTACAACTTTTTGCAACCGAGTTGGGTCTGCCATTACCAATGGTAAATCCTCAGGCACCAAGTTATTCAAAGTTACTTGATTTTGGTTGAGCATGGGCTGCAAGTCTTTGATGATACACTCCAGCACCGTGTTAAAGTGTACCAATTCACGACGCAGAGCAATTCCTTGACCTTCGCAGCTATGAATTTCCAGCAATGAATCAATCATCCCTAGTTGACGGTCATTGCCTTGAATCATGCGTTCAATCACCGAATGAGACACTGGAATTTGAAACTGGCTGGCTTCTTTAGCTTGTCCCTGACCTTTAAGTAAATTCTTCAGCACCATTAAGTTACCCATAACCGCAGTTCGCAAATCATGGGCTACGGTATGTAAAACCACATCTTTGACACGTTGCAGTCCTTCTAGTTCCTGCATTTTCTGTTGAAGTTGGGCGGTGCGTTCTTCTACCTGATGTTCTAAATTAGTATTGAGTGTGGCTAGTTCTTGATAAAGTCGAGCTTGCTGAATGGCGATCGCCAACTGTTCTGACATTTGCTGTAGTAGATCAATTTCTATTGCTTGCCATTGACGGGGCCCAGAACATTGGTTAGCAATTAATGCGCCAAACAATTCGTTATTGAGCATAATTGGTACAGCCAAGGTAGCCCGTGTCTGAAATTGTTGATAGTGTGCTCTTAATTTGGGCGATACGGCTATTTCGTTAATATCTTCTACTAAACGCACACTATTAGTTGAAAGTAGATTTTTCAATTCTTGAAGATAAGTTTCATCGTCGGTAGTCCAACCCAAGATTGCTGGATAGTTGGGATCTACTGATTCAGCAACAGTTCTACCTCCCGCTTTGGGATCGTTCAGACCAATAAAAACCCGGTCTGCTTGCAAAAATTGCCTGACTTCGGTGACTGTAGTTTGCAGAATTTGGTCTAGGTTGAGAGAAGACCGAATTCTTGCTAGAGTTTCTGTCAACAAGCGATCGCGCTGTGCGGAAAGGCGCAATTGAGCTTCTACTTGCTTGCGTTCTGTGATGTCGTGAGTAACTGCAAGAATGCAGGGGATACCATCTAAATCAATTATTTCTGCTGAAACCAGTGCTGTAATGATTTTTTCAGACTTAGAGCGAAATTCTACTTCTAAGTTGCGCACAAAGCCTGTAGCTTGCATCTGTTGCAATAATTTCATGCGATCACGTTTGTCTACCCACATATTTAACTCAAAAGCAGTCCGACCAATTACTTCATCTCGCTCGAAATCTGAAAGTTTCACAAAACTGTCGTTAACTTCTATGTAGCGTCCTTCTTGCAAGGTGCTGAGGGTAATGGGATTAGGACTGCAACGAAAAGCTTTAGCATACTTTTGGGCCAGACTTTGCAAATTGACTTCTGCTTGTTTGCGTTCTGTAATATCTCGGACAATTGCTAAAACTTCATCTGCACCGCTAACAACTAACCGCGCCTCATAATCTCGTATTCCCAAAGGCGTTGCTAGTTGATATTCACAAGTTTGCAAATTATGAGAATCTAAAGTTTTGGCGATCGCTTCCTGGTTAATTGCTACCACATCACTTGGCAATACATCCTGCAAATTTTTCCCGACTATCTCTTCTCTAGGAAGAATAATATTTGCGCCATCTCCTTTCAAATCTAAATACTGCCCATCACGGCTCAGACGAAACATCAAATCGGGAATCGCATCTAAAATTGCTTTATAGCGCATCTCACTGTTACGCAATTGTTCTTCTGCTTGTTTGCGGTCTGTAATATCCATTACCAAACCCTCCCAAAGCAGGTCACCATTACTTTGTCGTTCCAGTTGGCAAGCACCTTGAATCCACTTGAGTTTGCCAGTTGCGGTAATGATGCGACCTTCCCAACGCCAAGGTGACAAAGTAGCTTTAGCAATATCAACAGATTCTGCTAAGGCTTTTACATCCTGTGGATGAACCAGTTGATGCAGCACCTGCAAATCTGCCATGATAACTTCCGGTTCTAACTCATATAGTTCTCGACACCCAGAACTTACGTATCTAACAACCTGGGAACCATCCTGCTGTTCCAAGACTTGAAAAATCATCCCCGGTAAATTTGCAGCAATTTTTTCCAACAGAGTCAGAGTCCCTTGTTGTAAATCAGGTTTATGCAGCGATTTTACAGTCTCATCCACTTTTTGTGCCTTTGTTTTGCAAGCAACTATTGCCATCTTGACAGTTTGATGTTGTGAGCTATTATCGCTGACAGCATCAAAACTATCTCTTCTTTCAGGGTAGTTCTGGTTAAGGCGATCGCATTCACCCAAATGGGTGAACAGTTGTTAAAGGATGAATAAATTTCTTTAGCTCATGGTGATTTAATTCCATTAATAGCCCAGGCAAGTACTTCTAAAAATCGCTGGAGAACTATCTCATCTTTGAGCACAGATAAGGGAATATACCAGGAATAAGAATTCACAGCAATTGATATCCCGACAGCAGATTTAAATCGATTGAGCAATTCTACCTTACAGAGCTAATTTAAAATTCCTAATTTTATTAAACTGTTAACAATAACTTAGTTAGCTAAGAATATCAATTGATAGAAAAAATGATCTTAAAAGAAACATTTACTCAAACACCAGAACTAGAATCACTGACTCAAGAAACTTTTACCCATGCTTTGATGGCGCTTGCCAATCTTGACAGCGATTTTGCTCAAATTTTAGAAACCTTCGGACCACCACCCATATGGCAAAGAGAAACGGGTTTTCCCACGCTGCTGCGGATAATTCTAGAACAGCAAGTTTCCTTGGCAGCTGCAAGGGCTGTCTTTACACGTCTATGTAATGTTGCTGAACCGCTAACGCCAGAGAATTTTCTGAAGCTTGATGATGTGCAATTAAGAGGAATTGGATTTAGTCGGCAAAAAATGCTCTATTGTCGTGAATTGGCAAATGCAATTAGGAACGGTCAGCTTGATTTAATCAAACTGGAAACAATGGACGAAACGACTATTAGAACTGAATTAAAGCGGATCAAAGGTATTGGAGATTGGACAGTTGATATTTACTTGCTGATGGCGCTGCAACGTCCTGATGTCTTTCCCAAAGGTGATTTAGGAGTAATTATCGCCTTACAAAAACTCAAAGGATTAACAACACGTCCCACACCAGCACAAATAGAAGCGATCGCGCAACACTGGCGACCTTGGCGTGCAGTCGCTACCCGAATCCTCTGGCACTATTATCTAAGTGCCCTTACAGGAAATTCCAAATTGAAAAAGCTGTAAACTCTTATTCTCTCATCCTCTGCGCATTTGCGTGAGACTAATTATCTCTAAATAAAGGTATAGGCTTCTACCTTAGACCTTGCTCTTTCAACAAAGCATCAACCCAAATACCATCTGCTTCCGACAACTGCGGCACAGGCCCACGAGTATAATCTATAGCCAAATCTAATCCTGCTCGGTCATATACCCCATGTATTAAAGCTTGCAAATCTAATAAAGGCTCTGTATCTCCTTTACGCAGCGGTAACAGAAAAGCTGGAATTGGTTCTGGCAAATTAAACGGGTATAATTCAGCCTTGGGGCGATAGTTGCTGCGACTTACCAAAATTCGATAACTTGCCTGAATCTCGTTACCCAAAATCGGCATAGGTTTTCCACCTCGCAGTAAATCAATTTCTACGAGATGAGACATACTTCCTAATACCCGTTGACGCTTTCCTTCATAAGCATTTCGCCCTTCTCCAGAACGCTTATTTTTGGGTGAGAGAACTTCAATAACGGTGACAACTTCCCCTGTTCCTACTTCCCTAACTTCTAAGTATCCTTCCCGCGCTTCCTCTGGCATAGGAACGTTGACTGTAACGGGCTTAACTGGCGCTGATACAACCGCAACGCTAGATGATTCCGTTTCAGTTTTTATGAGCGATCGCCCTACACTTACATCAGGAATCCCAACTAGGACAGAATTTTCATCAGTTACTTGATATACCTGATATACCCGTTTCTCAACTGCTACACGATATTTTGGCCGTAGCTGAGGAACCAAGAATTCTGCAATAGCTGTGATTATCCAGTGATGGAATTCTGGCCAAAGTTCAGGATTTTCGAGGTAGGGATTCATCCCTGGAAATGGTGAGCGCATAGGGGTAGGATGTGATTCTCATTGCTCATATCCTACCAAATTCAGTTTTTTGGTATGGCAGGCCAGATACCTGCCCTTTCAAGAAACTATAACTTCCCAGTAAAAACTCGCTCTGCTGGGCCAGTCATATAAACCCGTTGGTCGATTTCTGACCATTCAATTTGTAAAGGACCACCAGGTAGTTCTACAGTTGCTATGCGATCGCATTTTTCGGTCAACACACCAGCCACGAGGGAAGCACAAGCACCAGTACCACAAGCTAGAGTAATACCAGCACCCCGTTCCCAAACCCGCATTTTCAAGTAATCACGGCTGACCACTTGAATAAATTCGGTATTTGTCCGTTGAGGAAAAACTAGGTGATGCTCAAATTGAGGGCCGATGATTTCTAGAGGAATTGCAGCTACATCTTCCACAAAGGTAATACAGTGGGGATTGCCCATGCTGACACAGGTAACATCCCAAGTTTGTCCCGCCACTTCTAGCGGTTGATTAATTACCTTTGTATCCGCAGCATTTAAGGTAGTTGGAATTTCAAGAGCTAGTAACCTGGGTAAACCCATATCCACCCTCACTTGACCATCAGCCATGAGTTGAGGTGTAATCACACCAGCCAAGGTATGAATTCGATATAGATCCTTATTTCTAGAGTTGCCCTCCAAGTCAGCCAAAAACCCAGCTAAACAGCGAATACCATTACCGCACATTTCCGGTTCTGAACCATCAGAATTAAAAATCCGCATGGTGTAGTCAGTACCGTTTTCTCCTGGCAAAGCAAAAATCACACCATCAGCACCGATACCAAAATGGCGATCGCACAACTTGATTGCTTGCTCTGGAGTCACTACTGGCAAGGATGAAGAGCGATTGTCAATGAGAATGAAGTCATTCCCCAAACCGTGATACTTAGTAAATTCGATTGCCATTTACTCAAGGATGAATTATCAAGGATTAGTTACTGTTGATCGGGGATTTGGTGATTAGGGATCAAGAATTGGTCAAGATTCAAGAGTCAAGTAGATTTGAGATTGCTACCCTGCGGGTTCTCCGAAGGAATACGCAACGCTTGGCGATTTTGAATTCTTTATCCTCCTTGTGTCTCTTGTCGCCAATCCCTAGCCCTTAGTCCCCAGTCTCTTAATTAAAACATTCTGCCTTATGCATACATCATCACCAAAAACGCTTACAGAATTCGACACTTCACTGCCCAGCATTCGGCAAGTGCAAAACCTGATTAAACAAACAGCAGCAGTAGATTTCAAACTGATTACGGGCGACCTAATCACGGGTAGAGTAATCTGGCAAGATCCAAACTGTGTGTGTATTGTAGATGAAAATAGCCAGCAAACTACAGTGTGGAAGCAGGCGATCGCTTACATTAAGCCAAAAAGTTAGTCTAGTGGTCTATCGCATTAAATTATGATGGCTTGAGGAACGAACCGCGTTCGGCGAAGCCGTTCCCGAAGGGTAGTACACGAAGGAAGAGAAATTGAAAAGTTAATTAACCCAGCAATATTAATGGGACAGACCACTAGTTTTAAGGTATCGGCTTATCTACAGGCAGAAATTCTTTTACGGCTTCTGCCTCGCTAGCTTTTATTATTGGCAGAGATAGCGGCACTACGTCAGGTGTGGTAAACAAAGGTTGTAGTTGATTCAGACTCGCCAAGCCACCGCATAACAATACTTGATCGCCGTCTCGCAAGTCCATATTGCCATCAGGTGAGCGAAGAAACTTCCCATCGCGCCGGATTGCTTCTACTTTTACGTTATATTTGTCGCTAATATCCAAATCTCCAAGGGTTTTACCCAAAACTGGAGTATCTGCATTAATTGTCGTCCACTGGCAAGCGCTATTTTCTCCGGGAACTGCTGTTCTCCCAACTGCAAATTCTGCCAACGCTGCTAGTTCTTCATCTGCTCCTACCACCAGTAAGCGATCGCCTTCTTCCAATCGAGTTTGGTTATTGGGATAGTCTATTTCTTCGCCATTAGCGCGGCGAATTGCCATTAAACTCACCCCTATTAAGTAACGCATATCTGCTTCTTCTAAACTCATGCCAATTAGAGGTGAACCAGAGGGTAGGGGATACCAACGCCGATTTAAATCGCGAGTTGCTTGTTGTAAATCACGGGACACTTCAGATGCAGTACGTTCTGGCCGCAAGTCTAAATAATGATCTTTGCGAATTTGCTGCATTTCCCGCTGTACTATATCTGCTGACAAACCTAAACCTGTTAATAAATGAGTTGCCATTTCTAAACTGGCTTCAAATTCTGGTTGCACAACTTCCCTGGCTCCCAGTTGGTAAAGCACTTCAATATTTTTATCTTGGGTAGCGCGGACAACTAAATCTAATTCTGGACACAATTCCAAAGCGCGTTTGAGGCAAAGACGTGTACTCATCGGGTCAGGAAGTGCGATCGCCATTCCTTTGGCATGATTAACGCCAGCCGTTTCTAGAACGTGAAAACTCACGCAATTGCCGTATACATACGGCACTCCTGCGTCACGTAATTTCTGAATGCGACTTTCAGATTGATCTATGACTACTACTGGTAGCTGATGTTGCTGCAATAACTTGACTAAATTTTTACCCACTCGCCCGTAACCACAAACTACCACGTGGTCTTTTAAGGGCAAATCTTCTGAGACATCACGCGGCTGAACTTCTTCTAAATAAGGTTTCAGCCAGGGCATCGATTCTGCCAAAGTAAATAAGAATGGCACCAAACGTAGAATAAACGGTGTAATAACAAGTGTGACTGCTGTAGTTCCTAAAATCAGTAAATACACTGTACGAGAAACTAAGCCCAACGCCTGCCCTTCACTGGCAAGAACAAAGGAAAATTCCCCAATCTGAGCCAGCCCTAGCCCCGCAATTAAAGCTGTTTTTAAAGGATAGCGGAACAATTTTACTAATGGTGTAATGATTAAAAACTTACCTACGAAAACTATTGCTACTAATCCCAGAATCAATTCTAGGTTTTTCCACAAAAACACTGGGTCAATTAACATCCCAATGGCTGCGAAAAATAAACTGGCAAAGATATCTCGTAATGGCTCAACATAAGTCAAAGTTTGATCGGCGTATTCCACCTCAGAAATCATCAAACCGGCGACAAACGCCCCCATTTCAATTGACAGCCCTAAATATTCTGTCAGTAGGGCAATTCCCAAGCACAACGCTACTACACCTAATAAAAATAGCTCTTTACTTTCAGTACGTGCTAGAAGTCTTAACAACGGTGGGATTAACCAAATCCCTGCCACAACTGCACCAGCCGCAAATAAGCCAATTCTTACTAACGCTGTAACTACAGCTACACCAATCGCTTCACCTGGTTCGTGTAGGGCTGGCAAGACTGCTAGCATGAGTCCCAATGCCAAGTCCTGCACTACCAAAATGCCTAGCATTACCTGTCCGTGGGGTGTTTCTGTTTCGTTGCTTTCCATCAAGCATTTGAGGACAACTGCGGTTGAAGATAAAGACAGAATTGACCCCAAAAACACGCCCTTAGCAGGTAAGGCTCCCCAAGCTCCCGTGACACCACAAATAACCACCGTGATTAAAATCGTCAGCGCAATCTGTAGTCCACCGCCACCAAGAGCGATCGCTTTTACCTTCTTGAGTTCTGCAAACGAAAATTCTACACCCAAGGCAAATAACAAAAAAGCGACCCCGAACTGAGCCAGAGTCTCTACTTGAATAATTTCTTTAATCAATCCCAGTCCCGCAGGCCCCACGACCATCCCGCCGATGAGATACCCTAACAAAACTGGTTGTCGTAACAGCGCCGCAAACAGCCCGCCACAGGCTGCGACGGCGAGAACTGAAACTAAATCAACTATTAACCTAAAATCTTCTTGCACCAGTTTTAAAAAGAGCTATTAAGACCTATTAACCTCAGCATACAAATTTTTATATATCTATGCTCAAGTTATTGGTGCAAGGAAGACAAAATTTGCAGATTTATTGCTAAATGTTCATATAGCCAATATTTTAGAACTCATACCAATTCACGAAAATTTTGATACACATAAATTTTTCGTAGGGGTTTAGCAATGCTAAACCCTGAAGCGCGTATTTGTATCATTATTAAGGTGAAATGGTATCACCCAAGTCTCATACTTTTTTCGTACAAGTGTTCCATAGCCAAGCTGGAGATTCCCTAGCTCTATTTAAGGGTCAACAGTAAAAAGAGTAATATTCACCCTTAATCTCTTGACTTTTAACCTCTATAGTAATTTACGCCTTATGTGAGTTGGGGTAGCAAAAAAGAAGGGGAAACCACAAGATAAAGGTAACGATACCATTCCTTGAGGTCTCCCAATGAATATGGTAGACGGTTCGACCCTGTTGACGACAATTTTTGTGCGCTTTAGATGACTGGTATCAGCAAAAGGGCTATAGTTATGTACCGTTATTACCAGGCCCGTTACCAAGATTCACAGATAGTGAGATGTTAACGTTATTGGTAGCAATGGATTTTTTTCCATATCCAGGAGAACAGCAGTTTTTAGGATTTGTCAGAGCAAACTACTTAAGCTTATTCCCAAAACTGTTAGACCAAAGCCAGTTCAACCGAAGAGCCAGACGCTTGGAGGGGATGCTGGAAGAATTAAGACGTTTTTGGGTAGTTGAGTTGGGAGCAATCTTTGAGCGCACCTGATTGTTGGATACAAAACCAGTACCTGTAGTAGGTTACAAGCGCCATAAACTCAAGAGTGATTTTACAGGCAGTGCGGATTATGGTTGGTGTGCCAGCCGAAAAATGAATTACTTTGGCTACAAGTTAGTCCTGTGAAGCACCCTCAGTGGCATTCCCTTAGTTTACTCCTTAGTACCTGCCAGTACAGATGAGCGTCTAGCGGCAGAATCGGTTTTAGACTACGTTCGTGGCTGTTGTATCCTCGCAGATAAAGGATTTATCGGTGGCCAATGGCAAAGCGATATCTTCAAAACTACCGCTAATCAAATTTTTACACCCTATCGAGCTAATCAGCTTCAACCACAGCCAAAAGCTTTTGAGACTGTATTAAATAGCCTGCGCGAGCGTGTTGAAGGTGTATTTAACGAGGTGCAAAACACTGGGCGTAATTTGGAACGTTTATTGAGGAAGAAAGTTGATGGTATCTGCTTCCATGTTGCCGCTAAGATGACCAGTCATACTCTGCGTATTTTTCTACGTCAGCGTTTTGGTATTGATGTGCTTACTTTTGAACAGCATCCTGTGGCTTAATTCACATAAGGCGTAATTTATGAAAAAGTATAAGCGTGCCATTAAAGCACGCCTAAAAATGTATAGTTAGCAAATTTAGAACTTCTCTCTCTCAACCACCTGCAACAGCAGGGACAATACTTACTTCATCACCATCTTTCAATGGTGTACTTGTCCCATCTAAAAAGCGAATATCTTCGCTATTGACATACAAATTTAAAAATCGCCGTGGTTTTCCCTCTTCATCGCATAACCGCGATTTAATACCAGGACAGCTATCCTCTAAAGAATCGAACAGTTCCGCAATAGTACTGCCGCTGCATTCTAGCGTAGCTTGGTTATTGGTAAATTTCTGAAGAGCCGTGGGAACTAAAACTGTTACAGACATAGTTGAAGTATGAAGTGTGAAATATGAAGTATAAAGTATGATGTCTGAAGTCTAAAGTGTTTAGTTTAAGTCTTCAGCCTTGAGCCTTCATCCTTTAAACGAGTACTTGTTGCCATTCCAAACGATCAAGAGTCCGTGAACGCTCTAGTGCTCGTTCAAAACTATCGAGTTTGGCATCAATTGTCAAAGGTTCGCCAATATAGCCTTGTAAAGCTTCTTGGGTTTTCAAACCATTGCCAGTGATATATACCACAGTAGTTTCATCTGGATCAATTTTGCCAGCTTCTACTAATTTTTTCAGCACTGCAACGGTGGTACCACCTGCTGTTTCTGTGAAAATACCTTCAGTTTCTGCTAACAGCTTGATTCCTTCAATAATTTCTGCATCATTGACTGATTCAATATTACCGTTAGTTTTCTTAGCTATCTCCACGGCGTAAACACCATCTGCTGGGTTGCCAATCGCAATCGATTTAGCAATTGTATTGGGTTTGACAGGTTTAATGAAATCACGCCCTTCTTTGTATGCTTGGGCTATGGGAGAACAACCCTCAGCTTGCGCCCCACTAAAACGGACTTTTTTGTCTTCTACCAAACCAACTTCTACGAATTCTTTGAATCCCTTATAAATTTTTGTAAATAAGGAACCAGATGCTAAAGGCGCAACGATATGGTCGGGTAATTGCCAACCTAATTGTTCAGCAACTTCAAAGCCTAGGGTCTTAGAACCTTCCGAGTAATATGGGCGGAGATTAATATTGACAAAACCCCAGCCATGTGTATTGGCAACTTCCGAACAAAGACGATTTACCTGATCATAATTGCCCTTCACAGCCATCAATGTAGGGCTGTAGATCAGGCTACCCATAACTTTGCCAGCTTCCAAATCTGCGGGAATGAACACACAGCAATCTAACCCAGCATGAGCTGCGATCGCTGCTGTAGAATTAGCCAAGTTACCAGTGCTAGCGCAGGAAACAGTAGTAAAACCTAACTCTCTCGCTCTAGTTAAAGCAACCGAAACCACCCGATCTTTAAAGCTGAGGGTGGGCATATTGACAGCATCATTTTTAATATAAAGCTTGTTTAAACCCAGACGACGAGCCAGACGGTGAGAACGAACCAGGGGAGTCATACCAGTTCCCACATCTATAACATTGTCAGTTGCGACAGGCAAAAAGGGACGGTAACGCCAAATTGAATTGGGTCCAGCTTGAATTTTTTCACGGCTGACACAAAGGCGCAGAGCATTGTAGTCATACTTGACTTCTAAAGGCCCAAAGCATAACTCACAAACATGGTTAGCTTTCAGTTCATATTCCTCACCACATTCCTTACACTTTAAGGCTTGAAAAGAGAGAGCGGCTGCTTCAGTGAGTGCGGATTTTGTCTGAGTCATAAACTAGCTTTCCCTGTTTGTCTGTCAACTGTCGCCTGATAGTAACACGAGTAGAAATACCAGTCAAACATACCCGACTATTTTTATCGGGTATGTTGATCTTGTCAAAAGATTTGCATTGTTATGTGAAAGCGTAGACTTGTAGGAGGTTGTTCCAAATATCGCTTTTGCTAGGTTTGGTGTAGTTTTTAATCCTGGTAGTTAGATGCCTTTTGCACCAAGCCAAATACAATCACATGCTTTGTAGTTGGCAACAATTGCCGGAGAATCTGTAAATATCCATCCGCATCATCATGACGATGAAACCGAGCCACTACCAACCTTTGCATATTGGGTTGTTGCCGAATAATACACCAAGGATGAGTATTTGATTTTGGCTCTGAGGTTGTTATAATAGAGCAATGCTCCCCACTTTTGTGGGATGTGTAAGGATTTGTGATCGCTCTCAAGTTTTCCAGGCTGTCAGAGTGATCGTTTTTGGTGTGTTTACGGCAAAAATCGAAATTTCGATTTTTGCCGTAATTATAAAACTGCTATTCCAATGTATTTTCCTACGCGGAATATTATGTCGCTCTTATTTCCATTAGCTTTAGTTGATGATAATCAAGTTGATATTGCCTAAGTAACTGAAAAAACACAATCAGGTAGCTATCTTGGACATACGATTCTACCTCTAGCTTGGGCTTATAGCAATGCTCGGTTGGTTTGCCGTCTAGACAGCGATTGGTTAATTGCATAAAACATTGTTCAAGATGAAGCTGAAGCAGAAGATGAGTAAGTACAATTGCTTGATAAGCTGTCGCGCTTTAATTTGCACTAATATTTTTGTCAATATCTTGTAGGGTGGGCATTTTGCCCCTGTATGCTCGACAGCTTAATACATTAATATCATCAAAAGTATCATAACAATGACAAAAGCCTCTCTGAAATTTAATCAGAAAGGCTTTGTGTGTAATGAATAGACCTGGCATCGAGCTATTGTGGCGGGAGGCAACCCTCCAACTATCGTGGCCGCAGCAGCGTTTCACCTCTGAGTTCGGGATGGGGTCAGTGTGGTTCCACCGCGCAATAGACACCAGGAAAACTTTGAG
>NZ_MTAW01000092.1 GCF_002154725.1 Nostoc sp. 106C | reverse complement strand
CGCTACACTCCGTTTCGCTCGCAATGACAATTGGGCATTTTTTTACTTGGAGTACTCTAAAACAATTTGTAGTTAAGGTTCACCGCGAAATTCTAAAATATGCTGGGCAGTAATTTGTGGTTGTTCTAAGTGAGGAAGATGGCCACAATCTTGAATCCAGATGAGTTTACTATGTGAAATTGCCCGTTTAAATCTTGGAGCATCTTTAGTACCCAAAATTTTATCGGCATCACCCCACAAAATTAGTGTTGGTTGCAAAATTTGTGCTAATTGCTTAAATCTAAAAGCACGATAACCACCACTTTTAGTAAAAGCAATCACAGCTTTACCCCAGCTTGGCATTTGCAGGTGTAATGCTCCACAATCTACACCATCACTAGAGACAAGTTGTTGGCTTTTGTAAGCAGCACGGGAAATGCGATCGCGAACTTTAGGATTACGCAAAAACTCTGTGGCTAAATAATCCAAAGGGGGAAACATGAATTTGCTTAAAGGCGAACCTCCCCTCAAACCTGCACTATCCATTAACACTAGTTTTTTCACTACTTCTGGATAGGTGAGTGTGAAATCAATCGCTGCTGCACCCCCCATCGACGCACCGACCAAAATTACAGGTTGGTTAATGAGAGTTTTCCAGAAATAATAAAGATGGGTTTTAATTGCAGTTGGGCTATACTCAATTTCGGCAGTTCTATCTGTAAAACCAAAACCCAACAAATCTACTGCCCAAGTTTCATTATCTCCTGCCAAAAATGGTAGAAGACGCCGAAATTCCAAGACAGAACTATCAAAGCCATGAATTAATAAAATCGGTATGCCACCACTACCTTGACGTACATAGGTTGTAGCGATCGGTTGATTAGTTAGGGGAGTAGCGATCGCCTGAGATTGAATACTCTGAGCGAGTGCGATCGCGGTGGGTTCTTTCAGTTGCCCAACTGCTTTAGGTAAAAAAGAAGGAAACATAAACCTTAGTTTACCGTATTGTCTGGAAAATAGGGGCTGGCGATGAGGAAGATGATAAGGCAGCGCCTCGACTCCGCTCGGCGGACGGAAGCAGAGGAGACTATTGACCAATGACCAATAACAAATGACTATTAACCCTTGAGCCACATCCAAGAAAATTGAGCAAAATTTCAAAATTGGGGCTAAAGCCTCGTACAATTAATATCACTTATCCTTTACTCAGGAGAGTTAAGCTATGCCAATGGCGGTTGGCGTAATTGAAACTTTAGGTTTTCCTTCAGTGTTGGCAGCAGCAGATGCAATGGTAAAATCTGCCGCAGTCACATTGGTGTATTATGGTCAAGCGGAAAGCGCTCGCTTATTAGTCGCAGTTCGAGGTCACGTTGCTGAAGTTAAAAGAGCAGTTGAAGCAGGAATTGCTGCTGGAGAAGAAGTAAAGACTGGTACAGTCATCACCCACTATATAGTTCCTAATCCCCCAGAAAATGTAGAGACCATTCTACCCATACACTTCACTGAAGAATCTGAAGCTTTCCGTATGTTCTAAGCAAATTCGCCATTAAAATTTGTAGTGAAGCTTCGTACAATTAAGTTGTAGCGCCACCTAAGTTTACTAATACAGGAGATTTTTAATGTCATTACAGGCAGTTGGAGCACTAGAGACTAAGGGTTTTCCTGCTGTGCTAGCAGCAGCAGATGCAATGGTAAAAGCTGGTCGAGTTACCCTTGTTGGTTATATCAGAGTGGGTAGCGCTCGTTTTACAGTGAATATTCGTGGTGATGTTTCTGAAGTCAAAACAGCTATGGCGGCTGGTGTGGAAGCTGCCGAAAATGTTTACGGTGGTACTCTTGAATCATGGGTAATTATCCCCAGACCTCATGAAAACGTTGAAGCTGTTCTGCCAATTGGCTACACTGAAGCAGTTCAACAGTATAGAGAATCTGTAGAAAACCCAATTGTCAGATCGTCGAACGGGCGATAGATTCTAGATTAATTGGATATTTAATCAACAGTCAAAAGTCTCAAACCAAAATTAGCAATAAATTATTGACCTGTGCGCCTTGACAATGAACTATTGGCAAGACGCAATTAATTGCATATATAGGTTAAAGATTGCGATCGCTTGAGTTTCAAGCTAGACTTCCACAGGCGGCTTGACTCAAGCACTTTCAGAGCAGTGTAGCTTAATGTTAAAGCACCTGTCTACAAAACACGAATAATAGCCGTTTGATTCGGTTCATTGCCACCAGCAACGTAGTTTAAATAGCAAATTCCTGGGAGTGGACTAGGAGATACGGGTGCAAATCCCCTCGTTGCTATCAAGAACGTATGATTTCATTTACTGCCACACAAGCCTTGTGGAAGCGTTCTTCCCATGAACCGCTAATTAGAACATAGCGCCTGTTTCTTGATTTCAATTCTTGAATACAGCGATCGCGAAATTCTATTCTTAGATGAGGTAGATAGCGCTGATTATCGTCAACCCAAGGCACATCTACATCTAGCACTAGATATAAATCATACTGTCGCTGTTCTGCTTGTTGATAAATCCAGTGAGGGCATTTATCAAAAAGCACATCACTCCAAATAGTAGTAGTTATCAGGTCAGTATCGCAGAACATGACGCGGTTTGCTTGCCTAGCTAATGCATCTTCAGAAGCGATTTGTCCTCTAGCAATTAGTTCGATGTCTGCAAAATCACATCTACCGTCTTTGGGATGTAGCAAACCACGAGCATACTCGCTGACGTAAACTGTGTTGTAGTGCGTTGCCAAGTTTTGCGCTAGGGTTGATTTACCTGTAGATTCCGGCCCAAATATGCAAACACGACGCAGGAAATAAGAACGGACACAAGGCGGGATATAATGCCAGTGAGCGATCGCATTTTCTCTAACCTTAGTTCCAGAAATTGGTACTAAACTGCGAGCCTGGTCTACAGGAATATAATTTGCTCCCAATATTTCCGCCAACTTCCAACCATAATTTTCGGATGCAAACACATAGTCAGGGCCAGTTGGTAGCACCCGGCGAATAGTATCATGCCAAATCTGCCAAAAATCTGGGTGTTCCTGTGGTTCTTGAGGATTTTCATCAGTTACATGCACCACATTCACGTCGGGAAACATCTCTCGCATCCAACTATAGCGGAGATGTCCGGGAATTGGCTCAGATTTAATCGAACAAACTAGAACTGTGAGATGCTTAACATAGTTACGGGCAAAATCAACAAGGTATTGGTGTCCAAGATGCGGCGGCATAAATTTGCCGAGAATCATACCAGTAGCCGCTTTTTCAAAGCCTTGTTCCATGTTAAATATCCCAGCACCGCTAACACGAGAAACACCGCATACAGTCCAGTTGTAGGGTAAAGTTTTTTAACTGCGTAGACCCCAATAGCCAGTACATCTACTGTAATCCAAAGTAGCCAGCACTCCAAAATCTTCTTCGCCATCAACCATTGAGCAACTAAGCTGATAACAGTAATGGCAGCATCCCAATATGGTAACGCGGCATTGGTGTAGCGATGCATGACAAAACCAAGGCTGAAACTACCTGCAATTGCTACTCCACCCCAAACTATTGCACCCAAGCGGGTAATACGAGTTACATGAAGTTCTCCCTTATCCTTTCCCCCATGTAGCCAAGCGTACCAACCATAAATTTGTAGAAAAACATAAATAACTTGCAGTATTGCATCTGAGTACAGACGGGCTTCGTAGAAAATGAAGATGTACAGAAACACCATCACCAAGCCTGTAGGCCAGCACCAGATATTTTCTTTAACAGTTAACCAAACACTAATTAAACCAAAAAGAGCAGCAATAATTTCAATTTGACTCATTAGGATAAAGCAATAGGCAGTGGACAGGAGGTGAAGCAGTCACAAGATGCAACGCCTGATAAACAAGAGAAAAAATTTACACTGGAATTTTAATGCTAAATTCTGTTCCTTCACCCAGAACAGATTTGCAATTCAGTTTTCCACCATGAGCTTCTTCAACGATTTGACGAGCGATCGCTAACCCCAATCCCGTCCCTTTGCCTACAGCTTTGGTAGTAAATAAATGGTCGAATATTTTTGATTTGACTGATTCACTCATTCCCTTACCATTATCAGCAATGGCAATTTTAACTAGATGATCTTCTATCGAAGTTGTAACGATAATTTGGTTGGGTTGAGCTTTGATTTGGGCAAAATCTCGTCCAATATTCGACTCTTCTAAGGCGTCAATAGCATTTGCCATAATATTCATAAATACCTGATTTAATTGCCCAGGAAAACATTCTATTTGTGGGAGATTACCGTAATAAGTCAATACTTCAATCGCCGGACGTTGTTCATTAGCTTTGAGACGATGCTTGAGAATAAGAATAGTGCTATCAATGCCTTCGTGAATGTTAAAAGGCACTTTGTAATCTTTATCAGCACGGGAGAAGGTACGAAGTGAAGTGCTGATATTTTTGAGCCTCTCACATGCCATAGTCATGGAATCAAGCATTTTGGGTAAGTCTTCTAAGCTGTATTCCAAATCAATTTCTTGGGCATGTTCTATGATTTCTTCACTTTGGTCGGAGCAAGTTTCTTGATAGAGTTTTAAGTGTTCCACAATATCAGCGATAGTGGGTTTAGCTTGTTTAATACTGGCAGTAATAAAACCCAAAGGATTATTCATTTCGTGAGCGACACCCGCAACTAAGTTGCCCAATGCAGACATTTTCTCACTTTGAATTATTTGTAATTGCGCTTGTTGCAAGGCAAATTCTGCTTGTTTGCGATCACTAATATCCATCATCACGCCATCCCAGATAATCGAGCCGTCGGCTTGCCGTTCCGGTCGTGATGCCGCCTGCACCCATTTCACAGTGCCAGAGGTCGTAATAATGCGCCATTCCTGCTCAAAAGCGGTGAGAGTCTCGGCAGAATGAATGAACGCCTGGGTGATGGTTGAGCGATCGTCTGGATGCTCCAGCATCCGAAAATCTTTGATGCCTGTCAAGAAATCTTCAGGTGGCACTTCATATAGAGCCGCGCAGCCTGGACTAATGTAGGGAATTGAAACAGAACCATCGGCAGCAAGGCGAAGCTGGTAAATTACACCAGGAAGATTATCCGCCAGCTTTTGAAAGCGGGCTTTGCTGGCACTCAGTTCTGTTAGCATTTGTTGGGCTTGCTCATAAAGACGAGCATTTTCTAGAGAAATTGCGGCTTGAGCGCAAAGTAGATTGAGGAGTTCCACGCGATCGCTTGTAAATGCCCCTGTAACTAAACTGTTTTCCAGGTACAAAATCCCCATCAACTTGCCTTGATGCAAAATCGGGCTACACAAGATACTTTTCGGCTGTTGACGCACAATATACGGGTCATTGGCTAAAAGCGGATCTGCTGTCGCATCCATCAGGACAACAGTTTGATTGTTGTGCTTAACTTTGTAAATTAGTTTGTGGGGAATATCTTGACTATCTTCAACAGGAATTCTCTGTAACACAATTGGCTGTGTTCCCTGGGTAATTGAACCCTTAATCAGCAGGCGCGAGTCTCGCAGCAGCATTAACACGCATTTATCAGCCCCTGCATTTTCCATGACCATGAAAAGCAATGATGAGAGCAGGTTTTCTAGTTCGATTTCACCGGATATAGTATGGGAAGCTTTGAGAACAGCTTTTAAATCTAAGGTATTTGAGACACTGGTGCTAGAAGTGGCAGAAGTGGAAGTGACAGTCCCCACAGCACAGATAGTTTCATGAGTGGAAAAGGCCGAACGAGTTTGCTGTAATATGGGGGCAAGTAATTGCGGATAGCGTTTTTCTAAATCGGCAACTTTGGCTTTTGCACCCCATTTGGCGTAACAATAGTAAGCTTCTTGCATATAGCCTGCGGCAACTTTTGCTTTACCCCAACCCAGGTAAAATTTAGCTGCCAGTTCGTTAGCTAAGGCTTCTTCTTGGATGTAGCTGTTGGCTTTAGCCAGAGAAATAGCGCGATCGTAATAATCCCCTGCTTCATAATTTTTGCCTAATACCCGGTGTTTTTCTGCCTCTACCAAATCCACCTTATGCTGGTGATTCATAGGTGCATGATGCGCCCATTGCTGTAACCGGGTTTGGTTCTCTGTTACACTCTGCAATGCTGCTGATGTTTCTTCTAACTGTGGATTCAATTGTGCCAAAGTCAGCAAAGAATCATAAAGATAAAATACTGGTTCGCTGACTAATCCCGCACCAGCCATAAAATAGCGCCTGACTTCAATAGCATGATTTTTCGCTGGCTCAATTTCTCCAAACAAGAAACAAAGCATTAGTTTATACAAATGGAAAATATACAATCCATATCCATCATTGGCAGACTGTAGCTGCTGGAGAAATTCTGTTTCTTCCAGGGCTTTTCCAGACAAAAATGTGGTGTGTTCTCCAACACCCAGCAGATTTAAAACCGGTTGCCAATAAATCCGACAATAATTTGCGGTTGTCAATTGATTTAATTGCATCAAACTATGGCAGTAAGCGCTAATATCCTGCTCTAAGGTAGCCAGGGGTTTACTGCACCAAAAAGAATTGAGACAAACACTGTGGCCATTGTAACCAGCAAGTACCAAGTTACCAAATTCTAGGGCACTGGTGTAACCTTCTTGCAACATGGGAAGTGTTTCTTGAATGTGAGAGTTGCGGTGTACAACAAACAACCCCAAGAGCATCAAAACATCTGTTTTACTGGCTTTGGCATCGAGTTTTGAGATAATCTGGAGTGCCAGGGAACCAAACTGCGTTCCTTCATCCACGATTTGGAAGAAATTGCAGAGAATATTGCCATGATTCGCATAGCCGTAAGTAGAAGTCGAAGTGTTACCGTACTGAATCGAGAGTTTAACGGACAAAGTATTCAGCAATGGGAACAACGCTGAACCAGTGAGGTAAGCTGCTGGGCTGATGATACTGGCAATCTTGAGAGTAGCGAGTTTTTCGGCATCTCGCATCTGTGGCAAATTAACCAAATCGGCAATTTGCCTATCTCCAATAAGTTCCTCAATCTCTTGGATTTCCCGTTGCAAATCTGATGGTGTGGGTGTTTCAGGAAAGGTAACACCAAGCTGTTGTAAGACTGGTTGGGCAAGCGCGATCGCTGAATTTAATTTACTTTGGAAAATATGAGATTGAATTCTAATGCAGTAAACATTCACCTTTTCTAATAAAGAATGTGCCTGTTCAATGACAGTATCAATGAACTGTTCCATCGCCTCAAAACTACCATTTAGCAGTGCTATTTCCGCCGCTAATTCATGCAAGGCGAGGGTCATGTCATACTGCTGCTGCCAAGTATTTTCTCCCAACAAAGACAATCCCACTGTGACATATTCATGCGCTGCTTGATAGGCGGTGGAATTTTTGGCTTTGCAAGATGCAATCAGATTAAGTTGTGCTAGTTCATCTCGTTGAGTTTGTTCGCTAATTAAAGCCGTGCCGTAATTTAATTGATTGACGATTTCAAAAATCCGTTCTTCTCTTGCTTGTGCCGAAATCTGTTGCAGCAGCAGTTGTCCGATTTGGTAGTGAGTCGTCTGTTTTTGGTCATCGGGAATCAGGGAATAAGCTGCTTGTTGCACTCGGTCATGTAAGAATTTGTAAGAAACTGTCATTTGTCCTTCGTCATTGGTCATTTGTTTGCTCTTGTCTAATGACAAATGACTAATGACTAATGACTCTTGTTGATAAAACTTATAAACATCACCAATTGGTAAAATCAACCCTTCTTGCAAAGCTTTCCACAAAGCCGCAGCCGTTTCAATTTCTGATTGCTGCGAAACAATCGCCAAAGTTGCTAAATCAAAAGAGTTGCCAATACAAGCCGCTAATTGCAAGACATTTTGAGTCGATCGCGGTAATTTTTGCAGTTGCAAACTCATAAAAGTTACAACATCATCTGTAACTGCTTGAGCGGTCACTTCTGATAGATTGCATTGCCAACAGCCTAACTCAAAATCAAATTGAATTAATCCATCTTGATGTAATGCTTTGAGAAACTGTGTGGCAAAAAACGGATTTCCTTGAGTTTTTTGATAAATCAATACAGAAAGATTCCATGCTAAATCTTCTGAACATTTGAGCGTGTCAGCTACTAACTTATTTACTTGTACTTGACTCAGTGGTGCTAAAGTAATCGTATTAATCTTTGCTTGTGACTTCGCAATTTCATTTAAAGTCAACATTAATGGATGTGTGGGATTGACTTCGTTATCGCGGTACGCACCAATGATGAAAAGATGACTTGTATCAGCCATTAATAGCTGCATTAACTTGAGCGATGCCGAATCTGCCCATTGCAAGTCATCTAAAAACATTACTAATGGATGTTCTGCACTGGTAAAGACTTGCGTAAATTTTTGGAATAATAAATTGAAGCGATTTTCTGCCGCTGTTCCTGATAACTCTATCGCTGGTGGTTGTTCGCCAATAATTCTGGAAAGTTCAGGAATTACTTCAATAATTACCTGCCCATTTTCACCCACAGCCTCTAAGATTTTATTTTTCCATTGCTGAATTTGGACATCACTTTCGGTTAATAATTGCCCCATCAAATCCCGGAATGCTTGCACAAAAGCAGAGAAAGGAATGTTGCGTTGAAATTGGTCATATTTGCCTTTGATAAAATAGCCGCGTTGTCTGACAATTGGTTTATGTACTTCGTTGACAACGGCTGTTTTACCAATTCCAGAAAACCCAGCTACCAGCATCATTTCGGTTGCACCAAGACTGACTCTATCAAATGCTTGCAGCAGGGTTGTAACTTCAGCTTCTCGTCCATAAATTTTATCAGGGATGAGGAAGCGATCGCACACATCCCTTGTTGCTATTTCAAAACCAACTATCTTACCAGTTTCTCTTAATTGATGTAAACAATTCTCTAAATCGTATTTCAATCCCAATGCACTTTGATACCTATCTTCAGCATTTTTCGCCATTAATTTGCTGATAATTCTAGAAATGACCGCCGGAATTTCGGAATTAATTTCATGTACTAATGGTACTGTTTGAGCCAGATGACAATGCACTAACTCCATTGGATCATTTGACGCAAAAGGTAATTCTCTTGTGAGTAATTCATAAAAAGTTACACCTAAAGAATAGAAGTCTGTGCGATAATCAATCCCGCGATTCATTCTGCCTGTTTGTTCGGGAGAGATGTAAGCTAGCGTCCCTTCTAACACATTGGGGTTAACTAGAGTTTGTGTTTCTCGTGGTAATAAAGAGGCAATACTGAAGTCGATTAATTTAACTTGCTTGGTTTGGGGATTAATTAATATATTGGCGGGTTTAATATCTTTATGAATAATGCGATCGCGGTAGAGTATATCTAATGTGTTGCACAGTGCCACTGCTATAAGTAAAAATTCCTGTACAGACGTTATATGTAACGTCTGCACGTCGTCAAAATAATTTTTGAGAGAAGTCCCGCCAAAATCTTCCATTACCAGTGCATAACCATTTTGGTAAGGTTCGAGGCTATAGGTTTGAACAATCAAAGGTGAGTTGAGATTTTTGGCAATGGTGTACTGATTGCGAAACGACAAGAGTTCATGGAAGCTGGGATAAGGATTTTTCAGTAGCTTAATCGCTATTGGTAATGAGTCAGTTTCTCGAACTGCTCGATAAACCAGCGTTCTGGAACCATTGTAGAGTTCTTCAATGATACGATATCCGGGAATACTGACAAGATTGCTAACCATATTGCGCTCATCATAGTTATTTCTCGATCTAGTATTCCCAGAGATATAAAGTCAGTTTTCAGGCAAAGGCAAAATTTAAATGGGAAGTTTGATGATCAATTCAGTACCTTCACCCAAAACAAAATTACAACTCAATGTTCCGCCGATTTTCTCCGACATTTTGACGATAGATTTCAGCATTGTTATCCTAGTTTTCAATCAACCAATCGGACGATTGCCTGGATTTACCGCATGAATGTATTCGCTACCAGAATAAGGTCTGCCACGTTTATAATATGCTTCTTCCGGTTTGCCCCAGCCTAACTGCAAAATTATTTCTAAAAAGTTAGAATTTTCCCATTTCCATAAACTTGCCCATTCTGTTCTTTGGGCAATTCTTTCTACATCAATTTTGTTGATTTTTTGATATTGTTTGCTGTTATTAAAACTCAAGTATAAATCCATATCTAAAGTGACTTCATACCAAAATTTTAGTATAGAATTTTTAGCAGATTGCAATATCTCTAAATCATGTCTTAGAGCAATTAACTCGCTATCTATTTTTGGATAGCGCAACATCTCACCTTTAACATTCACTTCATGCCAGATAATTCCTGAAACTCGATTTTCTCTTTGATAGTCGTGAATGGCAGCTTTAAAATCTTGATAAGCAGTGAACTTTTGCAGCCCATCAGTTCTGATAAACTGGTCAATTAAAGGATTGCCTGAGACTGTTACCTCTAACTTTAGGCGTTCCCCTTTGAGGCAAGCTTGACGTTCGGCTGCCAAAATTTGGATGAGTTCTTCGGTAGTATAAACCTTTGACATCAGAACACACTCGAATTAGTCATTGGTCATTAGTCATTGGTCATTAGTCATCTACTAAGGACTATAGACTATGAATTAACTTTCTTTGTTGTTAAATCAAATTATTTAAAGATTATCTCTTGGCAAAATTGACAATGTAGTATCAGATATCACTAAAAATTTGGGCAGACCAATTTGGTCTACCCCCAAAGTTACTTACTTAACTCACTACTGAACTCATTGAAGGAACGCCGCTTTAACTGTACTGATTCAGTACGAGGTAGTAAATCAAACACTTCACGAAAGCGATCGTCTATCTCTTCAAAAGGTACTTGACCCTGCTTATTTAAAACTACTTTGCCCAATCGATCAAACACTACGACTTGAGGCACAACCCCAGAGTAGTAGTATCCTGGTTCAGTAGGGCTATAGGTCTTTTTAGATGGGATAGTATCTACACTTAGAGGGATGATCTCTGCTGCCTTACCGTAGAACTCCTGTACCCGTGAAATTGTGATCGCATATTCCTTACAATCTTTGCTGTCATCGACATAAAAAGCCAAAAATACGGGTTTATGCTCTGCTATAGCTTGTGCTAGTGTCTGTCTCGCAGGAACTAGTGAACCATTCCCAGCATAAACTACGAAGATGTTGCCATCATAAACGTCATCTTTAATACCAGCAAATGCAGATGTTATATTTACAATAAACAAGCAGGCAAGCAGCACCAAAGCTTTAAAAATTAATCTTTGCCAATTAGTTTTTTTATGTAAAAAAAGAAACTTTATGCCATTCATCAAAAGAAACCTTGAGAGCTACTATTTGTAAGTTTGTGCTGAATTCAGCAAACAGCGCTGGATATATGATTACGTCCATGCACCATTTTTTAAGATAACGCTTACTGGGATGCTTTCTCGAAAGCAGGTGGCGTTATAGTGCAAGATTATTGCTCTCTACAAGAGAACAGGGAATACTATAATTCTCGCCAATACCTGCCAAAGCTAGTTTTTGAACTTTGAATTTTTTATGGCTGGCTTTTTAAGCAAGGATTCGCTAAACTCACAAAATTAATTTAAAACCTAAGGCTATTAGCTAACTACTGTGGGAAACAAAATACAACTTATAGATAGATTCAGGCTTGGTTTTGCGGTGTCAGTGGCAAAAGGCGTGACATTTATGGTGCGATCGCTCCGTCTAGGTGCTGCTAGTGTATTACCAGGCTCGATTGCTCGTAAAATTGAACCCAAGCTGTTGCAATTATTGAGTCAGCAGGTGAAACAAGGGGCTATTCTGATTGCTGGGACTAATGGTAAAACTACCACATCGCTGCTGTTACGAGAAATTCTAGAACGCAAAGGCTACCGCGTTGCACATAACTCCACAGGCGCAAATCTGGAAAATGGCTTGATGACAGCGTTGATGGATAACGCCAGCTTAACGGGTAGCTTGGATGTTGACTACGCAATTTTAGAAGTTGATGAGAACATATTACCTAGGGTATTAGCACCGATTCAACCAAAGCTGATCCTGTGTTTAAATCTGTTTCGCGATCAACTCGATAGGTACGGGGAAGTAGACACTATTAGTAAACGCTGGGGACGTGCGATCGCTACTTTACCACCTGAAACCATCGTAGTAGCTAATGCTGATGACCCAACCATCTGCAATCTCGGTCAACAATTGTCCCAACAGCGAGTTTCGTTTTTTGGTTTGACTGAACCAGAACATTATTTAGAAGCAATTCCCCATGCTGTTGATTCTATCTACTGCCCCAGATGTGGACAAGCTCTAGACTACAAAGGCGTTTATCTGTCCCACATGGGAGAATATAGCTGTGCTAATTGCGGTTTTAGTAGAAGTCAACCTAGCCTCAATAGCAGCGAATGGCCGCAAATTCTTGTTGGCTTATACAACAAATACAATACCTTAGCTGCTGCCACTGCTGCCCAAGAATTAGGAATTGATGAGGCGACTATCCGCGATACCATTCCCAATTTCCAAGCAGCTTTTGGACGTGCTGAAGAATTGGAAATTAACGGTAAAAAAGTGCGGATTTTATTATCGAAAAATCCTGTCGGGACTAATGAAACAATTCGCGTAGTCACTGAAAGTACAGATAAAACCACTTTGCTAGTATTAAATGACCGAGTTCAAGATGGCGAAGATGTATCTTGGATTTGGGATGTAGATACAGAAAAATTAGTCCAGCGTGGAGGTACTTTAGTAGTGAGTGGTGATCGCGCTTATGATATGGCCTTACGTTTACGTTACAGCGATCCCAATCCTGAAACTAATTTTAATCTAATTGTCGAAGAAGATTTACGTGATGCTATTAACACAGCATTAGCGCGGACACCCAACAACGAAACGTTGCATATTTTACCTACATATACAGCTATGTTGAGTGTACGCGAAGTATTAACTGGGCGGAAAATTCGTTAAGAAGGCAGGAGGTGAGCCACTGCGGTGGACGGGTTCCCCGGCATAAAGCAAGTGGCGAACCCGAAGGGCAGGAGGCAGATGGCAGATGGGAAGAGGCAATAGTTATTTCTCTCTTGTCCCCTTGTCTCCTTGCCCCAATTTATTGCAACTTAACGGCTGCACGTTGAATTGGCAGAACCTCTTCTAAAGTCAACTCATGGTCGGCTGTTAGATGGCTACTACAACAAATAGTACTAAAGAAAACTTTTTGACCAACTAATTGAGAAAAATGTTTTTCTAAAAGTAACCGGGAGGTGATATCTCCTAATAATTCTGAAATGTCTTTGGTGAGTTGGTCTTTATCATCCCGGTGAACCATTCTAAATCTGAAATTGGTTTCACCAACTAAATCTTTAACAGCTGAATCAAAATTATCTTTCTTAGCTTGAATATAAGCAAAAGATTGTTCTTCCAAGAACTTCCATGCTTCGGGGAAAATCTCACGAATTTTTTCGAGATGATTCTCAGTTTGGTAGACTAATGTAGCAGTTTTACAATCCATAAAGCAATTTTTCAGGTTGTGAAACAAACCTATGCCAATCTGTAATCTTACGGCTCAACAGGAAAAGTGAAACTGAATTTTTGAAATTCCCTGGTAACTCTTTTGGGATTATCGGCAAAATGTTACTGCAAAACTGTTACATAAAATACTAATAAACATAGCAACTAAGTTAAATGTGCGATATGCTTACCCCAACTCTGGATATGCACCGGATTCTCCCACCATAAACAGAAAAAGATATGAGTAATCCAGTTATGCAACAGACATAACCTAGGATAAAAACTGTTTCCTTTCTTCTGCCTCCTGCCTTCTGCCTTTTGCCTTATTATCAAAATTAGGTTATATGAGTTCTCAAAAATTTGAAATTACAATTGGTTGGTTATATCCAACACTGATGAGTACCTATGGCGATCGCGGTAATGTCATTACTATAGAACGCCGCGCTCAATGGCGAGGATACAGTGTTAAAGTTGTACCTCTAGATCAAAATGCTACCGCAGAAGATATTAAATCTGTAGACTTGATAGTCGGTGGTGGTGCACAAGATCGCCAGCAAGAAATTGTCATGCGCGATTTGCAAGGTGCAAAAGCCGATGCCATGCGTGAAAGAATTGAAAATGGCACACCGGGAGTATTTACCTGTGGTTCGCCCCAGTTACTAGGACATTATTACGAACCTGGACTAGGACAACGCATTCAAGGCTTGGGAATACTTGATTTAGTCTCCGTCCATCCTGGTGAAAATACCAAACGCTGCATAGGTAACTTAGTAATAGAAGTGACAGCTTCTCGTTTAGCGCAGGATTTAAAAACGATGACGGGTAGTACACCGTATTTAGTTGGCTTTGAAAATCACGGCGGACGCACCAAGCTGGGGAAAGTGGAAGCTCTGGGAAAAGTAGTTTACGGCTTAGGCAATAATGGTGAAGATGGGACTGAGGGAGCATTTTATCAGAATGCGATCGCAACCTATTCTCACGGCCCACTGTTACCCAAAAATCCCTTCGTTGCAGACTGGCTAATTCAAACAGCGTTACGGCTGAAGTATCAACAGCCAATTACCCTAGAACCCTTGGATGATACTTTGGCAATGCAGGCACGGGAAGCCATGTTTAAGCGGTTGAAAGTGAATTTACCAACTCCTGCTGCGGCTAAGGTTTAAAATAATGCATTTCTAGTCTTTAGCGTAGGGTGCGTTATGGCGGAACGCCTAACGCACCGAAAATCTTGGCTGGTGCGTTAACTACGGCATAACACATGCTACTGGACTGAAACTATTCCTCATCTTCAGCGAAGCCGTCGAGGAATGCTAGCCCAGCTTTGTAAACAACATTGCCTTCCACATAATGTTTAGCAACCTCACTCAAAGCTTCTTTACCTCCATTAAACCAACGTTCCCGATTCAATAGTTGTCGCCGGAATCTCTGCCATTTAGTCGGTTGATTGGTTTGAATGTCTTCAAATTGTGCCTCAATTATTTCTTCGGCTTCTGCTTCAGTTGCAGTTGGATATTCTTGTTGTATTTTCCTTAAAATATCGATTATCTCAGTCAGTGCTTCCTGAAAGCCTGGATTGCCTGCATATTTTTTGCCAATAATTTCACCCTTATTACTCTCGGTAATTTGAACAAATTCAGCTTTGATATTGTATTTATTGTTATCTGCCATAGTTGTAAAAATGGGTGATTCAAATTCATTTATAGCTTCTTGTCCCCAAGAATGTTGAGCCTTTGAAAGAGGTTGTTCCAGAACTACATCGTCAATTAAGCCTCGAACGTTTACCATATGGTAACTATTTTGACACTGAATCTGAGTTTGTTTGTCATCTATGAATTTATATAGCACCTGTAATGGGTAAAAATGGGGTGTTTGGTTACCCTTGCAGGTTGGGCAATTGCAGGGAACTAGTGTTTTATACTTTAAACGTTCGTAAGAAGAGTGAATTTTTTCGAGTTCGTGCCTCACTGTCACTAACAAATCTCGCTTACGCTTTCCGGAAACACGAATCCGAATCTCTCCTTTGTGATAGCGATAATACTCAATTACCTCTGCCTGCGCTTGGTCTTTACTTAGGACAACACCGCTTCTCCAAACACAGTTTTGTCCTTCAATCGATGAGTGCATTTCAACAATGAAACGAGTCAAAATACCTTTGGGCATGAATTCATATTCATAGCGTAAAAGTAAGTTATCATTGTCTTTCCAATCAAAATCTGGTTGATCGGGGTTCAGTAGTTGTGGTGCAATGTAAGTACCAGGGCTACTGGGAATTTCATAACACAATTTAAAATTCATCATTAACCGCAACAATTCTCCATGCATATAGAAGTACTTTTCTTCATTCCAAATACTTGCTAAATCATGGCGATCAAATTTACCCAAATTTTGAATTACTTTTGAGTTATCTAATACTTTATAAACAGCATCTGTACCCCAAGTTGGCTTTAGAATTACAGTTTTTCTTAAAATATCATCTTCTTGGAAATGAAGGCATACACCTAAATCATGTAGATAAGCACTGAGTTGGAGTTTATCTTCCAGTGTAGTAAACCCATTTTCTTGGCAGATAGTTAGATATTCTTGCAAACTAATATAGTCGCGGGAGTCACGTTCTAGAGCTTCCCGGACTTTGATCCAAGTTTTGGGTAGTTCTGTTCCTACATGAGGTAAGTTACTAATATAATGCTTAATTTTATTGAGAATTTCTGGCAGACCGCGATTAGTAGCAAGGTTAGTAGCGAGTGTTTCTTTAAGATTAGTAAATTCGCCCCGTAATTGTCGCTCGTTTATTTCGCGTTTGCGCTCTTGCTTTTCATTTTTAATAATAATCAAGGGGCTGTTATCGCTTAAAAGTTCTACTACATTCAGCCAGTAATAAAAATCTGTGTCTTCTTTTCGAGTATCAGCAACAAGTAGATAAAGTGAGCGTTTCGTCAAGAAAAACTGGTGAGTGGAATGATAAATTTCTTGACCACCAAAATCCCAAATGTTAACTTGAAATTCTCTGGTATTTTCTAATAAGAATCTCCATCGAATTATATCAATACCTTCAGTAGAGATTTCATCTGGCTCTAGCTGATAATCTAAGCTTTGAATTTTTTTGGCTAGGGTAGTTTTACCCACACCACCTTCTCCCACAATGAGTAATTTAGCTTCGTAGAGATAATCAGTTTCTTGTTCTTTCTGTTGCTTGTAAAAGTTCAGGATTGCTCTAAAGCCTTGCTTGCGGATTTCTGGTGGCAGCGACACTAAGGGATTTCCACCAAATGTTAGCCTTGTTAAGCGTAACTGCCCAAGTTCTGAAGGCAGGTTTATTAATTGATTGCTACTGAGGGCTATTGATTTTAATTTAGATAGTTGGGTAATCTCTTTAGGTAACTCTATAAGTTGATTTTCAGTGAGGTCAAGCTGAGTGAGGTTGGAAAGTTGACCAATGTCTGCTGGCAGCATCGTCAGCTGATTACGACTAAGATTAAGCTGAGTGAGGTTGGAAAGTTGACCAATCTCTGCTGGCAGAATCATCAGTTGATTTTCGGTGAGTTCAAGCTGAGTGAGGTTGGAAAGTTGACCAATCTCTGCTGGCAGCATCGTCAGTTTATTATCCCAGAGATCAAGCTGAGTAAGGTTAGAAAGTTGACCAATCTCTGCTGGCAGCATCGTCAGCTGATTACGGCTGAGATTAAGCTGAGTGAGGTTGAAAAGTTGACCAATTTCTACTGGCAGCGTCGTCAGTCGATTACTCCAGAGAACAAGCTGAGTGAGGTTGAAAAGTTGACCAATTTCTACTGGCAGTGTTGTCAGTCGATTATCCCGGAGGTCCAGCTGAGTGAGGTTGAAAAGTTGACCAATTTCTACTGGCAGTGTCGTCAGTCGATTACCCCAGAGAACAAGCTGAGTGAGGTTGGAAAGTTGACCAATCTCTGCTGGCAGTGTCGTCAGTCGATTATCTCGGAGGTCAAGCTGAGTGAGATTGGAAAGTTGACCAATCTCTGCTGGCAACGTCTTTAGTCGAAAATTCCAACTGAGGTCAAGCTGAGTGAGATTGGAAAGTTGACCAATCTCTGCTGGCAGCGTCTTTAGTTGAAAATTCCAACTGAGGTCAAGTTGAGTGAGGTTATGAAGTTGACCAATCTCTACTGGCAGCCTCGTCAGTTGATTATGGCTCAGGTCAAGTTGAGTGAGGTTAGAAAGTTGACCAATCTCTGCTGGCAGCCTCGTCAGTTGATTATGGCTAATGCCAAGTTGAGTGAGGTTAGAAAGTTGACCAAGCTCTGCTGGCAGCCTCGTCAGTTGATTATGACTGAGGTCAAGCTGAGTAAGGTTAGCAAGTTGAGCAATCTCTGCTGGTAATGAAGTTAATTTTTCACCATAAAGATTAAGCTGTGTAACCCGATCCCTGGCAGCTTTTTTAATTACTTCCAGCAGTTCTTCATTTGTCATTAGAAATCCTTATGAGTCATGCTTGCTTAGTCACTTAATATTTACCTTAATAATTGCTCAAGCGTGTTTAATACAACCAAGCTAGCTAAAACTACGCACATCATATTTATGATGAATTTTACATTATGTGTGTCTACGCACTTATGTATCTGTTGGATAAGTGCGATCGCTCCATAACAGATTTATTCCCAATTCAATTACTATGCGGTCTAACAGTAATATTCATCGCCTCACATGAAAAGCGATCGCCTGCCTTTTCATGAAAGCTATAATTTCTTAAATACAAAGGTGCGTTGCGCTATTGCGACAACGCACCCTACAACTGGGCGTAGCGACAAGCCACAATTTTTATAGCAATCCTAAAGCTTTGAGACTGCGGCGAGTAATCTCAATTCGAGCAGCAGTGTCATCATCTTTGCGTATATCGATATTTGTCGCAAAGAAATATACATTATTTTTTTGTTCTAGATATCCCACAAACCAGCCAATGTTAGGGGTGAGACTTGTTGCCCAGCCTGTCTTGCCTCGCAGTACATAATCTGGGGTACGCTCGTATATCATAATGTCTTGAACTAAATCTAAAGTACGTTGGGAGAAGGGTAAATCTTTGCGATAGAGACGTTGGAGAAACTCAATCTGTTCTCTGGGTGTAATTTGCAGTGGCCCTTGTAACCAAAATTGGTCAATTTGGTCAGGTGTACCAATTTGCCGATTTCCATAGCCGACTTCTTTAATGAATTTCTCCATCCGTTCATGACCAATTTTTCTAGCTAGTACTTGATAGAACCAGACTGTTGAATTTTTGAAAGCTTGGCGGATGTTGGTGTCTTGGTTCCACGCAGCGACTTGGCGCTGAATACCGTCCCAAGTCAAAACAGCCACGTCATTTGGAATCACCCCAGTCTCTAAGGCTACGAGTGAGTTGAAAATTTTGAAAGTCGAAGCAGGAAAGAACGCTTGTGAGTTGCGAGAAGCGTTGTGTTCGTAGAACTTTTTGTTGTTTTGGTCGTAAATTAGAATAGAACCTTTGATACCCAGTTGATTAAAAGAACGCCCAAGGTCAATACTCACAGCTACTGGAGATGCCTTAATTTCTTGAGAGTGTGCTGGTGTAGCTGGGAAACTGCTAATAGTTAGAAATGTAACCAGGATACCAATAGCAATCGCAATCACCAGGGGCATTCGCCGAGTTTGAAGCATAAGTATCTTCCTTAAAAAACTGATTTGCAAACCAGTTATCATACAGCAACAGTGTTTGCAGTTCCCGAAATCTAGTCCTAAGTTCTTAATTGAGTTTTTTAAGTAACGGTAATACTCATCGGCTAGCGTGAAAAGCGATCGCCAACCTTTAGGTGAAAGCTATAAATTTTAAGATACAAAGGTGCGTTGCGCTATTGCGACAACGC
Organism: Nostoc sp. 106C; assembly: GCF_002154725.1. GTDB lineage: Bacteria > Cyanobacteriota > Cyanobacteriia > Cyanobacteriales > Nostocaceae > Aulosira. The sequence goes on along the minus strand of NZ_MTAW01000092.1, from coordinate 847 downwards.
ACTCTAAAAGAGGAATGCGATCGCATTTAGGCAATTTCTAACTCAAAAATCAAGTTTAGAATTCGTATATTAGGTTCACGACTGATAAACCTGTGAATTTAAACAAATTTCAATAAACATATACACAATTAACCTGTTTACTAATCTCCAGGCTCTAAAAGATTCTCTAGCTTCCATTTAGATTTTAGCTTCAACAGCCCGAATCCTAAGAGCGATCGCAACTGAAGGCTCAGTATAATTTTGTGCATTCTGATGGCGAGCGCAAATGTACAATTCTCAGATGGGCATATTCAGGTTTGGTAAATAGCTGGGGATATTCTCTGCGCTTTTTATGATAAGTATTCAATGCCCACAAAATCACTGAATCACGGCTAAAGGTGGTTTGCCATGTTTCGCGGTTACCATTGCAGACTTCCTGTTGTGTGACTACTCGCGAAAGTGTCCGCCACAATATTCGACTCATTACCACTGGCCAAGAATAATCTAACCAAATCACGGTGTCAGCTCTTGCCCAAACAATGTCGCGTACTATGCTGTAATTACCATCTACTACCCAGCTATTACCTGACAGTGCTTGAGAAACTCGCGATCGCATGACTTCATTTGGCACTTCTACCCAGTTGGGTTCCCAGTGCAGATAGTCTAGTTCCACATGGGGAATATTGAGACGCCGAGAAATTTGCTGCGCCAAAGTCGTCTTACCTGAACCACTTGTTCCAACAACAGAAATGCGTTGCATTGAATGTGATGATCTGGATTTGGAGTTCTTAAATATCTAATAGTTATAATAAGGTAAGTAAGTAGGCACGAAAAAACCAAACTATGTGAAGATAAGTAAATACGGAGA
>NZ_MTAW01000176.1 GCF_002154725.1 Nostoc sp. 106C | reverse complement strand
GAGGGCGAAACCTTGCACAAGAGCAGGTTTCACGTTAAGTTGACACCACTGGGCAGTGCCGTGACCTCTAGAATATTATTGATGTGTCGCAAACATTATTTGATTTGGTATAAATATCCTCAAGATCTTGAGTCTACTTCAGTAGACTTGGACTATTAGCCTGAGAATGAATTCTCAGGCGGATGGCAAAGCTAAGACAGAGGCTATTTTTAGCTTAAGTTGACACGTATGTGCCATGCCCCTACTCGCGTACCTCATTTACCTGAAATACGCTGTATGAATTACAAATTTGCTTTTGATAGCTTTTCAATTTGTTGAGCAAAGTAGCTTTCATCATACTTAAGTTGTTGTGCTAACTCTAATCCTTTTTGAAACGCTGCTAACGCTTGAGGATTCTGTTTGCGTTCTAGATAAATTTGTCCCATTTGATCGTAGGCTTGCATCATTCCGTAAAAGTTAGCAGCTTTTGTCTGCGCCTCTATTAAAATTTGGCTAGTTTGTAAAGCATCGTCTATTTGTCCTTGAGAACGGTACAGTGCGATTAACTGCTGTAAAGCTTCCCCAGCATCAACATACTGCTCCAATTCCCAAGCAGTAGTATAAGCTTCTTGATAGTTTTTAAATGCTTCTGCTAGTAAACTAGGTTTTTCCTTGGCTAATAATTGGTAATTTGAGGCGATCGCTAGTTTTAATTTTGGTAATGGAGTCGTATTATTTTCACTGACGTAAATTTCTGCTAGCTTGCTCAATATATTTATCGATTGTTGGGGTTCTTTTGCCTGTTCGTAAATATAAGCTAGCTCTTGCAAGTATGCTACCTCATTTAAGCGATTGCCGTTGGCAGTGGCTAAACTCAATAATTCTTGGTAGGTAGCTGCGGCTTTAGGATAATCGAACCAAGCTAGATGTATTTCTCCCATCGTTTTGAGAGTATCTACAACTGCGGCTGCATCTTTTTGCTGTCGCACTGTTGCTAAAACTCGCTCATAAATTTCCAAAGCGAGTTTCGGCGATCGCACTTTTTGATAAGCTTCACCTAGCGATCGCAACAGTTGTAAATCAATTAGTGGCTGAGATAGTGTCTGCTTTTGAACAGCCTGCAAGCGTTCAGTGATGTATTGTACCTCTTCGCGATTGTTTTGATTAAAAGCGATCGCACCCACTCGTGATAATGCTTGTACCTCAGGTAATGAACCATATAAACGGCGCAAACGTAGTTCTCGGTTCCAGATCTCAAACGCAGCCACCTGATCTCCAGCTTCTAATTTAGCCGCAGCCGCTTCGTTTAACTGATCTATTTGCGGTGCTAACTGTTGCAGTTGTGAGGGAGTTAACTTTTGTGGATCGACCAAAGGTGATAGTAATGGATCGGGAGTAATTTTCTCTAGTGGGCTAGGAGGAAATTTATCTGGCTGTTTTGGCTTTTGGCTCTCTGCCAGCGTCAACGAACAGCTAAACTGCCAGAATAGAACAGTAGTAATAATCACACTTAAGCGATGTAGCATAGGTACTTTACTCTGAGGAGTTTACATTAGTGGTAATTAGGCAATTGACATTGGTGATTAAGCTTACACGCCAGCAATAACCCCTTACCCAATAACCTTAGCCAATTTGTTGGACGCATAAAACAATGGTAATTATCCCCGTACACCATTTATTATCGCTAGAGGCTGGAAAGAGAAGGAAGAAATGACAACTAAACAACTACTCCAAAATCCCTGCCCTCAGAAAGGGTAAGATCAAGCACAACAAGCTTTACAATACTTCAAGAGGATTTTCCAGCAACTATTTGATTATTTGTAATGACTCACTCTACAGACATTGCTACCTTAGCTCGCTGGATGGCAGCTGATTTTAGCAATCAAGAACAAGCTTTTGAAAACCCCCCTTTTTATGCTCATATTCGCGTGTGTATGCGTCCCCTGCCTTTAGAATTTTTATCAGGAGTGAGTTTGTTTCTTGAACAAGCTTATGACTATGCGCTTAATGACCCCTATCGTGTACGGGTATTGAACTTAGTAAACGCAGGCGATCGCATTCAAATTGAAAATTACAATGTTAAGGAAGAAAAAAATTTTTACGGTGCTTCCCGCAATCTGCAAAAACTCGCCACTTTAAAAAGCGATGACCTAGAAAATTTACCAGGCTGTACCATGATTGTAGAGTGGACTGGCAACAGTTTCAAAGGTAAGGTTGAACCCGGTAAAGGCTGCATCGTCTTTCGCAAAGGGCAAAAAACCTATCTCGATAGTGAATTTGAAATTAATGAAGAGAAATTTATTAGCCTGGATCGCGGAAGAGATCCAGAAACAGATGAACATCTGTGGGGTTCAGTTGCTGGGCCATTTCGGTTTGTGAGGTGGAGCAGTTTTGCTGATGAAGTGAAAGTATAAAAAATCAAGGGTAATGGGTTGAGACTCATTACTCATTATTTATAATCGTCTTGAGCAAAAGCTTTATTGATATCGGCTTTTAAGCGAAAGATAACCCTAATTATGCATTTTCTGATGACCAAAAACTAAGTATTTATCGCTGACTTTCAAAGATTTAGGAGATAGCAAACACTATGATATCTCTAAGTACAAAGACTTAATCGAGATCCAATTCGGAAATTTCTTCAAAGAAAGGATGTTATTTTAGATAAAATCCTGCTACGATGAGTAATCGCAAATATGGCGGCATAGCCAAGTGGTAAGGCAGAGGTCTGCAAAACCTCCATCCCCCGGTTCAAATCCGGGTGCCGCCTTTGTTGTTGTACATTGACAATGTCAAGTATTTCAGGGCTTTCAAGCCCTTTTTTATTGTGCGTTAAAGTGCTTACAAAGCAAGCCTTTAGAGATTTTTGGGGTTATTTTGGGTAGTTTGGGTAAAGAACTGGGGTAAAACTGGAGTAAAAATGTAAGGTAGAGGTGTTTACCCCAATGGGCGTTTCTGGGGTAAAACTGGGGTAAAGTGAAAGGATAAAGGTTTTTACCCCAGTTAATTAACCTTATGAAACCTGACAAATCCGAAAGTATTGCCCATCGCGGTTCAGTGCAGATCAAAAACTCTAACGGCAGACTCCAATTAGTTTTTTCTCATCCTATTATTACGCCGACGGGAGAGCTACAAACCAAGCGTTTCTACGTTTCAGCAGGGCAGTATGATACGCCTTTAGGAAGACATCAGGCATCTACTTTAGCGGCAAAAATCCAGAGGGATATTGATTATGGTGAGTTTGATGCCAGTTTGGTTAAGTACAAACCAGCAGCATCATTAACTACTGTTACCCCAATTACCTCAGTTCCACCTTCAGCTACCCCTCAATTTGACTTGGGACAATTATGGGAAAAATACACTGAGTTTAAAAAACCACAGGTTAGTCCTTCGACTTATGCCGTTGACTATCGCAAGTACCGCAATCATATTGCTAAGTTACCAACAAAGAACTTGGATGATGCGATCGCAATTCGAGACTATTTACTTGCAAATCTTAGTCCCAATGCAGCTAAACGTACTTTGACAAATATAAATGCCTGCTGTGATTGGGCACTCAAGAGTCAGCTAATTGAATCCAATCCCTTCCAAAGTATGGCAAAAGATATTCAGATACCGAAGTCAGAATCGGCAGAGTATGAAATTAATCCCTTTACTAAGGAAGAACGGGAGAGCATAATTAAGGCATTTGAGGAGAGCAAACTCTACAGCTACTATGCTCCTTTAGTAAAATTCTTATTTTTTACTGGGTGCAGACCATCAGAAGCGATCGCCCTACAATGGAAGCATATCAGTGATAAATACATTACTTTTGAGCAAGCAATTACCATCAGTACTAAAGGGTTAGCCCTCAAAGATGGATTAAAAACCCAAAGCCAAAGACGTTTTCCTATTAATCATCAGCAACGTGAAATTTTAAACTCTATCAAGCCTGAGAACTGTAACCCAGATGATTTTATCTTTAGAAGCAAGAAAGGCGGCATAGTAGACTTTGGAGATTTTCTCAATCATGCTTGGAAAGGTTACAAAAATCAGCGTGGAACACATATCGATGGAATCGTAACTCAACTTGTAAAACAGGGTGTAGTCAGTGACTATCGCAAACCTTACCAATGCAGACACACTTTTATTACTCTTTGCCTGGAAGCTGATATTGATGCGAAGGATGTAGGAAGCTGGGTTGGTAACTCTCCAGAAATTATTTACAAGCATTACGCAGGTAATAAACGTAACCTTGGTGCGTGCAAAACCTTGTGCTGAGTTAAGGACAGCAAAATCAATGCCTTTTTGGGTACAGAATGTTGTAGTTTCTGCGATCGCTTCTCTCAATTGTGCCACTAAAGCAGTTTTTGCTTTAACTGGGGTATCTCCTTCTTGAACACCACCAGATGCGGAACCATAGATAACCTGAGTTCGGGTTAAGACAGAAGCTAAAAAGCTGATTCTGTAAGGATTAAGCAAAGCTCTAAGTGATGAAAGAAGCAATTAAAGTGGAATCATTTTGTCAATAAGGCTCACAAATGAGACAAATATCAACAATATGCCTTATTGAGAACCGATTAAAACAGAGCTTCAGACCGAACAACGAGAAATCAGGGGTTTTGAGGATTTCTTATCCCGAACTCAGGTTAGGTAAACAATCAGAATTCGCATAAATTGCTAGTTGCGATCGATTTTTAATATTAAGACGATTAAAAATGCTGTTAATATGCGTTTTAACTGTGCTTTCTGTTATAAATAGTTTTTCTGCAATTTCTAGATTTGTTGCGCCGATTGCCACTAAACGCGCAACATCTAATTCTCTACGTGTCAATAAAGCTAATGCTGGGGGAACAGATTCAGCTTGACTCGGCTGGGGTGATTTCTTTATTACAACTCGTTCTAAAAGGCCAGGTGCGAGTTGTGCATATCCCCGATTAATACTGCGAATAGCATTAACAAGTTCTTCTGAAGGCATATCTTTTAAAAGATAACCTTTCGCCCCAGCGCGAATTGCTTCACTAACATCGTAGTCATCATCGTAAGTACTTAAAACCAAAACTTTAGTGTTAGGATATTTTTCGCAAATGATGCGGGTAGCGGTAGCGCCATTCATAACTGGCATCCGCACGTCCATTAATACAATATCTGGTTGTAATGTTTCAACTTGTGTGACAGCTTCTTCTCCGTTTTCTGCCATACCTATAATTTCTAGGTCTGATTCTAAGCTCAGCATAGCTTTGAGACCTTGGCGAATTAAACTTTGGTCATCTACAAGTAATATGCGAATCATAAAATTTTAGATTTTGGATTTTAGATTTTGGAGCCACTGCGTTGCCCAACATATCCAGGTTTTGGTGGGCGGTGCTATATGAATGCCCAACCCAATCTACAGTATTCATAATTCTGACAACTTGCCGTAATTCTTGCATGATGTCACTACTTAATTGGTAAGCTTGAGATACGGATTCTTGTGTTTGTATAGGGTTGATTTCCCACAACTTTTGTGCAACTTGCAGTTGGATATTTAAAGCCATGATCGACTGACCCAAGGTTTTATAGAAATTAATTAATTCATAGTTTTTTTCTCCAATTAATAGCAATTGGTGATAGCTGTATCTGTGTAAATTTAGAGTATTTATTAATTGCCAAACTAGAATTAAATAACTTATTGCTAACAAAATAACAATAATCATAATCTTGCCGCTTTACTGAAACAATGAATGGTACATCCATCATTAAAGCGTTATTTTAATTGTTTGACTATCTGTTATTGTGATTTTACTACTTTAGTTTGGATGAAATTGATATCATCAATAAAAAGTCTGTGAGTATCCAATTTTAGCCATACAAAAGTTGTAAGACTTTAGTTGGATATTACTCAACTATCGCGAAAGTCCTGCTTTTATGTCGCATCCCGTCTTCTGATGTCCCTTTTTTTGTCAATTAGCTTAATTTATTGGTAAGTAGATGGACATGATTAAATGTAAACTACAAAAGTTTAAAACCCTGATAGCAACTGGCTTTTCCCTTCTGCCTTCTACTTAATTAAAAGCCTTGCCATTCATCTAGATTCAAAGGTTGCCATTCACCAATTATGACTGGCTGAGGTTGGCTAAGTGAAACAGATTCTTGAGGAAAGGGTATTTCTGATGTTACAGATAGATTTGATAACTCTGAAATCTTAGGTATCTCAGATATATGAGATATCTGCATAGGAATTTTAACAGTAATGTAACAACCCTTTCCTAGGTGCGATTCTAGTTGGAAATGACCTTGTAAAACTGCAACCCTCTCTTGCATTCCCCGCAGTCCATAACCACCTGAGACTTTACCAGTATCGAAGCCCCGACCATTATCTTTAATTGTTAAGTACACCTCTGTTGATGTTGTGCAGAGATGAATTTGTACTGTTGTTGCTTGAGCATATTTATGAATATTGTTCAGTGCTTCTTGGATAATTCGATAAAGTGGGGCGGTTAAGTGTGGTGATAAGGGAATGGGTAAATTTATCTCAACTTCAGGTAAGATGGCAGTTGTCTGATGAAAATCATGCACTAAAGATTCTATTAGCTTTTCTAGAGACTGGGCTGCAAGTGGATCGTTGCGTAAGGCTTTCACAGATTGGCGGACTTCTTGAGTTGCGATCGCCACTAAGCGATGGGCTTCAGTCAGAAACTCTTGTGCTTGATTGGGATCGAGTTTGCACAGTTTCATCGCAGTTTGTAATTGAAAGTTCAGTCCGGTGAGGGCATGACCAACAGAATCATGCAAGTCTCGCGCAATGCGGTTGCGTTCTTGTGCTGCTGAGAGGTCGGCAAATTGCAAGACGCATTGCCACAAAGAGTTATGCATTTGAGCAAGTTGTTCGGGTGTGTAAAGTTCTTCTACCAAGGTACTCTCTCCATAACTTCCAGCTAATTCCCTATATTTCTAGGCGGGGAATACTTATGCAATTCATTGGGTATTGGGCATTGGGCATGGGGCATTGGGCATTTTCTCGCGTTCTTTCATCCCTTCAGTTCAGAAATATTAGCGTGCATTGTTAATGCATCGGCTTGTATTGTTAACGCGCCGGGTTGTATTGTTAACGCGCCGACTTGTATTGTTCATGCATCGACTTGTATTGTTAACGCGCCGACTTGTATTGTTAACGCGCCGACTTGTATTGTTAACGCGCCGACTTGTATTGTTAATGCGCCGACTTGTATTGTTAACGCGCCGACTTGTATTGTTAACGCGTCGACTTGTATTGTTAACGCGCCGACTTGTATTGTTAACGCGCCGACTTGTATTGTTAACGCGCCGACTTGTATTGTTAATGCGCCGACTTGTATTGTTAACACGCCGGGTTGTATTGTTAATGCATCGGGTTGCATTTTCTCCCCCCTGCCCCTCTGCCCCTCATGCTCAACCTAGATCCAATTTCCTAATAACACGTAAGGTGCCCAGTAGTATGGTGATTTATATTCTGGGTTCTTTAAGATGGCAAGTTGGGCACGCCTTAAAGCTTCTGCTTTGGTGCTACCAGTTCGATTTGCTTGTACTAGTTGGTCATAAAACTGGCTCATTAGTGTTGCTGTAGCTTCATCATCAACACGCCACAGCGTTGCTACAGTACTCCTAGCACCAGAACGTACTGCTACGCCTGCTAGTCCCAAGGCGGAGCGATTATCACCAAATGCAGTTTCACAAGCACTCAATACAAGAAGTTCAAGGGAGTTTTTTCGTGATATTTCGACTGTTCTTAGTACACTACTGAGTTGATTTACTTTGATTTTGTCATCCCAGGTGAGAATAAATGTTTCATCCGCTTGAGAACTAAATTTACCGTGGGTTGCCAAATGGACAATCGGGTAGGAAACGGCGGAAATTTTGTTTTGAAAGGCAGAATTTGTAAAGTTCCGGTTAAATAGAACTTGAGAAGGCAGTTCCGATTCGATTTTTTGTACTTCTTTCTGGACATTGGGTAGGGCAGTAAATCCAGAGCGAGCTTCACTAAGTCCAGCTACTAAGACTCCTAAGCGTTCTTGTTTGAGCGATCGCGGTGCTAATAATTGTAATCCGGGTGTGAGGGCAATGCTGTATTTTTCCACGAGGAATTGTTGACCATCATGTAGTGCCGCCATAGGAATGTTCCGCAAAACCCCATCTAAAACAAATACCAATGTGTCTACCTGACTCGCGGCTAGGTCTTTTGCTTCAGGACGCAGTACCCAATTATACATCGTTTTCAGTTGGAGCCGCGTCAAATCAGAAGCTGTTGATTGCTTTAAATCTTCTCCTAGCCTACTTGCCAGGTTCTCAATTTCTTGGCGGCTGATAAGTGTTTTATAGTAGCGAAAATCACGCTCATCTTTTGTGTCGGCTTTATTTTGGGACTTTGGTAAGCTGACAATAATCGCCAATTGATTTTCGAGAATAATCGGATAAATTACTGCGGCTTTTGTATCAACCTGATCTACTTGTGCAGGGTTCCCGTTCAGACAAGCTTCGCGGAAGAAGTTATCTAGTTCGACTAATTGCAACCCTTCAATGACATCTCGCGCTGTTTTCAAATTATCTTTTTGATTGGATTCCACTAACAAGCCAACGAGTTCACGATGAATTGGTTCAACTGCTTCGCGGAAGGAAAATTGCACATCGGGACTGGCTGCGGCTAAGTCTGCACGCAGAGATTTAATTGTACCAACGGCTTCCTTATAGGCTGCGATCGCACTTTCTGTTTTCCCTTGCGCTTTCAACACTCTACCTAATTGCCATTGCCAACGATAGGCGATATCCCCGGCGTTGATTTGTTGCGCTAATTGCACAGCTTGTTGCGTTAAGTTTTCCGCCTCTGTCCACTGTTGTGTATGTTCAGAAACTTTACCTAAGCTACCCAGTGCATCAGCTTGTAACCGTACATCTCCTAAATCTTTAGCTTGCTGAACCGCTATTTCCAGGAGTTTGGCAATTTCTTCCCAAGAAGTCTGCCCTATACCTTGCGTTTGCATTTGTATCAATGTTTGCGCCAGATTTAGCCGAGATGCGATCGCACTACGACTCGGTGGTAATGTCGCAATTTCTTGTTGTAGCTGTGCTAACAAAGTTTTTGCTGCATCTAGTTGAAAAGTCTTAACCAGCAAACTGAGATGATTGACTTGTGCTTGCACCTTTAAATTTAGTGGTGCAGAGGCAGCAGCTTGTTGATAGAAATTCAACGCATTTTGAGTAGATTGGGTTTTAATCTCAGTATTGTTAGTATTATTGATTTGACTGCGGGCAATATTACCGAGACTAAGTTGCGTCAACGTGATGATTTCGGGTAATTTTAACTGATTGGCGATCGCTAGACTGCGTTCCAAAATTAAATTAGCTTGGGGGAAATTGCCCACAACTCGCAGCGACTCACCCAAAGTTTGCAACGCTGTTGCTGTTTCTGGTGTTGCAGCCACTGTTTCTATTAATGGTTTGAGTTGTTCAGTATTGGTAGTAGAAATCTGCGGTAACTTTAACGCCGTTTGCAGTAGAGAAATTGCTTTTTTATAAAGACCTATATTTTGGAAAGCCTGTGCTTGGTTAGTTTGACTCGTCAGCACCTTATTTGGTTTTTGCAACTGAGTATATAAAGATGTCGCAGCTTCCCAAGATTTCAAAGCCGCCTCCGCTTGACCGCGTGCTAATTGTAACCCGCCTTGAATATCCAGCGCTTGAGCTAACGCCAACGATTTCTCCGGCTTTGTTTCTTTTATAGTATTTAATAGCGCAATACTTTCGGTAATTGCGCGGTTCGCATTATCCCACTGTCCTAACTGTTGATAACACAGCGACAGATTACTTAAACTTAGCGCTTGATGAATCGGATCTTTAGCGGCTTGATAACCCTGCGCTGCTTGTTGAAATAACTGCGCCGCCTCTGCAAACTCACCTTTAGTGTATGAATTTCGCGCCTGCTGTTCTACAGATATACTAGGAAATTGAGCAATATTTGTCACTTGCGCTAACCCAGGCGATGTCATGCATAATATAAAAGCGATCGCCATCAACACCACAAACTTTTTAATTCTCTTCATACTCCCCTCTGCGCCTTTGCGCCTCTGCGTGAGATAAAAAAATTTTATTTACTGAGCTACTGGACACATTGCAGAACTACTAGTAGCAGCAGGTGTTGCTTTGGGTGCTTCGGCAACCAACATAATATTACCGTCAGCAGTTTTCACTAAACCCTGCGCCTCAACAACTTGAGAAGTAGGCGGCAGATTTATCATTGGGGATGCATTCGATACATTACTGAAACTTTCCCCATCCAAACTGGCTAAAGGACTGAGGCTAGTTGTACCCGTCAATGGTTCAAAGGAATTGGGCGGTAAACTACCGCGTCCAGTTACAACAAAGCTACCCAACGGTTTAGCGTTGCGATCTCTGGGGCAAATTTGGGCAAATTTTGTACTAGCGTCAACCAATCCTGTAGGTAGTTCGATGAGTTTTTGTGGAGGTTGGACTTGTGGTTGAGCGATCGTGATTTGTCCCTGTACGCCTAATTCAGAACTTGCGGTGATATCGCTAAAAGGCGTAAGTTGCTCCCGTGCTTGAATGCCGAAAATACCTTGGGTAGTGATGCTAACATTACCACCTTTACCAGTAAAGGCATTGGCAGTAATGTCGCTGTTTTCGTTGGGTACAGCGGCGATGAAGGGTGAATTGATGCTGATATTACCGCCATCTCCACCTGTTTCGGCTTTACCTGCGTTGGTGGAAATTTGGGCACCACGACGGAGTAAGAGTAAGCCGCTGTTGAGGTTGATGTTACCACCATTACCGGATGTAGATTCGGCCTTGAGAGTGCCACTGTTATCTAGGGTAACTTTAGGTGAGGTGACAATAATATCTCCAGCAGTACCCGTAGGACTTTCGGAGTTAACGAACAAGCCACTGTTAAGGTTAAAACTTGTGCTAGAAATGGTGAAAAAATCAGTAGCATTAACTTTGATTATGCCTGCATTCCCCTGTCCAAAAGTTGAGGCTAGAACTTGAGCGCCGTCTCGTAATAAGAAATCATCAGTATCAATGGTAATATCACCCCCATTACCAACTGTCCCTGTCTCCACGCTGCTGCTAATACGACTGGGAAGATCACTATTGCTGCCAGCAATATCAACAATACCTGTAACTTTGACATTGACATTCCCTGCGTCCCCCCGCCCAGCTGGCTGGGTTTGGGATGCACCACGAGTAATGGTTTGCAGTTGAGCGCCATTTAGTAGTGATAGGCTGGCAGCATTGATGTCGATATTCCCACCCTGACCTATACCCCCTGCTTCGACTGTGCTTAAGATAGAAGCGTTATTTGTAATGGAGACAGCATCTTTTACTGCCACTGTCACATTCCCCGCATTCCCCGGTCCAAAAGTTGCGGTTGTAAGTCCAGCGGTGTCTCGTAATGAGAAATTACCAGCATCGATAGTAATATTCCCACCCTGACCGACACCCCCTGCTTCTACTCTGCTGAAGATGTAAGCGTTATTTGCAATGGCGACAGCATCTTTTGCAGCCACTGTCACATTCCCCGCATTCCCCTGTCCAAAAGTTGAGGCGAGAAGTTGAGCGCCGTCTTGTAATGAGAAATCACCTGCATCGATGGTAATATTACCGCCATTACCAACTGTCTCTTTCTCCACGCTGCTGCTAATACGACTGGGAAAACCATTATTGCTGCCAGCAATATCAACAATACCTGTAACTTTGACATTGACATTCCCTGCGTCCCCCCTCCCAGCTGGCAGGTTTTCACCAGATGGTTGATTTTCAGGTGCACCACGAGTAATGGTTTGCAGTTGAGCACCATCAAATAGTGATAGGGTGGCAGCATCGATAGTAATATTACCACCCTGACCTATACCCCCTGCTTCGACTGTGCTTAAGATGGAAGCGTTATTTGCGGAGACAGCATTTTTTGCCGCCACTGTCACATTCCCCGCATTCCCTTGTCCTAAAGTTGAGGCTTCAAGTTTAGCGCTGTCTCGTAATAAGAAATCACCTGCATTGATGGTAATATTACCCCCATTACCAACTGTCCCTGTCTCCACTCTGCTGCTAATAGTACTGGGAAGACTATTTTTGCTGCCAGCAATATCAACAATACCTGTAACTTTGACATTGATATTCCCTGCGTCCCCCCGCCCAGCTGGCTGGGTTTGGGATGCACCACGAGTAATGGTTTGCAGTTGAGCGCCATTTAATAGTGATAGGCTGGCAGCATTGATGTCGATATTCCCACCCTGACCTATACCCCCTGCTTCGACTGTGCTTAAGATAGAAGCGTTATTTGTAATGGAGACAGCATCTTTTACTGCCACTGTCACATTCCCCGCATTCCCCGGTCCAAAAGTTGCGGTTGTAAGTCCAGCGGTGTCTCGTAATGAGAAATTACCAGCATCGATAGTAATATTCCCACCCTGACCGACACCCCCTGTTTCTACTCTGCTGAAGATGTAAGCGTTATTTGCAATCGAGACAGCATCTTTTGCAGTCACTGTCACATTCCCCGCATTCCCTTGTCGATAAGTTGAGGCTACAAGCAAAGCGCCGTCTCGTAATGAGAAATTACCAGCATCGATGGTAATATTACCGCCATTACCAACTGTCCCTGTCTGCACGCTGCTGCTAATACCACTGGGAAGAACAGTTTTCTTGCCAGCAATATCAACAATTTTTGTCCCAGCAATATCAACAATACCTGTAACTTTGATATTGACATTCCCTGCGTCCCCCCACCCAGCTGGCTGGTCTTTAAATGCACCACTAGTAATGGTTTGCAGTTGAGCGCCATCCAATAGTGATAGGCTGGCAGCATTGATGTCGATATTCCCACCCTGACCGACACCCCCTGCTTCTACTCTGCTGAAGATGGAAGCGTTATTTGCAATGGAGACAGCATTTTTTGCAGCCACTGTCACATTCCCCGCATTCCCTTGTCTATAAGTTGAGGCTTCAAGCAAAGCGTCGTCTCGTAATGAGAAATCAGTCGCATTAACTTTGATTATGCCTGCATTCCCCTGTCCAAAAGTTGCGGTTGTAAGTTCAGCGCCATCTCGTAATGAGAAATTACCAGCATCGATAGTAATATTACCACCCTGACCGACACCCCCTGTTTCTACTCTGCTGAAGATGTAAGCGTTATTTGCAATCGAGACAGCATCTTTTGCAGTCACTGTCACATTCCCTGCATTCCCCTGTCCATAAGTTGAGGCTTCAAGTTTAGCGCCGTCTCGTAATGAGAAATCAGTAGCATTAACTTTGATTATGCCTGCATTCCCCTGTCCAAAAGTTGAGGCTGTAAGGAAAGCGCCGTCTCGTAATGAGAAATCATCAGCATCGATGGTAATATCACCCCCATTACCAACTGTCCCTATACCGACGCTGCTGAGAATACCGCTGGGAAGACCATTTTTCTGCCCAGCAATATCAACAATACCTGTAACTTTGACATTGACATTCCCTGCGTTCCCCCGCCCTGGTGGCTGGTCGTTAAATGCACCACTAGTAATGGTTTGCAGTTGAGCGCCATCAAATAGTGATAGGGTGGCAGCATCGATAGTGATATTACCAGCCTGACCGACACCCCCAGGTTCTACTCTGCTATAGATGTAAGCGTTATTTGCAGAGACACCATTTTTTGCAGCCACTATCACATTCCCCGCGTTCCCTTGTCCATAAGTTGAGGCTACAAGCAAAGCGTTGTCTCGTAATGAGAAATCAGTAGCATTAACTTTGATTATGCCTGCATTCCCCCGTCCAAAAGTTGAGGCTTCAAGTTTAGCGCCGTCTCGTAATGAGAAATTACCAGCATCGATAGTGATATTACCAGCCTGACCGACACCCCCAGGTTCTACTCTGCTGTAGATGTAAGCGTTATTTGCAATGGAGACAGCATTTTTTGCCGCCACTGTCACATTCCCCGCATTCCCCTGTCCTAAAGTTGAAGCTTCAAGTTTAGCGCCGTCTCGTAATGAGAAATCACCTGCATCGATGGTAATATTACCCCCATTACCAACTGTCCCTGTCTCCACTCTGCTGCTAATAGTACTGGGAAGATCATTATTGCTGCCAGCAATATCAACAATACCTGTAACTTTGACATTGACATTCCCTGCGTCCCCCCGCCCTGGTGGCTGGTTTTTACCAGGTGGCTGATTTACAGGTGCACCACGAGTAATGGTTTGCAGTTGAGCGCCATCAAATAGTGATAGGGTGGCAGCATTGATGTCGATATTCCCACCCTGACCGACACCCCCTGCTTCGACTGTGCTTAAGATGGAAGCGTTATTTGCAATGGAGACAGCATCTTTTGCCGTCACTGTCACATTCCCCGCATTCCCCCGTCCAAAAGTTGCGGCTGTAAGTCCAGCGGTGTCTCGTAATGAGAAATTACCAGCATCGATAGTAATATTACCAGCCTGACCGACACCCCCTGCCTCTACTCTGCTGAAGATGTAAGCGTTATTTGCAATGGAGACAGCATCTTTTGCCACCACTGTCACATTCCCTGCATTCCCCTGTCCATAAGTTGAGGCTGTAAGGTAAGCGCTGTCTCGTAATGAGAAATCATCAGCATTGATGGTAATATTACCTGCATTGCCTTTCGCTCCTGAAGGCAGAAAATTGCTAATTGTGCTACCAGAGATCGCCATTTCTTCTGTGGCATTCAGGATAATATCTCCTACAACCGTTTCCGGTGTCCCAAAACCTTGCCCAATACCAGCAGATAGCAAACTTCCTCCCAAAATTTCTATATTTCGGGCATTGACTGCAATATTACCGCCCCCAGCACCATTTACAGATACAAGTGCATGATTAGTAAGGGATACATTTGCACGAGTTATATTCTCCGGGAATCCCAAGCTCAAATTATCCCCATCTAAGACAAGATTGATATTTCCAGATTCCGCTAACCCTCCCAACTCAACTCGTCCGCCATAAGCATTTAGTTGTCCGCCATCCATGCTGACATTACCACCCACCAGCAGCAAACTCTTGCCATCTGGAACCCTTAACCCCATTGAATTATTTTGAATCGCTGCCTTTTGATTAATTTGATTAAACAGCAACGCTGAAGGATTAATAGTTAATAAAGGTGCTGCTTGGGGATTTGTAGCGCTAAAAATTCCTTGATTACCAAATTGCACAGCATTGGCGGTAGTCCCTACAAAGGAACCGCGCACATCTAACCGTGCATTTTGCCCAAATAAAATGCCATTGGGATTAATTAAAAATAAATTGGCAATGCCATTAACTCCTAAGGTGCCGAGAATATTTGAGCCTTGTCCACCTGTGACCCGCGTTAAAATATTTTGCACTCCGGCAGGGTTGCCAAAATACACTCTTTGCCCATTATTAATATTAAACTCACTAAAACTATGAAAAAGATTGCTTCCACGTAAAGCGCCGCCGTCAATTTGGTCGGCATTTACACCATTAATTAAAACGTTGGGTGTAAGGCGAGAACTTTCTGATCCTAAGGTGTTGTCGGGGTTGATTTGAGCTTGGGCTGGGGCGAGCAGGCAGAAGAAAAGAATGCTGGCGATCGCATGATCGATTCCGTATTTATTGCGCATAAAAACTTGGGTTTAAGAAATATTATGAACATTTGAGCTTTAGGTAGAAAAATCATCAAATCTTGTAGTAAGCACTTTTGTACTTAAACATGAATGACTAAAGTTCTTACTACAAAATTTATGACTACATGCTTTATTTGACTTGCGATGTTGTAGATGATGGTGGTTGGGTACACACATCTGTTACAAATTTTGTGCGTTGAGCAATGAAGGATGATGAGGGGTTGTCCACTTGGTAAAGCACCTGGAAAGCATCAGCCCAAGGGTGAAAAGTACCAGATTCAGTTGTGTGTTTGATTTCGTAATTGAGAAAGTAATCGGCTTTTTTGAGCGCAATTTCTTCTGAAGAGGCTTTGGTGGCTTTGAGTTGTTGCTCTAATGTTTGCAAGTCTGCTTGAATTTTTTGGCGATCGCTTGCAGGCATGATTTTAAATGTTGTCCAAGGAGTACTCTCAGGGCTTCCTGATAATTGCCATTGATAGAGTTTGCCAGGTTCTAAAGATTCTTGAGCACTGTAGGAAACTTTTTGATCTGCGATATTTACAGGTTGCTGCCATACTACTTTTTGGCTGTCGTACTCACGAACCACTAACTGCGCGGCTTGATTGGTTCCTGAACTGTGCCATAAAAATAAAGGGCGATCGCTCCAAACAATGTATGTTTCAACTAAGCCAGGTGCAATAGGACAGATTGTTCCCCCCCTAGCCCCATTTCGTTTTTTAGGACGACGCTGAAAAATTGTGGCAATCCAATCTGTGGATTGTTGAGCAATGATGTATCCAGATTGAGGAATGTGTTGTTCGTTAGCGATCCCACCGGAAGCGATCGCTAAGGGAATGAGTGCAATGCTAAATAATTTATGCATGATTATTTCTCCTTGTAGCTGGTAAAACGTAGGCTAAGAAAACTGACGAGGGTAAAAACCAAGGAAGTAAAATCGCGGCAGATATATATAGTTGCAATCCTGCAAGACCGTAAAGAATAACTGCACCCACTGCACCTGCCATAATTTGTCGACGACGGCTGAGGCTTAAACGCGACTGATTTTTAACAATCAATACTGTGGTTTTACCGAGAATAATTGCCATTCCAATTATCCAAATATCCGGGATAGGAATTACCAAACGGTGGTTAAGAAAATGGTGAATCATGTATGCTAAAGTTTCACCCCCTGTTAGCCACTCTTGTTTTGTCCAATAACTGAGGGCAGCTGGGGCTAGAGAGCGATCGGGTGTACCGGGAGCAATCCCCAAGCGTTCATCACTACCAACTGCGATCAAAACTACCTGTTTGGAAAGTAAAGGGAATTTGTTGATATCTGGATTTTCAATCAACTGCCAAGCGGGAATGGTGGTATAAACTTGCTTGGGCGGAATTGAGTAATCTAATATTGGCTGTAAACCAAAAGGCGATCGCCATTGCCATAGCGCAGATAAGTTACCCTTGTTTGGATGCTGCTGAATCACATTCAGTAGTTGCGCTCGGAAATTCTTCTTTCGGTCTGTTTGCGGCTGCGGTAACTTGATTATTTCTTGTTTAGCTAGCTGCACAAGAGATAGCAGATATGCGAAGGGGCAAGTTTTAAGACAATCTTGATTAGCAACTGGTAATTCCACAAGGTTAGAGTAAGCATCGACATATCCTTGCAAAGTCCAATCCCATTCGTTTATACCAATTGCTTCATTTGCGCCTACTTCTCTTGTAGGTTCTAAAACTGCACCCAAAATTAACCACATATTTGCATCTACAGCACGATGCACCGCTTTTCTTAAATCTTCATCTCCAGATGGGGGGTCTTTCTGAGGTGTATCTAAGATAAAATCTAAACCCACAACGGAAGCATTTAGAGTTCTTACCCTGTCAATTAACTTTGCTATGTAGCTGCGGTTCATTGGCAAAAGTTGGGAATTTGGCAGTTGGGCGCGGTAAATTGATTCAGTATCAATTTGTACTAGGGCGACTGGGGGCGCTTCCTCCGATGGTATTTGGGCTGTAGTGTTGCGGTAAACTGACTGAGTAAGTATTCGTGTATCTAGGAGTAATTCTTGGAACGGGACAAGCACGCCGAGAGTGAGACTTACTGCGAGCGCGATCGCTTCCCAGCGATTTGGTATACTTTGACGCAAGCATTGTTGCCATCGAAAAGCCGTAATGCGGTAGAGTGAGGCTCCCGGATGGCAGAATAGAGAAGGCACTAAGTAAGATGAGGGATAAGTGTGGCTTTTATCCATCCGCAGAAATTGCCGCGCTTTTGTCAAAGACTCGTATACATCAAGATGCTTTGCTAGCCCTTGTAAAAATCGCACCATAAATCCTTGGGCGACGCTGTTATGAATGGGTTCTCGCATCACTACCACTTGACCAAAACCTAAGTCAATCAACGCATCAGCAATACTTAAGCCACTGCATGAATTGAAAATTGCTACCTGAAGTCCGCGTTTTTTCGCGGTGCTGAGTTGTGGTGCAATTTCGCTGATTGAAATCGACATCTCAGGAGCAATCCCCAATTCGCCGCCTGTCAGGTCTGTCTCATTACTATGCCCAGCAAAAAATAATACATCCCAACCGCGTTCATCCGTAATTGCATCACTGATTTTTTGAATTACTTCCGCTGCTGTGTATTGTGGTTGCCAACCAACAAACTCTACATCAGCAATCCGCAACAGTGATTTGAGAGACTCTTTTTCGGCTTTAAAATTCAACCCCGTATCATCACCCAAAATTGCTAAAATGCGGGGTCGTCCTTGACGTTTTTCTTGTGCTTCTGTGGAAATATTTAAAGGTGTGCGAATAAATTGAATTGCATTATTAGTTGCAAATTCATTACCTAATTCCCAGGCTTCCCAAGGGAAACGATCTAGTTCTAAAGGCGCACAGGTGAGGAATATTTGTACTGCTTCGTTAGTTTCAGTATTTTCTTTAATAAGTTGCTGACTTGTTTGAGCAATTTGGGCACGAATTTCATATAGTTCGCCACTACGTAACCAGCGATGAAACTCATACATCAATTTAGTTTCTGCTTTCACAAGTTCTGCGTGCCAATCAATGGTGAGTTTAGCTACACCACCATCAACAGTGCGTCCGCGCATTTGGTCGGAGCGATAAAAGTTGAGATATACTCGTTGCCAGTCTTTATATAGTTGAGTTAGGGCAGGGGGATAGTTAACTTGTGTAGTTAATCTTTGACCTTCTCCCCAAGTCAGTTCAAATAAACAAATTTGCTCAATTTTTTGAACTTTTAAATTAAAAATATAGTTGTTATTTTTCATATTGAAATTATTAATTTTTATCTCACGCAGAGCCGCAGAGCAGGAGAGAAAAGTAGAGTTATCAGTGTTTATCGGTGTTTATCTGTGGTTCGTTATTTGTTTAATTAGTTTCTTGTTCAAGTACCTTTCAACTCCAAACCAAAGGGCGGAATTTCAAATACAGTATTATCAGCAGTTATGGTTACCCAAAATCGTTCGTTCCAATTGCCAATAACTTGAGCGTAGAGTATGCCTTGGCTGGTATCTAATAAAGATTGCTCAAATAATTGTTTTGTTTCATCACGTACCTCTAATGTTAAGGTATTTGGCATTTGTACTTGTGGTTGGGAACCTAAAGCAATTAGCAATGTCCATTCGGGGTTATCTGGTGTTTCAGTTACTTCCCAGGTAATTGCATACATTCGCAAACTAGTTTGTTCGCTATCTAAATCACAGTAAGCCCCCCGCGCTGATGGGGGAATATAAACTCCTTGCTGTTCTAAACTGGCGCGAATTTGGTCAAAATTTTCTTGTAAGGAACGCAAGGAACGCAATTGTGATAATGCTGGTAACGGCATCAGCATCCAACCCAATTCTTGAGCAACTCTATCGATTTCATTATTTAACCAAAGACCAACATTGATTAGGGGTTGCACAAGAGAAGGAGTTGCTGCTTTGTAAACCCAGTTAATTAAGTCAGGGTTACTTAGTAATGTTATACCTTCGTTAATTGTGAGTAATTCCCAAGGATATTGGTTTTGCAGTTGAGGTTTTATTATCGCTAGTTTTTGTTTTAATGCTGTAACTGTATTAGTTTCTATTGATGGAATGTTTGCAGGTAGCTGTATGGCATCTGGATTTAGACAGCGTAGATTTAGTAGTAGGGCGTTAGAGTCGGAATTAAACCAACTTTGGGGTAGAGTATATGTCCAATCCTGCTCTATTTGTAACCTAACTGTTTGTTGATAACTACGGTACTGTTCGTAGTTTATAAATCCCGATATAGCAACCTGCTGTTCTGACTCCTCAACTTGCATCAGCACATAGAAATGAGCAGCAAAATCAGGAATATCAAAAACTGCATGAGGAATGCTATGTTGGTCAGTTAAAACGCTTGCAGTGATGACACAAATTTTAAAAGCACCAACTTGAATATTACAAGCTACTGCTAACAAGTTTGCGGTTGCTGGTTGCCAAATCGAAGCAGAATCGCTGTGTATTTGTAATTCAGGTGCGCGTTCCTTCAGCCATTGCTCAAATCCCAAAGTTGCCAACGCACAAAGGTAAACTTGCCAGCGTTGCTGTGATAAGTGAATTGATTCAGCTAGACGTACAGCTCGTTTTAAATGCTCAGGTAATAATTCCGTTCGAGTCTCATTCAGCGAATGCCAATCAAGATAATCGTTAAAATCTAAATTTGATGTAGGTTGGTGAATCATAAATTAGTTATTTGTCATTTGTCATTTGTCATTTGTCATTTGTCATTTGTCATTTGTCATTTGT
>NZ_MTAW01000158.1 GCF_002154725.1 Nostoc sp. 106C | reverse complement strand
CTTCTCAAATTTTTGTCCTGCATAGCTTAGAGTTGCCTTGTCACCCTCTAAGGTTGATTCATATCAGTAAACTCCTCATTTTTAAAATCTCGCATTAATTATGATGAGTTCATAATCAGTTAGCGCCAAGGGTAAGCACTTTAGTGCTTAAAAACTCCAGGAATAAACTCATGAGTAAGAACTTATTTTCTCTTCGGCATTAATGCGATGAAGCACTAGACTTCTGATTTAGAAGAATAACTGAAATATATGTCATAGCTATGTAGTAAGTATGTCAGACATAATATAAGTGTTATTGATCGCCTTTTCACTACTACACTATGTTTTCAAACTCGCCCTAATCCCCAATCCCTAGCCCACCTAACTCTTGCCGTAAACGGTAGACAATTGTGTTTGGTTCCACTTGGGAAAGGATTTCTTGAATGACAGTGTTAGCACCTAATTGACCCCAAGTGCAGCCTTTTTCGAGATAAACTTGTGCTGCTTTACCTACTGCATAGGCTCCATAACCGGCGATTCCAGCTTGGGCGATCGCACTCCCAAAAGAGGCAGTAATATTGATAGGATTATCACCACTAGTTAGCGCCGCGGTACTTTTATTTAAACCTAAGAAGAAACTACTTCCTAATTCAGTGAGCAATAAGCCGCCAGAACTCAATAAAATTGTTTTTAAAATTTTCCCGGCTTCATAACTGGTGATGGGTAAACCATATAACCGAGCCAAAGCACGAATTAACAATAAATCGGCAATAGTACCGCCTAAAATATCTAACAAAGCTATGGGATTTAACCCTACTACCAAAGCTTTATACTTGGTAAATTGCCAAATGATATCTTCGGCTTCTTGTTCGCGTAAGTCAAGAGTTTTTTGCGCGATCGCAGCTTCTGCTTCCCTTGCTTGAATGAGTGCATTTAACGCTAACAGCGATCGCCCTTCACGGTTGAGAATATTCAGTATTGTCTGTTGTAGTTCCTCTACTTGGGTGGGTGGAGTCTCCCATTCATAACTTACACCACCATCAGGCCATTCAACCCGTACTTCCATTGGTGCTGGTTCCGCAGCTACCATGACAATTTCATCGGGTAGTAAAGGCTTGGCTTGGGGGTGTCCTGCACCCAATTGTTGTAAATTCTGGTAAATGGTTGCTCGGTCTGTATCTGGGTAGAGGTCTATTTTGTTAAACACCAAAATTAGCGGCTTTTGTGACTGGCGTAATTTTAGTAGTGCTTGATACTCTGTGCGAGTAATATCACCAGATACTACAAATAAAATTAAATCAGCTTGCTGCACTACCTCCCGCGCCATTTGTGCCCGTGATTCGCCCTCAATTTCATCTAATCCAGGAGTATCAATTAATTCTACTTGTACTTTACCGCCTGGTTGCCAGCGCACAGAACGAGGCCATTGAGTCACACCATTTAAAGGGCCAGTTTGGAGAATTTTATCCCCTAGTAAAGCATTCAACACCGCAGACTTACCCCGACTCACCAACCCAAAGGCAGCAATTCTGATTACATTCGAGTCTAGCTTGTTGAGTGTGGTGCTCAAAGCCTCCAATTCTGGCTTTACCAAACCCGCCAATTCTGGGTTCGATGAGAGCTGTCCTGACTTACGAAGATATCCATACCAAGACAACGCTTGTCGGAGACTAGCACGAGCACGGTTTAAATGAGTTTCTTGCAGATTGCGCACTGGGTTGGCTTCAGTCAAGGTGAGTTTGATGAGTTAAAAAGTTGACAAAAGAAAGCTGAGACTGAAACTATAACAAAAACATATATGGAGTATCAGCAATCGAAACTATTAAACCATTGTATCTCAGCTAGATGTAAGGCAGATTAATGGTAACTTTGGATGATTTTTTGATAATCTCATCCTTACAAGGATACCGCTGAGCTAAAAGTTAGTGGTAAAAGTGTAGGCGACCGTAACCTAAAAACTGGCCGATACCATTTTCTCCTGCTGGATAAGCAGTAACGCCAAATAGATACACTCTCCCAAGCTGAGGATTTCCCTTGGTTACTATCTCGACTGTTACCGTGCTACCAGGGGCGACAGGCGGATCAAATACTACCATTTGCTTGTTAGATTGGGATACTTCAGTACCGCCAATGCTAGCCAAATGTAAGGCTGGACCACCAGCAAAACTGTTACCTTTAAAAGCACGGTGTTGACTCACGTCAAATGCAATTGTTTCTACATTTGGACGCTGAACGATTGAGACAGCTTCTAGAGGCTCCCCAGCGTCTTGAGGAACACTAATGGTAAATTGATAGGTTCCACGTATATTAGAACTGCTAGAGCTAGTAGCAGATCGAATTAATCGGGGAGGATTGTTAAAGGCAATCTGGCCATTACTGAGCCGGATTGCTAAAGCAGGCGAGACTAGCAGCAACCCAAGTAGCAAAAAATTCAAAGTCAACGTACTAGCACTGAAAAGCCAGGTATTGAGGAATGATGATTTCAAATTGACAGTTTTCTCTAACATTTTTTTAATCCCAAATAAGTATTTATAAAAGTGGTATTTTCAAATCCAAATATGAATTATGTGAGCGCTTACATATTGCAAATTTTATGTTTGATTACTGACATAAATTCTATTTGAGATGAATGTATTACCCAATCGAGTAAATTGGCTCTAAAAAATATCATGAAGGCAGAAATTTGTCTCAATGACAAAACTTTTACCCCTTTAAGGTTAGGCTCGTTCCTTGCTACCGCTAACGGCAGTTGCTTTCTACTTAATTAATGACTATTCACTCAGCACTCAGCATTATTCTTTCAAGCTAGAGGGCAGATAGTAGACGGTTTTCAGCCTACAAGCTATTTTAGGTTTATTTAAGTTTATCTACTGACTTTAGCGGCTTCTCAATTTCTATTATGCAATCATTCTGATTCCAGATTCACTGGTGCAACCTATTGTAATACTTACCATTTACCCAGAAGTCTTGAAGTAGTGTTGGTTCTCCAAAGTTGCAGAAGGCATTGTCACGATGCAAAGACAGCCCGTGGCGCAAGTATTTGGAACTATGCCAATATTCTATTACTCAGTTTACGTGCTACAACAGATGCGATCGCTAAAGAAATCTTAGACGCTTGCTTTGCCACACCTTACTCTAAGGATGACTGGAATTTGCGGCGCGTTAGGATCTGAAAGTATAGAGGTAGAGCAAAACAAATATTCAAGATTTACCCTGACACGCTTACTCTCCTACACCGTAAGATAATTAGTCGTGTGAGTTTGAGCTTTACTCATATTCAGGGTTTGTTTGTACCCCCGAAAATTTAAAATATATATAAGTGTATAGGTATAAACCAATATAAGCGCTAGCGATCGCCGTTAGCGGTCAGTTTGCTCAGTTTGATTTAATGACAATGGGCAACTGATAAACCTGATAATTATGTTGGTTTCCCCCTATTAGTTATCTTGCCTCTATTTTGCAAGCCGATGAACAACAAGCTAAAACCAGACTGGGCCGGAGAAGATACGCTCTCCAAGTTCGTTAATCTCCTGATCCAGACTAAACCCATCTATAAATTGATGAAACACCAAGCCAGGCAAGTACTCATCAAAACCGCTGAGAAAAACGGTGTTCCCTGGCGCAAAAACTACGAGGCACTCAAATCATCGGGAATAAAACAGCAGTTACCACAGATAACTAACCCCGATGTTGTTTATCCAGACTACTACAAAGTACCTTTTCACGCCTACTCTGAGGGTAATCTTTGCTGGGATGCGGCTTTTGAAACGGAGTCAGCTACCTACTCAATGGCGTTACGGGTTTGGCCGAAAGAAAACCTGACTTGGGAAGTTGCCCATGCACGGCTAAGAGGTAGCTTTCATCAAGTTCTTGGTACTTACGGTCCGCAAGAAGTACGGGATATCCTAGATATAGGTTGCTCAGTGGGTGTTTCTACTCTAGCGCTACACCGCTACTACCAACAAAAGCAGGATCATCCTGTGCGTACAGTGGGTCTTGATTTGTCACCGTATATGCTCACCGTCGCTCGCAATCGAGATGTAAAAGGTGAGATATCTGAGTGGATTCACGCCCAAGCGGAAGATACAAAACTACCAGATAACTCTTTTGATTTGGTAACACTTCAGTTTGTCACCCATGAACTTCCAGGTTACGCCAGTAAAGCAATTTTCGCAGAAGCTTTGCGATTGCTGCGACCTGGTGGAGCGATCGCACTGGTAGATAATAACCCAAAATCCGAAGTAATCCAAAACCTGCCACCAGTTCTATTTACATTGATGAAAAGCACCGAACCCTGGAGCGATGAGTACTACACTTTTGATATTGAAGCAACATTGCAGACTGTAGGTTTTGCTCAACCAATTACTGTGCCTAGCGATCCGCGCCATCGTACTATTGTGGCTAGAAAGCCTGGGTAAACCTAAAATAAGCGATAACTTCGTTAAGCTACAGTAGGGTATTCAATTTCAACAGCAATTTTCTGCAATGCCTGCATAATGTTGAAACTATGAGGTGATAGATATATGTAATACGACCTCCTAGAGTTGATACTCCCCTGCCTACCAGGGGTTTTTTGTTCTTGTACAGCAAAAGCATCGTCAGAAAAGTCATGCAACCATGAAGCTCAACAAAACAAGATTCTCCACTGAGCAATATCGAATCAAGCGGTCAACATTGATATTTTTATTTTTAGCTTTTACCACTGGTGCTTTCTTAATAGCTTGGCAAAAAGGCATTCAATGGGCAATGATTTCCGCCGCCATTTCAGGCTTTATTCTCCTACCTTTTGCAGGTCTTTCATTAGCATATATTTTCGACACGTTGCTCTCAGAATCAGGAAATACATCAAGCTCTTCAAGCGGGAGCATTTTCGATCTGATTATGCTGATATTCTACTTAGTGTTATTTTTGATTGGGTACATAACAGCTTTTCGGGTCATGTTCACTAGTGAATATAACTGGCGCAAAGCAGGTATATATTTTCTATCAATAATAATTGGTACAGCCTTGGGTACAAGCTTGGGGTTGATTTTCAATATGCATTAGATCTGTATGGGTACATCCCAGTTTTTAGTCTTTGATGATAAAAAAATAAAACTGTCATTGCGTTCGCGTAGCGTCTCGGAGAGAGGAGGAACGACGAAGCAATCGCATGGACTCGTTTTTAGCTCAATACCATGCGATTGCTTCGCTTCGCTCGCAATGACGGAATCTGTAAAAAAGTGGGATGCTCCCAATCTGTATTGCATTTTTTGTTTAAGACAGTCATTGCCAAAGAATCAATTTTAAGCCTTGACAGGTAAAGAGGTTGCAGTGTTAATTCAACCAAACAATAAACCGCTTTGGTTCATTGCTCCAAAGCGGTTTGCTTAGTATAGTTGCTTCTTCTATAAAGTGGATCTGAGACTACCATTGCAGACCCAATAATTATTCTATCTTATGCCAAACCTATAACTGTGTGGTGAACTGTACATAATAAGTAGGGGTTTCTGGCAATTTGTGAGACTACGGCTACTATGCGTGCGACGCTAATCTTCCATAACTACTCATAATAAATTAAGAAATTTTCCAAACTGATTGTTATTTTGCGTAATTAGCCTAGAACAGGGTGATTAATAAAGACAGATGCAACAAACACAGTGACAAACAAAGCTACTTTCACAAAAAAAACCATTTAGAAGTGGCTATAAATTAATTCTCTACTGCCAGCATCATTCTAATTAAATGTTCTGTATATTTTGGATAATTGCTAGCACAGTTTTTATCATTAGCAATTTATTTATTACTTACAGAAGTATACTTTCATGACTATTTATCCCAGGAGAAACTAACTATGGAAACTTTCAATATTCCTGCTGAAATTACAGAAGAGCAAATAGCAACACATGTTATTGCTCCAGAGCATGTACAAAATATCGAAATAGAAGATATCAATGAGTCTAAAGAAGAAAGATATCAAATTCAACTTCTAAATAGACAATTTACTATACCTCCTAAATTGAATGTAGATGCCTTTGGCAAGGCTATGCATAATAGTTTAAAAGACTCTGTAACTGGCTATATGCTGCAACTTCACCAAAACGGCAACCTTATTTATAATTTGATTTGGAATTGGGCGCAGACTCCTGCTGATAAAGGTCAAGGTTGGAGTGAAGATACACGAATGCATATTGCCAGCGTGAGTAAATTTCTTACCGCAGTTGGCTTGGTCAAAGTATTAGATAGTAACCAAATTTCTTACGATACTAAAATTATTGATTATTTACCAAATTACTGGAGTAAAGGCAATAATATTGACAAGATAACCTTTCGGCACTTGTTAACACATACATCGGGATTTAATACAGGAAGTTCTGCCTCCGATTATACGTTTATGAAGAGTAAGGTGGCAGCCGGAGTAACAAATGTCGGTTCTTATGATTATGAGAATATGAACTTTGGTTTGTGCCGGATTCTGATTCCGATCATTAATGGCAACGTTAGCAAAAACGCAAACTTTCCTGTATCCTTCCCCATAAGCCAAGACCAAGTTTGGGATATAGTAACTCTTTCCTACTATAAAAACTATATGCAAGCCAATGTATTTACACCTGCTGGTGTCAGTAACGTTGACTTCAAGCCTATTTCCAGCACTAAAAATGCATTAGCTTACCAATTTCCACATAACAATAACAAAGGATGGGACTCTGGCGATCTGGCTTCTGTTGCGGGCGGTGCTGGCTGGAGATTATCAACTAAAGAACTGCTGAATGTTATGAACCATGTGCGGCGCAGAAACACTATTATTACTGCTCAAAAAGCACAATATATGCTCGACAACTACTTTGGTATCGATCAAGTTATCAATACTCCAGTAGGTAGAATTTATAACAAAAATGGTCTATGGCGTAGTGGTGACAAGAAAACCGAACAAAGTGTTGCTTACTTTCTCCCGAACGACATGGAACTTGTAGTGTTTGTAAATTCACCCATTGGGGCAAGCGGCTTGTCTTTGCGAGATATTGTGAAAGATAAGTTTATTAACTCATTGTCAGAGTAGAAGATTAGTTTAGAAAATTTATCAGGGTTCTAGTTGCTAGAAGCGACTAGAACCTTTTGTCTGTATTGCTAAATTTTAAGAGAAACTTAGGTGAACTTGGGCGATTGCATCTGCACATACTCACTCAACAACTTCATGAAGGCGGTCGCATTGGAATACTCCAACACTGCGCTGTTCGCACAATCGCCGCGGCTGCATAGTTGCGTTGGGCAGCACGATTAGGCGCAAATGCTGTGCCTGTCTCATTTAAAGGAGATGCGGCGCGACAGGCGGCAGACATATTGCGGATTGTATCCCGTGCCCAATGTTTTTGAGTATCGCTAAAATCGATTGCTTTGTCCCCCTCAAACTGACCTCGACCATCCCAACCTCGCAGTTCAACGATGTAGCGGTAGGCTGCATCCAAAACTACCACGAGTTCCGCACGGGTAACCGCTTGCGTTGGGCGAAACTTGCCATCTGCATAGCCGCGAAATATTCCCAAATCCCGCACATACTGTATTTTGGCAGCACTCCAACGTGTTTTATCCACATCGGGAAAGGGATTTTGAGTTACTTGTGTAGGTATTGTTGGCAGTTTGGGCGGTGGCGGTTCGTCAAAAGGTAAATTATCTTTTTTCAGCGGTGCTTGCTTTAAGGATTCCACTACCATCGACACCATCTGTTCTCGTGTTAGGCTGGCTTGCGGACGAAAGGTGTTATCCTCAAATCCACTCATAATTTTGTAAGTAACAGCTTGCCCAATTTCGGTTGCATAGCGATCGCCTTTAATATCTGTAACGCTAGGGCTGGGTGTAGGCGTCGGAGTTTGAGCGTAGACGCGGAGAGGCTTGTCGCTAGACATCGCACCTAAGATTGTCGAGCTTGCAAGCAACGTTGTTAAAAGTAGAAACTTAACTAATTTGCTGGGTTGCAAGTTCACGATTGGCGTGACTTGATTAACCATAATGCTGAATTGTAATCTTCAAACTGGATTTTGAGGGTTTTTTCGTCAGTTTGCAAGCATTTATCCGAATTTTTGCCGAGAGATTTAATGGATATCTATGCAATGCATAAAAGCCTTTATGTGCAAAGACTGTAGCTTTTCGATGAGAAGTTAACAATCTGTTTAACTTCCATATCACTCGTGTTAATAGAAGTCATTGGCGTGAGATTCTAGATAAAGTCTACACATTAAATGGAGGTTAAACAAAATGGCACAGAATGGGAAGCCAACCGTTATCATCACAGGTGCTTCTTCGGGAGTTGGTTTATACACTGCCAAAGCAATGGCGAACAAGGGATGGCACGTAGTGATGGCCTGCCGCGATTTAGCGAAAGCGGAAACAGCTGCCCAATCTGTAGGAATACCCAAGGACAGCTATACTATCATGCATATCGATCTCGGCTCCTTGGACAGTGTTCGACAGTTTGTGAATAACTTTAGAGCCAGCGGCAAAACTCTAGACGCTTTGCTGTGCAATGCGGCAATTTATATGCCCTTAATCAAAGAGCCGTTGCGCAGTCCAGAAGGCTACGAGTTGACTATGACTACTAATCATCTTGGTCATTTCCTGCTGTGCAACCTCCTGCTTGAAGATTTGAAGAAGTCATCCTATGGCGATCGCCGACTCGTTATTTTGGGAACTGTGACACACAACCCAGACGAACTCGGTGGGAAGATTCCGCCACGTCCTGATTTAGGAAATCTCGAAGGCTTTGCAGCAGGATTTAAAGAGCCAATCTCGATGATTGACGGTAAGAAGTTTGAACCTGTCAAAGCCTACAAAGATAGCAAAGTCTGCAATGTATTGACTATGCGGGAACTGCATCGGCGCTATCACGATACAACTGGTATTGTTTTCAGTTCTCTATATCCAGGTTGTGTGGCAGAAACCCCGCTATTCCGTAACCACTATCCTCTGTTTCAGAAAATCTTCCCCTTATTCCAGAAGTACATCACTGGGGGATACGTATCTCAGGAATTATCTGGTGAAAGAGTTGCATCGGTAATTGCAGATCCTGAGTACAAGCAATCTGGTGCTTATTGGAGTTGGGGAAATCGTCAGAAGAAAGATGGTAAATCCTTTGTGCAAAGAGTTTCTCCCCAAGCTCGCGATGATGAAAAAGCCGAACGCCTGTGGGATTTGAGCGCAAAGTTGGTTGGATTTGTATAATCAAGAGTGTCTATTATTACGCCGATCGCGGGTTTTCAATCCTGCGATCGCAGTTTTCAGAGATTAGGCGATCGCTGAGATATAATCCTAGTAAAAACATCCTGTTAGCAGTAGTGAATGCTGCCATCAGCAGAAAGTGGACACTCATGGCACCAGCAATCAGGCAAAACAGCAAGACCTTTTCTTAGTATGCGGACTCCAAAGTTTAGGGCAACATTGTGTTGCCGTCCTCAAGGAGTACGATGTTAAAGTCAACGCCATTGAGGATGTACAGCCCAAACATTGGGAAGTCCCAGAAGTACCAAGCTTATTAGAAAGGTTAATTATAGGAGACTGTCGTCAGCCAAGTGTTTTAGAGCAGGCAGGTATACGCCAGTGTCGTTCCATACTTTTAGTGACTAGAAACGAACGGATGAATATAGAAGCTGCGTTTGCAGCAAGGCGTCTTAATCCGCAAGTTCGCCTGATAGTACGTTCTGACAAACAAAATTTCAACAAACTTTTGTACGAAAATCTAGGCAATTTTGTTGCCTTTGAGCCTACCCATCTCTGTGCTCATGCTTTCGCTCTGACAGCCCTCGATTCTGAAGCGATTGGATATTTCACTTTAGAAGGGCAACTGTTACAAGTAATCGAGCATCAGGTACAACCAAAGGATAGTTGGTGTATTGCCAAGCCAGTACATAGACTCAATCTCACAACTCGTCGCATCTTGAGCCACACACCTGTTTCATCTAACCCACTCCTAGAATTATTTGAGTGGAACCCAGAAGCAGAAGTGCAGGTGGGAGACACACTAGTTTATATTGATGTTGCATACGAGCTAGCTTTATCTGAGCAAGATCCGAAGAAATATCACCGTCAAAAGTGGCAGTGGCAACAGTTTCTCCAAAGCATTAAACCGAAGAATCTCTTACAAAAAATAGTGCGATTTTGGCAATCTTACTACCAAAGCCAAAATCAAATTCGGCGAATTGCGACAATTTATGCAATTACCGTACTTATTCTATGGCTGGTGGGAATAGTTCTTTACCGCTTGTATTATCCTGAAATCACCCTGCAAGAAGCTTTCTATGCAACAGCAATTTTGCTTTTGGGCGGATATGGAGATTTATTTGGCGGTGTTGAGTTTGCATCACAAGCACAACCCTCAGACCATATGCCGTGGTGGTTGCGTTTGTTTAGCTTGGGGCTGACGTTGACAGGTCAAGCTTTTGTAGGAGTTTTGTATGCGTTGCTAACTGACGCTCTTGTTACTTCAAGATTCCACTTTTTCAACTCTCATCCTCCCATCCCTCAACGCAACCATGTGGTACTCATTGGCTTAAATCAGCTAGGGCAGAGAGTGGCTGCTATTTTGCAAGATCTCAACCAACCGTTAGTGGGAATTCATCCTACCAATCTCGACCAACAGTCCTTAGCCGATATGCCCCTGATTGTTGGTAATGCTATCGAAGCACTCCCGCAAGCGAATCTCTCCCATGCCAAAAGTATCGTTTTAGTTGGCGACGATAACATGGAAAATCTGGAAATTGGTTTGATGGCTCATGCGATGAACCCCGCCAGTCGCTTAATTATCCGCTCTCAAGATCGGCATTTTAGTGACAATATAGCCCCTCTGTTTCCCTATGCCCAAGTTCTATGTGGTGCGGCTTTGTCAGCGGAAGTATTTGCTTGTGCTGCCTTTGGAGAAAACGTTCTGAGCTTGTTTCGCTTGAGCGATCAAATAGTCATGGTGACGGAATACAACATCGAAGAGGGCGATACTCTCAACGGGTTGCTGCTATCGGAAATAGCTCATGGCTACAGTGTTGTACCGATTCTCTACCAGAAATATCGCCAAGATAATTACTCGTTAATGCTCTGGAATGATGTCAAGCTTGAGGCTGGCGATCGCTTAATTGTTTTAGCCACAAGCCGTGGTTTACAGCGAATTGAATGGGGTGAAATGCTGCCTCGCCTTTGGCAGGTGCAGATTAAAAAAGCTCTGAGTAAAAATGCTCTTGCTGATGGTGCAGAGGAAATAGCCTTGATTACAGGATGTAGTTTCGCTACTGCTAGGCAATGGATGAATAATCTACCTGGAGTATTGCCAACACCACTATATAAATATCAAGCTCAGTCTCTCGTGCGCGAGCTAAGAAAAGTACAAGTTTTGGCAAGTTTAATCTTCATTGATCAACCATCAAATAGCTAATAAACGTGAGTTCGACGGAACTAAAAATGAGCTAGGTCGAGAGGGAGGTAATACTCCCCCTCGACCTAACTCAATCCAATGTAAAAGATAGAGTCAGCAATGACATCAAAGCGAAGGGACAACTTTTAGATTGGACAGTTTCACGGCTGGAAACTCGCTTACAGTATGGTTGTGTGTACAGCTTAGCTGCTTGCGGCAAGTCCCTTATTTTTTTTCGTCAATCCCTTATTTCTTCTACTTAATTTAAAACCAAGCAAACCAACGGCGCTAAAAATTAAACCGCCTATAGTACTAGGTTCAGGTACATCACGAGGAATATTAATAGTTCCCTGTATTGTGGCTTTACCTATATAAGGAAGATTACTGATACCATTTTCCACAAAAGTAAGCGTACCAGTCGCTCCTTCAAACAGGCCTTCCCCGCCAGTAATATTAATAGTCCCTATATTTGTGATATATCTTACACCATCCACTGTCTTCTGTGTAGCATTAGCTACTTCAGTACCGAATAATTTATTGGCACCGCTTCCTTTTAAAGCTAAATACCCAACTGGTAGTTCTGGATGGTTTTGTTGGAGGAAAGGAAAATAATTAGGATCTGTACTAGCCGTTGAAGACTGATAAATGTATTGATTAGGATTATTAGGATCGGGAGTAAAAATATCGTGCAAGTAAACCGAACCGAAGTATTGTGTTAGCCCATAGGGTGCATCGGCAGTTGGGCTAGGAGTACCTTGATCAATTAGGGGATTAACCTCAATTTTTAGATATTCTTGAGGACCATTATTAGGATAGCTACTAATTATTCCTGGGTAGGCTTGACCATAATCCAACGAAGTATCCAATAGATTATATAGATTGTAAGTCGTGGGATTAAAGGTAATCGTACCTGCCTTGGCTGGAGCAGATTGAATAGCGAAACTGCCTAAGGTAATAGCTAAAGGAATGAGCATTAATTGACGAGCTTTTTGCATGAGATTGCGATCGCTAAACTCATAACAATGGCGAATGGATCTTTGCATAAGTTAAGAATAAAGTAATTAAGATTTGAAAACACAATACCATTAAACTTCTATAAAAGCGTGCAAACTAAATTAAACTTATCGCTTATTTCTCACTCTCATAAGAGAATAATAAAATAAAGTGTTGGAAACTATTTGCTAGGCTATGTTTGGGGAAAGAGAGCCTGCGGAAACTATAAAATTTGTTGATGATTAATGCGAATGCTGAAATATTAAATATCGATACAAAACTTTATATAGTTACTTTAACTAACTCTAAAAAACATAAAATCGTTAAAATAAAATTATTTCTCAAGCCAATGAGCATAACTATTTTTTGACACATACAAGATTGTCAATGACGGATTTTATCTATTGGTATATTTTCTGATTTTTTTGGAAATAAATAATAGTTGTAAAATCAAAGATGCTATTAAACTAATGTAAATCTCTAATATCATAATATTGACGTTATTAGTAAAAGTAAACCCGCCCAGCGCACTGCCTCCCCTATGCATTACACCAACAGCATTTGTTGGTAAATTAGACATCATTTTTGAGTTTGCGCCCCTACTCATGTATTTGTCGTATTTTTTTTAACTGAGTATTACTAAGTTTGTATTGTGATAAGCTGTGACGCATTTAAATTGTATATTGGCTCGTCAGGGTCGTTCTTTGTCATTAGTCCTTTGTCATTTGTCGGAGACGCTGCGCGAACACGAAAAAATGTCCAATTTAGACACTTATTAGCTTAGCGCTACTGTTTCGGGTCATCCAATCTGGTGAAAATAAAATAGCAATCAGGAAATCCAAGACTTCTACTGTAATTAATTTATGTAAATCGATGGGTTAACCCAGTTTCTTGATTAAATATTTTGCTACAAAATGAAAAAAACTGCTGTTATATCGTTGTTTACTAGTTTTCTCATAGCTCAGTCTGCTCAAGCTACAGCACTACCCAAAGTAGGTGAATTCAAATTCGATCAGATCATTGGACATGGCTGTGGAATGACTTTATGGAAACCAAGTAGCACAAATAAAAATCGCTTCCTTCTGTTCAATGGTTTGACAAATAACTCAATGGAGATGATGGTAAACGGTAAAATTACCAAATTTAATCGTGTTAAATCTAACGGCCAGGCTTTCTATGGACAAAAGACATTTCAGATCTTTTGGAGTCGAGATGGCAAAATTACAGTTGACGTTGCAGTAAAACTTGGTGCTAAGGGCGAAATTGAGACTGTTGCAATCAAAGAAGGTACTGTGACTGTGAAACAGAATGGTCAAAAGGTAAAAATTCCTGTGGTTGGAGATGCAGGATGTTAAGTAGTAGGCAGAAGATAAAATTGATATTGCTAGGCAATGGATGAATAATCTACCTGGAGTGTTGCGAAAACCACTATATAAATATCAAGCTCAGTCTTTCGTACACGAGCTAAGAAAAGTACAAGTTTTGGCAAGTTTAATCTTCATTGATCAACCATCAAATAGCTAATAAGTGGTTAGGCAAAATTAAAGTTACAGGTCGAGGTCATACTTATGATGTGTGATTGCGTAGGCGAAGCCTTCCCGAAGGACTATGCAATGACAAGTGTTCAACCAGAAATGATATGAAACAGCCATGTCTTAGCGAAGAGGGTTGATAATCTCTACATATGGTTGCGGTTGGTGAAAACCCTGAAGTGAGGCATCGACGATGAGGCAAACTTCGATATGCATACCATCAGGATCGTTAAATGACAGGTTAAGTACCGGGCCAAGGTCGCTAATTGCACCATCACTTACACCTCGATCTATGAGTTTGCGGCGGATAATCTGGAATGCTGATTCTGTTGAGGCATTCAAAGCTAAGTGGTCGATGTGCCCCCGACCAAACATATCCGGCAAGCCAGAGCTATGAACATTATCAGGCATCTCTGCTGCATGAAGAACAGAAGATGGACCAGCTCGCAGGAGTGCATGGCGAAAGGCTCTTGTCGTCTCTTGGAAGATTACTGGCATCTCGAATATATCAGTATAGAATTCGATAAAGCGGTCGAGATCCGCTGTGATTACTGCAACGTGGTGGATACCTGATACAAGATTCATATTGTTACTCCAGTTGGACTGTGCAATTTCATTTCATGCCTAGGTCTTAGCGAAGCGATTGCCATCGTGCCGTTGGTCAAAATCAATGATCGGCCCCTTCGGCACAATTCGATTAGGATTAATATCGGTCATACTCATGTAATAGCTGCGCTTGGTATAGTCTAGATTGCAAGTCGCTTTGAATTCTGGACGCTGATATAGGTCTAGTAAATAATTGCAGAGGTTTGGATAGTCGATAATCCGCTGCAAATTGCACTTAAAGTGACCGTAATACACTGAGTCAAAGCGATACAGAGTTACAAACATACAAATATCGGCTTCGGTGAGGCGATTGCCACATAAATAGCGCTGCTTGCTCAAAATGACTTCCCATCGGTCTAAACTCTCGAACAGTTCAGTCACCGCATCTTCATAGGCTGTTTGTGAAGTTGCAAAACCAGCGCGATATACACCAGCATTGATTGGCAGATAAATTGCATCAATCGTTTCATCAATCTGCTGTTGTTGGTCACGTGGATATAAGTCTATTTTCTGCGTTGCTAATGGAGCAAACTCTACGTCAAACATTCGCATGATTTCGCGAGATTCGTTGTTGACGATAGTTTGATTTTGCTTATCCCACAACACCGGAACTGTAACTCTTCCTGTATATTTTGGATTGGCTTTTACATATATCTCTTGCAAATATCGAGCGTGATTTACCGAGTCAGGAATGGTTCCCGGCTCTTGGGAAAACATCCAGCCTTTGTCACTCATAATCGGATCGACGATAGAGACTGAAATTGCATCATTCAATCCTTTAAGTTCTCGCATAATTAAGGTACGATGCGCCCAGGGACACGCCAAGGAAACGTAGAGGTGATAGCGTCCTGCTTCTGCCTTAAAACGGCTACTTCCATCTGCGGTCACGCGATCGCGAAACGTTGTTGGTATCTCATGGAACTCACCGCTTTGATTTTGTTCATTTTTATCAGTTATCCATTTACCTGCAACCATCATTCCTGATGCCATAAATCTCTCCTAAGCGTGATGGTGTAATTGTGCCTTTAGTGATATAGTTAATTCGATTAAAATGCTATTTTCAATCAAACTCTACGGTAAAAATTACTTATAAAAATTCCTTAAAAGTCAGCAACAAAGCTAAACTCAGAAACATTTTTAAGAGATGGCTTTTCTAATTTTAAATTTGTATTAAAATTCGTTCATTAGAAATATATTTATCTTAAAATTCCCATCAGTAATCAACATCCCAAAAAGGTCTTGAATACCTCATTAACGAAATATATACATTTCCTCTGACTTTCGTTGTTAGCATAAGAAAATATTCTTACAACAAAAGTCATAAGTACAAAGACTGATTCAGTAGACCAAAACCTTCTGTGGCAAAAGATGAAAATCCTTCGGGTTAGGGATGCAGGACGTTAACAGAAAACCCGAGTCTTATTTGTCTGACTTAAGTTTCTTTGTTGAATAGCGATCGCAGTATGCAAGGTAAGTATAAATGTCTTCAGAGCCAATCTTTTGCAAAAGCTGCGATCGCAGTGCGACTACCACTACTAATTGGGAAACCCTCCATCAATCCGTTTCCTAAGTTCAAGGTTCCTCGCGCCATCAGTTCTTATAACAATTCTCTAAAAGTAGACAACAGATCATGAATGACGCGGGGACGCGGAGACGGGGAGACAGGAAGATTCATTTGTAGCCAGATTTTAGAGAAAAGGTATTAGTTAGCTCAATTTTGTAGTAGTTGCGGGTGAGTATGTTGGAGTAACTTATCCATCAGATCCAAAGTGAATCGGTATAGTATCTGGTAATGCAAACCAAGCGTGAATTGCGATGCTAAATAGTGCAAATATTCCGGCGATCGCACTCAAATTTAGTATCTGGGCTTCGTGAGATAGTGGAACTAAAAAAATAGGTCTTTGACTACTCTTTATAAGTACATAAACAAACTTATCCCTAAAGTATTCTTATTTACCTAGAACTATTCCTCAGTAGGCTTTAACGAGACTTTCCCTATCGCAACTTCAAGAATGCAAGTTTTCGATAAATATATTGATTATTTTGCTCTAGCTAACAATTATGGCTGCGATCATTAATAATTTCTTGGGCAATCTAAATATAGTCCTTTTTTCTTCTTAGCGAACTAATTTTTTAAGGAGGGAACCATTGAGCAGAGCCAAGTTCAGCCCATCTGACACCAGAATGCATACCTCGCGCAATTTACTGATCCGATTTATTCTCGGCGGTACTACTCTTATTGTGAGTATTTCTGCTTATTTTAGCTACCAAGCTGCTCGGAAAATAACGCTAGAAGACTTAAGAGGGAGAGCTTTTTTAGAAGTTCACAGAGGAGTTGATGAAATTGAGGAGTGGTTGCACGTTCGCAAAGTCGAAGTACAAACCCTTGCTCATACTTCAACTGTACGCTCCTTAGACTGGTCTGTGGCAGAACCTTATTTAAAGTCAGAAG
Organism: Nostoc sp. 106C; assembly: GCF_002154725.1. Classification (GTDB taxonomy): domain Bacteria; phylum Cyanobacteriota; class Cyanobacteriia; order Cyanobacteriales; family Nostocaceae; genus Aulosira. The sequence continues at coordinate 3,674 of NZ_MTAW01000158.1, read as the reverse complement.
TTGAGCGGATCGATGAATTTTTCTTTTTCCAAATAGTTACCCCGGATGGTTCGTTTTCTAATACTAAGATTGGTCGCTCAAATAAGAATATTAAGGATCGAGACTACTTTCAAAAAGCAATAGCAGGAAAAAGCAATATTTCCGATCCCTTTATCAGCCGTTCTACAGGGATTCCTTTAATTGCGATCGCCACCCCAATCTGGTCTAATTCTCCTACTAGTCGTTCACCAATTGGGGTTTTTCAGGGCAATGTGGAAATCGATCGCATTGCTGAGGTGGTCAACTCGCTGCGCTACGGCGAAAACAGCTATGCATTTGCCCTCAATTCTCAAGGAGAAGCGATTGTCCATCCCAACTCAAAGTTAATGTCAACGGTAGAAAAACCTGCACTCAGCCTGCTGAAAATTCCAGATCGCAATTTAAACGCGATCGCCCAGCTGATGGTAAATAAACAACAGGGAATTCAGCTGATGGAAATTGATGGCGCGAGGAAGTATGTTGCCTATGTGCCTTTGCGAGAAGCTAATTGGTCTGTCGCTTTGGTAATTCCCCGCCAAAATATTGAATCTCGACTGCAATTCCTCGATTTGATTGCCCTGATTGTCGGTGGACTCACAGTCACAATGATAACTGTACTGTGGCGAGTGCAAGAGTTTGAACAGGCTCAATTGAAAAAGTCCAAAGCAGCGGCTGATACGGCAAACCGTGCTAAGAGCGAATTTTTAGCCAACATGAGTCATGAATTGCGGACGCCCTTAAATGGTATTTTGGGTTGTGCTCAAATTTTACTGCGTTCTCAAGGTTTGCCGGAGTCAGAGCAATATCATGTGAACATCATTGAACAATGCGGTTCTCATCTACTGACTTTAATTAATGACATTTTAGATCTTTCTAAAATTGAAGCGCGAAAACTGGAACTGCATCCTCATGATGTGCATTTTCCATCTTTTTTACAGGGGATTGGGGAAATTTGCCAAATCCGGGCAGAACAAAAGGGCATTTTATTTGTTTATGAACCCACGAACAACTTGCCTACTGGGGTTCATGTTGATGTCAAAAGGTTACGTCAAGTTCTGTTGAATCTGTTGGGGAATGCCATTAAGTTTACGGATGAAGGTAAGGTTATTTTCAAGGTTGAGGTAATCGATCGACTTCCTGCTGATCGGCAGGCGGTGAAATATCGTATTCGCTTTAGTGTGGAAGATACGGGAATTGGCATAACTCCAAGCGAGTTGGACAAGATTTTTTGGCCATTTGAGCAAGTAGGGGAGAAAAAGCGTCAGATCGAAGGGACGGGACTGGGTTTAGCTATTACTCGGCAATTGGTGCAGATGATGGGTAGCGATATCCATGTTAAGAGTCAGGTCGGTCAGGGTAGTACTTTCTGGTTTGAGATTGCGATCGCCGAAGCCAGCGAATGGGTACAGTCTGCTATGGCTGCATCAAAGGGACAAATCATTGGCTTAGAAGGTAGTCCCCCAACCATTTTGATGGTGGACGATCGCTGGGAAAATCGCACAGTGATAACAAACCTACTGCAACCACTGGGTTTTAATGTAGTCGAAGCTACCAACGGTAAAGAAGGTTTGGAAAAAGCGATCGCCCTTAAACCAGACCTAGTGATTACAGATTTGCTCATGCCAGAAATGGATGGGTTTGAATTGATTCAACATCTGCGTCATACCCCAGTTATCCAAGATGTCAAGATTATTGTCTCTTCTGCTAGCGTCTTTGAAACTGACCAACATCGCAGTCTGGAAGCAGGCGGTGACAGCTTTTTGAGCAAACCCGTACAGGCAAATGAATTACTGCATCAATTAGAGTGCCACTTAAATTTGGCATGGATTTACCAGCAGTCTCAGTCTCAGGAACAAAGAATCAATTCGGCTATAACAGGTGATAGTTCATCAGATAAATTGACTCCTCCTTCCTCTAATATATTGCGGGAACTAGTGACTTTAGCTAGTAAAGGTAACTTCAATGCCATTCTCAAATTGGCTGATCAACTAGAGGAAACAGACACAAAATTTGCTTCCTTTGCTAACCAATTGCGGCAACTAGCGAGGCAGTTTGACGAAGATTTAATCCTCAACTTCTTGATTCAATATGGAGTAGAAAAACTATGACAGCGGCAATAGGTGAGCAAAAAAATTCTCTGAATCGCGATCCTGCCAGAGGAATAGTTTTAGTCGTTGACGATAACCCTGCCAACTTACAGGTTTTATCGAGCTTTTTGGATCAGTCTAGCTTTGAAGTTTGGGCGGCTCGCAGTGGTGAAAAAGCCATTCAGAGATTAGACAATAATTTACCTGATTTAATATTGCTTGATGTAATGATGCCGGGTATGGATGGGTTTGAAACTTGTCAACACTTAAAAAGCGATCCTCGTGTCCAGGATATTCCGATCATTTTTATGACTGCTCTTTCAGATACTGCCGATAAAGTTAAAGGATTACGATTGGGAGCCGTAGATTATATTACTAAACCTTTTCAGTATGAAGAGGTCTTAGTGCGAATAGAGCATCAACTAAAGTTGAGAAATTTGACGAAAACCTTGATTGCTAAAAACGTCGAATTACAGCAGGCTCAAACCCAACTGATCCAAGCAGAAAAGGTAGCAACCTTAGGTCATCTGGCAGCAGGAATTGCCCATGAGGTGAATAATCCCATCAATTTTATCGCTGGTAACTTGAATTTTGTTGAACAGTATGTTCATGAGGTTGTTGATTTACTCAAGCTATATCAAAAGTATCTGCCCGACCCACCTGCTGAAATTCAAAGCGCTATTAAAACAAACGATCTCAGCTTTTTATTAAATGATTTATCCAAAATTATTCAATCCATGCAAGCAGGTACAGGTCGCGTTACAGAAATTGTGTCATCTTTGAACAAGTTCTCGCGCCACAGAGAAGTAGGTAAGAAATTGGCTGACCTGCATGAAGGTCTAGAAAGCACACTACTCATTCTCGGTCATCGGCTCAAGCCAAATGCTCATCGTCCAGCAATCCAACTAATCAAAGAATATGGAGAATTGCCAGCTATTGAGTGCTATCCTGGCGAACTCAATCAGGTATTTATGAATTTAATTTGCAATGCGATCGATGCAATTGAAGAAATACAAAAAAATCAAGACTTTGAAGAAATTTCCAGACATCCTGGTGTGCTCCGCATCAAAACTGAAGCAATTGGAGAACGAGTTATTCTCCGAATTGCAGATAATGGTTCAGGAATCAGCGAAGCAGAACGGACAAAAATATTCGATGCTTTCTACACAACAAAACCCATCGGTAAAGGAACAGGGTTAGGTTTATCTATTGCGTACCAAATTGTGGTTAACAATCATCGCGGTAAGTTAACTTGTCATTCAACACAAGGTAAGGGTATAGAGTTTGTCATTGAATTACCTTGCCGATAAATTAAAATATGCATAAGCAGATGGCTGGGAAAAACTAAATAAGAATAACAAAAATATCAATTCTTTTTTAACCTAAATTTTGCACCACTTCTGTAAACAGTGCTGAAAAGCTTTGCAATAAAAAACGCCCTCCATTTCTGGAGGGCGTTTTTTATTGAGCTAAGACTTGAGTATTAGCCGTTGATTGCAGGAGCGCTCAAAGCCACAGGAGCAACTTCACCAGCAGCCAAGTCTAGAGGGAAGTTGTGAGCGTTACGCT
>NZ_MTAW01000056.1 GCF_002154725.1 Nostoc sp. 106C | reverse complement strand
ATGTTTCACAATCCGTCTTGGAAAGTTTGCTCAAGTCGGGGAACCCTTTCGGCAATTGCTCATGGGGGAAACCCCCAAGACCGCATTGCCTCACCACGCAACGCCAGTTGCTACAACGGAGGGAACCTCCCTCCGGGTTCACCGCGTGAAACCCGCCTTCAGGGCTGGATTCACCGCAACGCACTGGCTCTCCAACGCACTGGCTCAACTTTCCGCAAAATCTAAAATCCAAAATGATATAACGAAACCCAACAATACCAAGAATTTGTTGGGTTTTACTTTGTTGGGGGCTAAGAAATGCAAAGATGAGGGAGACAAATAATCAATTCCCCATGCCCCATACCTAATTTTCAACTTAGACTTCCTGCTCTACTCTGTAATTTTGGACTTGATATTTTGCCATCAACTTTTTAACTTGAGCCGCCACAAGGGGATGTTTATCTTTTTGTAGTTGAGGAAGGAGTTCTAAAATAACACGGCGTGACACCACACTAAGATACGCGATCGCTGCTTCTCTAACAAAACCCGTGGGATGGCGCAGAGAAATCATAATCTCCGGAGTTGTTAATCGAATGTGGCTAACTTGTGCAAAATGAAAACAGCAGGCTAAGCACCAGTCAGACAGGAAGTTAGATAGCATCAACAATCTACGTAGCCTCTCGCTGACTGAAAACTGTTGATATTCTCCTAACCCTGCTGCTGTAAGCAGATAGAGTTTTTCTTCGTGCGATCGCCGATCTAAAATATTCAACAATAAAGATTTGCAAGACAGATTTACGGTATGGTCTAAAATTTCTAAACCTCGCGCTAAGTTAGTTCCTGACTCAGACCGCAGATTAAAGGCAGCTGCTTGCATATTTTCTGGAGAATAAAGCAACTTCAGTAGTAGCAACAATCTTTCTTTAACATCTATTTCTAACTCTAGAAGTGCGCGTTGGAGTAAATCAAAAACTACTATTGATTGCTGATTTCCGAGATTCTGCTGTAGTGTAAAGTCTATATGAGCTGCATAAATCTCTCCTAAAAACTTTAATTCCTGCTTAATTAAAGTTTCTACCCTACCTTCATAAAATTGATCTTCTAAGCTTCTAATTTCTGGTTGTTTGTGTATTTTTAATAGGCTGCGGAGGATATGATATCTGGTAGAACCCCAAGATTGTTCCAAGTTTTGCCATAAACAATCTACAGCTTCCAAAGTACCTATTTGACCAATGGTACGCCAAGCATACATTCGTACCACTTCCGGTTTATAAATATTGGTAGCTAGCCGCAACAGCATTTCTAGAGCTTCATTTTCTAGTTGCACTAAGGCACGCATTGCTGTGCTGCGGGTGGACTTATAATACAATGCTGCCAGCAATGCTGAATAGTATTCCTCCAAACGGGTGGATGCAATCATTTCTAATACAGCACAGCGCACCCGTAAGGACTCATCTTGCAATAAATTCGGGATGTGAATCCGCAAAGCTTGTAAATAAACGGCTTCTCTCAAAGCTTTGACTCCATTGACCCGTTCCCGTTCTTGCTTATGAGTCAGCATCCGGCGCATGGCTTTGGTAGCTGCTACCTTTTGCATTGGCGTTCCCTGACGCAGAAGTAAGGCGGCGGCGGTGGCGCGGATGAGTGAGTGTTGCCTTGGGTGGAGATACTCTTCTAATAAACTTAAATTAGGATGTGGTTCAGCCAGCCATACGTAGCGCAAGGCAAGAGCAAACACTTCTGGAGTTATTGTACCTTGGGGTTGTTCCAACAAAGGGCGGACATTTGGCAAATAAATTGGATTGGCCTCAGCCATCAGCATGACTTCCAAGCTTTGGCATTGCAAATCTGGAGGTAACTTCACTAGCAAAGGTGCTAAAATTTCCACCGCACCTTGGAGATCTATTTGGGCTAAAAGTTCAATACAAGAGCGTTTATCCGCTAAACTGCCCTTTTCTGCTAAAGCCTTGACTACTCCTTGCTGGAAAGCTCGCAGACCCACGTTTGCGGCGCTTAATTCACCTCGATCTGCACTCAAAACTAATAAGTCAACATAGCGCGATCGCAGCATTAAAACTACTTTTAAACAGATACCAGCTACTACTACTGTTTCTGCAATAAATACCCACTTTTGTAGTCCTTCAGAGACAAACCTCCCGCAAATTAATAAAGTAATAAAAATCACCACTCCAGCCAAACCTGTAGCGATCGCTTCTGCCGTTCCTCCCGATAATATCTGCATCCGGCTACGAATTCTTTCGGGGATTGGTTGGTAGAGTGCTGGTCCGCTACTCATGATAAAGGTGTAACGCAAAAGTTCATCGCAGAATTTGAGAATTATTAACCCCCAAAAAAAGCTGGGCAATTGCATTCCAGGAAATAAATTAAATATGGCAATCCCTGATGGAACTATACAGCCTACAGTGATTGGTAGTAACGCTGCCGCAAAAAACACTCCCACACGTTCGATCAAGCGGCTGGAGATAAACCACTGAGTCATTAACTCACACAGCCCCACCATGCCACCAAATAGTCCTAAGAAACTAGCGAGGTCTCGGTCATTGAAATTGGACTTTAATTCACGCAGATATTGGAAATCTATTAATAATCCAATCACTTGTAAAAGACCAACAAAGGCAAATAGCTGCCACTTATAACGGCTGAGTGGTTCTTCGATGCGGTGGTGTCGGGACGCTTGTTCTGGGGAATTTAGTCGTTGTGGCGCGTCGGGAAATGCTTTTCGATAGTGATGACTTAGATAGAAGAGAATTGCTGTTCCTAAAATAATCACTACGCAAGCGATAACAATTACCTTATTCAGCTTGGCGAATGCTAGCAGCCAGGGCAAACTAAAGCCGCTGATCACATCTGCTACCAATAATCCGCTACTCACCAGTGGATAGGTGCGCTTAATCTCGCGAATATTAAATAGTTGATTAGCGACGATGGAAGTGTTGAGGTCATTGACTACATAAAGTGCGTCTACCCATAGCCGCATCAAAAATACAAGAACAACCGTCAAGTAGGAAATATGTATTCCCCAATGTAAGAACACTAATAAAACTAATGGCATCACCATGCAAGGTGCGATCGCTACAATTACCCAGCGCAAAGGAAAAATCTTTTGCAGCCAAGAATATAAAACAACTAGCCCAAAACCGATGGCTGCACTGGCGATATACATTAAAGGCAGTGGATCGGCCCCATATTCGTCTAAAAACAGCGCTACTGTACTGTCTTCTGCCCACCGTAACCCTACAGATACAGTTGTATAAAAGGCAAACATCATCCACGTCCGTTCGCTCTCCTCAGGTCGGAGATTTAACCACTGTAGCAGCCGTGCCAGAGTGCCTCTATTTGCAGCCAACCAGTTATTTTTCAGTTCCATTCAGTTTTTCTTTCTGGTATCTTTACCGTGCAAAGGGCAAGTAATTTCGATAATGAGTACTAATAGGAGGAGTATATTTTGCAGCTTCAAAGCTGCTGGTCTAAGAGCGAGGATTGAAAGCTAGGCCAAAGCAACTAAGCAGTAACAAAATTTACACTGCTATCTTGAAAAGTTGAGCCAGATGCGGGGAGATTAATTCTTTCCACGGACTAGCGTATCGCGTAGGGAAACCCGGACGCGCAGGGCTTTTACTGTTTGTGTCTCCTCAATAAAGGGAAGTTTTAACAGCCTTTACCGAAAATGGCAAAAGTCCTGAACAACTGAGTATTATTTTTCCCACCCAGCGCTCAGGACTATCATTTTTAGAGAAATTTTACCGATTTCTGTATCGGTTGTAAATCTTTAGTTGTGGTTTATACTTCTTGCGTAGAACAGTTGGAAGATTACTTTTTGGGAGAGATCAGCATCATCATATTTCTTCCTTCTTTTTTCGGTGCTTGCTGCACCTCGCCAAATGGCTCCAAATCAGTTGCCATTCGCTTGAGCAAATCTTCTGCTAAGTCACTGTGTTGAATCTCTCGACCCCGGAACATCACTGTGGCTTTGACTTTATCCCCGTCTTTGAGAAAGCGCTCTGCTTGCTTGACACGCACGTTGTAGTCGTGTTCTTCTATTTTGTAGCGCATCTTTACTTCTTTGACATCAGCCGTGTGCTGCTTTTTCCGGGCTTCCCGCGCCTTCTTCTCTTGCTCAAACTTATATTTCCCATAGTCCATAATTCGACAAACTGGCGGGTCAGCTTTGTCACTGAGCAGCACTAGATCCAACTCTTTTTCTTCAGCTAGTTGTAGCGCTTCTTGGGGGGGCATAATTCCCAATTGGGCCCCATCAGTGTCAATAACCCGAATTTTCGGGAAGCGAATACGTTCGTTGATTTGGGGCAGATCGCGAGTTCTTTTTTTCTCAATCACAGGCATTATGATTCGTGGGAGCTCTTTATTAAGAATTTGGCTTGGTCTTGATTGGCTGAGTTTTTGATTGATATGCCTCAGGGAAAAGTAGCAAAATAGCTGAGGGCTTAAAAAATGAGCCTTACAGTTCTAGCTTAGCTAATCCATAAGGTAGTTGTAAGTTAGTTAGTATTTGTCATTCTACTCATTGTGAGAGAATTTCTCTAAAATAGTTAATCTAAATTACACAACATAGAGCAACGTTAAGTATTGTATCAAGTCATTAACAATTGATTGACTTTTTGTTCTACAAGTATGTTTCCAGAATAGCAAGATTACAGATAAAATAGTTTTTTACCAATAAATTGTAATATTTTATACGAATATTTACAATTCCATTGACAGCGGATTGCATTTTGGGGAACTCTAGATCGTTAGTCTCAAAACTAGGCATCAAGCCTGTTTTACTTCTGAATTACGATCCCTAAATTCTCCTGTAGTATTGTTGAGCCAAACTGCTGACAAGATTAATTGTAGTTAGATCCCCAACTTCTGTTCAGAAGTCAGGAATATTACAAGCCATCCAACATAGTTGTAATCAAGCTCTTAAGATTGGAATTAAGAGGATTCCGCTATTTAGGAATAGGAGGAAAATGTGACCACAGGGGTACACTGGCAACAGCGAGTTGGGAATCAAAGAGATTGGATTTGGCGAGGTTGGCAAACCCGCTATACTTATATCCGCTCTACTCAAGCTCAACAAAACACCATACCCTTGATTTTGCTACATGGGTTTGGTGCTTCTATTGGTCATTGGCGACATAATTTAGAAGTATTGGCAGAACACCATACAGTCTATGCGCTTGATATGTTGGGCTTTGGCGCTTCCGAAAAAGCCTCGGTTAACTACAGCATAGAATTATGGGTGGAGCAGGTTTACGAGTTTTGGAAAGCCTTTATTAGGCAACCAGTGGTATTAGTGGGCAATTCCAATGGTTCACTCATTTCCTTAGCTGCTGCTGCCGCCCATCCTGAGATGGTACTAGGTATAGTGATGATGAGTTTGCCCGATCCTTCTTTAGAACAAGAAGCGATCCCAGCTTTACTGCGACCAATTCTAATGCCAATCATCACGACAATTAAAAAGATAGTCGCTTCCCCAGTTGTACTAAAACCTGTGTTTCATGTAGTGCGCCAACCAAGTATATTACGCCGCTGGGCTAATCTTGCCTATGCTAACCCAGGGGCGATTACCGATGAACTGATAGAGATTTTAGCTGGGCCTCCTCAAGATCGAGGTTCTGCCCGTGCTTTTAGTGCCCTGTTTAAAGCGGCTATGGGCGTGAACTTTAGTCCTAGTGTTAAGACAGTATTGCCAACTTTAACAATTCCGATGCTTTTGATTTGGGGACAGAAAGACCGATTTATTCCTCCGGTACTAGCGAAACAATTTGCTCAGTACAATGAGAAATTGCAACTGCTTAACTTAGAAGATGTAGGGCATTGTCCCCATGATGAAAGTCCAGAACAAGTTAACCAGGCTATTTTGGATTGGATTAATCGATGCTTTGACGACAGCGAACAGCTTGTTACTTCGCAGGTTGAAAAAAGTTAGTAATTTTGTACTAATGCTTAGCCAATAGTAACTTGGTTAGTCTCAACACCTGTAGCACCATTAACTGAACGTGCCACAGAAACCATTCTATTGAGAATATCCTGACTGGGAACTTTACCTTTAAGAACTACAGTACCACCAGTTTGAGCAACCCAGAGGGTATCAACATCGTCAAGTTGGGCATCTTGGTCAAATGCCAGTGCTACGCGTTTTGCCAAACCACTTTGATCGTATTCTCCATTCAAGCCTAAACGTTCTGGGGGAATAGATTGGGTTGCAGCAGAAGGGGCAGTTGTGTCAGGTGCAAAGGTAGCATTAGAACCTTGTGGCACTGCTTGGGGAGTAGGGTTTACTTCTGCGTTTTGCGGTTTTTCTAATCCAAATAGCCTTTTTAGCCAACCCATAAAATTTTTTCTCCTATAAAAGGTTCGTACAATCTGAGGATAAAATTTTTACAGATTATCTACATCTGCCAGTAAAAAGATATCTATTATCACGGGTTTCTACTTGCAGGATGATTTGTGTAGAAGTTTAACTTCTATCTAAGAGTGTAATGAGTGCAGCCTTGAGTTTAAAATTGAAGATCAGATTTACTTATTAATTTAGTAGGCAGTACGTGTAGGGCAGTCATTAGCTAATATTTTTGTTAGTAAAATACCGCCTGAGCCTGTGTTTGCAAAGAAAGATGAAACATACCCTTTCAGTTCTGGTGGAAGATGAGGCGGGGGTTCTGTCCCGCATTTCTAGTTTATTTGCTCGTCGCGGTTTTAATATAGAAAGCCTTGCTGTTGGGCCAGCTGAGCAAGGAGGAATATCCCGGATTACGATGGTTGTACCTGGTGACGATCGCGTGATCGAACAGCTCACCAAGCAACTATACAAATTAGTTAATGTCCTCAAGGTGCAGGACATTACCGAAACTCCCTGTGTTGAGCGAGAATTGATGCTCCTCAAAGTTAATGCTACTAGCAGCAACCGCTCAGAGGTTATCGAACTATCTCAGATTTTCCGGGCGCGAGTGGTAGATGTAGCAGAAGATTCTCTCACGCTGGAAGTAGTAGGCGATCCTGGTAAGCTGGTGGCAATTGTTCAGGTGCTACAAAAATTTGGTTTGAGGGAAATAGCCCGAACTGGCAAAATTGCGCTGACACGTGAATCAGGTGTGAATACCGAGTTGCTAAAATCTTTGGAAGCAAAGGTTAGTTAGCAACATTTACAAACCCATTGAGTACAAAACTACACGGTCATACAGTTTATCGGGTAAAAGATGCTTGAGCATTGCAGCAATTTTGGCGTCTTGTCCTACTAGATACCTTGTCTTGGGATGTTTAGCGGTGAGTGCATGGACAACAGCCTGAGCAACAATATCCGCAGAAATTCCCTTGGACGCCATAATTCCTACTTGTTTACGTACTGCATTCATCGCGTAACCGTAAAGATTTTGGGCAGATTCAGAAAGATTCTCCTTGTCTATGTCGGCTTGAGTTAAAGATTTGTCCCAAATTGGTGTAGAAATTGTACCAGGTTCAATAATTGAAACTGAGATTCCCCAAGGCCGTAACTCCAAACGCATCACATCGGTGAGGGCTTCTAGGGCAAATTTTGAAGCATTGTAAGCACCCAAAAACGGAGCAGCACTTCTACCAGCAATCGAACCCATATTGACAATTCGACCTCGACCCTGGCGCAATAATCCTAAGAATGCTTGGGTAACTGCGAGTTGTCCGGTGAGATTAACTTGTATCTGGTGCTGAAATTCGGCAATTGGTAGCAATTCTAACGGGCCGGGGATGGCAATACCAGCATTATTGACTAAGCCCGCCAGCTTACCGTTAGTTGCATTTGTGACTGTCTCAACTGCAAATGCGATCGCATCAGCATCCGTAACATCTAAGAAAATCGGGGTGAGTCTTGCTGAGGCTTTTTCTTTGAGTTTTTGAGCATGAACTTCTTGACGCACGCCAGCAAAGACTGAAAATCCTAACTGATCTAAAAGCAAAGCACAGGCCTCACCAATTCCTGTTGATGCGCCTGTAATTAGGACTGTACCTGGAGTTTCGGCAACCATTCGTCTTCTCTACGCCACGACCTCTTAACTATAAAATTAGTTGCTTGGTACAAATGACAGCTTTGCTACGGCCGCACCGTTGTCATGATTTTGTAATATGTACGTCAAAACCATGTGTGATATTGAAGTTGGTATTTGGTTACAAAATGCTTTGATTTCGGTTAAAGGTAGGATTTCTTGCCTTTAACTGATTTTTTCTTGTATTAACACCATTATTCGATAATTAACATTAAATTTACTTGGAATAGGTAGGGCTTCTAGTTCGTGCAACGACCTGTAGACGAATGATCTGACTTGGAACAAGCTGAAATATGCCTGTGGTCTATAGTAAAAAATATGTAGACTGCTCATGTAAATAGATATATGAAGCTGCTTTCAGATTCTTCTCCAGCTCAATCTCGGCAGACTAAAGAGCAATTTGCGAACCCAGATGCTTACTTATCTTATGAACTAGGTAAGGCGGTACAAGAACTACCACCGCTTTATACAAGATTGGTAGGGGTCGTTTTAAGTATGGCAGTATTTGGTGCGATCGCCTGGGCAGGATTGAGTAAAGTAGATGAAGTAGCTGTAGCTCCTGGTAAGTTGATTCCTGGCGAGCAGGAAGTGGAGGCAGTGCGATCGCCTAGTAGTGGCAAAATTAAATTTGTGAATCCAAATAATGTCAAAGAAGGTCAGCTTGTACAAAAAGGCGACATTTTAGTAGCACTTGACTTTGAATCTTCTGTAGTTGATATTGAAAGTCTCAACAAGCAAGCCTTATTGATTAAGCAAGAAATCGAGAGTACTAGCAAAGCAGCAGATGTAAGTCAGAAGGCAAAGATTAAAGAAGCAGAAATTGAGCTTTTGCGTCTGCGAGATAATCTCAAAGCTGCTCAACGGGACGTAAATAGGTTGCGCAGACTCGTAGGAGCCATTCCGCGACAAGATTACGAACACGCTCAAGACAAAGTCAAAGACTTAGGAAAAAGTATTGCTGCTCAACAGCAAATTATCCAGCAACTCAAGCAAAATTATCAAACTGGTGCTCTTTCTGTACTTAGCCAGCGTCGTCAAGAACTACAGTCTATTGAAAGGCAACTAGATCAAGCTAAAGCGCAGCGGAAAAATCAAATTATTACAGCGCCAATTTCCGGCAGAGTTTATAACGTCAAAGTTAACCAAGGTCAGGCGATCGTGCAATCTGGTGAGGAATTATTGTCAATTTTGCCACCAGGAAAGGAACCTTTGCTAGAACTCGATCTGCCTAACCAATATCGGGGATTTGTTGAAGAAGGTATGAATGCAAAGATTAAAATAGATGCTTTTAATTATCAAGAATTTGGTGTAATTGATGGCAAAGTGATTTATGTAAGCCCTTATCCAGTGGTTAAGGATAAGAATTTAAATAAGCCAGTTTTTCCCACCAGAATTAAACTAGATAAGTTTTCAGTCAGGGCGCGGGGTCAAGATAAGCAATTAACTCCTGGAATGACTGCGGAGGCTGATATTGTGATGCGCCAGAAGACAATTTTGAGCTTATTGCTTGACCCGATTACGCGCAAATTTGATGAGGTATTTTCTAAAAAGTAATAATGTTTGTAGTTGCGCTTTAGCGCCCTCTTAACCATAAATCTAATGCAGAAATTTTGCTGTGTCAGTCCAGTAGGTTAGATCTCATGCTTCGACCCAACACCCCGATCAATGTTGGGTTTTGTTCCTCAACCCAACCTACTATAGCAATCCATGTAGGAGTTGTGAAATTACTCATTGAGGCAAGGAACAAGCAACAGGAAAGAAGGATGTACAAATATACTTTGTTTTTTCACGAATGAAACAGGACTGCTATAGGATTTGCGGTGTGTTAGAGCTAACGTCCATAACACACCCTTGTATCTTAAAAGAAGTGGCATTTAAACAAGGTAGATTAAGCTACCCAAAAAGTTTATTCCATACTTTCTTCGCTCCTCCCGCTATATTTTTCCCTACCGTCTCTGCTCCTTGTTCTATATCATCACCCCATGCACTACCGGCGATGCCACCAACAACACCGCCAACAACAGTCCCAACGCCAGGAAAAATCGCTGAACCAATAGCAGCACCCGCCGCTGCACCTCCCCATCCACCAGCAACACTACCTGCTGTTTTGCGGAATTCTTTGCCAAATCCATCTTTCTGATAAGCATTTTTCAGCTGCCATACATCTAATCCCACAGCAACTGGTGCGGCTATTTTACTAGCTCCTCGAAGTACAGCTCTGGTGGCTCCCGATTCTGCTACAGATTTGGTAGCTCCAACTGCCCTTGGTAATCGGCTTGTTTGTGTGCGTGTTTCTGGTAATTCAGGTTTAAAGATTGGTAAGCTCTTTTTTCCCGTTAGAGGAAAATCTTGATAACCTCTTGCTCTTTGATCTGCTGCACGAAATTTTGCAGCTTCACCCCAATTACTTGGTTTATTACCAACCTTATGAGCTTTTGCAGTTTTTGGATCGGTAAACGTTGTTTTTTTGAGTTTAAATCGACTTGCAACATCCTTACCTGCGGAACCGGGTTTTGAAGGAACATCATGCCGGATCGAGTCACTTTCATGGTGAACTCTTGCAGGAATTTTCTTGATACCAGCGTCTTTAGCAGCTCTAATTCGCCGATTATCAAGGCTCGTATAATGCCCTCTGCTTATAGGAATTTTTATTTTTCCGATAGTAAGTTTTTTCCCCTCGAATTTCACCATATCGGGTGGCTCTTTAGTATAGTCCCAGCCATGCTTTTTCATGCCTTCCACCACTTGCTTGTATGGTGTTTTGTCTCTCAACTGTGGAGATATGTCTCCCTGGCTAAAGCGTACCCTTCTTAAAGGGACTGGCTTGATTAGACGCTTGCCATTCTCATCAGTAACGCTTAAAACAAGTGGTTTGGCAGCACGGCTAGCTTCGGTAGGTAGGGTTTTTGACGACAATCTGTTGGCTGGGATATTTCTTCCTAGATAAATTCCTTTAGCAGCACCGCTGATTAGGTTTAGCTGACTATTTGAGGTTGGGGATGAATTTTTCGATTGACTACTTTTGTTTGGGGGATTGGAAGGATTTAAGTACTTATCTCGCCTGACATCTTCAGGAGTAAGCAACTGTGAAGATACTTTAGATGTTTGAGAAACTAGTGAAGGTGAAATGCTAGTCCAGGCTTTCCCTTTTGAGGGAGTGGCAGCATTGAAGTTATTACGCGACGTTATACTTTTAGCAACTGGCTTAGAGCTTACTACACCAGGTTTAGCCTCAGGAAGATAAACTCGCGTCCCTATTGGAAGACGTTTAGCTTCTTGGGAAGTAAATCGGCTACCATCAGCTTTGCGGAGTTCACCCCAGCGATCGCCACTACCAAGTTTTTTCTCAGCAACTTCCCACAGAGTATCACCTTGACGCAAGCTGACAGCAGGAGCTGAAGCATGGGGACGTACTGAAGAAAGGGGATTTGCTAGACGACGGGATGCTGAAGAAAGAGGACTTTCTGAAACAATTGCGCCGCTAGATTTCTTAGTGCTGTCTTTAATATCAAGCATAGTTATCCAGTCTAATTTCAGTTTTGCTGGTGTTAGCTTCTAAATGGTGACTAAACAGTAGAAATTAAGTAATATAGCAATCCTGTTTGTTTTGTGAGCTTACTATTAGTATGTGGGTATGGCATACCTATATCTACAATTGAGCTTGAGGTTTAGGAAATTTTCTCTGGCATCAATTAAATCGGATTCTTGTATAAGTCCTTGTTTTAAATTTTAACTTTACCTCTCTACATATAAAAATTGCTATTTCAACTATAAAATTCAGCGATTTCAACTTCTAGTTGCTTCTAATGGACTAAGATAACTAATTTAATATTTACAATTTTTTATATTTTATACACTAGCAAGCTGTCGTTGATATAAAGCCCAGTAAACACCTCGTTTTTGCACCAATTCTTCGTGATTACCTTTTTCCACAATCACACCTTTTTCTAACACCAAAATCAAGTCAGCTTGTTTCAAAGGTGCAAAACGGTGGGCAATCATAAAAACGGTGCGATCGCCTGAAACTTCTTGTAAGTTGTGAAGTACTTTTTGCTCTGTCTCGCTGTCTAAACCACTTGTAGCTTCGTCCAAAATTAAAATCGGAGCTTGAGACAGAAATAAACGCGCTAAAGCAATACGTTGTCTTTGTCCTCCAGATAAAGCGATTCCTCGCTCTCCTATGTTGGTTTCATATCCTTGAGGCAATTCACAAATAAAATCGTGGGCTACTGCTAATCGTGCGGCTGTTATAACTTGCTCTGTTGCAATATCTGGATTACCTAAGGTGATATTTTCAGAAATGCTTCCGTTGAAGAGAAAATCTTCTTGCAGGACTACACTAATTTGTTGCCGCAAAGAGCCAATGTCAGCAGTTTTAATATCAAAATCATCAATAATAATACTGCCTGATTCTGGTTGATAAAGTCGTTGTAACAGCTTAGAAAGGGTACTTTTACCAGAGCCACTGCGTCCGACAATTCCAACAAACATTCCTGGTTGAACAGTGAAGTTAATACCTTTAAGAACGGCTTCTTTTTGATCTGGTTGGTAGCGAAATAACACTTGCTCAAAGCTGACTTGACCACGCAGCGGTGGTAACACTAAACCAGATCCCGGTTCGGCTTCGGGTGCAACATTGAGAATATCTCCAAGTCTATCTACAGATAGCAAGACTTGTTGAAATTCCTGCCAGAGTTGTACTAGCCGCAGCAGCGGATCTGTAACTCTAGACGCCAGCATTTGAAAAGCCACTAATGCCCCAATAGTGAGCTTTTGCTCCATGACCAACCCGGCTCCAAACCAGAGAATAATTAAGTAAGAAAAATTCGTGAGAAAATCGCCGATATTACTGCCAATATTAGAAGTAGTGGCAGCTTTAAAACTAGTGCGGATGTAGCGAGCAAATAAACCTTCCCATCGTCTGCGCGATGTGCGTTCCGCAGCATGAGCTTTTACTGCATGAATTCCTGTGACTGTTTCTACTAAAAAAGATTGGCTATCGGCACCACGATTAAAAGTTTCATTCAGCCAATGGCGCAGTATTGGTGTTGCTACCAAAGTTAAAAGGGCAAATAGGGGAATTACAGCCAAAGCAACCCAAGTAAGGGTAAAACTATAAGAAAACATCAGCGCTAAATAAACCACTGAAAAAATACTGTCGAGGATGACAGTCAAGGCTGTACCAGTGAGAAATTGTCGAATATTTTCGAGTTCTTGTGCTCTAGCAACAGTATCTCCTACGCGGCGCGACTCAAAATAATTCAAGGGTAGGCGCATCAGTTGCCGAAATAACTGCGCCGATAAACTTAGATCGAGGCGGTTGGCAGTATGGCTAAATATGAATAGCCGTAAAATGCCTAAAATTGCTTCTAGAATAGCAACACCAAGAAGAGCGATCGCCATGACATGCAAAGCGCTATGGTTTTGGTATACCATTACTCTGTCAATAATGAACTGAGTAATAATCGGTGTTGCTAAACCTAATAATTGCAAGGCAAAAGAAATTAATAGTACTTCTGCTAGTAATTTACGGTGTTGCCAAATTGCTGGCAAAAACCATGTCAGGTTAAATTTATCTTGCTTTTGAATTTGTTCTACTAGCCAAAGTTGCCTATCCCAATGTTCTGCAAGCAATGCTTGGGGAATACTTTCGCAGGTTTGACTGAGATTGGTAGGATTGGCAATAATTACGCGATTACCGCGAACACCATACACAACAATCCAATCCTGATTTTGCCAGCGCAGTAAAGCAGGGAAGGACAGCTGGCGCAAGTCTTTGCTGGTAACTTGTAGCTGTCGCAGTTGCAGTCCCAGCTTTTCGCCAGCTTCCATGACATCGTTAGGGTGTTCTCCCCTGAGTTGACGCTGTACCAGCTCTAGTTGAATTGGATTTTGTAGATAATGTGCCGCCATTGTTAAGCAAGCAGCAGCAGTTTTAGGACTTAAAACAAATGGATAACCCGATACTGGTTGGGGTAAATTAGAGTCTTGAGGCTGATAGCGCGATCGCAAAGCTATCCAAAATCGATTTATTTCTACTGATGATAATTCCTGCCAAAGACTTGTATTCCAGCTCGCTACCTCTACATCTTTACTAGATGCTACAGCTTTAAATTCTCCAGAAAGCTCTAGTAAATCCCCGAACCAATCACCTGCTGTTAAAGTTGCTAATGACTTAGCTTTACCATCCTCTCTTAGTCGCACATTTCCTGAAATCAGTAAAAATTGTTTACCTGGCTTATCAGTAGACCAAATTACTTCTCCTGTCTTATATTGACGAATTTCTGCTTGATTTCTTAAGTAAATTTGTTGCTCAGGAGTTAGCAAACACAGTGGTAAGCTTTCCCATTTCAAGTTAACTTGCAAGTTCATGATTAACCTTAGAACTTCACTTGAATATTGACTTTAATATTTTGAATTTTCTCTTCTAACCATTGCTCAAAAAGTTCTTCTTCTAGTTCTTCCTTTAATTGTTCTTCTAACGAAGCTTCGAGAAATTTCTCCACCCGAATTAAATACCAAAGACCATTAATTTCCACTGGCCCAATTAATTCACCAGGATTAGCTAAATCAACAGCGGCTCTGAGCGCATCAGGCATTGTACCTCGACTGACTGCTCCCATCATGCCATTAAAAATCCGGTCATCTTCAACAGAATATTCTTGAACTAGCTGCTCAAATCTAACGCCATCTTCCAAAATTTGGCTTTTCAATTCTTCTGCAAGTGTTTGTTCTTCCACAACTAAGCGCGACAGCACTACTCGATCCAGAAATATTTTGCGTTCAATAAAATACTCTTGAATATTTGGTTCAGTAACTTTAACTTTCAATTTTTCTAGTCTAAGTTTAGCTGCGATTTCTCTGCGGAATGTAGCGTAATCTAAATCCTGATTATTTAGCCATTCTTGGAAACTTTCGTAGTTAGTAAGTTCATTTTCTAAACGAAAATCTAATATTACTTGATCGAGCAGTTCTGAGCTTATGTCTAAATCTTCTACTGTCTGTAGTTCTTTTTCTATAACGTGCTGGCGGATGATTTCCCAGATAACAGGCTCAAGTTTCCCAGCAGAATCCAGATATCTTAATGCTTGTTCAATTGAAATGGGCTGCTCGTCAGCTGTCAACAGTAGGCTAGACTCCATAATTCATCGTTTATTTAACACTTAAAATCCAGTAAGTTAAATAGAGTAATTTGCCAGCATTACTAGTCATACTGTGCGAAATTTAAAATATAAAATTTAAATATTAAACTTCTTGGAAAAATTTAGTTTAAAAGAACTAACAACCACAGCTACATAGAGATAATTTATCTATATGCTTCTGTGTTTTTGCTTTCCTTAAACTCGACTTTTGCAAGAGGTTTATGGTATAAAACTGATTGTAACATCCCACATCGACAATCGTGTTACTTGAGGTAGATCAGCAAATTCAATCCCGGAATAGTACGGGAGAGCGTCCATAAAACTAAAGTAATGTAAAGTAAACCCAAGCTCCACTCATACCAGCCCAGTGTAGCGATAATGCTGGGTAGATGCTCATCTCGCATCCGAATATCGTTAAATCCTAATCTTACTAGGTTATTCAGGCTAAAGTCGTAGTAGTTGAGCCAGTTCCAGCGACGAGTCCACAACAGAGGCATATATCGTTCGCGAAATGTGGGATTTCTGGGGATGACTGGTAGGCGTCCAATTAGCAATCGTAACTGGCGTAGAGTACCGTCTTCAGTGAAGTAGGAAACGTCCAATAAATCGTGATAGCGACCTTGTTGATAAAGTCGCATCAATAAAATTATCGGTACGGGGACGATAATAATTAAAAGGCATCCTAATGTGAACCAAGGTTGTTCCGCACTCCGAAAGATGGCTAATAAGCTAAAAAATTCTAAACAGCTAAAACTAACTAATATAGAAATAGTTTCGTAGTATGTGGGAATAATTGGCACGGGACGCAGACGACGATAGCGATCGCTTAACCAAAATAGCAAGCCAAAAAAAGCGATCGCAACTCCACCAACACCAAATACTAGCCAAATACTTGTACCATAGCCACTCAGTAGCAGTAGCACGCTTAAAGCCAACCAACTCCAAGCTTGGAGTAACCAGCCACCTAAAGAAAGAGGTTCGCTGACAATGATGCGATCGCGCAATAGGCTGTATGTTTCTAAATCAATGTCTGCTAAAGTTAGTAATTCGCTATTGTTGCGAAATGGTTTGATTTGACGACGCTGGGCGATCGCTTCCGCCTGATTTATAGAAAAACCTAATCTTTTTAAATTGGCTAGAGGAGCAGTATTGATATTTGTAGATATCAACCGATGGCCTAATTCTGTCAGTCGCAATCGCTGTTTTGTGTACTCTAGGGAATTAGCATCTGCTATTTGCTGTTGCTGACGAAAATTCTGCCCTAGATTACGCAAGACGTTTTGATTTCCTTGTAGGGTAGGAACGCAAAATCTCTTGCCAATCTCACCAGAATTACCTAAAATTTTTGCTTGATTAGAGTTAAAACTGAGGCCAGATACAGCTAAAAAAGCTTCCTTCGCAAACTTCGCATCGCTGAAATCTGCAAGATTAAGAATGCTAGCACCTTGTAAACTTACGGCTTGAGCGAACTGCGTTTCTCGGAAAATTACAGCTTGGTCGAAAGTCGCTTCTGTCAACAAGAGGAACTGTTCAAAATTAGCTTTAGTAAACTGTGCTTGACTGAAAAAATGCACATCCGAAAAATCAGCGCTACTCAGCCATTGCACACTATTAAATTTAGCTAACTGCTTAAAATTTACTTGGTTGAAGTTGGCAGTATCTTCAAATATGCTGTGTTGAAAATCAGCAGTTTCTTGAAATTGGGCTTGCTTAAAACTAGCTTTGTTGAAAAAAATACTTCCCTGGAAATTGCTCAGATGTCGGAAAGTAGCACCAGTAAAGCTGACAGCACGGCTGAATCTAGTTTCATTCCAGTTAGTTGGTTGAATAAAAGTTGCGCCTTGAGCATCTACAGATTGAAGAAAGAAGATATTGGGGAACGACACTTCGCCATTAAAACGAGTTTGTACTAGTGCCAAAGAACCTCGAAACACCGTAATTTCGCTAGATGCTGCTGATTGCGTTCCTAAAAGCGAGCGACAGTCTTTAGAGGTGGGTAAAGTGAGTGCAAGCGCTCGCAAACAAACAAGGCGCAAATTTTCTAATTGTTCTTGTTCAATTGGGGTAAAAATAGGGGCAATTTCTTGTCCGTAGAGGGGAGTTCTTAAACCCAAATCGCTACCCATAAAATCCCCTTGAACTAAAGAATAACTTAGGTCTAAGCCTAAAGGTTTTGCGCCAGTTTTTTGTAATTCTTTACGCAGCAATTGGTAAAAAGCATCGCGAAAGCTAGCATTTTCAGGACGTAAATCAATTACCATCTGCCGCAAATCTATTGTTAAATTGCCTTCGCGGAGTATTGGTGTACGTACTCGTTCTTGTAAGAGTTCTAGAGTTAAAGCTGTCCGTTCTATTGATGTTTGTACCGCCAAAGCTGGTAGGGGGAGGAAGAAAAGAAGAATTAATAAAACGCAGAGGATCGCAGAGGTTAAACGCAGAGGTACACAGAGTAATTTCTCTGCGTTCCTTTGCGATTCCCTTGACGATACTTTGCGTTTCAAAAATAATTTACTCAAATTGTTTTTAACTATTCATTGCTAATCAGCAGAACAATTTTACCTGTGATAGAACCAGTTTCAAGTAATTGATGTGCTTTAGCTGCTTCTTCTAAAGGGAATTTATGGCTGACATGGATTTTTAACTTACCTTGCTCGATCCAAGTGGCACACTGTTCAAGAATTTCAGCATGGTGCTGAAGTCCCTCTACTATTCCTTGCAACATCGGTGTTAACATTAATTCCAAACCAATGCGAAGATTGCGGTTTCTAGCAACTTTCCAAACAGTGTTAGCACTTGGTTCGAGAATCGTCACAATATCGCCATATACCCGCACGGCTGGGAAGGTTTTGTGAAAGGTTTCTCCACCTACGGTATCAAAGGCCAAATCTACGCCTTCACCACCAGTCCAATCTAAGGCGGCTTTGACAAAGTCTGTTTGTTTATAAAAAATTACCTCATCAGCACCTAGTTGTTTAACAAAGTTAGCCTTATCTTCCGAACCAACTGTAGTAGCAACATTAGCACCTTTGAGTTTTGCTAGCTGAATGGCTACATGGCCGACTCCACCAGCACCAGCATGAATTAAAACATTTTCTCTGGGTTCCAGTCGTCCTCGTTCGTATAAAGCTTCCCAAGCAGTGATTAGTACTAAAGGTGCGGCTGCGGCTTCAGCAAAGGATACGCTAGCGGGTTTACGCGCAACAAAGCGCTCATCAACAACAGTATATTCAGCATAATTACCTTGATGTGCGCCTAAGCCACCATAGCAAAAATATACCGCATCGCCTGGTCGAAAGCGCTGTACGCCAGCACCTACGGCTTCAACCACACCTGCACCATCACATCCGAGAATAGCAGGCATCTGTTCGGGGTAGAAAGTACCGCGTTGGCGAAGTTTTGTATCAATGGGATTTATACCAGCTGCTACCAAGCGTACTAAAAGTTCAGTATCTCCTACAGGAACACCAGGGTTTGTGATTTCTTGTAGTTGTAGCACCTCAGGGCTACCTGCTGCTGTCATTAAGACTGCTTTCATAACTCTTTTCTCCTGGCTCAAGCTAAATCCACGCTCATTTGCAACTTTAGCTTAATAGGGAGTAGGGAGCGATCGCTTTTCTAAAGCGCTTCAAATTCTAAACCAAAAGTGATAGAGGAGAAATAGCGTAGACCCCTCGCACCTCATTGCCAGATATCGCTTATTTGAGCAAAGGTAAAATGTCCTTACGTTCTATTAGTATCTCAGTAACACTAAGGATGAAGGTTCGATTGAATTTGCTGTGTACTTTGTAATGGTGCATCTGGACTGCGGTTGAGTGCAGTGACTGTAACACCTAAAGCCGAAAGCGCAGCTATGGAAACCCCAACTAGCCATCTAACTTGCTGACGCAAATATTTAATTTCTCGGCTCATGTTATCTACTTCTAGCTGGGAATAGGGTTTGACTTCTGAAATTTCCACAGCGACTTTTTGAGGTAGATCTGTGGGGTCTTCAAAAGCAACCTTTGTTTCCAGCCACTTAGCAATTAACTGAGGACAATTTTTTTTAAACCAATGCCATGCAATAACTCTAAAAACAGGCTTAGACATTTTAGCAATTTGTTTCACTGTCCGGTTTAAAGGACGCGATCGCAGCCTGCGGTTAATTAAGTTTACGGAACCAACATCATATAGACAATCAATAATTAGCTTAATAGTTGCTTCTTCACTATTAGCTAAATTTTGTAGTAAAAGATTAACATCTTGCATTCTTTCTGCTGCAAGACGCTGATGAGCTAATTTCTCAGGAGATATTAGTGGTTGAGGCAGGTTATTTCTGGTAACTATCGTCATACTAGTATTTTAAAATTTTGAAATATTAAATATGAGTGTCTTAAGTCAGAGATTTTAGCTATCAGAATCGAAAGTAATGAAGCAAGTTTTTATTAAAATTATATCCACCATTAGATGTAATATTAAGTAATTGTTGTCAGGAAAGTATAATTTTCTATGGCGATAAATTTAGCTATCTTTAGAAATTCAATTTATGATTGCTAATAGGGAAAACAATCTAAACTAATCAAGCCTTGATTTAAGCTGTTTCTGACCAAAGTCATTAACTGAAATTGATTGATCTTGATTTGATATGAACAACTGTACTGCTATTACTCATAAATATTCAAGATACCAAAGCAAAATTATGTCAACTGGAAAGATAAATTGGTAGGGATAGCAGCCTAATACTTTTGATAGAAGTGATTTTGATCCTATGGTAGACGTTGAGGAAAATAGCAAAAGTTATTCTTAGTCAAAGTTACCTCGACGTATAGCAAACCGTCGTGGGGGTTTTTACGAGGGTGCAGAAATAGCGATCCTATAATGCTGATTCCATTAGTCCATTACCAAGCTCATACTCAAAGCAGAAATTTTTCAGAAGATCGAGATAATTATGAATCTAGCGTGAATCTTCATCTTGCCTAAATATCGCTGAAAACTGCCTAGGCTTTTTCTTAATCTCATTTATTCCAAGGTTTTCAGACCTTAGGGTCTTTAATCTGTAGTGCCTAAAAATACTGAATTTAGTAGCAGATTGAGTTGCCAACGGCGTTATTGACAATCCTCAACCACAACCACAGAAATCTAGACCATTTAAGGATAATAATCATGAGACCTTTGAATTTATCTAAATTTGTTTTGGCTGGTATCTTTGCTCTGAGTTTTACTGCTGTACCTTTATCTATGTCCGTTTCTGCCCAAACTGGTTCTTCTGGCGGTAGTTCTTCAGGTAGTAGTACAGGCAGCACAGGTGGTACTAGTGGTACTACAGGTACTACGGGTACAGGTAGCAGCACAGGTGGTACTACTGGTCTAGGTACAGGTAGCAGCACAGGCACTACGGGTACAGGTAGCAGCACAGGTGGTACTACTGGTTTAGGCACAGGTAGCAGCACAGGCACTACGGGTACAGGTAGCAGCACAGGTGGTACTACTGGTTTAGGCACAGGTAGCAGCACAGGCACTACGGGTACAGGTAGCAGCACAGGTGGTACTACTGGTCTAGGCACAGGTAGTAGCACAGGCACTACAGGCACAGGTAGCAGCACAGGCACTACAGGCACAGGTAGCAGCACAGGCACTACAGGCACAGGTAGCAGCACAGGTGGTACTACTG
>NZ_MTAW01000156.1 GCF_002154725.1 Nostoc sp. 106C | reverse complement strand
GAAACCCGCTCTTGTGCAAGGTTTTGCCCCCCCCCCCAGCCCCTCTCCCTGTGGGAGAAGGGAGCAAGAGATTTAGTTCCCCTTCTCCTGGGGGAGAAGGGGTTAGGGGATGAGGGCACGAGGTATTTGTACAACGCCCGCCGTATATAGCTTTTAGCTTAAGTTGACACGTAAGGGCATTGCCATGCCCTTACGAGACATCTTTTCTCAAGCGATCGCACTTCGTTATACCAAATCAAATAATGTTTGCGACACATCAATAAATATTCTAGAGGTCACGGCAGTGCCGTGCCCCTACAATCTGTCGCATTCTTTTTTCAAATTGGTATTATCATGTCTATCGGTGCGTTGCGCTGTGCAACAAAACACCCTAGATTGAGCGATCGCTCGGCACTCATTAAACTGCTCAATGATTTACCGTCGCAGCAGTTGGATATGCTGCTGATTGCAGTGGATGTGCCAAATAATGTAATTCCACCGCTGACTGCACCTCAAGGCGATCGCGTTTCTGCATTGTTGAGGTGGGTGGAAGGATCAACGGGTTGTGGTTTGCAGGTACTTCAACAGGTATTGGCAGAAATCCTCCCGCTACCGAATAACGACGAAATTGTAACGGCAGAACTGTGGAATATACCATACCTGCGCAACCCGTCAAATAAAACCTTAGATATTCACCGCTTAGTGCAGGAAGTGTTAAAAGCCGAGATGGATGAAGACAGCCGCCGTCTTTGGGCAGAAAGAACTGTTTGTGCAGTTACACAAGTCTTTCCGAATGCTGAATATGCAAATTGGCAGGATTGCGAGCGACTTTTACCCTATGCGAGAATTGCAATTGATTGGATTTCGCAGTATAAATTTGAGTTTGAAACAGCCGCTTTGTTACTACAATTCGTATCCGTAAAAATCTACAATTATTGCGCGACGGTGGTTAGCAGGTATTTATTCATTTCAAAACCAGATCCCCGACTTTTTCAAAAAGTCGGGGATCTTAGGTATCTGATTGTTCAGAGGAAATTCTCGTTAGAATAAAGATTAGCCATTGATCGCATTGTTACTCATCTTCATTTTGTAACGCGATCGCAGAATCAATTTCTGAGCGATGATGTTTTTAATAATCTCAAGCGTTGTTAAGGTCTTGAAGGTTTAAGAAAAAGCGTCTCACCACTTTATAATTCAATGCGGGCAGAATGGGAATTTCACAATGCTGTCTTAGCGATGAAAGAAGTTATACGCGGGCAATATGGATCGGATAGCGATCAAGCCCAAGCGGTGGGATTGAAGAAAAAATCAGAACGCAAGCGTCCTAACCGTAAAAAGTCAGGTGCGATCGCAAGTTAATTAACCATAGATGACGAATCATCAAATTATGATCTGCTGCCTTTCAATCTTTAGCATTTTGCTCTAGATACTGACGCACTCCTACACTCATCGCTAGTAGGTTGGGTTCGATATTTTTTCCTAAGAAATCTTCGACTACATGGGCAATAGTACCTGTGAGGAAGAATGGTACTCCCTTGATTTGTTTGGGGTCAATTACTAGTTCCCCTCGGCTTTCAATTATTGTATTATTACCGTCTTCCAAAAAGCGATTTGTACCAGAACACTTGACTGCTTCTGTAAAAGCGTGAGTTTCAATCCGCCATATCAGTTGAAAGTCAGCCTCATTCCAGGTATTGTATTCTGTCCAAGAAAGCATATCTTCACTGAGTACAGCTCTTGCTGCCGCAGGAATTTCACTACCACCGTGCCATTCATTGACACTATCAACTTTGCCATCGGCTTCACGACGCGATTTAACTTTGATGTAGCGCACGTTTGGCATGTAAGGAACTAACTCAGCAAGTTTGTCGCGATAGGTAGCATAGACTAGAGAGCGTGGGAAGGGAATTTTAGTATCAGCATTAATAAGCATTAATCAATACCAGCAAATTACAAACATAAGTAGAACGGTGTGGAAAAACAAAACTATGTTAAGAAAAATCAAATAGGCTTAAACCCTCTTTCCTCCTGCCTCCTGCCTCATCCCAACGATAAATATTCACGCCGACCTACATAATGAGAAATTACCACGAGTTTAACGCTCGCAACTGAGGTGTCTTTTTCTGTTGATGCGCCTGCATTCTAGTTAAGACATCATCTAGAATCGTGACAGCTTCGGCGATAAACGGCCCTTTATTTAACATGACACATTCCGCCCGTTCTGCCATTGCTGCATCTATGATCTCGGCTCGTGAGGGAATCCCATTCTTCACCAGATTTTCTAAAACCTGTGTAGCCCAAATTACGGGGACATGAGCAGCTTCACACAGCCAGAGAATCTCTTCTTGAATTTCTGCCAAACGTTGATAGCCAATCTCGATTGCTAAATCTCCTCTGGCAATCATAATCCCAAATGGCTGTTTGCCTGCTGCCTGCACAATTAGTTCTGGAAGATTGCGTACAGCTTGGGATGTTTCAATCTTCGCCACAATAGCAGGAGAATTATTCGGCATTCTGCGTTGTAACTCTTGTTGCAAAAGCTCTATATCTGTTGGCTTTTGTACAAAGGAATAGCCCACAATATCAGCATTTGCTGCCACAAAATCCAAATCTTGCAAGTCTTTTCCTGTTAGCGGATTAAGCAGCAAATCAGTATCAGGAAAGTTAAGACCTTTTTGGTGAGGAATTTTACTGCCCTTTAAGTTAGCATGGGTGACGCGTAACATTACCCCGTCAGGCGCTAAAGATTCAACCTGCGCGCCAAGCTTACCATCATCAATCCAAACAGTAGCACCAACTTGTAATTGATTTAAGACTTCGGGGAGGGAGCAATTTGCCTGGAAACAGTCAGAGCAGATTGTGGTAGGTAAATTACTAGTGAGCAAGATACAATCACCTCGGTATATACGCTGTGGAGATTGGGGTGCGATCGCCATCCCAATTCGTGGCTTGGGACCACCTAAATCCATCAGCACCTTGCAACGAAGTCCTGTTTCTATTGCCACTAGCTTGACATTAGCAATCATAGATGACCATTCGGTAACAGTGTCGTGGGCACAGTTAATGCGCACACAATCACATCCGCGTTGAATCAAATCCCGCACCAATTCATAATTGCTGGCGGCTGGTGTCGGTAAAGTCACCATAATTCTCACCCAACGATGGTTGCGGGTGTTACCGAATAGCTCTTCTGTATGTTGTTGCAACAAGCGATCGCCTGCAAAAAACTCTGCAAGTGATGGACGGCTGGGTAGGGAATCTGGATCTGCTTGACAAATTGCTCCCAAAGTTGCGATCGCTGCATCTAAATTCGGCAATATCTGTACTTCAATTCGCCTCAAAGACAAACCCCAAGGCATCAAAGCTGCTTGCACTTGGCGCAAATCGTGTCGTCGTAGTGCCAAGTAGTAAGCAAGATTGAGGCTACTGTTTACAAAAATTTGCCTTTGGATGTGCGATCGCCACTGGTTAAAGATTTTTTCTCCTTCCTCTATCACCAACTGACGCAACTGTTGCAGCGTATTTAACAAATCTTGAGCATCGGATAAACTCAAACCTGAGTAATTACATAAAATCTCATCATTTCTATCTAAATTAGACATAATTGTTTCCTTTTTACAAGATTTTCCTTTCTACTAATACGCCTTGATTATCAAGTAACTATCTGAGGAAATTGTGAAGGAGACAACTATTTTACAAGGTTGATGAAATCTATTATTACTAAACTTTTTTAAAATGCATTTAACTAATTTTTAACCTTGGCTTAATATAACAAGGCTAAGAATAATCAACAATTTAACTGCAAAAAATTTCTGATTTCTCCTTGCAATGCAGAAGACGGAAAACTTACGGTAGAACAGTTTCAGTCTAGGAAAAATTTAGTAGTAATTTGATACAGCTACTTTGTCAAAAAACAAATAATAGAGATTGGTGTTTTGCAGCGCGCTAACATAGCTAACAAAATTGAGATTTACCTGATAAATTGTGGTCTGTTAATGAAAAATATCAAAAATGTTTTTATCAAGGTTTAAACCTGAGTCATCAGCATTGGAATCTTGGTTACTCAAATTAATATTATTGTTAATAAATTGAAGTTTATATGCAGATCAAAGATACAGCAGACTTCAGGAATAATAATTCAAAATTCACAAGTAAAACAGGTTTTATGTCTAGCTGTTGAACCATGATTCTTGACTTATGGCTAGGTTGTACCAGGTGTGAGCGTCTAGGCAAGCAGTATTATCATAAGAAATATCCTGGTCACGTATCTATGAAAAATGCGATCGCTCATCAAACAGCATTATTATTGATAAGTTCTATGCTACTGACAGCCTGTGGTAAAAGTGGCAGTATTGGTGTAGATTCCGCAAATAATCCCACAACGACATCAAATGCAGCTAATGCTATTCCTATTGGTATTGCCTTTGCGCAAACGAGCAATGTCGCATTACTTGGACAAGAGGGAACTGATGGAGTAAAAATTGCTCAAAAGTATTTTAATGATAAAGGCGGTATCAACGGTAAAGTTATTAAATTAATATTTCAAGATACTGGTGGTGATGAAGTTGGAGCCGTTAATGCATTTCAAAGTTTAATTAATCAAAATAAAGTTGTTGGCATTATTGGCCCTACTCTGTCACAACAAGCTTTTAGCGTTGACCCCATAGCAGAACGCAATCAAGTTCCAGTTATCGGCGCATCAAATACCGCTAAGGGCATTCCCGAAATTGGTGATTATGTCGCACGTGTTTCTTCATCTGTGGCTGTCGTCGCTCCTTATGCGGTGAAAGCTGCACTCAAACAAAATCCTCAAATCAAAAGAGTAGCTGTCTTTTATGCTCAAAATGATGCATTTAATAAATCAGAAACAGAAATTTTTCAGAAAACAGTTAAAGATTTAGGATTGAATTTAGTCACAGTCCAAAAATTTCAAACTACAGATACAGATTTTCAAACTCAAGCCAGCAGTGCGATTAATTTAAAACCAGATTTAGCGATTATATCTGGGTTGGCTGTTGATGGAGGAAATTTAGTTAAACAGCTACGAGAACTTGGTTATAAAGGATTAATTATTGGTGGTAATGGATTTAATACATCTCATATATTTTCTGTATGTAGAACACTTTGTGATGGCGTAATTATTGCTCAAGCTTATAGTCCTGAATATCAAAGCGAAATTAACACTGCATTTCGCAAAGCATACTTTGAGCAATACCATAGAGAACCACCCCAGGTTAGCGCTCAAGCTTTTGCAGCCTTACAGGTATATGTAGAAGCACTGCAATCTTTAGATAAAAAAAGCAAAATTAGCAATTTGACTCTGCCACAGTTACGTACAGCCTTAAATAAGGAGCTACTCAAAGGAACTTATCAAACTCCTCTTGGTGAAATCGCTTTTACACCAGTGGGTGATGTAATTCAAAAAGAGTTTTATGTTGCTCAACTGAAGATGGAGGCAAACGGTATTAATGGTAAATTTGCTTACTTAAATGTCAAATAGTAGCAGGTTACATGAATCACTTTTGCTTCTTCAGCCCGCCGCAAGAGAGCATGACATCCAGTTAAAGTTAAAATACCCACTAGCAGCAGCAACACCCAGCGTCTTAAGTAGCGTGGTAATTTCTTTCTTTTTCGCTGGAGATGGTGAGGAGTCGCAAAAAAGTTGTACATGAAGTAGATTAATGACCAATTTTCAAAAGCGATCGCCACAACTCTGGCATTTTAATCAAGTGTTGCACAATCATCTGAGGTCAGGATTTTCACCAGTCACTTTGCATTTTGGTGAAACCTACGTATATCCTAAATTTTGAAATAGAGTTAAGTTCAGGTTATGGCAGGACATAGTAAATGGGCCAATATTAAGCGCCAAAAAGCAGTAGTAGATGCAAAAAGGGCAAAGACCTTTACCCAGCTGTCGCGGGCAATTATTGTTGCGGCTAGAAGTGGTGTACCAGATCCAGCCGGCAATTTTCAACTGCGGACAGCAATTGATAAAGCTAAGGCGGCGGGAATTCCCAATGATAATATTGAACGCGCGATCGCTAAAGGTGCAGGTACATTTGGTGGAGATAACGCCAGTCTAGAAGCGATTCGCTATGAAGGTTACGGCCCTGGTGGTGTAGCGATTTTGGTAGAAGCCCTTACAGATAATCGCAATCGTACTGCTGCTGACTTACGTGCCGCTTTTAGTAAAAATGGTGGCAATCTTGGTGAAACAGGTTGTGTTAGCTGGATGTTTGAGCAAAAAGGCGTTTGTACAGTCCAGGGAGTAGTTGATGAAGAACAACTTTTAGAAGCATCCCTAGAAGGTGAAGCTGAGTCTTACGAAATGGCTGAGGATGAGATGGCGGAAGTATTTAGTGCAGTAGGAAATTTAGAGACTCTCAACAAAACTCTCAATGAAAAAGGCTTTAAGGTAACGGATGCAGAATTGCGCTGGATTCCTAGTAATACTGTCGAAGTTACCGATTCCGATCAGGCGCGATCGCTTCTAAAGTTAATTGACACTTTGGAAGGTTTAGATGATGTTCAAAATGTTACATCAAATTTTGATATGGCAGAAAGTCTCATGGCTGTGAGTATTGCCTAGAAGAATATTAATAATTTGTTGTCTAAATCACATATTTAAAAATAGAGGTAAAATCCCAATTTTGCAGCAATACCTTAGAAGGGTATGCTTACACAAGCCAAACCTGTGGCGTATTGGCACATTTGGGATGATTCCAAAACAGACATAAAAATTTCATAGAAATTGCAAACTGATGACATACGGCTATGACATGGTATGACTGTTAATAAATAAATGACATTTCCCATAAATACTTTGGTTAAAGCTCTGTTTTTAGATTGAACATTTCGTTTATCTTGTAGCCCTTGGCTTATCTCAATTTAAGCCAAATTTATTTTTGCTAACACTGGTGCTTAAGCCAATAAATGTGCTTTTACTCTCGAAACAGGCTTTTTAATATTTGGGCTTGCTGCTATGATGAAAGTTTTTTTTTATTTTGAGTCTTGTGCAAGTAACTATAAGATTTTTATATCAAAATTCTGGTATGTTGGATGACATATCGGTTCAAAGAAACAATTTTTTCAGAGAAAAATATAAAAATCTACATATAAAATTTATATAAAAAACAAGATAATTTCAAATTATTTTGCGATACTATTATGGTCTGCTATTCAATAGATATGAAAAATATCAAGTAGAGAAATTGGCATTAACTTGCAAGCTTGGCTCTATTTTTAGCTGTATTAACCGCAAACCTATTTAATAACCAAAGTTTGAGGTTTTTAAACAGCAACCTTCGCCAATAAACAATGGCTGCTAATTTCTATATTCCATAGCAGATAAAAAATTATTTTTTGATTTTCCCGTAACTACACACTATACCATTTAAGCCTGCTGCCTTTGGTAGCAGGTTTTTTATTGTTAATTTAGTTAAAATTGCCCAAACAATTATGGATTTAATAGCATAATTTAGAAGCAAAAATTCAGTATTAAGAAATTAAATAGGCTTTATAGCTAGTTTTAAAAATTAGAATTTTGACTTCAGCATAATGAATCTGCTAGAGATTGAAAACCTTGCAAGCAAAGCATCGTAGGCAGATTAAAAAATACTTGTATTCATCTCTAACTAGTGTTTGATTTGTGAAATAATCACCTTGTCTTGAAGCTTAAGTGCCTACTAAAATTTCAAAAAATTGGAGATGACTCCTAAGAAAATCTGGTTTGTCTTTTGAAGAAGCGACCTACTAGTCCAATTTATGTTCTGTTCCTTATATAGTTTCTTTACGATTACATTCACCAATAAAATAGGAGTGCTAGAGAAGTAAGTATAGTTTTTCTCTAGCTTATCTGCACTTTACATAGCTTTTTATTTATGGATATTTGCTTAACAAAATTAAACTATTATCCCAACAGAGCAATAAAAATATATTTACAATAAATACAGAGCTTAAAGTAAAAATATACACTGAAACTTCATATAAATAACAAATTATCGACATATGACTCTGCCATAGTTACATCGTTGGTTCTTTAACTAAATAAATCGTAAGTCTCTCATGAATAAGTTAGCTAAAGGTTTACTTTTTGCTCTAGTGATCGCTACCCCTGTAGCTATGTCTGCACCCATTTTTCAAGCTGAAGCTGCAACTGTACATAAGACTCATCATGTAGCCTCAACTAAAGCTAATGGTGGCAAAGTTAAGCATGTTAAACACCATAGAAAACATCTCAAGCACAAGACTAGTTCAGCAGTAACTAAAAAGTAAGTTCTTTCATTTAAGGATACTATCTGAAAGCATTGATTACTAATGTTTTCAATAGTTTATAGTAGCTTTTCAACCTAGCTTTTTTATTTATCTTTGCTCAAGATAATAATATTAAACCTCGCCGCGTTCCTCAGCAATCAGCGAGGTTTTTTCTTGTTGAAATTGGTTAACCTAAGTAGGTCGGCGTGAATATTTATCGTTGGGATGAGGCAGGAGGCAGAAGGCAGAAGGAAAGAGGATTTAAGCCTATTTGATTTTTCTTAACATAGTTTTGTTTTTCCACACCGTTCCACTTAGTAGTCCTATTCCATTTGTGAAAGAACAAAGTACATTTGTATATCCTTGTTTCCTGACTCAACGAGTCATTTCACAACTG
This sequence comes from Nostoc sp. 106C, assembly GCF_002154725.1. Taxonomy (GTDB): domain Bacteria; phylum Cyanobacteriota; class Cyanobacteriia; order Cyanobacteriales; family Nostocaceae; genus Aulosira. The sequence goes on along the minus strand of NZ_MTAW01000156.1, from coordinate 12,307 downwards.
CTACGCGGATTGCTATATAACTTGCTCTTAACCCCGGCATTGCGTCAGAATAATAGTTAAAATGCTGTAATTTCTCTTAACAATGCCGCTAACACAGCTTTTGCAAACCCTAACCCCTCCCCAAACATCCACAGACAAGCGGGGATACGATTATGATTTGGTAATTGTCGGTGGCGGGATTATTGGATTAACCCTAGCCTCTGCCTTAAAAGATTCAGGCTTGAATATACTACTACTAGAAGCCAAAGTAACATCAGCCGCAGTAGCTAAAGGGCAAGCCTACGCAATTCACATGCTTTCCGCACTAATTTACCAAGGAATTGGTATTTGGGACAAAATATTACCAGAAATTGCTCAATATAACCGTGTTTGCCTCTCTGATGCCGATTATTCCGAAGTAGTGGAATTTGAAACAGCAGATTTAGGTACGCCAGAGTTGGGTTATGTAGCAGAACACCAAGCGCTATTGCATCCTTTGCAGGAGTTTGTCCGCGATTGCGCCAATGTTACTTATTTATGTCCCGCAGAGGTAGTCAACACACAGTACCAGCAAGACATAGTAGCCATCGATATTAAAGTGGCGGAACAGATCCACACAGTTCGGAGCAAATTACTAGTAGCCGCCGATGGAGCGCGATCGCCTATTCGCCAAGCTGCGGGAATTAAAACTCTAGGCTGGAAATATTGGCAATCTTGTATCGTCGCCTTTGTCCAACCAGAAAAACCCCACAATAATACCGCCTACGAAAAATTTTGGACTAGCGGGCCGTTTGCGATTTTACCTTTACCGGGAAACCGTTGTCGGATTGTCTGGACAGCGCCTCACGCAGAAGCCAAAGCTTTATGTGAATTGGATGATGAGCAATTCTTACAAGAACTCACCCGTCGCTTTGGTAATCAGATGGGTAAGTTGCAATTACTAGGCGATCGCTTCATTTTCCAAGTGCAACTCATGCAAAGCGATCGCTATGTCTTACCCCGATTGGCATTAATTGGAGATGCAGCTCACAATTGCCATCCTGTTGGTGGACAAGGTTTAAATCTAGGCATTCGAGATGCAGCTGCTTTAGCGCAAGTCTTGCAAACAGCAAACGCAGCTGGTGAAGACATTGGCAAAATCCAAATCCTCAAACGTTATGAACGCTGGCGTCAACGAGAAAACCTAGCAATATTAGGTTTCACTGATTTATTAGATCGGATGTTTTCTAACAACTTCTTACCTGTGTTGCTGGTTCGTCGTCTAGGTTTATGGATTATGCGACGAGTGCCAATGCTAAAAATCTATACTCTCAAATTCATGATTGGCTTAAAAGGTCGGACTCCAGAATTAGCAAAAAGGTAAGTTGGGCATTTGACATTTGTCATTTGTCATTCGTCATTTCTTCCCCTTTTCTTCCTTGTCCCCTAGTCCCCATGTGCCTTGTCCTTATCCTCTAACCCTGCTGCTTGAGCAATAACTAAAGCCAAATTCGCAGGGTTGATAGGCTTGGTAATATGAGTTTGAAAGCCAGCTAATAGTGCCTGTTGCTGGTTACTATCTTCAGCATAGGCCGTGAGTGCGATCGCAGGAATTTCCCCTCCTAACTCTGGAGGCATAGCTCTAATTTGACGGATTAGCATGTAACCATCGATTTCTGGCATCCCAATGTCGCTCAATAGGACATTTGGATGGAACTCAGTTATGGCTTGTAGAGCTTCGGTAGGCGATCGCACTTGGGTAACTTCTGCTCCTAACTGCTCTAGAAAGAAACTAATCAAATCTCGGCTATCGAAATCATCATCGACAACAAGAACTTTTACTCCATTGAGATCGGGGCATTCATCTAGTTGTTTATCACCTTGATTGCTGTCTAAATAGGTCTGTATTAATGGCAGCGTGACTGTAAAGGTTGCTCCTTTTCCTTCTCCGGGACTTTCTGCCTTCACTGTGCCACCATGTAGCTCGACAAGGTGACGGACAATGGCTAGTCCTAAACCCAATCCCCCAAATTTCCTGGTATTCGTGCTATCAGCTTGGCGAAAGTAGTCAAATACATAAGGTAAAAAATCAGGGCTAATGCCTTTACCTGTATCCTGCACCTGCAACTGCACCTCGGAACCCAACGATGCTAAACGAATTTCTACTTGTCCATTTGGCGGTGTGAACTTCACAGCGTTGGAAACTAAGTTCCAAACGACTTGCTGTAAACGACTGCTATCACCAGAAACCTGACCAACATTTGGTTCCACTAGTACCTGAAGCTGAATTGATTTTGCTTCAGCAGCTAACTGCACGGTTTCGACAGCTGCGGCGATCGTTGTTGCTAGATCGACTTGAGTAATATTGAGGCTGAGTTGCCCTTGCAGAATCCGAGAGACATCCAGCAAATCTTCAATTAACTCGGTCTGAAGCTTGGCGTTGCGCTCAATGGTTTCCAGAGCACGGGCAGTAGTTGCTTCATCATACTTTTGAGTTTGCAGTAACTTCGACCATCCCAAAATTGGGTTGAGTGGCGTGCGCAGTTCGTGGGAGAGAACTGCTAAAAATTCATCTTTGAGTCGGTTAGCTTGGATTAATTGCTCTGTTTGCTGTTGTAAAGAAGCCATCAAATCAGCACGTTCTAAAGCAACTGCCACTTGGTCGGAAGTTGCTTGCAGCAGCGCCATCTCTTCTGGGGTAAAGTGGCTACGAGTGCGGCTGGCAAAGAAAAGTACACCAAGTAACTTTCCTTGAACAATTAACGGCTGACTTGCATAAGCTGTAATTTTTAAAGCACAAAGGATATGGTTATTTGGATAAGTAGAGTATTGCACGTTGTTGACAACAATTTGACGACGTTGTTGTGCAACTAATCCACAAATCCCTTGACCAAGTTCCAGCCATTCAATGCACTCAGCTACTTGATCGTCAATCCCACTCCACGACTTCAAGCGCAGTTTTTGCCTATCTTCCTGTGTATCAATCAAATAGTTGAAGTAACAATGTAAATCCATCTGGGCTGCGAGTTTGCCGAACAAATCGTTCATTAACTCTAATGGATGCTCAGTTGAAAGCAAATCGCTAGCTGTTTCCGAGAGCAGTTTCAGTCGTTCACTATGTTTTTGTAGAGCTTGTTCTGCTTGCTGGCGTTGTCGAAGTGCGCGTTCGCGTTCGGTAATGTCAACGGCAACTCCTCCTACTAAACTTTGCCCAGAAGGATCGGTAATGGGAAACTTATAAACCAAAAAGTCGCCCATTGTGCCATCTTGCAGTGGGGCTAACTCAATCGCCTCAACGACCTGATTTGTCTGGACAACCTTTTTGATATTCTTGAGAAATTGTTGAGCAACTTCAGTAGGGTAGAGATCGAAGACAGTTTTACCGATCACGTCGGTTGTTGATAATTGGAATGTGCGGTAATAAGTGGGACTCAGGTAAAGTATATGCCCTTGAGCATCCGTAATCCAGGCGGCGGCTGGGCTGTTGTCCATAAAAGCCTGAAATCTCTCTTCACTTTGGTGTAACGCTCTCTCAGTTTGTTTGCGCCCACTAATGTCAAGAATAAAAGTAACTGACTGCTTTTGAGACTCGCGTAACAAGGAGTAGCCAACTACAACAGGCACGCGAGAACCATCTTGACGAATGAATTCTTTTTCATAGGGGGTACAAGTACCCTTAACTTTGGCTTCAGCGATACCTAATTCATCTAAATCTAAGTATTCTGGTGGCGTGAGATTCACCCAACTAAGTCTACCTGCTTGAAGATCGGCGCGGCTATAGCCGACAATTCGCAAAAACTCGTCGTTGGCTTCTAGAATGCTACCATCCTCATGACTAAAGAGAATCCCAACTAAATTCGCTTCAAAGAAACTCCTCAGCCGTTCTTGGCTAGCTCGCACTGCTGCTTCTGCCTGTCTGTGAGGAGTGATATTCATCATGCTCACTAATACGCTGTCAAATTTGGAATTTGCTGGCGGAAACGTGATTGTAAACCAGACATTCAAATGCTCTCCCTGAAGAGTTTGGAGAATAGTTTCTGATTCAAAATAGGTTTGGTGAGCAACGAGCACAAGAAGTTCTTGAACAAATACTTCTAAGGTTGGCGGCACAAATATTTGTTTTAGCGAACCCAGCAGTTCACTTTTGTCTGCTGCACCAAACATCTGCACCGCTGCATTATTGGCATTGGTAATTCTCACCATGCCCATTGCTTGTTGGACAAATTTAGGGTTTTCGGCAAAGAAGGTACGAAAATCTTGGATGCCTTGGGCTTTCAAATCATCAAGGGCGGCTTTAACCAGCGAAAAGTCTTCTTCAAAAATCGCTACACCTGCGGCTTCAAAGATGTATCGATATTTCCTTTCCTGTTCCTGAAATGCCTCTTCTGCCTGCTGGCGATCGCGCAGCGCTGTTTGGTGTTCGCTGATATTCTGAAAATATACGTTTATGCCTTGCTCTGAGGGATAAACGTGAATATCGTACCAACAATCACAAGGCTGATAGTAAAATTCAAAGTTAATTGGGACACCTTCCACACAAGCGCGATGATATTGCTCATAGACTTGAGTATTAGCTAATACTGGATATTGCTCCCAGATGTTTTTGCCCAGCAGTTCATCGCGAGATTTACCTAAGATGCGCTCCCCGCAACTATTAATATAGGTGAAACACCAATCACGATCCAAAGTATAGAAGGCATCGGTCATGCTTTCTAAAATGGTGATGACTTGCTCTTTTTTAGTTTTTAACTCAGCTTGCAATTGTTGCTGTCGCTGCACTGTTGCTTGATGCAACCGACTTATCTTCAGATTTACCTCGATTCGACATAACAGTTGAGAGTCGGAAAAAGGCTGACTGAGATAATCATCGGCTCCCGCTTCTAGCGCTGCCACACAAAGGTCTTCCTCGGCTCCTGTTGACAGCAGAATGATGCTTATATCTTGCGTTTGCGAATTTGAGCGCAGCGATCGCAACAACTCCAACCCATCCATTCTTGGCATCATCACATCAGCTATCACTAAGTCAGGCAGCTGCTTTAATTGTTGGATATTAGTTAAAGCATCTATCCCATCGACTGCTAAGTAAACTTGATAACGTTGGCTTAACAGTTGCTGCAAGCGATCGCGCATTTGCGCATCGTTATTAGCTAAGAGAATCCGAGCAGCAGGATTATTTACTTTTGCTTCTATGGTCACAGTCTCTGCTCCTCACTCTTTAAGTATTTGGTTACTAAGTATTTGTCTGCGCTTTTTGAGAAAGTGCAGCAACTCCTCAATCTGCCTCCAAATCCGCTGTGATAGTTTTGTCCATCCATTCTGCTTCTGCTTAAAACAGCAGTTAGCTATTTGGAGTAGTCCGCCATATCTAGCAGTAAACTTTTCCAAAGACAGATGAATTTGCTGCTGAAGCTCAAGAACTAAGTCTAAAATTTTCAGCTGCTTGATTAAAGACATCTTATTTTTTATTCTTATATATAGAATAGACAATAAGGCAAATATTGCACTATTTGTCTCTTACTTAGGAAATATTTTAAAGATGAATATAATTTCTGCTATATCTCGCCTCTCTGCCAATATAACTACTACAAAAGTGTATAAATATAGAGATATTATTAAAGATTTACTATTTTTACAAATGTTACAGCGCGCTTAAATTAAGCACTTTAGCAATTTTAAATTAAATTTTATAATTTAAATTTAATTATCTTTCTAGCTATTTTATTTAAACAAAATTTCTATACATGAGTTGCTTTATTAAATGAATATCAATAAAAAATAATGAATGAATATAGAAGTTAGACTACATATAATTTGTTCACCCAAACTTACTAGTTAAAAAACACAGTAATTTTTCTTTGGTATTTAGTTACAGATGATCCCGCCTGAGTATTGGCGGTTTTTACTTCAGTATTTCGCCTGATATTTTAGATAAAGGCTACCTAGAGCAAAAGATAAATTAACTTTCATTAAGTGTGTTGCCGACGCTGCATTTCCGGAAAAATTGGTCTATCCTCTACTAAGAGATAGATGTTATGGGATCGCTAATGCGCTAGAAGTAAGTCCAATCATGGCAAATCTTAAAATTCGGAGATTTGCTTGGTTTGAGATGAGATTAAAAATCAAAAATGAAAAAGTGGCGACACTGACCGTCAGTAATGCTAAAGTTTCAAGAAATTCACCTGAAATTTTCAGCGGGTATTCATGCTGAAGCAGCTTAAAAAAAATCCAATTCCTCTAATTGCTGGTGCAGGACTATGTGCCTTTTTAGCCGGAGCAATGGTGTCGGCACCTGAGATTGGAAAATCCTTAGGGCAATGGCTAAAACATGGCAATAATTCACCTGAGCAGATTTCGGAAACCAGCAAAGCCAAATCAGCCGTGTACCCACTGGTATCACAATCTCTGCCAGAACGAGCAGCAAAACTAGCAGAGATCGCCCAAAATCCTCGCTCGGCTGACCGAGAACGTGCTCGTTATCTTTTGGCTAGCGACTATATTGAAAGAACGCAAGCGAAAAAAGCACTGGTTTTACTAGAAGGGTTGGAGAAAGACTATCCACTTCTGGCCCCTTACATTTTGCTGAAACAAGCTCAAGCGCAAGACTTGCTAGGTGAAGATGGTAAAGCCTCAGATCTGCGGCAAAAAGTGCTGAAACAGTATCCTAAAACAGCAGCCGCAGTTAAAGCCATCTATCTAATTGCTCAACCAAAGCAACAGAATTTAGCGATCGCGCAATTTCCTTCTCATCCTCTAACCTGGGAAATTATCCGCAAGCGTCTACAAGAAAATCCCAATCAGCCACAATTACAATTAATTTTGGCAAAATACGCTGCTAACCAACCAGGAACAGTTGGTGTTTTGGATGACTTAGCAAAAGGTTTCACTCTTAAACCTGAAGATTGGGAAATTATCGCTACAGCTTACTGGACAAATAATGTATTTGACAAAGCTGCCGATGCTTATGCCAAAGCACCGAAAACACCGCTCAACCTCTATCGTACTGGACGTGGGTTGCAAGTATCTGGCAAAAACCGAGAAAAAGCGATCGCGACTTATAAGCAACTGGTGCAACAATTTCCAGAGGCGCAAGAAAGCGGAACTGCCTTATTGCGGTTAGCAGAAATGGCAAAAACTCGTCAAGACGCCTTGCCCTATCTTAACCAGGCGATCGCCAAATTTCCTGATGCAGCTAGTAAGGCATTAGTAGAAAAAGCCAAAATTTTCCAAGGACTCAAGGATAATAAGTCCGCCCAGCAAGCATGGCAATTATTGATTTCTAAATACAGCAATTCTGATGAAGCCGCAGAATACCGTTGGAAAATCGCCCAAGAAAAAGCCACAGCCAAAGATTATGCAGGTGCATGGCAATGGGCAGAACCAATTACCACCAACAATCCCACCAGCATTTTGGCTCCTAGAGCAGGTTTTTGGGTAGGTAAATGGGCAACTCTGTTAGGGAAACAGCAAGAAGCGAAAACCGCTTATGAATATGTGATTAGCCAGTTTCCTTACTCTTACTACGCATGGCGATCCGCAGCAATATTGGGGCTGAATGTGGGTAACTTTAATACCGTGCGCCAACTAAAGCCGGAAGTAGTCCCACCTCAACGTCCTGTACCAACGGCTGGTTCTGAAACTTTCAAAGAATTATATCTTTTAGGGCAAGACCGAGATGCTTGGTTGCAATGGGAAACAGAATTTCAAAATAAGGATAAGCCCACGGTAGCAGAACAATTTACCGAAGGTTTAATGCAACTAGCCAGAGGAGAAAATAAATTAGGAATTGATACGATTTCTAAATTAGAAGACCGAGAAACTCCAGAAGAACAAGCCGAATATCAAGCTCTTAGCAAACAAAGTATTTACTGGCAAGCTCGTTATCCCTTTCCCTATCTCCAAGAGATTGAAAAGTGGTCTACTCAACGTCAACTCAATCCTTTGTTAGTAACAGCTTTGATTCGTCAAGAGTCGCGGTTTGAACCTAAAGTGAAATCTATCGCCAATGCTACTGGCTTAATGCAGGTTTTACCAAGCACAGCTAAATGGATCGCCCCACAAATCAAGGTAGATAGCAAAACAATTAATTTAGAAGATCCTAACGACAACATTATGCTGGGAACTTGGTATTTAGACCATACTCATCAGCAATATAACAATAACTCCTTGCTTGCGATCGCCAGTTACAATGCTGGCCCAGGCAACGTTTCCAAATGGCTGCAAACTATACCGACACAAGACCCAGATGAATTTGTCGAGAAAATCCCCTTTGATGAAACCAAAAATTACGTGCGTCAAGTGTTAGGTAACTACTGGAATTATTTGCGGCTATACAACCCAGAAATTTCTGCCTTAGTTGGACAATATTCAGCTACACACCCTAAATTGCCCACACAGTAATTAGTGACAATGAAGCAGCGGGCAAGGAGGGGACAAAGAGGATAGGGAAGACAAGGAAGACAAGGAGGAGCCACTGCGTTGCGGAGGACAGTTGCGTGGGCGGGTTTCCCGACTTGAGCAAACTGTCCGTCGGGTTCCCCGCGTTGTAGCAAGTGGCGTTGACAAGGGAGACAAGGAGAGAAGTCTCTTGCGAGGCTTCCTCCGTACACCGGAAGGAGTTGCTGAAGGCATCAGAACTTTGCAGGGAAAAGGAGAATAACAAATGACAAATGACCAATGACTCTTCAACCATTCTTCCTGACAGCTTCCCCAGTAAAATAGTTAGCAAATGTTGCCTAATCGCTGAATCATGACGCCACAAAACTTAAACACTGTACCGCAGTCTGATTCGTCAGGGGAGTACCCAGATGCAGCTGCTACAACTTCACCCGATATTGACGTGGAAGAATATGGCAACTCTGATGTTGATCCCCTTGATGAGTTGCCAGATGAAGTCGAAATGTCATTTTTCGACCACCTAGAGGAGTTACGCCAACGGATTTTCTATGTGCTAATTGCTGTTGCAGTCGGTGTTGTAGGCTGTTTTTTCAACGTCAGGCCAATTGTCCAGCTATTAGAAGTTCCAGCACAGGGAGTAAAATTTCTCCAACTTGCTCCAGGGGAATATTTCTTTGTCTCTTTAAAAGTTGCAGCTTACAGTGGCTTATTACTTTCTACCCCTTTCATCCTTTACCAAATTATTCAGTTTGTGCTTCCCGGACTAACTCGCCGGGAACGCCGCTTGCTAGGGCCTGTAGTTTTAGGGTCGAGTGTGCTGTTTGCGGCTGGGTTAGTCTTTGCATATTTTCTGCTTATCCCCGCAGCTTTGAAGTTCTTTATTAGCTACGGTGCAGATGTAGTAGAACAACTTTGGTCAATTGAAAAATACTTTGAATTTGTTTTGTTGTTATTATTTAGCACAGGCATAGCATTTCAAATTCCTGTTATTCAATTACTGCTTGGTGCTTTGGGAATCGTTTCTTCTCAACAAATGTTTTCTGGTTGGCGTTATGTAATTATGGGTGCAGTGGTTTTAGGTGCTGTCCTCACACCTTCAACTGACCCTCTCACCCAAAGTCTCTTAGCAGGTGCAGTGCTAGGGCTTTATTTTGGTGGGATTGGTTTAGTGAAGCTGACAGGGAAATGAATGCCACAAATCACCTATGAAGACTTTGAAAAAGTCGAGATTCGAGTTGGGAAAGTTATCGAAGTGGCGGATTTTCCCGCAGCCAAAAAACCAGCTTATAAACTTTGGATAGACTTTGGTGATTTGGGCATTAAAAAATCTAGTGCCCAAATTACTCAGCTTTATCAGCCAGAGCATTTAGTTAACAAATTAATACTAGCTGTCACCAACTTTCCACCTCGCCAAATTGCAGATTTTATGTCTGAAGTTTTGGTTTTAGGGGTAGTTCTTGATCGTGGTGAAGTTGTTTTAATTCAGCCAGATAGAGATGTAGTTTTGGGCAAAAGAATTTTATAGTAACTCTTACATAGCAATCCTTTTAGCTTTGTACATATATCTTTAAAGAAGTTAATTGTCAAGAGTATTTCATAATATCCATTCTGAAGAACGCTCACCCAAATCAAGAGGAATACTTACAGCTTTGCCAAGTCGGGGGCGATCGCGTGTTTGTGTAATAAATGTTTGGACTTGTGTTGTCCCACCTAAGGCATGAAGGTAATTGGCAATGCTCTCAAGATGATCTTGGTACTCGTCTTCACTTAAAGGAAAAGAGGCTTGCTCTAAATATTTCCACATGACTTGCAGAAATATTTTCCCCTGCGATCGCCGTAACTGCACATCGTAGGAGCGTCCCCACTTATCAAGCAACAGTTGACGTAATTCCTGTCCTGTCATAGGTTGTCTCAATTAGATTTTACATTTAGTTATGATGTTAAGTTCCGTAACTCAAGTATGATAAGGATATAAAGAAATGTAATGCTAACAGAAAAGATGCTAGAAATATCTTGGAACAGAGAAGTATGGCATTTTTGTGGGCGTTAGCATTTCGACTTAGATAAGAGTTGCTCAACTACTAGTACTCTTATCAAAATGCTTAACAAAATACACAAAGAGCGCGTAGATTATGGCTCAATTTTCTGAATCAGCAGACGTGCCCGATATGGGGCGTCGTCAATTCATGAATCTGCTCACTTTTGGAACCGTCACTGGAGTGGCTCTGGGTGCATTGTATCCCGTTGTCAAGTATTTTATTCCACCTGCTACTGGTGGCGCTGGTGGCGGTACAACGGCAAAAGACGAGCTGGGCAACGATGTTAGCGTCAACAAATTTCTAGCAAGCCATAATGTAGGCGATCGCGCCCTAGTTCAAGGACTCAAGGGCGACCCCACTTATCTTGTCGTAGAAAGCAAAGAGGCGATCGGCGATTACGGCATTAATGCCATCTGCACCCATTTAGGTTGTGTTGTCCCCTGGAATGTGGCAGAGAACAAGTTTAAATGTCCTTGTCACGGTTCTCAATACGACGCCACCGGTAAAGTTGTCCGAGGTCCAGCACCTCTGTCTTTGGCTTTGGCTCATACTAAAGTCCAAGAGGACAAAGTCGTCGTTAGTCCTTGGACTGAAACCGACTTCCGCACCGGCGAAGAACCTTGGTGGGCTTAATTATCTTGTCATTGGTGATTTGTGATTTGTCTTTGGTCATTAGTCCTTTGATCGGGAGTAATGACTAATGACTCTTGACTTTTGACTAATGACCCTTGACTAATGACTAATTCACGAGAGAATCGTTGCCCTTATAGAGATGAGAAATGCTTCGATAACAGCGAGGTTTACTCGCAGTACTAGAGCAATAGTCAAAACATTGCTCATAGCGATCGCTACCGTGACATTTTACTTCACCAGCGATTTAGCTCTTCCGCAGTCTGCTGCTGCCTATCCTTTCTGGGCCCAGCAAACCTATCCAGAAACCCCCCGCGAACCGACTGGGCGGATTGTTTGCGCCAACTGTCACTTAGCCGCCAAGCCGACAGAAGTGGAAGTTCCCCAATCAGTGCTACCTGACACTGTGTTTAAAGCTGTGGTGAAAATCCCCTACGATACCAGCGTCCAGCAGGTAGGTGCTGATGGGTCTAAAGTCGGCTTAAATGTCGGTGCGGTATTGATGCTACCCGAAGGCTTCAAGATTGCTCCCGAAGATCGGATTTCCGAAGAACTTAAAGAAGAAGTCGGCGATACTTACTTCCAAACTTACAGCGAAGATAAAGAAAACGTTGTTATCGTCGGGCCCTTACCTGGTGAACAGTATCAGGAAATCGTCTTCCCAGTTCTTTCCCCTAACCCCGGAACTGATAAAAATATCCACTTCGGTAAATATTCAGTTCACGTAGGTGCTAACCGGGGACGCGGACAAGTTTACCCAACTGGTGAAAAGAGCAACAACGCAGTTTATAACGCTTCTGCTGCTGGTACGATCTCTAAGATTGCCAAAGAAGAAGATGGAGACGGTAACGTCAAATATGTTCTGAGCATCAAAACCGACTCTGGTGAAGTTGTCTCTGATACGATTCCTCTAGGACCAGAACTGATTGTGTCCGAAGGGCAAACTGTGAAAGCTGGTGATGCTTTGACTAACAATCCTAACGTTGGTGGATTTGGTCAAACAGATGGAGAAATTGTATTGCAAGATGCCAATCGAGTCAAATGGTTGATTGCATTCATCGCACTTGTGATGATGGCTCAAGTCATGCTGGTGTTGAAGAAGAAGCAGGTTGAGAAAGTCCAAGCTGCTGAGATGAATTTCTAAATTATTTGCGAATTCATTTATTTTAAGACAGGCAGTTTGCCTGTCTTTTTTTATCAAAAATATGCAGCCGCCAGCGAAGTTAGTGTTCTCAGAGGGTGACAACCTACCTATAAAGGTTGCTGCATAAGGGATAGGGCATAGA
>NZ_MTAW01000101.1 GCF_002154725.1 Nostoc sp. 106C | reverse complement strand
CCCGAGCGTGAAAGCATAAAGCGAGCAATTTGCTCATCTTATGCTTTCAGTGACATCATACACGATCGCCTGGAATACAAAATAAGTAACTCTTATCTTTTATCCGACAAAAACTACGATTAATACTTTTTCCCCAAACACACAACACTTCCACCTGTGTGTGTGTGGGTTCGCAGAATAAGTGAAATCTGTGCAGACTAAATGAAATTTATCTCAGACTAAGTGAAATTTATTTTTCTTGGAGCACAGCCTCAATAGCTTGCCAGGTAAACATCTTGGTCTACAATTAGCCTCAAGCTTTCAAGAGTTCATCTGGTATTCATTCGAGGCTGTAACAAGCTACAATGCTTGTACAGTAAGAAATTCAGTCATTCATTATTACTTTGGAGGAAAATTTCATTAAGTCTGCGAATTTGGTAGGTAAATTTCACTTAGTCTGCAAATCCAGTTTCACTAAGTCCGAAACAAATCCGCCAAAACTCTTATTATTGCGTTCGGAAAATTTCACTTAATCTGCGAACCCACAACTGAAACCATAAGTTGTCCGCAGCGGTCAGTTTATGGTTGAAAATTGTCACTTAAAGGATAATGTGGTTCTTGGCAACTTTTGATACTGTTGGCGAATGTAATACATAATTGTATTTTTAAGTATTACGTAAGCTCAAACCTTCAATCTGTGTTGCGGCTTTTAGTTGTAACACATTTGTTTGTGAGTTTGTAACACTTTCGCCAACAGTATCACTTTTGGTGATCTTGGTTGGGGTAAGGCAGACGGCAGAGGGCAGAAGGAAGAGGAAGAAAAAATTTCTACAATTAAAGCTTTGCTTGGATTACAGAACATCTGCATCACAAGAAAGCCGTAAGCGATCGCCCCTTGAAGTCACAAATCCCACGCCCGGATAAGAAAACGTTTTAAAACCTTCTGCCATCTGCCTCCTGCCTTAAAGTGCGTAACCTTTCATCATCACCAAAATCTGACAAGAACCACATTATCCTTTAAGTGACAGGAAGGGTTGCCCAGACAATGGGGAGCATTTTAGCGCTGATTGGTACTCCAGCTGTTCCACCCAAACCGCGCGGAAATTCGCAAGGGTGGATACCAGGTAAACGCCGTAGCCGTAAAAACCGATATCCAACTGTTAACAAGACTGCTACTGAACCACGCAAAGAACAACAAAAATCTGCCTAATCTCAAACATCTTCGTTCTTGAAGGTTGTATTTTCTAAACTCAGCACTGCTGGGTCATTTCTTGCTGCCTAGTCTAAACTCCAGTTAATGTACTTACTGGGGAAGTCAAACGACCTCCTGTGTCAGTGCGCCGACTAGGTTTTCCAGTGTCGGGGGGTGGGGGAGGTGGGGAGGGTGGTGTGTTGAATATCAATGGTTCGTTTAATTGTTTGCTTGGGTTGAGGGTCGGGCTTTGCACAAGAATGACAGGTTTGGCAGAGTGTGCTTGTACTTGTGAGAAATCCATCAGTACTAGAGTGATAGCGAAGGCTAGTTTCATTTTTTGAAGAGGCAACTTTATCTCAGTCATGGCTCAAAATTACAGATGTATGCTGCTGTCGCTGGCTTTGAGATCGAGTATAGACTAACACACTGCCACTAGTGACAACCATTGCCAAAGCTGACGGGACGAGAGGTACCCAAATACCGTAGGTGAAGAGACCAAAACAAAGAACGTATAAGACAAAGAGTGCCCCTCCTCCCGCCATTCCCAAATGTAGTTGTGACCGATAGCGCCAGGCGAGGATGCCTCCTACCACAGACCAGCCCCAAATCCAGAGAGCTTCGCCCCAAAAAGGCCAGACTGATAACAGGGGTCGCTTATCCAAAACCGCACTTAGAATTTGACTCACCATCTGTGCCTGAACAATCACCCCTGGTATTTCCTGGTTAAACTCCTGACTATCCCTGTAGGGGGTGCTCATATAATCATGAGTGCTTTGTGCTATTACACCAATAAGGACAATCCGGTTTTCCACTTCTTCAGACTTAACCTCACCCCTAAGAACTTCTGTGAGCGTGAGTGTTGGCGCAATTTCTGAAGGCGAACGACCGTAAGAGCGGTAATTGAGCAATATTTGATAGCCCCGCGCATCCACTTGTTGATAGCCACCCATATGCGATCGCAAGCGTTTGAGAACGACGTTGCCTAATTGTAAATCCCCTTGAGGGGTATACTTGGCAGAAATACCCTTTTTTTCCAGGTAGTGAAATGCCAGTAGGCTGCTGAGGGCGTAGGGTGTAGTACAAGGGGATGTGGAAGCTGGTGTTATCGCTAATAGATGGCGACGGAGAGTCGTATCGGAGTCTCTCACCGACTCACTAAACCCTTGGCGTTCTATTGGGATTTTAGGAGGGGGTGAAACGCCTGGGTTGTTATCCTCAGAATTGCTGACTTTGCATATGGCAAAAAAATTCTTATTTTGCTGTAAACGAGTGGCTAAATTCCGCTGCTCAGGCTTTACAGGGAAATCGCGATAGATATTTAAGCCAATGGCTTGCGGTTGATACGGCTCTAGTTTCTGCAAAAGTTTATCGAGTGCCGTATCTGATAGTGATCCTCGCCTCTTCATCCCCGAATGGTCTTGATACTGAATATCCTGTTCATCAACAGTGATTATCAACAGCCGCCGATCCTGCGGTTCATCTGGTCGCAGTCGCATTAACTGGTCGAAAGCCTTTAGCTCCAGTATTTGTAGCATCCCTAGGTACCGCACTCCTATCACCAGGCTGGTTATCGCCACACTTGCCAGGAGGGCTGTGGGTCGGATACGCTTACTTAGCGAAAATTGGTATTTGCGCTCAGTTGTACCGCACAACTCCTGCCAGGTTAGAGGTACTTCTGCCGGATTCTGGCAAATCACTGGGCACCAGCTGGCACAGGGAAATTCATTCTCTAAACCTTGCAACCTTTCTCGGGAATCTCGTACCGCCAGATACAAAGACTTGCCTTCAGCAAAGATTTTCAGAAAATGCTGCAAGAATTTCTGTGCTACCAAGTCTGGTACAGGCTCTCGCATAACAATAATTTGCGGGATATGCAAATTAAGTAGTTCTCGCGCTAAACCCAGCCCATCACAGGAGTTGAAAATGCCCAGTTGCAACCCGCTAGCAACGGCTTTCTTTAGGGCATACTTGAGTTCTGAAATCGTTAAGCTATCCGTTTTATTAATGTAGATTCGACCTGTGTCACCTTCAGTTAAACTATGACCGGCGAAAAACAGTATGTCCCAGGGTTTGTTCCACAATTGGTTATTGATGTCTCGGCGTTGAGGCTCTACTAGAAAGGTTGTTGCTGCATTGGGTAATTTTTCTAGCAACTGCTTGTCTTTCTGAATATCAATGTCAGCACCATTGCCCAAAATGGCTAAGATTCTAACTTTTTTTCTGTGGGTAACTACCTTGGATTTTAGTTGTTCGTACTCTAAAGCACTCAGAACGACTTCAGCTTTAGAGTATATTTCAAGTAAATCCCACAGATGCCAGGGAAGCTTCTGTAGCTGGCTAATTTCGGTGCAAATTAGTACCCGCACTTCGTCCGAGGGCATTAATTGTTTGAGCCATTGCTCTCGAATAGGACGAAACGACTCGGATTTAAGCCAGGTGTTTAGCCGATCGCGCAACGCTTGGGCTGAGTCGCTACAGGTCTCTAACCCCTTGTCAACGGAACCATCGTAAATAACTTTTTCAAGTTTGATTCTGGCAGATACCATTAGACTGCGGTAGCTGGACTGCCAAAGCTCATAGTAGGTGACCAGTTCTGGTGCTGGGGGCAACAAGCCAGTGATTGCCGTTGAGGGGCGGGCTCCTTCATCTCCAATCTCCAAAGTGACCCGAAATCCCTGCTGAGCAAAATCACCATCTAGTTTCAGGACAACTAACTTTGCCATGCTCGGTACCGATATGCTTACTGTTAGCCTCAAATTAAAAATGCTTCGGTAATGCTGACATTATCCAAAGCAACTTTGACGTTGAAACGTTCTCCTGGTTCACCACTAAACTTGAATTGAATATTCTTGTTGTCTCGCGCTATGGCTTCTCCTACAACTGCCCTCTCCTCATCTAAGACTATCAGCTCGAGAGCTTGTGGCAGATGTGTTTGAGCAGTAGTGGGATATACCTCCACCCAGACGTTCATTCTTGAATCAGCAGCAGGCATCACCTTCACAACAAGAACTACCTGCTCTTGAGCACTTTGCCTCTTCAACTCAATCAGCTTAGCTCGCCTAACACCAACTGCTAATTTGTCCGGTTCATTGGCTCTCAACTCTTGAGCACTTCTACAAGCACCTCTACAACAAAAAGCTAGCTCGTTTGGTTCCAGATTCAGAAGTGCTTCCACTGTCAGCCAACACGCCTCAAAAACATTCTGCAACCATTGGCTCAAATTCACGGGTGTGAGGAGTTCAATTAAATATTCCAGGGATTGTAATTCGTCTATTCTTAAATTGCCTGATAATGGAGTTTGGGAAAATCCTAAAATTGTTGCTTCTTCAAGTGATTCACTAATCTGTACAACTACATAACCAATCCTGTTTTTCCTAACTTCTATTGGAATCGGGCATACCTGTGCCTCTGGCCACACCGGGCGGCACTCTAACCTCCCCATATTCGTTACCCATAAATCGGCAATATTCATGCAACTCTGCATACTATGGCTCCAACTGTCACTTGCCTCCAAATCTGTTTGAATACCCAGCTTTTGCAAGTATGAATGCACTGTACAAACTGCTAAAGTATTTAACAATACCTCTTGATATTTCTGGATATTTTCTTGATTTTCCCCAAACTCATCAGCGATAAGATGAGTTTCGGGAGGCAGAGGAAGGGTTACACTTAAGTGTTGTTCTGAGTAAGTCATGAACTATTCACTTTTACTTTTACTTTACCTACCCAAGTTATTGATACTTTTGTAAGTATTCCTTAAGGGTGGGATTAAAGTGTTTGGCACAAAGATTGTAAAAAGTATTCAGTTGTGAAACTGGAATTCCCCAATCTTCTGAAATCTCTTGCCAGGATTCTCCGGCATCTCGTCGTTTTGCCAATGCTTGAAAGTTTGCTTCTGGGCGACCCGGTATATGCTTGCTTTTAATATTTTCAAATTGTACTAATGTATCTTTAGCATTAGAAGACAATTCTCGCTCTTCTCTTATGGTAGAGGAAGTGAGATACTTTCTTAGTAGGAAATTTACCCATGTTATTACGTCGTCCTGTTTAGGATCGTTATTACGAATTTTCTTACAAACTTCTGATAAAACTGCATCAAGTGCCTGATTGTAAACATCAGGGGAAACTTTACTTTTACCATAAAGTCTGTCTGATTCCAAAATTCCATTAATTAGTTTTGTTAAAGCTATCCTTTCCTCCTTACTCTTTGGCGGCTGAAGTTTTGCTTCAAGCAGCAAAGCGTTTAGCTCTTCGCTCTTCTTTGGGTTGACAGCACCGATCTGCCCCAAGAGACTCTTGGTAGCTTGTTGACGAGTCCACTCATCCTCACTTGGACTTAGTAAGTGAGTTAAAGCCTCAATGGCGTTGGAGTTGCCAAGAGCAATTTGCCCTAAGCTCTTGGCAACTCGCTGACGAAGCCACGGGTCATTACTATTAGATAGCAGCTCAATTAAAGTATTGATAGCGTCCGAGTTTTGAGGGTCGATTCGTCCTAGGCTTGTAGCTGCTTGACAAAGTGTATAGCCATCTTGACTGTTGTGCAGCAGGTTGGTCAGCGCATTAACGATCTCCTCAGTCTCGGTGCTAGCATCGATTTCGCCTAAGTACCTGGCAATTCGCCAACGAATATCATTATCTGGGCTTGTATGCAGCTGTTTAATCAATGCATCAATAAAGTCTTCCTTTTGCTGCTGTGGTACATCTTCTCGCTCCCACCAGAGAAAAATTAGCTCCTTCCCCTGCGGCTCAAAAAATAAACGGCGGTTATCTGATTTGAGGAACTCTTCAAAGTCCTGTATGGCTTGCGCTGCGAAGTACTCTTGGAAGGTGGGATGAAAGAAGGCATAAACTTTTTCATCGGGATTTTCTGCCGCCACTCCCACCTGATTTAGCCAACCTAGCTGTAGCGCCAGATGAAACAGGGAACCCTCCTCATCCCGTTCGCTTAGTTCCGATGAGATGAAGTGATGTTGCAGTCGAAATTGAGATGAGTTTTGGGCGATCGCTCTTCTTGCCAATCGTCCTAGCGCCGCATTCAATTCCTGGCGTTGAGCCGACGTTGTAGGAAATCTTTCTTGTTTCCATTCGTAGAGTGCTTCAGCAAACTGCTGGTAAAGTGCGACTTTGGTGTGGGGTAATTTTCCTTGTCGTCTAGCCCAAGTGCGGCACAATAGCGCTAACCGCAAGGGATTTTTGACCATATCTTTGAGGCGCTCTTGTCCCGGTTGGTCTAACTCGGCTCTTAATTGGTTCCCTAGTTCTGGGTTGTTATTAAACCAATGGTGAATAAACTGCCCTACCTGATCTGTTGAAAGAACATCGCCATAACTAAAATTCAAAGTGCGATAGGCATCAAAACTTTCCAAGGCATTCTTACCAGCGTCCCAAACATTTAGCCGACACGTCAGAACCACTCGCGCTTGGGCAACCCAACCAGTCAGTTGGTTTGCAATCTCAGCTAACGGGTTGGCAGTATTGGTGACCATCTCATCTACACCATCTAACAGCAGCCATACCCGACCTTGGTTGAACTGTTGCGAGAGCGCTTCCTGCATGGCTTCCGTGACGCGCACTTTCCGGGTAGCAGTTTTCAACCAATCTTCTAGTAAATAAGCTTCCAAGGTTTTCCCCTGCAAATCTGCCAAGGCGATCCAAATGGCTATGTCTTGCTTGGTGTTTTTGAACACCCAATTTGCTATAGTCTGCAACTGGGTCGTTTTGCCAGCTCCTGGTTCTCCAAGAATGGCTAACCGTCGCCCTTGGCTTATGGGGCTTTGCCTTCGCTGCAGGATTTGCTCAAAAAACTCATCCTGCTGAAACATTCTTGCAACTTCGTACTGGCGTTCTGGCTGATATAACTGCGACCCTCGCTCTGGAAAAACATTGCCACTACGCCTAGCTTGTTGCTGTCGCTCCACCAATCGCAGAGGTACAAAAATCTCATCTATGTTAAATATTAATCCATCTTTAACGGTTAAAGGATTGGTGGTTAACCTTTTGCGATCGATGAGCATTTCTTGGGCTAATTGTCGCCAGTCAATGTCAAGGGAGGAAGATAAAGGCTTTACAGGTTGTAGACTTTGTCCTTGGTCTTCAAGTTCAGATTCGTTTTGCAGCTCGGCGACTTGCAGCCAGTCTACTCCCACAGCTTTACAAATCGCTACAAAGGTATCTTTATTAATAGGGCGTCCTAGCCAAAACCTCTTCAAGCTAGCTGGTGCAACTTGGGCTGCCTCACGCCATTCCACACTCGCTTTTGCCCAGCCCCGCTTGCGCCTAACTGCATCCACGAGTTGTAGTCCTTGATCGGAAGCTTTGAGAGAAACTGCCATTCTTCTTAAGATAATTACTACTTTAGATAGACGGATAGATATAAAATCTAATGTGCTAGAGTAAGGTTAACTTTTTACTTATTTTTTACGCATTATTTCTGAACTGCAATGGTCAATTAAAGAATATGTCATACCTGTAGATAATCAGGCAGGTTTAGGACACAAAACCGTTGGTACACCAAAACTCACTTTCCAAACCTAACACAAATTGACAGAGGCTTTAGTTAACACTGCAACAAAAATGCTAAAAAAATGCATAATTTTTGTAAAGACTTGGTGTAGTTGTGGTTGAGCATTAAAGAACGTATGAACAGAGAACAGGTGATTACTAAATTTAAAGAGCTACCTCTCAAACGTCGAATGGTATTGGAGAAAGTCCTGCAAAATGATCTAAACGAAAAAATCATGTGCGACCTTCAAATTGCAGATGATGCTCTAAGTCAGCATTTGAGGTTGCTTTACAAAGACTTTGGCATTACCAATGGAATGGGTGAGCGCTCGCGCAAGCGACATCAGCTCATTAATCTGATTAGAAATGCCGTGCCTGACATCATTGAGTTAATCAAAGAGGGGACTCTTATCGTTCTTAAGGAGAGTAGCGGAGCAGAACAGCCCCCTCTTGAAGAACAAACGACAAAAACCTCCTTGTATGTGGAACGACCTCCTATCGAACAACGTTGCTACGATTTGATTAAGCAGCCAGGTTCCTTGATTCGGATTAAAGCCCCAAGCAAGATGGGCAAGACTTGGTTAATGCAAGAGATTCTACAACAAGCAGAAAGCTATAACTACCGACAAGTACTTTTGGATCTTTCGCAAGCAAATGAAGACATTTTTTCCACTGCGGATAAATTCTTGCCTTGGTTTTGTAATAGCGTTAATTCACAGTTGCAGCTACGTAATCAAATAGATTATGAGTGGGATGAAAAACTAGGTAGCAACCCCAACTGTACAAACTATTTTGAAAAGTGTCTGCTAGCTCAAATAGACCACAGTGCGTTTGTTTTGGGCTTGGATAATGTTGATCGCGTTTTTCCATACTTTCAAATTGCGTCGCCATTTTTTAGTTTGCTACGGTATTGGTATGAACAGGCTAGGATTCACAAAATATGGAGTAAATTCCGGTTGGTTATTGCCTACTCCACAGATGTTTATATTCCATTAGAAATTTATGAATCACCATTTAACGTTGGTACGGAATTTGAATTGCGACCATTTGAAAATACAGAAGTCATAGAGCTAGTAAAGCAGCATGGACTAGCCTTAAGTCAAACAGATGTCATCGCTTTAATAAACCTTGTTGGCGGAAATCCTAGGCTATTAAATAAAGCTATTGTAGAACTCAAAAATTCTCCGCAAACCACTCTGGAGGATTTATTAAAACAAGCGCACACATTCTCGGGAATTTATAGCAACCATCTGCTGAATCTTTTGGAGAAACTAAAACAGCATACCGAACTAGCTACAGCGATGAAAAAGGTAATCAATGGAGCAACTAACTCGGTGTCAGTCCAGTTAGAGCCAAAGCAGGTGTCTCAATTAAAGCGTATGGGACTAGTACATATAGAAGACAATAATGCGAAGCCTTCCTGTGAACTCTATCGTATGTACTTTCAGGAACATTTATAGGACAAATATACTAGGCAATATTTATCTGTACTGTGTTTAGTTTTCATTAAATTGTGCAAATATTCTTCACAGCAAAACTGAGAATCGTATTTATCTAAATGGAGCATCTAATGCATGATAAAAATAGAAGCCAATTTTGCTTATCGCTATCAAGCTGGTGGGGGAAGCTTAGCTTTTGGACATCCCACCTATGTTCAAAGACAAGCTGATACAGACCTCTATGATGCTCTAGATGATGGTGAGTATTGTTATGTACTAAACGCACGACAGATGGGAAAGTCCAGTTTGCGGGTACAGGCAAAACACAGGCTACAAAATGAAAACATCGCTTGTATTTCGATTGACCTACAGGGTATTGAAAAAAATATTACTCAAGAAAGGTGGTACTACAGTATTGCATATGAGTTGATAAAAAAAATAGATGAAATAATAGATTTTGATTTAAAAAGTTGGTGGAATAAGCACGACAATTTATCTTATACTCAGCGATTAATAAAATTAATTGAATCACAATTATTAGTAAGAATATCTAAAAGAATAGTTATTTTTATAGATGAAATTGACAAAATTATTTCATTAGATTTTATTAAAGACGATTTCTTAAGTTTTATTCGCTTTTGCTATAACCAACGTACTGAAAAAACAGATTACAAGCGTCTTACCTTTGTACTGTTAGGAGCGGCAACACCCTTGGAGTTAATTCAAGACACATTTCGGATGCCATTTAATATTGGCAGACTTATTGAACTGCAGCCCTTTAAGTTGGAAGAAGCTTTGAAATTAGCGGAGGGATTAGAAGGTAAAGTTAGCGATCCCCGTGCTGTACTGACAGAAATATGGAGTTGGACAGGAGGACAGCCGTTTCTTACTCAAAAACTTTGTCAACTTGTTCTAGATTCAAAATCTACTATTCAGGAGGGTCATGAAAAGAACAGCGTAGAGTCGCTCGTGCGATCGCGGGTCATTAAGAATTGGAAAGACCAGGATGAGCTACGTCATTTGGAGACAATTAGCAGTCGCTTATTGCAAAGTAAGTCATCTGTTAAAATACTGGAGCTTTATAAGCAAATTTTGAAACAGGGGCAAGTAGCAGCAGAGGATAGCCCGGAACAAATGGAATTACGGATATCTGGATTGGTAGTCAAACAGAATGGTAATTTAAAAGTTTGTAACCACATTTACCAGTCTATTTTTAATGAAACTTGGGTTCGAGAATCTTTATCGAATTTAAGACCTTATGCTGAGCAACTACGCGCTTGGTTAAAGTCTACATCTACACGCTTGGATCAGTCCAAGTTGTTATACGGACAGAAATATAGGGATGCAGATACATGGAAAGAAGGAAGAAACTTAACTATAGAAGACTATGACTTTTTATATGCCAGCCGACGATTTGATGAGAGAGCTAGAGAATATCTATCCAATGTCAGCAATTACGAAGCTGTTATTGAAGTAGTGCTGTCATGGACAGGCGGTCAAGAAGAAATCAGTGATACCATTTTTCGACTACTAAAGTCTTCAAGACCTCCAAGAGAAGGTTTTGAAGCAGAGTGGGTTGATAACTTAGTGCGATCGCAACTGATTGACAATTGGGAAGCTCAAGAAGCTGCTAAGCCTTTGAGGGAGATTTGTGATCGTCTTAAAAATAATCAAGAGTGCGATCGGTTTCGGCTGCTGGAGAGTTATCAGCAAATTTTGCAGCCAGATGGTGTGGCGGAAGACGGTAGTAGAGAACAACAGGAGTTGCTTAAACTTAGGCTAGTGGTTAATGAGCAGGGGCTCTTAAAAGTTTCTAATCGTATTTACAAAGAAGTTTTCAATCGGGATTGGGTTAGAAGGACTTTTACTGACAGCCTAGTAAGCTCTACAGTAAAAGATAAAGTAGGTATTTTTGAGGTCTTACAAGAATGGCTTCCTCAATTAGAGGAAAAAACCAAAAGCCCCTACAGTATTGTCATTGAAGAAATACTTTTATGGACAAAGCCTAATCCCTTGCTCATCAAAGCCCTTTGTAAACTTATTTGTGAATCTCATATCCTTGCCAAGAATGAAGTGGAGCAGATTGGGCAGGTAGTACAAACTCATTTGATTGACAACTGGGAAGTGGAAGAGGCAGCAAAGCCTTTAAGGGATATTCGAGATCGGCTTCTCGAAAATCACGAGCATGACTCTTTTTGGCTGCTGATAGTGTATCAACAAATTTTGCGACAAGAAGAAGTAGCAGAAGATTGCAGTCAGGAAAAAGAAGAACTACTGAGATTGAAGTTAGTAGAAAATATTAACGGTAAATTAAGCATTGCTAACCGGACTTACCAGTTGGTTTTTAATCAGAGTTGGGTTGATGAATTGTTAGCACGTAGTTCGCGACCTTATGCCCAAGAACTCATCGCTTGGTTGGATTCCAAGCGGAAAGATCGCTCTAAGCTTTTGGTTGGAGAAAAATTGCAAGAAGCTACAGCATGGGCTGATGATAACAAACATTTGTTGAAGAAGCAAGAAAAGCATTTTTTACTTTACAACGTTATAGAAAATTTTTAAGGAGTTCAAATGATTTCAAAAAAGGATAAACAAGATATCTTTAACTATGTCAGTAGTATAAATTCAGAATTAGAGAAAAAAGTCTATAGTCCTACTACTGTCACAAAAGAAGTGCTTTCATGGACATCTCTTCAAAAAGAACTCACAAAAAAAGTTTTTGAAATTATTCTCAAGCAAGACGAACCTTTTATTCTCAAAGGGCAGGAGAAAGAGCAGGTTGAAAGGTTAGTGCGATCGTACTTAATTGAAAACTGGGAATTTAAAGAGGCGTCAGAGCATTTGAGACAGATTCAAAATTTGATTGTTAATAGTAAGCAAAGCGATAAATTGCTGAGACGGTATCAGGGAATTTTGGAGCATGGAGAAGTGCAAAGTGATAACAGCCCCGAAGATATGGAACTGGTGCGATCGGATTTGGTCAGTGTTATTGGGGGACAGTTAAAAGTTTCCAATCGTATTTATGAGGCTGTTTTTAATTCGAGTTGGGTAACTCAAGAGTTAAAGAAAAATAAGCGTTCAATTTGGTCATTCTTTCGCCGAAGAAGGCAATCTCGACTTGTTCGCTTAGTTATTCTATCAGTGTTGGCGCTATTGGCTGCTGTTGCTTCACCCCTAGTTATAGATTTTTCAAAGTTAACAGCAGTCATTAATCCTACCCCTCATCCTCCAAGGCCAAAAGTAGACAATCCTAAAACTTTTAAGGAAGTACAGGTTCCGAGAGGATTATTTAGCTACGGCGGCAGCACTTCTTTTGCCCCCATTTACAGTCCAGTGGAACAAGCCATCGAAAATGCCCATCGACAGTTTCAACTGCGCTACCTGTCACATTCCACTGGTGCCTATGGTTCTAACATCGGTATCAAAATGTTGCTAGACGGTCAACTGTATTTTTCTTTATCTTCTCGTGGGCTTGAACCAGAGGATTACGAGAGTGCTAAGCAGAGAAACTTCACCCTTAGTGAAATACCCGTAGCAATTGATGCAATTGCTGTGGCAGTTAATCCAGATATTAAGCTCAATGGTATCACTATCGAGCAACTCAAGGGTATTTACACTGGCAAGTTTACCAACTGGAATCAAGTCGGTGGTCCTGACCGGCTAATTACTGCCTACTCCCGGCATAAAGAAGATGGCGGCACAGTTAAATTCTTTGTCGAAAATATTTTGGGAGGTGGCGAGTTTGGTTCCAACGTTAAGTTTATTCCCACAACGACTGAAGCGCTGCAAAAAGTAATTAAGAATCCAGGTGGTATCTACTACGGCTCAGCACCAGAAGTTGTACCGCAATGCTGGGTTAAATCTCTGCCAATTGGACGTCAAGCGACTAAACTGGTGCCTCCTTATAAGGAACCTTTCGTCCCTCCTTCTCAATGCCCAAAGCAGCGCAACCAGCTGAACAAGGAGGCATTCAAAAGTGCTCAGTACCCAATTACCCGCCATTTGTTTGTGATTGTTAAACAAAATGGTCAAGACGAGGAGCGAGCTGGCAAAGCCTATGCCAATTTGTTGAAAACTGACCAGGGTCAAGAATTAATTGAAAAGGCAGGATTTGTAAAAATCCGCTAATTAAGTAAGTCGGTACAAATAAAGTTAACTAACTGGTAAAGATCGTCCTTTGTCATTAGTCATTTGGCATACATAAGACTTTTAACTAATGATGGTCAACATAGTTTGCACAATATTTCACCCCCCTGTAGTCCCTCCGATGCTTTGGAGGAACGGTGTATGCAGGGTGAAAATATATTGCAGATTCACTAAGAAACGGTATTATCTGTGTTTGGTAAGACCATTTTTTTCAAGTATAAATGTCTTGATAGGGTTGTATGTTTGAAACAGAGAAAATCTCAACGACTGAGATTTTTCTCAGTCCCAAAAATTTTTATGACTTACCAAAATCTGAGATTGTTATATGTTCTTTTAAAGATAAGAGAGCTTTAAATTTCCTAAAACACGGAGGCAAAGCCAAAATGGGTGGGAAGAACAAAATGATAGACGATCGCAAAACCGCTACAGAAAAACTGGTACAAAATTGGCGATCACGGTTAGCAATGGAGTGTCCAGAACAAACTGAAAAATACTCAACGACTGAGATTTTCTCAAATAAAAAAATTTTCTTAGTTACCAATTGCTGTATATTCCTAAACGCTTCAATAAAAATAAATAAACTTGAAATTTTCTAAACACAGAGGCGGAGGATTGGTCATCATGCCAAAGAAAGTTTTAATGATAGTGACAAGCCATAACCGTTTGGGAGATACAAGAAAACCCACAGGTTTATATCTTTCAGAGTTGGCACATTCTTATGAAGTGTTATCTGAGGCGGGGCTGGATATTACGGTGGCTTCACCTCAAGGAAAAAACGCACCAATTGACCTTAAAAGTCTCTCTGAAGAATTCACACTTTATGCCAAGTACGCTAAGAATACCTTACCACTTAAAGAAGTAAAAGTGGAAGACTACCATGCTTACTTAATAGTAGGGGGGCACGGGACTATGTGGGATCTTCCTGCTAATGCAGAGTTGCAACGTATTCTTCCCACTGCTTACGCTCAAAACAAAGTGGTTGCGGCAGTATGTCATGGTTCTGCAGCTTTAGTGCAACTTAAAAATCCGGATGGCAATTTCATGATTAAAGGCAAGCGAGTCACGGGTTTTACCAATGAAGAAGAAGAAGCTGTCGGGTTAACAAAAGTTATGCCATTTCTTTTGGAGGATGGTCTGAAAAATGCTGGTGGGGAATTTGTAAAAGCACCCAACTGGCAAGCCAATGTTGTTGTTGATGGATGCCTTGTCACTGGACAAAATCCAGCATCAACAAAAGGTGTGGCTGAGGCGGTAGCCAAGCTTTTAACAGCTCAGAAATTAAGCACTAAAAGCTTAGAAAGCCCTTTAACACTCTAAGAGAATGCTCAACTTCCCCTGAATTTGTGGGGGAAGGGGGCAAAACATAAATCTTGAGGCTACAGCAGTTTTCAATTGTATGGATCCCACCCGCCTAGCGGCACCCACCCCTTGATAAGGAGAGGGTTAGGGAGGGGTGTATTCCATCTAGTTGCAAAACGCTGTAATGAATTGAGTTTCAACTTTCAACGCATGAGGAGCAAAACATGGAGTTACTAGTCGATCCGCCAAAAAAGAAAGTTGTTGGCATTACGAACGTAGTGCATCCTTCTATCCATGATGTGAATCTGTTAAGTGAAGCAAGGGCAGAAGGTTTAGAACTAAACTTTGAACAATTTGGTTTGGATTTGTATTTGGATGGTTTGATTGAAAAACCCTGGGGACGTGAATGTCGCATCTACGCTGACCTCTTTTATGATGTGTGGAAGCTAGACATTCTTCCCGGACAATCGACATCAATGCACTGCCATCCCCGGAAGGAAACTGTTTTGTTGTGTCTTGAGGGTACTGCAAAATTCCATTCCTTGGCTGAAACTCGTATCCTTGAGGCACTGGACTTTGTTCATATCCGCAAAGGTGCGTTTCATTCCACTGAAAACATTGGTGATTCTGTTTTAAAATTAGTAGAAATTGAAACCCCTCGGAACAAGTTTGATTTGGTGAGAGCCAAGGACAAGTATGGACGGCAGGGGCGACTCTACGAGACGCAGACTTTAGACCACAAGATAGGTGAGATCAATCAGATCGATTTTCTGGGTGACGCCAAAATCCGGTCCACTGGTATTTCCAACAAATACCGATTTGGGGTGAAAGGTGGGATGGATATTATTTGCCGTCCCGATCGCAACTTAATCTTTGCTGTTTCGTTGGGCATAAAGAATGTTTTTACTCATGACATTCAAGTGTTTCAGGCTGGCACTATGTCGATGTCAATGCTAGAGCCAGACAATCTCTACTTCACGATCGCTCACAATCTGTAACTCGATCAACCATTATCAACGATTAGGAGAGTCTCAAATGTCTAATGCAGTTATCATCACAGGTCCTGGATTCCAAGATCATGACGTAGTTTACACTTACTACCGCTTGAAAGAAGAAGGGTATACAGTAGATGTTGCAACTAAGGCAGCTTCCCCAGTTAAGGGTAAATATGGAATACCCTTACCAATGGATAAAACTGCCCTACCACTGGTTTCCTTCGACGATTTGTCCGTTGATAAGTATGACATTGTCATTCTCACTGGGGGTCATGAAGCACCCGATCGCGTCAGACAAGACAAGAAAGTGTTGCAATTCGTCAATCAAATGGCAGAGAAAGGTAAAATTGTTGCTGGCTTGTGTCATGGTCCGTGGATTATGATTTCCGCCAAAGTTTTGAAAGGACGGACTGTCTGCGCTTACGTTGGGATGGTGGATGACATGATTAACTCTGGTGCTAATGTTATCGATGCAGATGTGGTCACTGACGGCAATATTATTACTTGTTCCTACTACGGTCAGGTTGGTAAGTTTATGAGAGCTGTGTTTGCTGCTACAGAAAAAGCTCACATCAACGGTAACAAACAGCCAGAGTTAATCATTAGCTAGCAAGGAGTACCTTTCTCCTCCCGCTTCAACTCGAGAGAAGAGTCCTCCCACAGAATTTTTTGATTCAACAATCACATTTCTAACCCCCTTTCTTAGGGCAGGGCCGTTTCATTCGTAATGGTATGTATTTTGTCAATATCATTGGCGATAAATATCAGGGTAAAAGTCATGAATTGGTGACCATTTTGATGCCTAAGATTGAAAAACATGCTTGTTTTTCATCGACTGAACCCTTGCATTTGTAAGCCTTTTAGGGAATGAAACAGCCCTGCTTTCTTAGGGGGGTAGGGGGGACTTTTTTGTCGAACAACCTTGATAGCTGTATAGCTTTTAAAACAATTGAGAGCCACCCAATCAACACCTGACTAGGAGGAACAACTGATGAAGAAAGTCATAGCTTTGGATTTCGACGGATTGATTTGTAATGGATTGAAGGAATGTATTTTAGTTTCCTGGAATGGATATGATGGTAAAGATGTATCTGACTTCAGTGCCCAAGGTTTAGAAGCCATACCAGTAGAATTTTGTGAACGGTTTAAGCACTGTCGAAATTTCGCCAAACACCTGGGTCACTTCGCTGTTCCACTGTTTGACTATACAACCCCAATTGCCACGCAAGAGGATTTTGAGGCAGTTTACCAATCAATTAACTCAGATGTTATAGATGAGTTCACAAAAAATGTGACTGCCTACAGACACAAGGTAAGAAGGGAGAAAGAGGCAGAATGGTTGAGCTCTCACACTTTATATCCAGGCATGGAAACTTTTTTAACCACAATTGACTTGCCTGTTTATATCGTTACCGCTAAAGACGGCGACTCGGTAATGAAAATCCTCAGCAGTGCAGGTATTCAGTTTGATGAAAGCCAAATTTTTGGCGAACAAAAAATGAAAATAGAAGCTTTCCGCAAGATTACAGATTTGTCAGGCATTCCCCCTCACGAACTGCATTTCTTTGATGACAACATTTTGAATGTGGTAGAAGCTCAAAAAGCTGGATACAGCGCTTACTGGGCAACTTGGGGATATAACGCGCCTGACCACATTCACATTGCTAAAGAGAATTCTGTCAGTAGCATCACTTTGTCTGAGTTTCTAAAAAATCACTTGGGAGTATTAGATCAATGAAGTTTTTACATTGCATGATTAGGGTCAAAAACTTGGAAGAAAGCTTGGATTTCTACTGCAATAAATTGAGGCTGAAACTTCTCAGACACAAGGATTACTCACACGGACGATTCAGCTTGTACTTTTTAGCAACCGATGAAGGTGCGCCAGAAATTGAATTAACTCACAACTGGGATGAACAAATCTACATCCAAGGTAACAATTTTGGACACCTAGCATATCTGGTTGATGACATTTATGAGACTTGTCAGCACCTGCAAGCGAATGAAGTTCAAATCCTGCGTCCTCCCAGAGATGGTCGTATGGCTTTCATCAAAGACCCAAATGGAATTTCCATTGAATTACTCCAAGCAGGACAATCCCTTCCTCCGGCAGAACCTTGGGTGTCAATGCCTAACGTTGGGACGTGGTGATTTTTCCGATTAGGGTGTCAAAACTTTTCACTTAAGTTGTTTTAAGAAGGGAAGTAATAATTAGGATGAAATATCCACTAACAGCACCAAAAAGTCAAGACCAGCGCGAACGTTTGCTACGGCTTCTTGTGACAGCAACATTCTTGATTTTTTTTCAAGCCTACATGGTTGCACCGCTCATCCCTCACCTCGCCGTTGCGTTCAAGGTTTCTAGCCAGACGATTGGACTCATAGTCCCGGCGTATTTGATTCCCTATGGGATAGGGTCACTCATCTATGGTTTTCTCTCGGACCAAATTGGACGGCGGCGCATCATACTGACTTCGTTGCTGGCGTTTGTTGTCCTAACTTGCTTCACAACAACGGCACAATCAGCCTCACAGCTCATCTTCTGGCGCTTCTTAACCGGGCTATGTGCCAGCGGTGTCATCCCTTTAGCGCTGACATTAATAGGGGACATATATCCCTATGAGCGGCGGGGACGTCCGATGGGCTGGATATTTGGAGCAATGGCTGGAGGTATGGCATTCGGTTCAACATTCGGAGCTTTGCTTGAGCCACTCATCACCTGGCGTGGGATTTTCCTTGGGGTTGGTATTCTTGGCGCTCTTGTGTTGAGCCTGCTGTACCTTCAACGGCATCTTCTGGGGAATGCCACACGCTCGACCATTAACAATATCCGTGACTTGTTAGCTACTTACAAGATGTTACTTGGATCTGGGCGGGGACGGCGAACTTATGCCTACGTGCTGCTCAATGGCATCTTTCACTCAGGGGTTTACACGTGGCTCGGTTTATACTTCCAACAGCGCTACGGTTTGGGGGAAGTCGGCATCGGTCTAGCACTTCTTGGCTACGGTGTTCCAGGTTTTTTACTCGGTCCAATGATTGGATGCGCTGTAGATCGCTGGGGGCGCAGTTGGCTACTACCTACTGGGTTTGCGATCGCAGGGGTTGCAGCTGCTATTTTGATGTTCCACTTGCCTCTAGTTGTTGCAGCTGTGGCAGTAACGCTTTTGTCCCTTGGCTATGACATGACACAACCCTTGCTTGCTGGGATTGTGACTTCCTTGGGTGGAAAGCGCGGCGGTCAGGCGATGGGACTCAACGTGTTCACTTTATTTATTGGGTTTGGTGTCGGCAGCTTTCTCTTTGGTGAGGTGCTGAGACTGGGCTTGAGCGCGGCGCTCTTCCTTTTTGCTGCGATCGTCCTGGTAGCCGCCTTAGCTGCAATTCCCTTGTTCCGTTCGGAGGCTCCAAATGTAGTGTCTAGCTCAGAACGTACTTAGTCTCGCTGAAACGGAGAGTGTAAAAATTGAGTTTTCTCCCGCACTTTTGGTGAAAGGGGATATGTGCCTGCGATTGCCCGAAGGACAGTGTGCTCCGGGCGATCGCACTATAAAACTTTCTTTGACAATACACTAGCCCAAATATATTTACAAAGCGCAGGTGGCATTGTAAATATGCTGAGATATCGTAAAGTACCACATAATAATAAAAAAACTTATAGCAGATAGAAAGATTTTTACTGATTTAGAGAAGTTATTACAGTGGTTTTGTGCCTCCGTGGGACGAAGTCTGAAGTTACCCAACAAGCTAGCGGATTACTGGGATAGCGATTTTTTGGGAAGCAAAGGTAGCTGCACTACCTATTTTGAGGACTATCTTCTAGCAGAAATTAACCAACCTTTGATGTTGGGATTAGATGAAGTTGATCGGATTTTCCAATCTCCTGAAATTGCCAATGATTTTTTAGCAATGCTGCGTTCTTGGTATGAGATGTCAAAGATATAAAAAATATGGGAAAAACTTCGATTATTAATTACGTACTTTCAAGATATTTATTTTGTTCTTGACATAACTCAATCCCCCTTTAATGTAGGACTGCTTAACGGGTGACAACCTACTACAAAGCCTGTTGTAAAAGGGACAGAGCATAAAAGCCTCGCTGAAAATAGAGGCGTTTATGAGGTTTGAGCGCAATCAGATTCAGCGCCCAATCGGCCCATAATTCCATCCCATATTTCCACCGTTGCCCATATAGTCCAAGGCTAAAATCACTCTGTCTGGGAGTCTTATCTTTGTGCTCTTTAATACGTCCAACGTAAACATCTATCCTGAATTTCTTGAGCCATTTTCCTTGGAGAGTGGCCAAACTATAAGCAATGGCAATTAATAATACCAAGGCTAAAAACCGAGTCTCATTCACTTTTGCTTGTTCTAAATTATAGCCCCCCGTTTTGCAATCCTTGAACAGTTGTTCGATTCCCCATCGACAGCAATAGACATCCAATGCTTGTTGAAGAGTGGGCAGATTTGTCAAAATATACCAGGGTTCTTTGGGTCCCTTGTGACGATATTTTCGTTTCCAATAGACTGCCACATTAAATGGCCCTAAAGAGTCACCTTTATTGCACAATACACCCTGATAAAATTGGGACATACCAGGTTTAAATCCAATATCTTTGAGCACCTGATACTCCTGATCTAACGCCGCTTGGAAATGAAGATCTTTCTTCTGACGTAGGGCAAAACATACACCCTTGGATTCAAGCCAGTCAGCGAATTTGGGGCTATGAAACTCTCGGTCTCCCAACACCAGAACCGGATAGTTCTTAAATAGATGAAGCACTGCTTTTAATAGACGTTTTTGAGTCTTCAAATCGCTGTTGCCTTGATGGTTTAAG
Organism: Nostoc sp. 106C; assembly: GCF_002154725.1. Taxonomy (GTDB): domain Bacteria; phylum Cyanobacteriota; class Cyanobacteriia; order Cyanobacteriales; family Nostocaceae; genus Aulosira. The sequence goes on along the minus strand of NZ_MTAW01000101.1, from coordinate 584 downwards.
GCCTCCCAATATAAAGGTAGGGCATGGGTTCTCCAGATGATACTCACCATGAATACATTGCGACCTTTCCATTGGGTTCGATCCATTGCAATGATCCAATAGCCATATTTCTGATGCTTGAGTTTTTTTAATTGCCGACGCTGCTCTCGATTTAAACCTCGTCCAGTTTGTTCTTGTCGAATCCAATATTTAATCAATGGAAACCATAAGACTTTGATGCTGATCTGAGGCAATTTTAAAAAACGTTGCAAATTACGTTTTCGACTTTGATATTGAATCGGTTGCGGAAAGACACTGGCTAATATCTTAGCGGGTGACAAGGCAACTCTAAGCTATACGGGACAAAACTTTGAGAAAATGGTGAGGACAAAAAATAGGGAGCATTTTTGTCGCTCCCCGCTGATAAAATGTTTCCTGTATCTTACCAAACAACCCTGCGTGCCCATCTGAATGAAAGCCAGTATCTAACTTTACAGCTTCTGTTGTTATTGATACAGGCTCATCGTCAGGTAAAACTCTCCATATTAGCCCTTAGAGGGTGACAAGGCAACTCTAAGCTATGCAGGACAAAAATTTGAGAAGAT
>NZ_MTAW01000122.1 GCF_002154725.1 Nostoc sp. 106C | reverse complement strand
ACTCTACGATTCCCAAGGCAGATACAGCGAAGCCGAACCCCTGTACCTGCAAGCTCTGTCACTAAAGCGACGCTTGCTGGGTGAGGAACATCCATCTGTTGCTACTAGCCTGAACAATCTGGCGGGACTCTACGATTCCCAAGGCAGATACAGCGAAGCCGAACCCCTGTACCTGCAAGCTTTAGGTATTCGTGAGCGACAATTAGGGGTAAATCATCCCAAGACTGTTAATGTTCGTGAAAATTTAGCATATCTTCGCGATCGCCTCGCCTCAGAAAAGTAACATTGATGAGGAAATTCTCAAGCGCGATCGCCTAAACTCGACATTTCGTGTTCCAAGCTCGACGTTTCATGTTCCGAACTCAAAGTTCCGAGTTCCAAGCTCGATGTTTTGTGTCTCGAACTCGACGTTTCGTGTTCTAAGCTCGACATTTCATGTTCCGAACTCGAAGTTCCGAGTTCAAAGCTCGACGTTTCGTGTTCCGAACTCGAAGTGTCGTGTTCTGAGGTTGAATGATGGGGTTGTGAAGGCGATCGCTTAATCTTTGAACTGCAAATTCCACGTTTTAAATTAGATGAATTGCAAGCTATAACTGTGCGATCGCTCATCGTAGCTGATGTGTCTCTTCACAACAACAACCTGCAACCCCTTCTGTGGGATGAATCTCACGCAGAGTAACTATAGACGGCTTGGCAAACAAAGGACAGGAAGGTAATTGCCATTGCACGGTGGAAACATTTAAGTCTTTGATTAACCCGGTTTTGATGTCTAGCACCCAACCATGAATTGTCGGGGCTTTTTGCTCGTGGAGTGCTTTGCGGACGATGGAAGTTTGGTAGAGATTCTTAACCTGCGCCAGAACGTTGATTTCTGCTAATCGATTTAGACGTGCTTCTCTGTTTGGTAAAGCATTAATCTCTTGTTGGTTGTGTAAATAAAGTTCCCGAATGGGATTTACCCAGTTATCAATGATTCCGGTGGTGCTTCCTTCTAAAGCTGCCTTAATTCCACCACAACCGTAGTGTCCACAAACAATGATGTGTTTAACTTGAAGATGGGAAATCGCATAATCTAAAACTGCTAAGAAGTTCATATCTGTTAGCGAAACTTGATTAGCAATATTGCGATGTACAAATAACTCTCCGGGTTCTGTGCGGGTAAAGCTATTCAGAGGTAAACGACTGTCAGAACAACCTATGTAAAGAAAAGGTGGTTTTTGCCCTTCGGCTAATCTGTCAAAATAGTTCACGTCTAAGGCTAGTTTTTCTGCAACCCAAGACTGATTATTGGTTAGAAGTTCATCAATGGTGTGATATTTCATCAATATATTGTCTTTTATCTCTATCTATCGGTATGTTATCCATGCATCAAGCTATAGCGCTTTTCGTTTGCATGAATTACCCGCTTTGAAGACTCAATTATTGTCAAGGCACAACAATTAAGCAGCTTTATAGTGATCTATACAACTGCAAATTGCTATTAGTTCGTTAGTTTTCTCGTGCTTAAGGATATTCGTGAGAAACAAAGGGAACTGCGACTATTTCACCTTCGGTTTCTCCTACTTGCACTTTCAAGCCAACACCCCCTGCTTTGGTGCGAATGTAACCTAGCCCAAAGTAGCCGTCGACTGTTTCAGTGTAACTGGTGAGTTTGCCAACTTTTTCATCTCCTACTGAGATCGCTGCTCCAATTTCCGCAGGTCCACCCAGACGAATTCCCCAAAGGTGTTGTTTTACACCTTTATATGTATTTAACCGGGCAATAGTTTCTTGTCCAATATAGCAACCTTTATTAAAGGAAATTGTTTGCCATAAACCGACTTCTAGAGGATTGTAATCATCTGTTAGTTCCGCATCTGGAGTCGGGCGTCCTTGTAATATTCGCAACAAATTCCAAGCGCGATCGCTCAATTCTATTGCTCCAGATTCTAAAATTTCGCTCCAAATCCTCTCTTTTTCTGAGACAGGCAAAATTAGGGTATATCCAGGGGAAGCCAAGCCACTACCTACAGCAACAATTACTCCACCGTTGACTAAAACATGATTACCATAGGGTTGACCGATAATTGCTCCAGCACCCAATCTTTCAATAATGGCATCACTTCCCGAACCAATGAGACTCAAGGTTGCAGTTTCATCAGTCACATCGGTCAATAGCACCTTATCAGCAAAAAAGATATAGCGATCTAACCACTGCATGAGAAATTCACGGCGGTTAGGCGAAACCAATAATAAAACTGCATCCTCTAAAATGTAGGCAGTCACCAAGTCAATCGTGCGGGCGGTGGATGTCACCATCACAGTGTCGCAGCCTTGCCCAGGCTTGAGACTTTGGAAGTCATTAGTACTTTGGTTGTGTAAAAAGCGGAGGCGCTCATCATCAGAAACACGGATGCGTCCCCAGTGAGAGCGATCGCATACAGCAACTCCTTCCTTTACCGCTTGGATAGCTGCTGCGTCTTTAGCGTCAATTGCAGATGTTGGCATGGTAATGAAGAGTTGCTTAGTTTCAATGTTGTCGCATTGGAAATCTTAGCAAATTATCTTTTACTGGTTCAAGTTTTATTGGGTATTGGGCATGGGGCATTGGGCATCGCAGCTACCATCTCGTCTGCTGAAAAAATACTGCCCTTATCATTCATCACTATTGTTAAATGCGATCGTATCACTAAGTCTTCTCATTTTTTCCATCCCCGTGAGGGGTAAGTGATTTAAAACCAACTCGTGAATGGTTATGCCAATCATGAACATCATGACATAGTTTCCATTCCCGTGAGGGGGAAGTGATTTAAAACAAAGGACTGAAACATACATTTCCATCCTAAATGCAATGTTTCCATCCCCGTGAGGGGTAAGTGATTTAAAACACTTTGGGCCAATCAACCCAAATGAGCGGCGAAAGTTTCCATCCCCGTGAGGGGTAAGTGATTTAAAACTTATACTAATTCCGTTCTCGTTTCCCTCCAATCCTACTATAGTTTCCATCCCCGTGAGGGGTAAGTGATTTAAAACACTACTCCTTAGTCTTTTTAGTTTCCAAATTCCTAACGTTTCCATCCCCGTGAGGGGTAAGTGATTTAAAACTTGCTGAAACACCTTCTCAAGTAGGTGCATCCATCAAGTTTCCATCCCCGTGAGGGGTAAGTGATTTAAAACAACATGGCTGCTAGAGATCAAATCAATGCAGGGAGACAAAGTTTCCATCCCCGTGAGGGGTAAGTGATTTAAAACTACTGCGGTACAAACTCTGCCCACAGAAACATGGCTGCTAGTTTCCATCCCCGTGAGGGGTAAGTGATTTAAAACACAATAGCTGGCTCAGGTGTCTTTAACCTGCTTGCCGGTTTCCATCCCCGTGAGGGGTAAGTGATTTAAAACCCAACCTTTACAGAAGGCTTACCAAATAAGGCTTACAGAACTGCAAAACTGAGGGGGGTCTATTTTACCTGTCAACAGAACATCATTATTGACAATTACTCTAGTCTTCAAGTAACTCAAACCCTTATACAGTAAGCTATCTGAGGGGGTCTACGAAATAATAAGTATTTGGGCTTTTGGCAGACCCCCTCAGGTTACATTTCTTAACAAAATGGTTTCAGGAAACTAACCATTTAAGTTATGGGTAAAAAATATGTACTTATGAAATTTTCAAGGTGCAAGTGTTGGTATAAAGAATATCATAGCAACCTAGACAATACAATCTTTTTTAAAGCAGCGATTTGCTGTAATTCTTTCAGGCTGATTCATCATAAAACAGCCCTGCTTTGTCTCGCCTGTACTTCATTTATGGTTTGATTTGAAAGATATCGACGTTTTCCAATATACCTATATAGAGTTCTAGAATTATTATGATGCCGAAGGTTGCACCTGCTGTTGTGGTACTTGGTCAGAATAGTGTGGCTGTAGCACGCAAAATTATTAGCGTTCTACCAGGGGCGACGTTATATGGTTTGGCGGGTCGCACTTGGGAGGTTGATGTCAGCTTTAGTAATTTCGGCGAGACTTTGCGGGAGTTGTTTGCGGAGGGAAGGCCGCTGATTGGCATTTGTGCGGCTGGTATTTTAATCAGAACTCTAGCGCCGATGATTTCAGATAAACGGCAAGAACCGCCAGTATTAGCTGTAGCTGAGGATGGTAGCGCGGTTGTTCCACTGTTAGGTGGATTAAGTGGGGTAAATGATTTGGCACGCCGCATTGCTGAGGTACTGGATGTCAAAGCCGCAATTACAACTACTGGCGACATCCGTTTTCGCACAGCGCTGTTGTCTCCTCCTCCTGGCTATCATTTGGCTAACCCAGATGATGCCAAAACATTTATCTCGGATTTGTTAGCTGGGGCGCAGGTGAAGCTAGAGGGAACAGCACCTTGGTTGAGTAACAGTCAATTGCCCATTGACCCCAATGGAAATTTGATTATTAAAATTAGCGATCGCTTGTCACATCCTACAGCAAATTGTCTGGTCTATCACCCAGCAACAATTGCGATCGCTATCAGTGACATCTCTGGAACTAATGATGAAGTAGTTGCTTCAGTGCAGCAACTACTAGCAGATGCGGAACTTGCGCCTGCATCGGTAGCAGGGATATTTGCACCCATCAATATCTCTGCAAATCATGCAATACACGCGGTTGCTAGCGCTTTGGGAGTGCCTGCGCGCTTTTTTACCTCAAATCAACTAGAAAACTTACAATCTCAAGGTTATAGCCTTGCCCAAGCTGTAGCGATTGCGGCTACAGGTACATCTGGAAAGCTAATTTCGACAGCAGAAACTGAAATTGCGATCGCTATTTCTCCCCACCCAATCGATCCCAGCACCATTGGTCAACCACGCGGGCGATTAGCCGTGATTGGCACGGGGCCAGGGAGTTCACAGTGGATGTCTCCTGAAGTCAAAGAAATCCTCAAGTCTGCTACTGATTTGGTAGGGTACACAACTTACTTGAATTTAGTTGGTTCCCTCGCTGAAGGTAAGCAACGCCATGATTCCGACAACCGCGAAGAAATCGCACGGGCGGAAATGGCGCTGGATTTAGCAGCCGAAGGGCGATATGTAGCTGTGGTATCTTCTGGCGACCCCGGCATTTATGCGATGGCGACAGCAATTTTTGAGGTACTAGATCGCCATACCAAACCCGAATGGGATAGTATCGACATTCATGTAGCACCTGGCATTTCAGCGATGCAAGCCGCCGCCGCCGCCATTGGCGCGCCTTTGGGACATGACTTTTGTGCGATTTCTCTTTCGGATATTTTGAAACCCTGGTCAATTATCGAACAACGAATTGCTGCGGCGGCTGAAGCTGATTTTGCGATCGCTTTCTACAATCCTGTTTCTAAAGAGCGTACTTGGCAACTAACAGAAGCTAGAGATATTTTGTTGCGCTATAGAACGCCTGATACTCCAGTAGTGTTAGGAAGAAATCTCGGCAGGCTGGGACAGGCTGTTAAGGTGATTACTCTTGAGGAGTTAGCACCAGCAGTAGCAGATATGCGAACAATTATTCTTGTTGGTTCCAGCAAGACGCGGACGATTCAGCGCAGTGATGGTAGTATCTCCGTTTACACTCCACGTCGATACGGTTAAAATCGCAATCATCAAAGAAGGGAATAGGGTTAGGAAAACAGGGAACATATTTCTCTTTTTCCTGTTCACTAAAGATTCGCAAAAAATAAATTAGCCTAGATTGCAATCCTAAATTATTGTTGAAAACATCTCTTACCTATTGCCTCTCTACAAGACTAATTTCATAACTCATATAGGATTGCTATATGCCTTACGATATTACTATGTGTCCCGGACAAAATTGTCCGCTCAAACAAGATTGTTACCGTTTTACCGCTGAAATTTTGGGTCGTCAGGATTTTTTTGGAACAGATCCCTATAGTTTTACGACTAATTCCTGTGATTATTTTATCAGTAACCGCCCAGATGACGATAAAATCCGTTTGAAAGCTTATGAAATCTGGCAAAAAAGCGGCTATTCTGATGGCAAGTCTGTGGAACATTGGCTTCAGGCTGAAAAGGAATTGATAGAGTTAAAAAACTTATCTTCCTGATGGATATTAGATTGTACTGTAAGATGAAATCGGCTCATTTGAGCAGTCGAAATTCTTCACCTGGAAACCAATGAACAAGTTTATATTTCACTTACTTTCGACTCCTGTACTTATTAGCTCTATCTTGTCTACAGGAGCCATAATTAATCAAGCCCAAGCTATAGAGCCAACACCCACAAATACAGATCGTCTATCCTGTATCCGCAATAAACATAAAGTCGGTTTAGTATGCGCCAGAGCTTCTGTATTGGAGCAACTTCCTAAATATCAACCAGAAGCGCAACCCTCTCAGGATGGTGTGCCGATGTTAGAATTTAACGACCAAGAAAGTGATATGGCGATCGCATTATTTGGTTGTGATTGTCCTGCTTGTATAAATTCTCTAAGGAAGATGCAGGGCGCAACGCCGTTAGTTTATTAACCTTTTAAAGCATTTGTTTCTGCTTCACAGCAAAAAACTTCCAAGATTAATGCTTGGAAGTTTTTTTGTTATTAGCACAGCTTGAAGTAAAATCTTAGCGTTTTCAACAAGCTAAAATCATAACAATTTTTTGCCTTTATAAATGCCTTTGTTTTACGCAATTAGAAACTGTTGTAAAAGCAGTTTAGTGGAATACCATTAGTTAACCAAGAGGTTAGCTTTGCATTAACTAATATACATTTAATAACTAAAATGCCTAACAATTTTCAGTTTTAAATCACTGAACAACTACTACCCCAAGTCACCCATTTATGCGATATACCCACTTGCACAATGCTTTCACCTATCTCTTGTTCGGTGATGCTTGCGCCAGTGAAATCTGCATCAGTGATTTCTGCTTCATCGAGATTGCAACTAATCAAATTTGTTTCTCTAAGATTAGCACCTCTTAAATCGGCTCCACTCAGTTCTGCTTCGCTGAGGTTTGCACCAAATAGGTTTGCCATTGCTAAATTTGCACCCCGCAAATCAGCACGGCTGAGGTTTGTTTTCTCCAGATTAGCTTTGATCATTTCTGCGCCAATCAGGTTTACCTCACTCAAGTTAGCACTGTTGAGATTGGTACTAGTTAGATCGGCATCAGTCAGGTTTGCTCTAGTTAAGTTACACTCACTTAAGTTGGCTTCACTTAAGTCTGCTCCACTCAAGTCAGCATCAGCGAAATTTATCCCACTCAAATCAAGATTAGCAAGGTTAGCCTGATGCAGATTGGCTCCATTAAAATTTTTTTCTCCTGCTGCATATCGACTCAGGAGCTTGTTCGAGTCCATATTGTCACCTCGCAATGTCTACAGGTAAGCCAAGTCTAGCTGTAATTTACACTCCACCTAAACCACACCAAAAACATTTGGTTGTCTCAGCAACCAAAGTATTAGTTAAGCAAAAACTTTTATTCTTATTGTGCTATGGTTTCTGAAATTATGAATAGTTACTTAATCTAAATATAGGAATTCTGATTAATTATGCACAAGTTGTTACTACCTCTTTGTCATTTAACTAACAATTATTTTTTCTAACATTTTGAAATATCCGATAATTGAGGAAAAGAGGGCAGTATGAGATGGAATTATTTAACTCGGAAATTTCATTGAGCGGTTAAAGTAATGTAAAGCATTGTCATTTAATAGCTAATTATTGATAATGCGATCGCACTTGATAAATTACCGCTCCATTTTTCCCCAAACAGATGCTTTCTCTACTTAATCAATCTCAGATATTTTGAGTATTGGTAGCAGTTCTAGGTTTACTACTCCAGCCTTAAGGTTTAATCTCATACCCTAATATCTCCCCAAGCGATCGCTCTATGAGTTGGCTGACTAACTGATTACCTTGTAAGTTGAGGTGAATGTGGTCTTGATACAACGCTTTAAAGTTTGGGTTTGAGTTGAATATTGGCAACACATCTATATAAGTAATCCGCTGCGCTTTAGTAAAGTCACTCAACCGTTGACGTGCTTTAATTTCGTAATCGCGGGGGCCTGGTTCACCAATCTCTCGCAATAAGGGAGTCATCACTAACAAAAATTGGCTGTTACTTTCGCGTGTTAGCGCCTGAATTTTATTAATAGCATCTAAATTTATCCCAACGCGATCGCCAGGTTCATTTTGTAAGGCTTGGATTTCGGGAATTGGCTTTTGTTTAATTAGATAACGTTGCCAAACTTCTACTAAAGCCAGGGAAGGTTTACGATCTGGATAGTTGCGATCGCGTCCGACTGGTAAGGATGTCGGAGCCGTAGCAAACAAATCATCAGTATTAATTAATAACACTACTGCTTGGGCTTGAAAATTTCCAAATTTTTCTAGATAGGCTAATTCATTTCTAGGGCCCCAAGAGTTTGCTGAGGCATTTAATACTTCGACTTTTTGATATTTACCGTTATTAGTTGAAGCTAAAGAGTGCGTCATCAAGTCAGAAATTGTATTATCCTGATCTGTCCACCAGCCACCATTAGCGATCGAGTCTCCCAGAATTAGTACCCGGAGTGTGGAAGGTGCAGGTGTTTGTTGGATCGGCCCGCTACGCATAGAATACTGATTAATCTCAATGCGATTCCCAAAACGGCGAGTGTGCTGGTTAGGTGCTAACAAATAGCCTATTTGCTCATCACCAACGTAAATCAGGGGATTGCCAAAGCCAAATAGCGATCGCAGTCCGATTTCAATCGCTACCAATAATCCGATAACTACTGCCAAAACTATGATCGCTGCTAATTTCACCTGCAACTACTCTCCAATTGATTTAAAAAAACTAATCGCCAGAAAATAAAGTATTAAATTATACTATTTTCTTTTCAGTCCCTAGACTGATTTCTGATAATTTGCCATCTGTTAAGTTTAAGTATATTCATGCGATAAAAAATAATAATTTAGTATTTTAAATTACTTTTATTAGCAGTAATTTTAGAGATACTTATGCCAGGCTCTGACTATACAACTTTGATTAGCAAGTTAGAGTACTCCAAGTAAAAAAATGCCCAATTGTCATTGCGAGCGAAACGGAGTGTAGCGAAGCAATCTCAAACTCTGCGATTGCTACCCTACTCTTCGAGAACGGCTTTGCCGAACGGGAACGCTCCGCGAACATTCCGCTTTGCTTCATTCGCAATGACAGGTTTTGGATCATTTATTGTTTGGAACACTCTTAATTCTTTGAAGGAGGCAGAGGGCAGAGGGCAGAAGGAACAATTGGTAGGGGATTCAGACCCCTACCGCCAGTCGCCTCAAGTCGGCGCAGCCGCCCAGAACGGGGTTTTATACTCTTGTTCCCTTTGGTCAAGGGCAGAGATTAGGAGTCAGTATTCCGTCCTGCCTCCTGCCCTCTGCCTTTCCTGATAAAATTTAGTATAAATTACTACTTTAATTCTTAAGGTGTAGATAGACTTGTTGCTGTCATTGTTGCAAAGCTTAAACAAAATAATAATGACGATTTAATACTATCTGTGAACAGAAGGACTACAATCAAAACGGACAAATTAGCACTGTAACAAAGGAGGCTTACAAAGCTATGTCCGACTTAAATCGCGGAATCATGAAATTCGAGGGTGCAGATTCTCCAAAAGTTGTCACTATCTCTACCGTGCTACTTTTGGGGTCTATAGCTGGTCTAATTATTTGGGCGCTACAAGCTGCCTATGCGCTAAACTAAGGATTAGCTGCTTAGTAATTTGGTAGGTTGGCAGGACACTGGGTAAAACGGCTTCTGCCTGAGCCAAGTGTCCATTGTCCAACTTTTAAAAGCGCCCTTGAAAGCATCAATAAAATTTCCGAAAGATTTTAGATTTGAGATTTGAGATTTGAGATGCAAGATGCAAAGTGCAAAATAAATCTAAAATCCAAAATCCACGATGTTTGAACTTTGGGGTGCCTTAACTATTTTAATTGTCTGCCCCCTATTGGGTGCGTTACCGCTGATTAGCTGGATTACCTACGCTCTGACAGGGAAGAAACTGGCAAAACTCGGTACGGGAAATATCAGTGTGTCAGCCGCTTTTTACCACGGTGGCAAACTGGTAGGCATTCTCGCAGTATTATCAGAAGCTTTGAAAGGCATTACAGCAGTTCTCATTGCCCGTGCTTTTTTTAGAGAAGGGTCAACTTGGGAATTGATTGCCCTGATTGCCTTGGTAGTAGGTAGATACTCGATTGGCAAGGGAGCAGGCACAACAAATGTCGTCTGGGGATTTTTGGTACACGATCCACTCGTGGCAGGTTTTACAGGTTTTTTAGCAGCTATCAGCTTGACAGTTCTACAATCAAAAAAATTAGTAAAGTTTGGGGTTTTGCTGCTATTCCCTCTGTTTGTGGCAGTGCTACACGCTGAAGATTTCCCTAGAATTATTGCTGCTGTCAGTCTAGCAGGCTTATTAGGTTGGATTTATACAAAAATACCCGATGACCTTAACCTCCCAGCCCAAGGAGCAAAAGTAGAATCGAAACCCATGCTGGAATTTTTGGGTGGCCAAACCAAGCCCATCTCTTTGGGTGAAGTCTTGGATGAGGCGAGAGTCGGGCACAAAGCATCTAGTTTATCGGAAATTAAACGATGGGGTTATCCAGTACCCAAGGGATGGGTACTGACCCCGAACGACGATCCTGAACTAGTAATTGACTTTTTCCAACCATCAGAATTATCGCCTTTAGTAGTGCGATCCTCGGCAATTGGCGAAGACTCAGAACAAGCTTCTGCGGCTGGACAGTACGAAACGGTGTTGAACGTTACCAGCGAACAGAAGCTCAAAGAAGCGATCGCCCAAGTTAGAGCTTCTTACGATCATCCAGCTGCCGTACAATATCGACGCGATCGCGGCTTACCAGACCAAGCAATGGCAGTGTTGATTCAACAGCAAGTCCAGAGTGTATATTCGGGTGTGGCTTTTAGTCGCGATCCGATTACCCAGCAAGGCGATGCCATTGTCATCGAAGCCTTACCAGGCAGTGCCAGTCAAGTTGTTTCTGGCAGAGTCACCCCAGAACAATATCGGGCTTTTGTTGTCGAGACAGAAAATTTCTCATCTGTGCAATTAGAAGGTACAGGACGAGTACCACAAGCATTAATCAAACAAGTAGCATTATTAACCCGCCGTCTAGAAAAACGTTACCACGGCATTCCTCAAGATATTGAGTGGAGTTACGACGGTCAAACGCTTTGGGTATTACAAGCTAGACCGATTACTACTCTGTTGCCCATTTGGACACGTAAAATCGCCGCCGAAGTCATTCCTGGAGTCATTCACCCTTTAACCTGGTCGGTGAATCGCCCCTTAACTTGTGGCGTTTGGGGAGAAATTTTTACTATAGGTTTAGGCGATCGCGTTTTAGGGTTAGATTTTGCCGAAACCGCCACTCTGCATTATTCAAAAGCATATTTCAATGCATCGCTCTTAGGACAGATTTTTCTGCGCATGGGTTTACCACCAGAAAGTTTAGAATTTTTAACTAGAGGCGATAGCTTAAGTAAGCCACCTTTGCTTTCCACCTTGCGGAGTGTACCTGGATTGCTGCGGTTGTTGCGGCGGGAAATGGATTTAGAAACAGACTTTAAGCAAGATTACCGCGAGAAGTTTATTCCTGTATTGTCGCAGTTGGCTCATGAATCCATCAACGATTTAGAACCATCGCAGTTGTGGAAGAGAATAGAATTAATTTTAGATATACTGCGCCTTGGGACTTACTACAGTATTCTGGCTCCCCTAAGTGCTGCCATCAGACAGGGAATTTTTCGAGTCAAGGATGGACAAATCGATAACAGCGTTGCGCCAGAAGTAGCGGTGTTGCGATCGCTGAGTGCTTTAGCGCAAAATGCCAAGCAAGTATTACCCGAATTTGACCCAGAAAAGGTGTTTGAGCAGTTGGAGCAAACTCGGGAAGGCCAGAATATTTTGTACGATTTTAACGAATTGCTTCAGGATTACGGCTATTTAAGTGAGGTTGGAACTGATATTGCCGTTACCACCTGGAAGGAAGATCCCCGGTATGTCAAACAGTTATTTGTACAGTTAATGCAGGGAAATGAGCCACCAGCAGGCGGTGTAGACCCGATAAATCAGGTCTTTTCTGGGAAACGAAAACGGGGAAATGTTCAACGACGTATAGATCTTAAAGGTCGAGTTACCGAAGTTTATTCTCGACTGTTAGCTGAATTACGTTGGAGTTTTGTCGCTTTAGAACAGATTTGGTTAAAGTCCGGCTTGCTTAGAGAAACTGGGGATATCTTTTTTCTAGAGTTGGATGAAATTGGGAATCTAGTTGCGGCGGCTGATTCCGAATTTAGGAATCAGTTGCAGAAATTGGTGCAAAAGCGGCGATCGCAATTTGACCAAGACAGTGAAATCAATCAAGTCCCGCTTTTAGTCTACGGCCATACACCTCCTCATCCCCTAGCGCCCTCTGCCCTCTACTCCGACCAAACTTTACAAGGTATTCCCGCTAGCCACGGACAAGCTGAAGGTAGAGTTAAGGTGTTGCGAAATTTACAAAATATACCAGAGATTAATAAAGAGACAATCTTGGTAGTACCTTACACAGATTCCGCCTGGGCACCATTACTAGTTAGGGCTGGAGGATTAATTGCTGAGGCTGGAGGCAGACTTTCTCACGGTGCGATTGTCGCTCGGGAATACGGTATTCCCGCAATTATGGATGTACGTGGTGCTACCTGGCTGCTGCAAGATGGGCAGAGAGTACGGATAGATGGCTCTAGGGGTATTGTGGAACTGTCGAATGATTTAAGACCAGAATGATTAGCACTTCCCTGAATGATCTACCAGAAGAATCTGTTTCTCACAACCCCGAAATTAAGAAAAAGGTAATGTTACGGTTTGGGGATCTCCCTCACCTGACTAACTTTTCTCAAGCACGTTTTGCTCCCGGACAAAGCGCACCAGCACACGCTCATCAGGATATGGCGGAAGTGTTTTTTGTGGAAGCAGGTTCGGGGGTAATTCATATTAATGGTAAAGAATATCCTCTACTTCCAGGTAACTGCGTTGCCGTAGAACTGGGAGAAATCCACGAAGTTGTGAATAGTGGTACAACTGAACTTGTGCTGACCTACTTTGGTTTGCGAGTGGAAAAGCAAGCTACCCCAAGCGTTACCCCAGCCTAGCGGCTTCTGGTACCTCAGTAGGGGCGGGTTTAAACATATCATCGATTATTAATAACGATCTTGCTGAACCCGCACCTACCAGTTTTGACTGTTGCCTATCGCGCTTGCGCTGCGCTTCGCGCAGCACACAAGGAATTTCTCATACCAATTCAAATAATGTTTGCGACAGATAAATTCTTTGTAGGGGCACGGCATCCACAATCTTTTTGTATATCAAATTATTTTACTGGTGCCGTGCCCCTACTCATCTGTCGCGTTCTTTTTTCAAAATGGTATCAGAATCAAATAGTAATCCTATATATAGTAATCCGATTTGATTTTTGAAATGATACGTAGGGGAGCCACTGCGTTGGTAAGGCAGTCCGATCTTGCGGATTTCCCGCAGAAGGAACTGCCGAAAGGGTTCCCAAGGCAGTCCGGTCTTGGTGGTTTCCCCTGCATAGGAACTGCCGCCGGCTTAAAGCAAGTGGTGAGTCCAGTCCTGTTCGGCGCAGCCGTTCCCGCAGGGTAGGCGGGTTTTTCATCCTAGGGAACTGGCGTTAGCGATGTACTCCTACGGAGAAGCAAGCTACGCGTAGCGTCACCCGTTCGGCGATCGCCCTACAGCCCTTCGGGCATCCTACAGCGAGCGTTGCCGTACCCCTATGGGGAAGCAAGCTACGCGTAGCGTCTCCGCAGGAGAAGGGTAGGGCGTTGGGCATTGCCCACCCTACAGATACTACAGATACTGGATGCCGCAAATTTTCACCAATTAAATCGGATTATTATATGCAAACCAAATGTATGTGCGCTTATTTATAGATTAAAACAATGAAGACTATAAGTAATTAGCGAAAGTTAGTTATTTAAATTAAATGTAATCAGTCTAAAAATATGTATTCATAGTATTAATCTAATACAATTCATAAATGCAAATTTATATATTAGAAATCTTGGGCAGTCTCATCTCCAATAGATAAATTTTTACTTATATAACCAATCTAATATTTATTTAATATTCCTTAGGTTAGAGTTAACCATTTGTACTTTAAAGCCTGTAAACTAATTTTTAACAAGTTAAGTGATGCTTCCGCTGTTCCCCAGATTCTAGTCTATTCCTACCCCAAGTTTTGTTGATACATACAGCATTCGTTTTCGCCATTCCTCTGCGGAATGACGAAAATATGTGTACCTAAAAACGATCAAATTAACAATTAAGATGCGCAAGAAATACTTTATTTTCTTGTCTTAATTGTCATACATAAAAACTTAAATTTCACTTTTAAGGAGACATACATGACAGAATTTTTCAATCAATTTTCTCGCCGCAAATTTATCTTAACAGCTGGAGCTTCTGCGGGTGCTGTATTCCTAAAAGGCTGTTTGGGCAATCCTCCTGAAACAGTCGGTAGTGGTAGCGGGACAACACAACAAGCAGTTCAGCAAGTAGCTAATACTAACTCCCAACAAAAGCCAGAAACCACTACAGTCAAGCTGGGATATATTCCAATTGTCGAAGCAGCACCTCTAATTATTGCTAAAGAAAAAGGCTTGTTTGCAAAGTATGGCATGACCAATGTTGAGCTTTCTAAGCAAGCATCTTGGGGTTCAGCCAGAGATAATGTGGAAATTGGCTCGGTTGGGGGTGGAATTGATGGCGGTCAATGGCAAATGCCAATGCCTCATTTAATTACAGAAGGCTTAATTACTAAGGGTAATCAAAAAATTCCCATGTATGTATTGTGTCAATTAATTACACATGGGAATGGAATTGCGATCGCAAATAAGCACATAGGCAAAGGTGTTAGTTTACAATTGGCAAGTGCTAAGTCCTTATTTAAAGAACTCAAATCTTCCACACCCTTCACCGCCGCTTTCACCTTCCCCCACGTCAACCAAGATTTTTGGATTCGCTACTGGTTAGCGGCTAGTGGGATAGATCCTGATACAGATGTAAAGTTGCTCACTGTACCTTCGGCGCAAACTGTTGCCAATATGAAGACCGGAACAATGGATGCATTTAGTACTGGCGACCCCTGGCCTTACCGGATTGTTACAGACAAAATTGGCTATGTGGCAGCATTAACCGCAGAGATTTGGAAGAATCATCCAGAAGAATACTTGGCAATGCGAGCTGATTGGGTAGACAAAAATCCCAAAGCCACCAAAGCACTACTTAAAGGCATTATGGAAGCGCAGCAGTGGTTAGATAATTTTGATAACCGCAAAGAAGCTGCTCAAATTCTCGCTGGTCGAAATTATTTTAATCTGCCCTCACCGGAAATTCTGGCAGGTCCATATCAAGGTAAATATGATATGGGTGATGGCCGCAAAATTGATGATAAATCAATGGCGGCTTACTACTGGAAAGATGGAAAAGGTAACGTTTCTTATCCTTACAAGAGCCATGATTTGTGGTTTATTACTGAAAGCGTTCGCTGGGGATTTTTACCCAAAGATTACATTGCCAATAATGCTACGAAAGCTAAAGAACTAATTAATAAAGTCAACCGCGAAGACATTTGGAAAGAAGCTGCGAAAGAAGCAGGAATTGCGGCGGCTGATATTCCCACAAATCCATCTCGTGGTGTGGAAGAGTTTTTTGATGGCGTCAAATTTGACCCTGAAAAACCAGAAGAGTATCTGAAGAGTCTCAAGATTAAAAAGGTGAGTGTTTAGTCAATAGTCAAGAGTCATTTGTCAATTGTATTTATTACAACCACAAATGCTAAATACCAAATACCAATTTAGAGGAGATAACAGTTTATGACAATTGCCCAAAAACGCCCTGTAAGCCCTAGGTTTGACAACAGCTTTATATCCCGCCTGCAAAAACAATTTCCGAATGTTGTACCACCAGCGATCGCTATTGCGATATTCCTTGTTTTGTGGCAACTTTTTGCTTTGACTCCTGGTGCAACATTACCCGGGCCAGTTCAAGTCATCACAGATACTTGGATATTAATTTTGTATCCTTTCTATGACAAAGGTGGCACTGATAAAGGTCTTTTTTGGCAGATTTGGGCAAGTCTACAACGGGTTGCTATCAGTTATAGTTTGGCGGCAGTTGTGGGTATTGGCTTGGGCATTTTGATTGGGGTGAATAAAACCATGTCTAAAGCTTTAGACCCCATCTTTCAGCTATTGCGAACTGTACCACCTTTGGCTTGGGTGCCAATTTCTTTGGCAGCTTTACGCCAAAATGAACCAGCAGCTTTATTCGTTATCTTCATTACAGCAATTTGGCCGATTTTAATTAATACGGCTGTGGGTGTGACTCAAATTCCCCAAGATTACAATAACGTTGCCAAAGTTCTACAACTTAGCCGCAAAGACTATTTCATAAATATCTTGATTCCGGCAGCTTTACCATACATTTTCACTGGTTTAAGAATTGCAATTGGTTTAGCTTGGTTAGCGATTATCGCCGCAGAAATTGTCATGTCCGGTATTGTCGGTATTGGCTTCTTTATCTGGGATGCTTATCAAAATAACAACGTCAGTGAAGTGATTTTGGCTCTAGTTTATATCGGCGTTGTCGGTTTGATACTCGATAAACTCATGGCTTGGCTTCAAAATTTGATTTTGCCAGCAGAACAGAAATAGTCATTAGTCATTGGTCAATAGTCATTAGAAAAAAATATTGGCAAAGGACAAATGACTAAACACCAAGGACAAATGACAAATGCCAAATGCCAAAGGACAAATACCAAAGGACAAATGACAAATGAGCGTATTCGTTGCTGTTGACCAAATTGATAAGGTTTTTGAATTAACTGGTGGTGGTCAATATATCGCCCTTAAAGGAATTGACTTACAAATTAAAAAAGGTGAGTTCGTTTCTTTAATTGGTCACTCCGGTTGTGGTAAATCCACGCTATTAAATATGATTGCTGGGTTGGATTTACCATCTGAAGGTGTAGTTACTTTAGAAGGACAAAGAATCACCAAGCCAGGCCCCGACCGGATGGTAGTATTCCAAAATTATTCGCTACTACCTTGGCGGACAGTTAGAGAAAATATTGCCCTGGCTGTAGATTCAGTGATGAAGGGTATGCCGGCTGCTGATCGCCGATCTATTGTAGAAAAACATATAGATATGGTGGGCTTGCGTCCCCACGCTGATAAACAGCCAGGAATGTTATCTGGGGGACAAAAACAGCGAGTTGCGATCGCCCGTGCTTTAGCAATTCGTCCTAAACTATTATTGCTAGATGAACCCTTCGGTGCATTAGATGCACTCACACGCGGGAATTTGCAAGAACAACTCATGCAAATCTGCGAAGAAAATGAAGTCACTGCGGTAATGGTGACACATGACGTAGATGAAGCAGTGTTGTTATCTGACAGAATTGTCATGTTGACCAATGGCCCCGAATCCAAAATCGGTGACATCTTAGAAGTAGATATCCCCAGACCCCGCAAACGCATGGAAGTAGTCGAACATCCCAGCTACTACAGCCTGCGCAGTGAGATGATTTACTTCCTCAACCAGCAGAAACGCATTAAGAAAATTCGGGCGCGGAAAACTGCGACGATTTCTCGTCATGGCTTAGAAAAAGTTAACTTAGAAATTGGCTTTTTACCCCTTACCGCCTGCGCCCCCCTAGCAGTTGCTAAAGAAAAAGGCTTCTTCACCAAACATGGTTTAGATGAAGTCAACTTAGTGCGGGAAAGCAGCTGGCGCGGTATCGAGGATGGTATCACTGGCGGCTATTTAGATGCTGCTCAAATGCCTTCGGGTATGCCAATGTGGTTAACATTGGGCGGGCATAAAAACCAACCCTTGCCCGTTGTCAGTGCCCTTACCATGACTCGTAACGGTAACGCCATTACCTTGGCAAAACGCTTTTACGACCAAGGTGTGCAAACTTTATCAGACTTCAAAAAATATCTGCTCCAAACCCGCGAGCAACGGCACACAATGGGCGTAGTGCATCCAGCATCAATGCACAACTTACTGCTGCGTTATTGGCTAGCGGCTGGGGGAGTTGACCCCGATAGCGATGTGGATATGAAAACAATTCCCCCAGCGCAGATGGTAGCTGACCTCCAAAATGGCAGTATTGACGGTTACTGTGTGGGTGAACCTTGGAACTACCGTGCCGCCGTTGAAGGCGTTGGCTTTACCATTGCTACAGACTTAGAAGTTTGGCTAGGACACCCCGGTAAAGTTCTCGGTGTGCGGGAAGATTGGGCAGAAACTTACCCCAATACTCATATTGCTTTAACTAAAGCCTTGCTAGAAGCTTGCGTTTACTGTGCAGATCCTAAAAATGCCGAAGAAATCAGACAAATTTTAGCAGGGCGAGAATATGTCAGTACGGATGTAGAGTATATTCAACTTGAAGATCCTGATGGCTTGGCTTGTGACTTAGACCATCCACTGCGGGATTACGCCCATCACCAATTTTATTCCGAGTCGGCAATTAACCGCCCCAGCCGTACCGAACAAATTTGGATCATGAGTCAATTAGCACGGTGGGGTGATACTCCCTTCCCCAGAAACTGGGTAGAAGTTGTGGAAAGAGTTTGTCGAGTCCGCGTCTTTAGCACCGCAGCCAGAGAATTAGGTTTGGATATTAGCTACACTCGCCAACCGATTCAGCTATTTGATGGTACACCTTTTAACGCTGACGATCCCATCGCCTATCTCAATAGTTTGGATATTAAGCGCGACTTCTCCGTTGCTGAAGTCATCCTCGATGCACCTAGAAGAACAGCAGCGTAAGGGAAATTCAAAATTATTTTCCCAGTGTTTCAAGCTTGAGGGCATCCTCAGCCCTCATTTTTCCAGACTTGGGAGTCTTTGAACTTAACGAATGAGGCTTAGAACTTCATTAGAGAATACCGCAAAATAATTATCCGACACGTAGTAGGGGCACGGCACCAGTCAAATGTCTGTTTTCCCGAAAGTCTGTGGAAGCCGTGCCCCTACAATTGCATGTTTTTCAAATTGGAATTCTCTTAACTTCATCCTTCATATATCTTTATGCAAAACCGCAATTTAAGATTAGCCGAAAGAACACCATTAGCAACTGGAATCAGCAATCGCCAGCCTTTCCTAGAGATTAGAGACGTTTCTAAAGTTTACCCCACAAAAAAAGGCCCATTCACCGTACTCGATGGCGTTAACCTCAACGTAGAACAAGGTGAATTTATCTGCGTAATCGGTCACTCTGGTTGTGGCAAATCAACCCTGCTGAATATGGTATCGGGTTTTAACTTTCCCACCTCAGGACAAGTACTGCTAGAAGGAGAACCCATCACTAAACCAGGCCCAGATCGGATGGTTGTCTTCCAAAATTATGCTCTACTCCCCTGGCGGACTGCATTTGACAATATTTACCTAGCTGTTAACGCAGTTTACCCCGAAAAACCAGAAGCCCAAAAAAGAGCGATCGTCCGCGAACATTTGGCAATGGTGGGACTTGCTGATGCGATGGAAAAGAAACCAATGCAAATGTCTGGTGGTATGAGACAGCGCGTTTCCATCGCCCGTGCTTTAGCCATTCGTCCCAAAGTTTTGATTTTAGACGAACCTTTTGGGGCATTAGATGCAATTACCAAAGAAGAATTGCAAGAAGAATTACTGAAAATTTGGGGTGATAATCGCTGCACAGTGTTGATGATTACCCATGACATTGATGAAGCGCTGTTTTTAGCAGACAAATTGGTAATGATGACCAATGGCCCCCATGCAAAGATTGGTGAAGTCTTGGAAATTCCCTTTGCCCGTCCACGCGATCGCGCCCGCATCATGGAAGATCCACAATATTACAAACTACGCAACTATGCCCTAGACTTCCTCTTTAACAGATTTGCCCACGACGATGTAGGCTAAAACGTTCCCTAGCACAACAAAGGTTAGTACTAAGTCAAAAGTAAAAGGTAAAGTTAAAAACCTGCCTTTTATTTTTGGCTTTTTTCTTTGTTACTGCTTTTACAGATAAATGAATCGGTGCGCCTTACCAATGATTTGGGTATTGTTTCCTGGTTGGGGTGACCAGCTTTAGCTTGAAAGCTAAGTGTCAAGCCAGAGTTTGTGGACAGTAACCCAATCCCCTGATAAAAACTTGGCGAAACGCTTCTATCTCCTGCGTTTCCGGCTGGCCATGAGAAACGACAGCAACCTGGTAGCGATGCATGACATCAATAGGGGACTGTCCGCCAGCCAAACTCCAAAGCGCTAATTGTACCTGCTTTGGTGGTGAGTACCTAATTCCTAATTCACTTAAGACTGACCTCAAGTCACCATCTTCTTGAGGTGAGACCTGATACTTTAGTCTGACTTTAACTACCCAACCATCAATTTGATTAATCACAGTGACGAAGCTGATTTTGAGTTGAGGTTTACTCTGTAGGTATTCAATCAACCGTAATGTAAGGCTGGCATTCGCCAGATAGCACAGGTATTCCATATGAGTGCTGCTGAATTGGGTTAGTTCAGTTTGAAGATACAGAAACAATGTGAGGAACTTGTGAGCGATCGCCCCTCACCCTTTGCCCTTCATGTTTAACCCCATCCCTCAAAGGTTATGGCTGACTTTTAGGCAAATATCCTATTTGCATGGCTTGTTTTAGCCATAACGCTATATTTTCTGAGTTCGCATTTACACCTTTTAGATTAGCAGTTGTAGATTTTGCGATCGCAAATGACAAATAACTTTTCAATCACAACCGCTTCTTAAATGCAACATAATAGCAGCCGAAAGTCCATCCCAAAGCGGAGTATTAACATCAGCTTTTCTCAATGCTTCTGCTGTCCAGGTATTACAATTTCTCAATATTGAATAACTGCCCAATGCATCATAAAAGCTAGCATTAGCCGTATGACCATTACCAATACGGATGACTCTACCTTTAGTATCTATCTTAAAAGTAGCTTGAATAAATTTTATTAATTCCAAATAATTATTTTTATTAACTTTAATACATTTAACTTCCAGATAATCTGGTATTAATTGATAACCTTGAACATACCCCTGTTCTGTCACTTTCCGGAGTGAGCTAGTAGTAAATAAGTTAAATTAT
>NZ_MTAW01000038.1 GCF_002154725.1 Nostoc sp. 106C | reverse complement strand
TTCGGTGCTGGTGATCCACTCGCAAAACCGATCCCATACGTTAGCGCTAGAGCGCTGTTGTAAGGTTGTTGTCATTGCTTTATGAGTGCTGTTTTTTTATAAATTTGGTAGGTAATCTTGCTTACCTGGCAAAAATTATAAAACTAATATTTAGATTTGTAAAGGGTTTTAATTAACTATTCTTTATAGTAGTTATTTATTTTTCTTATCAATATTGCAGATGTATGTTTGCTGATCGCATGAGACTTTGACCGAGCCAATCTCAGCACTAATGCACATCTATAATGTTACGTCTGGTAAATATACGGGCGTGCAGATGGGGGATTCTGCGATCGCTCCTGCGACACTGACTTATGAAAACAAAAACAACACCATAGAGCAGTTCTTCCAAAAAGACAGCATTTAAAATGGATTATAGATTAAAGAAAAATACAGCCCGTTCTCTTGCCAGGTGTTATCCCTGGATTCCACAGGTACTAAAGGAATACCCCAATCAAGACGCGCAGTGAAGCGATCGCCTTGTGTCCAGCGTAAGCCCAAACCAACGGATGCTAGAGTGTTAGGATCTGGGTTGTCTCGATTAGAATTATTCCAAGCTACGCCGAAGTCAACAAATGGTATGACCTGTAAAATGCTATCTATTTGAGGTAAGCGCAGAATTGGTACTTGCACTTCTGCCGACGCAAAAGCGCCATTATCCGTTAACAAGTAATCTTGTCTGTAGCCCCGAACACTATCAATCCCACCTAAGCCCAACTGTTCTAAAGGTAGCAGTGCTCCTGATGCTAGTTGAGTATTTGCCCGAATTAACAGCAATGTCTCCGGAGCCAACAATCTTGCCCACTGTGCTTGACCTTGCCATGAAAAAAAGCGACTATCGGGAGCATCTTGATTAATAGTTGCATCTAACGCATCTATACCTAAATTAAATTGGGAGCGCAAGGCAATAACTTCACGGCTGTTACGATTTGTCCATTCCTGAAAAAATCGCAGTGCAGAGATTCGTGTGCGTCCTTGTTCATCTGCTCCCAATGAGGGAAAAGGTATCCGATCCCCTTCAATATAACTAGCTTCGCTTTCCCGACGAGAAGCAGTCAAGCCCAAAGCAAATTCTTGGGTAGGAGTTTGGATGATTGGCTGGCGGTATGTAATTTCGTAGTAACGAGAAGAGGATTGAATATCTAGAATATTAAAAGGTTCTTCAATGACATTGCTGGATGTGGTGCCAAAGTTAAAGGAAAGTGTGCCGTTACGGGGATTTAATGGTAACGTATAGCCAACATCAAAGGCATTGCTACCGTCAGTATTAGTGTAAGCGAAATTTAAGCCATCTCCTAATCCTAGTAAGTTGGCTTGATTGAGTTGTAATCGACGGCGGAAACTGCCAACACTAGGCGATCGCCCATTATCAAGAACTATTTGCGAACTAAAAGTTTTTGCCTCTTTTACCTCAACTTGTAATACGCTGACACCGGGACGAGAACCGGCAGATAGTTCAGCAGACAGGTTTTTAATCAAAGGATTGAGTTGCAGTAATTGCAGTGCTTCTAGCAAACGCTCCCGATTGAGAGGAGCGGCAGTGGCGATCGCTAGGCGACTGCGTACATAATTAGGATTTAATCGTTGAGTTCCAGTTACCTGAATTTCTTCTAATTTGCCTTCAACAACCTGAATTCTAACTACGCCAGACTTGATAGTTTGGGGTGGAATATAAGCACCAGACGTAATATAACCTTTCTTGACATATAAATCGGTGATTTTAGACCGAGCTTGAAATATCTCAGCTAAAGATATAGGCCTTTTGGTAAATTCCGCAGTGGCTTGGGCTAACTCTTCCTGGCTGAATACTGTGCTGCCAACAACTTCAAATCTATCCACAATAATAGTTTCTGGCAACTTGTCTGGGAGGGGCTGCTCAGGTGTGGGATTGGGGCTAGGCGACGGCAGTAGCTCTTCTGGTGGGGGTAATGGCTGTGGCTGTATAGGTGCGGGGGCTGGGGAGGGCGCAGGTGGTTGTACATCTTGGGGCGGCGGCAGTGGTTGGGAAAGTAGCTGTACATTATTAATAGTCTGGGCCTTTGCTGCTTGAGAACTTATGCTGCCAAGCAAGAAAAATATACTCAGTTGTAACCAAAATACTGTTTGCTTCTCAAGGGATTTGTCGATCATGCTCGTTCGTGACAATAGGGACATTAAAATTTAGTGGCTGATTACTGGCAGGGGAGCAGTTGGTGTAATATTTACTGGTGATACCTCACCTAAAATTTAAAATTTTACCTAAAAGCCGATTTTATATTTGGAATTCCACTATTATCTGGTATAGTTACGAATTCGCAAAGAACATTAGAAACTGTCTAGAAACAAATCTAACAATAAAAAAATCAATAGATAGCTACACTTAAATAATTAAATTTAAATTATATTTATCAGATAACTTACTACTAGTATCCTAAAAATGTCATTACTTGGCAAAGAGGCAAAATGACCAATTACAGATATCAAATTGGTGGAAGTTTAGCCGTTGATGCACCAAGCTATGTCAAAAGAAGAGCTGATGTGCAGTTGTATGAAGCACTGAAGCAAGGAGAGTTTTGCTACATCCTTAGCTCTCGGCAGATGGGAAAGTCTTCTTTATTAGTACAAACGAAATATCGTTTGCAACAAGAAGGCTTTCAATGCAAATCAATCGATTTAAGTATTATGGGGAGTGAGAGTATTACTCCACTGCAATGGTATAAGGGAATTGTTGGCGATTTATGGACAGAATTTAATTTAATAGGAAAAATTAACTTAAAATCTTGGTGGAATGAAAAAGCAGATATTTCTTTTGTGCAAAAGTTAAAACTATTTATTGAAGAATTATTGCTGATTCACTTTCCCGACCAAAGAATATTCATTTTTATAGATGAAGTCGATAGTATCCTGAATCTAAAGTTTTCAGTTGATGACTTTTTTTCACTAATTAGATTTTGTTATAACCAAAGAGCTATTAATCCAGAGTATAACCGTATTACCTTTGCTATTTTTGGAGTTGCTACTCCATCTTATTTAATTCAAGAACCAACAAAAACGCCCTTTAATATTGGAAAAGCAATTGAACTAGAAGGATTTAAGCTAGATGAGGCTACGCCATTGATAGGAGGATTTCAAGAAAGAGTAGAGCGTCCTCAGATTGTTTTAAAAGAAATCCTCGCCTGGACAGGTGGACAACCGTTTCTTACACAAAAACTGTGTAATGTAATGTTAAAAATGAGCCAGATGCATCCAGACAAAGAAGGAATAATTGTTATTCCTCCTGGGACAGAAGCATTTTGGGTAGAAAATTTCGTAAAATCCCTGATTATAAATAACTGGGAATTACAAGACGAACCAGAGCATTTGCGTACCATCCGCGATCGCCTGTTGTGGAATGAGCAACTAACAGGGCGATTGTTGAGTACTTATCAGCAACTTCTACAATATACTGATATCCATACAGATGATGGTCGCGAACAAATTGAGTTATTACTGAGTGGGTTGGTTGTTAAGCATCAAGGTTATTTGAAAATTACCAATCCCATTTATCGAACTATTTTTAACCTGGCTTGGGTTAAGCAACAACTAAAGAACCTCCGTCCATATTCCCAAGCATTTGATGCTTGGATGGCCTCTGCAAGAACCGACGAATCTCGACTGCTGCGGGGACAGGCTCTTAAAGATGCTCAACAATGGTCACAGGATAAGCGATTGAGCGATTTAGACTATCAATTTTTAGCAGCAAGTCAAGAATTGGATCGCCAGGAAGTTGAGAAAACACTGGAAGCCGCACGAGCCAAAGAAGTAGAAGCACGATTAGCAATAGAGCAAAAGCGTATTATACAGCAGCGAAGAGCCAATCGTATCCTCGCCTTTTTAACTACCGGGATGACTATTAAGTTCCTCATCTTCTTGTGGTTATGGCTATCAACCCTCTCGCAATATCGTCAAGCATCTATAAATCTTCATCAAGCAAGAGTAGGTGAAATTGAAGCACTGATTTCATCATCTCAGGGACATTTCGCAGCTAATCAACCGCTTCAGGCGTTGATTGATTCAATTCGGGCTAAGCGATCGCTCCAAAAATTAGAGGCAGTTGATGCTAACCTAGAACTTGAGGTAGATAGAGTACTTCAACAAGCTGTATCGAATCCACAAGCGATCGCTCAACTAGAAACGTCTCAGCGGCAGTCAGAACAGATTTCTGAAGTAGAACCGCTAGCCTATGGATGTCATTTGCTGCGGGACTACCTGCAAACTAGCACAGAAATTAGGGAGAGCGATCGACACGTTTGCGATAGCATCAAATAAAACAAGACAAAATACAAAAGCGAAGAAAGTGCAAGTCTATTTCATGCCCTAGAGCTTTATTTGGCTTCAGTTTTGGAGCAGAGAAAAGTTTAAACAGAATTATAATATTCTTGATAATTTGTAATATTATCAAAATAGAGAATACTCAGGTAGTGGGATAACAGGCAGCAAACTTCTACTCGAAATTGCTGGGAAAATGACTTAAAACCTTCCTTAGGTAATTTTTTTGCCTTATCCAAGACCTACTCTTTGCCAGTATTTTGTGAAGAGTCTTTAGGTATAAAATTGTATTTAAAGTTTTGTTTCGATAGATTGAAAAATCTATCATTCTTTTGGCTGTTACTTAGCGTTAATTAGCAGCTTATTGTCAGTTTATAACCACCGACGCAGGTGGGTTAGTCCTACTTATCTAACTCCCATAACTAATAAGATTTTCCTCTAGTGAAGACTGTATCTCCCTCTGCTGAAGAACTACTAGAATACTCGCCTCCTATAGAAGTAATCAAGCCCCTGCCAGCATCAGCACCAATAATTAAGACAGACTCGCCGCCGAAAATCTCTAAGCAAGCTACTCGCATTAGCTTAAAGGCATCCACTATTGATGGAGTGTTTGCCACGATTTTTTCTAACATTACTGGTGGTGTATTGCTGGTTAACTTCTTACTCCAGCTGGGTGCTACCCCAGTAGAAATTGGCTTACTATCTTCAATTCCTCTACTGGTGAATTTCTTACAACCACTAGGAGCCTATCTAGCGGATCGCACTTCCAGCCGCCATTGGTATACTCTGGCAATTTTTGGTCCTTCCAGACTGCTGTGGTTGATTTTAGTAGGAGGTATTGCCTGGTTCTGCTATTCTGACACCAAATCTCACCAGTTAGTAACTTGGACGCTGGGAATAATTCTAGTTACTAATATTCTAGGAGCCTTAGGCGGTTGTGCCTGGTTTAGCTGGATGGCTGCTTTGGTTCCTCCTTCTTTGCGAGGGCGTTATTTTGGCTTGCGTAATAGTGCCGCTAGCTTGGCTAATCTCTTTTCTGTGCCGGTCCTTGGATATGTTATTTCGGCCTGGCCTGGTGGTGGAATCCAAGGTTACGGCGTAATTTTGTTCTTCGGGGTAATCATCGGACTAATCAGTTTGGCTTGTCAGTTTTGGATGGTGGATGTAAATCCGCAAGTTTATCGCTCTGGCAAAGCTTCGTCTCAACATGAGGAAAATCCTGGCAGTTTTCAATCAAAGACATTCAGCATCCTGAACGACATCAACTTCTTGAAGTTTCTGCTCTATGTTGGCGTGTGGACATTCGCCATGAACCTCAGCGCCCCGTTTTTTAACCTTTACATGCTGGAAAATTTGAGTTTAGAACTGACTACAGTCACGATTTACGCCAGTTTGATTGCTGGGGCAAACTTAGTCATGCTGGTACTCTGGGGTAAGTTGGCTGATAGGGTAGGAAATCGTCCACTGCTATTGTTAGTGGGCGTTTTAATAGCAGTCACACCATTATTCTGGCTAGGCGCTGGGGCTGACTCAATCTCTGTATGGATATGGCTACCCCTCATCCACATCGTATCTGGTGGTTTTGGAGCAGCAATCGATTTGTGTAACAGTAATATTCAGATGGAAATGGCTCCACTGGATCGTCCTTCTCAGTATTTTGCGATCGCTGCTGCTGTTACTGGTGTTAGTGGTGGTTTAGGTTCGGCGGCTGGTGGTTTCTTAGCCCAACTGGATATTATTGGTGGCTTACCTGGGCTATTTGCCCTGTCTGCTGCTTTGCGATTAATGGCGCTGTTGCCCTTAATATTTGTGCGAGAACCACGCAGCAAGCCTATTGCTCATTTGATGGAAAAAATTCTGCCCTTTAAGCCCAAAGCAGAGTTAGTTTCAACAGAGAAAATGGCAGCTTAATTTAGGTTGGCGGGAAAAAGGCAGAGGGTAGAAACAAAGAGTTTCTTGACTAACTCATAATTTCTATTTCCTTTCTTCATCATGGTCATCCCATGAAGAAAAACCCTTCATAGGGCAGCTGTAGTATCTGACACAAAAATTTTTCCTCAATTGGTATGACTAACAAAATCCTTCCTTCCTTGAGAGGGAAGGATTTCTTTTTTTAATGCTGCATGATGCGAAATAGCTACAGAGGGGAAGTCTAATGGTTGAAATAACGAGTCATTCTGGCAGCGAAACTGAGAATATAAATGAGCAATTTGCAGACAATCCTTTAACAGATCCAAAACACGATCGTTTAGGATACGCAGCCTTTGCTAGACATCTAGCAGATAGTATTTGCAAAATGAATTTTCCCGAAGGATTCGTTATTGCAATTTATGGGCCTTGGGGATTTGGCAAATCGACACTGTTAAATTTCTTAGTTCACTACCTTAAGGACAAGCCAGAAAACGAACAACCTATTATCGTTCCTTTTAATCCTTGGTTATTTACTGGAGATGAAGATATTACAAGGCGCTTTGTTAATCAATTACAGATCAGTTTGAGCCAATTGAAAGCTGTCCCTCAAGGCTTTAGAAAACGAATAGCCGATTTTGTAAAAGCTGTTTCTGAAATTCCTGTTCCTTACGCTCAAGCTGGTAAAGCGGTAGTCAAATTATTTGATAATAAGGAAAAAGATATTTCTGAATTAAAAGAAGACCTGGAAGAAACACTAGAAGATAAACATCCGCGAATAGTGGTCGCTATTGATGAAATTGACAGGCTTAATAGTGACGATATTATGCAGCTATTTCGCCTTCTGAAGGCAATTCCTAATTTTGATAATGTTGTTTATGTTCTAGCCTTCAATCAAGAAGTTATCCACAAAATTATTTCGGAGACGCAGAATATACCAGGAGACGTTTATCTTGAGAAAATTATTCAAGCTACTTTTAAATTACCACTTCCAGACAAAACTTTACTTCGTAGGCTGCTTTTTGAAAAACTCAATATTATATTTGCTGATACACCAAAGCAGATATTTGATACTACCCACTGGAGTAATATTTACTCTCAAGGTTTAGACTATTTTATTAATACACCCCGTGACATTGTTCGTCTGACCAACATGTTAACCGTGACATATCCAGTGGTTCAAGGTGAAGTGAATCCAGCCGATATTGTGGCGATTGAATCGCTTCGAGTCTTTCGTCCAGAGATTTATGACATAATCCATAAAAATCCTCAATTTTTTGCTGGATATATAAATACTCAAGATTCTTCAATTCCTACAGTAGACGAACTAAAATATTTTCATAATTCTTGGCTAGCTCAAATAAAAGATGAGGATAAACAACCAATTAAACGGTTGCTAATGCGTCTTTTTCCTAAATTAGAGGCTGTTTATTGTAAAACTTACTACGATGCAAAACATGAGTCAATATGGCGTAAGTACCTGCGTATATGTAGCCTAGAAACGTTTGCTAACTATTTTCGTCTGACGTTAACAGAAGGTAAATTCTCAGATATAGAAATGAAAGCTGTTCTTACCTTAGCTTGCGATCCAAAAGCATTTGGGGACAAGCTAATAGAACTTGCTAATCAACAACATCCTGATGGTATAACCCAAATTAGGGCTTTTCTAGAGCAGCTTGAGGATTATACTGAAACAGCAATTCCTTTAAATTGTATTGCCACAATTGTTCAAGCTTTTTTTGATGTAGGCGATCATCTTCTACGTTCGGAAGATCAACTTGACGGCATATTTGATTTAGGAACTGAGATCAGAGTTGAGCGTATTATCGCGCAACTGTTACGTCGGCTCAATGAACAAGAACGGTTTGAAACATTGAAACATGCAATGTCAAATAGTAATGCTGTATCTACAATTGTTAGTGAAATTACAACTTTGATTCAGGAACAAGGTAAATATAGAATGGAAGACTGTAGTTCTCCAGAAGAATGGTTTCTCAGTAGAGAACACTTGAAAGAACTGGAAGAAATAGCATTGCAGCGGCTACAAGCTGTTATGCAGCACAGTTCTCTACTAGATGTTGCAAAACTGCTGGAAAAATTATATTTCTGGCAAAGTTTGACGGAAGAAGAAGTCAAGCAATCGATTCAAAAGGTTATTGATATTAATAACGAAGAGTTAGGTTCCAGTACAAACAATTCTTAGATAACCAACCTCTACACTATAGGCTGATATCTATCTACTCCAATGCACTGTGATACTCCTTATTTATTGTATTTAACGTTAATAAACTGATCGCGATCGCGCAATTGAATTGTTCGACGATTTTAATGATTCCATCTTAACTAAGTAAAATTACTGGGTCTAATCTCCACTTAATATCACACCCAGCTAACAGCTAAACTGCAAACTAGCGGTCACATCAACGCGGAAACTAGACCCAGTATAAAATTTTAGGCGATTCGGATTTTAAATCCTAGCGTCTGCTACCACCACGATAAGGTACTGCATTAAGATAATCGATGTTAAACGCAGATACTCTTTGTGCGTAGTTACCTTGAGCACCAATTGCGGCTGCCACATCTGCAAATTTGCGTGGATCGCCTTCTGGCAAGCGTTTTTCTTGGAACTTGCGGGTATAGAATTTGTCCAAGGTGAAACGCCAGTCGGTCTGAACGGTGCCAACTTTTTCTTGGAAGTCTTCGCCGTAGCGAGGAGTTACCAAGTTATGGGGACGACCTTCTAAGCGCTTGCGTTGGTAGGGTACAGTATTCTCACCAAAGGCTTGGCTGTACTCTTCGCTGTCCAAGATAGCATCAACAAAGCCGCTGAAACCCTTAGTACCGATAACAATTGACCAAGCAATTTCTTCGTCTTTGTTATAAGCAGAACGGCCTAACAAGCGCTTCAGAGTAATGTCTACTAGACGGTAGTTGTTATTAACCGAGACAACTAAACGATAGAAAGCCTCAGATTTAGCTAAACCCCGAATGAAGTCCCTTACTGACAAGGAGCCATTTTTCAGTTGAGATTCTAAGTTTTTTTGGCGATTAAATTTGAGAATCTCATGTTCGCTGAATACCTGACGATAAGCAGCCCAAATAATATTCTGGATATCAGTGTAGGAACTGACATCTTCGATTCGGTAGATATATGGTGAATCGTCATCTAGATCAGCGACGCCAAAGCTTTTGACTCTGTGGTTTTGACTGCTTGGTTTGTATTGAAGTAATGGCAGTGCCATGCTGCGTTGTTCCTTTTATTAACAAATTAAACAAAGAGCTAGCTGATGAAAACTGAAAGAGGCTTGATAACTCAAACTTCTCATTCATTCTTTATTTATTGTCTCGCATTCGGTTCACCGTACGGGGAAATTAGCGCTGGTATTTATGGAAAGGGGAATACCTTGCGGTGTAGTTTCTCTGGTGGTGTCGGGAATTTTGATGTTTGCGATGCTAACTGGTGTATAGGTAACTGTCCTAATAGCGATGGAATTCGCCATATCCAAGAAGTTATTGATATCACCCCATTTATAACGTCCGTTTTCTAGCTTGTCACGCCAGTAGTTGCCGTAGCGGGGTGTCACCAGATTAAAAGGTCTATCTTTATAGCGACGTCGTTGGTAGGGAACTATATTCTCACCAAAGTTACTTTGATACTCTTGAGAATCTAGCAAAGCATCGACAAAACCATCCCAACCAAGGGTTGCAATCTTGATTGACCAAGCAATTTCTTCGTCTTTGCTGTAAGGCGCACGACCTAAAAGCCGTTTGAGGGCTAATTCTACGAGGCGGTAGTTGGAGTTAGCCTTGATTACTAAATCCTTGAAAGCCTCTGATTTAGCTAAACCCCGGATGAAGTCGCGCACGCTAATTGCTTTATTCTTCAACTGCGATTCTAAATAGTTCTGACGATAGAATTTGAGGATGACGTGTTCGCTGAAAACTTGGCGATAGGCCGCCCAAATTAATTCTTCGATTTCACCTTCAAAAGCATAGTCCTCGATGCGGTAAGTCCTGGGAGTATCTTCGTTAGGAACTTCGTAACCAGGGACACGCTGGTTTTGGGAACTGGGTTTGTATTCTAGTAAAGGAATTGACATAGTTAATGGTTGTTGTCAGTTGTCTTATTGCTAATGAATCTTGACTTTTACCCTTGATTCCTGCCCTAAGTTGTCCGATTTCCGGGAATATAGCGATAAGGCAGAGCAACAGCTGTAGGTTTCACTGTTGGTTGTTCTGTAACTGGTTCGCGGCTATTATCCGGGATTTGTATATTTTTGATTTGCGACGTTACTGTCGCAATCGTTCGCTGATAGTTACGTTCGTTGGGAAGAATTTGTCCTGCTAATGCTAAGAAATTAGAGGGGATAGCCTGACGAATATCTTCTTTGGTTAAAGAGCCACTGGTGCGGGCCTGATAGAAAGATCGACCTCCTAAATACGTCAATGTCTGGCGATCGCGCCAGTATGAAGCATACCGGGGGTTAACTAAGTTAAAGGGACGGTCTTTGAAACGACGGCGCTGGAAAGGTACGATGTCATCACCAAAGTTCTGGCGGTACTCGTCACTGTCTAATAGTGCGTCAATAAAACCATGCAATCCCTTAGTGCCAATAACAATTGACCAGGCAATTTCTTCGTCTTTGTTATAAGCAGCGCGTCCTAAAAACCGCTTCAATGTGATATCAACCAGGCGGTAGTTAGAGTTGAGATCTGCCACTTGTGTGCGGTAGACTTCAGACTTACCTAATCCACGGATAAAATCTCTGACGTTAATTGCCCGATTCCGCAGTTGAGATTCTAAGTTTTTTTGACGATTTCTCTGGATAATTAAGTGTTCGCTAAAAATTTGTCGATATGCTGCCCAGATAATCCCATCAATATCTTTATCTGAAGTAGCATCTGCCAACCGATAATTTATCGGTGTATCTTCGTTGGGCACTTCGTAGCCCTCTACACGCTGATTTTGTGTGGTTGGTGAATATTCAAGCAGTGGTATTGACATCTTTACTTTTACCTTTGTTTTATGGTAATAAAACAATCTATTGGCTCTGAGCCAACAGCACGCGGGCGCGGACTGCTTTCTCGGTATCGCTGGCTAGCATGTATTCGAGTCTAGCCCGAATGGGGTGCTGCAAATCAGGTATCTTTGCTAGGGCTTGCAATCCGACAACAGCAGCATAACGAATCGACCATTCTGAGTCTTGGGAAATATGCAGTAGTGCTTCCAGCGCTCTTAGGGGTGCTGTTTGACTTTCAGGAAATCCCAACTTTTGCCAATGCAAATTTCCTAATCCTTTGGCAGCGGCGCGGCGGACGCTGGGAGCAAAATCAGTGATAGCTGCGTTGATTAGTGCATCTAAAGCGCGAGGATCGGCGATTGCTGCTAAGGTGCGAATCGAATAAGCTCGTGCGCCATAGTTATAATCATCAATTTGCTCTAGCAATTGAGGCACTGCTAATTCTCCCAGCTCTGTCAGCGCTAATGCTGCCACTGCTGCTGCTGTTGGATTGTTATAACCAAACACAGCAATTAATGTGGGAATCGCCGCTACGTCTTTTGTTGCTGCCAACTTTTGCACTGCCGCCACCATTCGCGCTGGTGTGTCTGCAAGGGCAATGGCGCGAATTAGTTCATCAGTCATTACTCAGTAATCAATAGCCAGTAGTCAATAGTCATTGGTTCTTAATCATTATTAATAACTAATGACTAACAACTAATAACTATTGACTACAATAGTGAATCCATCAGGTTCATAACCCGGATTGCATCATCAGCAATACAGAAGGCGTCGAACTCCTCTGGAAGTTGATGCTCTAGCAATCCTTTGAGGGCAATGAGTTTGAAGCTATTTTCTGCCTTGGCGTTAGCGATCGCATCTGCTGCTTCTATATAGCCTATAGCACCTAAATCCCCCAGAGCAACACGGCGTAATTTTAGATCGTTGCCGTCTAATATTTTCACCAAGTGCTCACCATAGGCAGGATTTTGTGTCAATTGATACATTGCTCTGGCTGCGGCGCATTGTACCCTTGGTACTGAATGCTCTAGGAACGGTTCAATTAGGTGAATAGCCTCAGTTGCACCAATAGCTCCTAAGGCTTCTAGCACCGCTTCATAGGGCTGGATTAAGTGCGGTCTTCCTGGTACTTGCACGGCTACTGCTACACCCCCATCGAGCAGTTGCATCAGTGCTGGTGCCGCAGTTGTGGCGCGCAGCATTTCCAGAGACTGAGCTGCTGCTTCCCGCACATAGAAGTCGGAGCATTCCAAGCACTTAATTAAACCCGGTACGGCTCTTCTATCACCTAATTTTCCCAGCGCTCTTGCCGCGTTGCGTCGCAGAGGATAACCTCCCAGTTCGGTTATGTCGGCTTCGTCTTCTAAAGCTGCAATTAGAGCGTCTACAGCAGCTGGCTGGCTAACTTGGAACTTACCCAACCACCAAGCGGCATAATAGCGCAGACCTAAATCTAATGATTGTAGGTTAGCGATCGCTTGCTCTGGTGTGAGCGGTGACGCATTCTCGGCAGCATACTCTTCTGCACTGGGTTCTATCATTGCCAGGGCGCTATTCTGCCACTGTTGGAGTCAGTAGCTCAATATTAACGATTTTGCCACCCAAGCGGGTAATCCGTTGGTATTCTTCGTTGAGGCGGCTATAGGGAACTGTGATAAACACGCTGCCGCTGTTACGGATGTTGTATTTGTTTTTGTCTGTTTCTGAATTTTGCCGCAAGCCTACGACTTCGTAACGAAATATCCGGCTAGCAGATGAAGAAACACTACCAGAACCAAGTGTGGTTTGACCGAACATTACTTCTATATCTCCTCTACTGTTTTGATTACTAACAGTCGCTGCAAATTAACTAACTTAAGCTGATGTGACACTGACGATTTTGCCACCTAGCTTGTGAATTTGCTGAATTTTGTCTGACAGCCGCTCGTAAGGTACGATAAATGCGGTGCTACTCCGCCGGACGCTAGGGTAGCCAGGACTACGAATTCCTGTGACTTCAATGCGGTAAACGCGATCGCCTTGACCTACAGCATTGCCTAAATTCTTTTTCGGCGCTACATCCGCAGATGCACGGAAACTCCAATTGTTGTTATTACCAGATGGCCCAACAATTGAGTTAGCTTTGTTGCTTGCTAGTTCGCGTGCCAACCGAGATTT
Organism: Nostoc sp. 106C; assembly: GCF_002154725.1. GTDB lineage: Bacteria > Cyanobacteriota > Cyanobacteriia > Cyanobacteriales > Nostocaceae > Aulosira. The sequence goes on along the minus strand of NZ_MTAW01000038.1, from coordinate 100,718 downwards.
TTTGCCTTCTACTTGAGCGCGATCGCTATTGGCATAACCACGATACAACCGGAAGATACGATTAAAGCCTACTGTCTTTTGTCCAGGTTGAGTTTCAAAACCACGATAATAGGGGACAATGTTGTCGCCAAAGTTGTTTTGATACTCAACAGAATCAATGTAGGAGTCTATTTCAGCATCGTACCCTTTTTCTTGGTACAAGTCTAAGTGGTAAGCTACTTCTGACTCATCATAGGGAGCGCGACCCAACAAATGTTTATAGTTGAGTTCGATTAACCGAGTTTGAAAACTGTTATAGAAAAACTTGTTTTTGTAGAGTTCTGATTTGGCAAGGCTCCGGACAAACTCTCGCACAGTCAGATTGCCATCTCGCAGTAGTGATTCTGCACTCACAAGGCGATCTGAGGCCAAAACATAGTCGTTACCCAAAACATGCCGATAAACTGCACGGATCACATTTTGAACATCTTCTCGACTTGCATTGGGACGAAGTTCAATCCGAGCTGCTTGACTAAAAGGTTCAGTTCCTAGCCTGGAGGCTGCTGTTGTAATCGCCATTTTTTTCTTCCCCCTTTTTATTTGCACTTCGGCTGCTGCCGACTGCTTGCTGTGCTAAAGCTAACTTTTTATTTTTCCTACATAAAACGATGCCCGGGGCGAGATCCAACTGCTAGGTGACTTCATCCAGCAACTGCACCCCTCTCCGGGCATAACGCTATCTAGCTGAGAGCGTTGATTGCATAATCAATGTAGGTGTTGGCTTCGTTAGCAGCTTGACCACTCAAACCATGATTAGCTTTGATGTGCTTCAGAGCTTCTACATACCAGCTGGGAGACAAATCAAAAGCGCTGTTGATTTCAGCCAAGCCAGCAATTAGGTACTCATCCAAGGGACCGGTGCCACCAGCAACCAAGCTGTAGGTGATGATCCGCAGGTAGTGACCAACGTCACGAGCACACTTGGACTTACCACGGCTGTCAGCAGCAAATTGGTTACCTTGTGTTTGGGTGGTGTAGGGGTACTTTTGGTACACAGCTTGGGTTGCACCATCGATTAGCTGTTGAGCTTTTGAGGTCAACGCACGAGCTGCTTCTAAGCTAGCACCAGCACGCTCAAAACGACCACGAGCAGATTGAAGTTCGGTGTTGCCTAAGAAACGTCCTTGGGTATCAGCAGCTGCAATAGCTTCAGTAATTGGGGTCTTAACCATGATTAAAAATCTCCTTGGTGTTTCGTAATTTTTTGCCTAGATACCTAATCTTTAGGTTCCGGATTTTTTTAGCGCTATTAAGCAACAGCAGCAGCAGCACGATCAAAGTAGCTAGCTACTTCAGAAATCAAGGAGCTGCAATCACCTTTTGTGATACCGTTAGGATCGTTAGCAATAGCGATCGCTGCATCTTTGATCTTTTGGATGCCTACAGCTACGGAAGAACCAGGGGTGCCCAAAGCTTGGTAAGTTTCACGCAGACCGTTCAAAGCGCGATCATCAAGAACGCTGGGGTCGCCAGCTAAAATAGCGTAGGTAACGTAACGTAAGATGATTTCCAGGTCGCGGAGACAAGCAGCCGCACGACGGTTGGTGTAAGCGTTACCACCAGGAGCAATCAATTGGGGTTGCTCTTCAAACAACGCACGAGCAGCGTTGGTAACGATAGCAGAAGCGTTGCTGGTGATGCGGTTTACTACATCCAAGCGCTTGTTTCCATCTTTAACTACGTTTGCCAAAGCGTCTAGTTGTTCGTTGCTCAGGAACGCGCCTTGTGCATCTGCTTGAGAAACAACCTTGGTGAATACATCTAATGTCATGGACTCTAATCTCCTAATTACTTAGTTGAGAGATGTCTAGATTAAAACGGGGAATGTTTTATCAAACTATCTTTTGGAACAGTTAACAAAAACTGAAATTAAAACTGTTTCTCAAATTTAAGTCTCTTAACTCCCTGCCACAATTCATGAACGAGAAATTATGAGAATCTGGGGTGATTTTATGAGAAACTGGCAAACCTTGTGAATTGATTACCTTGTTTAACTTCTGTCTGTTGTTTAACCCCTCCAGCTTATGTTTATACAACGCTATAGATCCATTATTTGTTACAAATTGTGAATAAATAAGTTGCACGAATAAGAAAAGCCTCAAATCCTTTACATATAAGGGCTACACCTGAGAAATTCTCAATATTTTCGTAACATTGCTTTACATTAAATTCGTTAATCAAGAAAATTTTTCAAGTTTATATTTTCTTAATCTTCTTGAAAACCTTGAAATTTAAGCATATTGTAGTTTGCGTGTAGATTTTTAATTTTGGCAGCTATGTTACAAAATATAAAATTTATATTTCTCAATATTTTTGTGAGTGCTTCGATTCGTTCCTCTGAGAGGCAGAAATCTCATCCACCGCGAGTAACGCCTCTAAGGCGATCGCAATTCGAGATTGGACAACTTTGTCTGTCTCTTGGGCGATCGCCTGTTGTAAGGCGACCTGAGCCTCTGGTGTAGCGATTTCCTGTAGAGATACCGCAGCCGCGTAACGCAAACCCCAATCATCTGGATTGAGCAACGCCCAAATTAGCTTTTCTTGAGCAAAGCGAGTAAATTCTGCATCATCAGCAGTACTGCCGATTTTTCCAAGTCCCCGTGCGGCGATACGGCGGACATTTCCCTGACAGTGATTGGCTACTGCTGTACCAACAACTTCCGCCAACAAATTACAAGCTCTCGAGTCGCCAATTTGAGCCAAAGCCTGAATAATGTAAGCTTGTAACCCCTGATCGCTAGAAGCATTAAAAGCAGCAATTAACGGTTGCACAGTTGTCGGCGCTAATTTTACTAACACCTCAACAATCGCAGCGCCGACAGTGGGGTAGGGATGACTTAACCCTTGAATTAGGGCATTGATCGCTGCTGGTTCTGGTGTACTAGTCGCAGCTATGGCATTAATTGCCGCGATCGCTTCTTGGGGTGTTGATGCTTGGTTTGAGTTTAATTGTGAAATCAATTGCTCAGTACTACGAGAGTTGGATGTATTCATTGTAGTTCAATAGGTTAAGTGTGTTAAGTATAAAAAAAGGGACTAGGGACTGGGGGCTAGAATTCTGTCACAGCATTGAAGATTTATAGCCAGTCGCGACTGTCTTGAAAGCCAAGCGATCGCAAAAGCTGACTACAAACTCATCATCGTTTTTGTGACAAATTACTAGGAATGGGAAAAAACTTGTACCCAATTCCTAATTGCTAATCCCTAATCCCTAATTCCTTTCATAGCTGAATTAATAAATCATCAATTGCTTTGAAAATTAACTGGGATAGCTCTTTTTGAAAAGCATCACTATCCAAAATTGCTTCTAGAATGCGCTTCAAATTTAACAGCTTCAAACTGTTAGGAACTTTAGCTGCTAAAATCGCTTCTATAGCTTGCCGATGACCAACTGCTCCTAAGTCAAATACGGCAGCCCAGCGTAAATACATATTGTCATGGTTAAGGTTTTGGACAATACGTTCTAGGTACTGGGGCTGCTTAGTTAAAAGATACATATATCGAGCAGCAGCACATTGCACCCGCTCAGAAGAATGAGCAAAAAAAGGCTCAACTAAAGGACGCGCTGACCAAATTTCTAAAGTCGCTAATGCTTCAATTAAAGCTTCATAAGGTTGTTCATAACTAGATTGCAAAAGCTTCAATAATGGCGTTACAGCTTGCTTGTCGCCAATAGCAGCTAAAGCAACAATCGCTGCTTCTCGTAGACGTAGATCCGTATCACATTCCAACGCTGCAATTAACGCTGATACAGCTTGCGGATTTTTGAGTTGTCCCAAAGCACGTGCAGCTTGACGGCGCAGTGGATATCCGCCATCGGGGATGCGATAGCTTTCATCAAACAAAGCATCGCACAGTGCTGCACAACCAGCTTGCACCTGATGCTTACCTAGCCACCAAGCAGCATAATAGCGGATTTGGTTATCGTCACACGACAAAGCAGCGATCGCTGCTTCTGGAGAAAGAATAGGTTCGACAGAGTTAGCAGCAGTCATTGCAAAGTATGAAAATTTTGGTAATCGGGAGACAAGGGAGAGGGGGAGACTGCTTTAAATCATTCTCCCTTGCCCTTATTCCTCTCCCCTGCCGCCTCTTCTATACGGCAGAAATGTTGACGATCTTACCGCCGCGCTTGTGAATTTCTTGATAAGTAGCAGAGAGCCGTTCATAAGGAACAGTGTAAACTTGTACACTACGACGAACTGCGGCTTTTGTATTAATTCCACCCGCGATCGCTTCAATCATAAACATCCGACTATCTCCCCGTGGAGTGGAACTAATCAATGTCGGTGCTGCGGACACAAACTTACCGCCTCCTGATGAAGGTGGCGAAATCCAGTTAGCCAAATTCATCGAAACTCTTGTTTGCAGGCGCGAAGTTTTCCGTCCTGATTGAGCATTATCACTATTACCACGGCCGCGATAAAGCTCAAATATGCGGTTAAATCCTACAGTCTTCATTCCCGGAATTGACTGAAATCCACGGTAATAAGGAACAACAGAATTACCAAATCCAGTCTCGTATTCTTGACTGTAAATATAAGATTCAATGTCGGCATCGTAGCCTTTAGCAGCATAAAGGTCTACATGTTCAGCAATTTCTGATTGATCGTAGATTGCACGCCCCAATAAGTGCTTGTAATTCAATTCGATAAAACGCACTTGGGAGTTTTTGTAAAAAAAGCACTCTTTGTAAAATTCAGATTTTGCTAAAATCTCAACAAATTGCCGAACACTAATTTTGCCATTACGCAATAAAGCTTCAGCACTCACAAATTTTTGGCTGGCATATATTCCTTGCCGTCCAAAGATTTGGTCGTAAGCAGTCCGGAATACTATTTGCAAATCATCTTCGCTCCAATTGGGGCGAAGTTCAGCTTTTTTACCAATCTCATCTCTAATTGCTAGCCGTTCGGCGACTGAACTACTCATTCCTACAATCGCTCCCTTTCAAATTTATGTTGTAAATAAATTTGGGTCTTTAGTAATAGATAAATACTGCACTTGAGTAGCGTAGACAATAATTAAACTTTTTGTAGTAGAAAGGAGGTTAATTACTACAACAAAACAGTTAATTCTGCTAACCTACTTACGAGACACTTATCTATTTCCAAAGACCCAATAGTTTTGTCTTAGCTCAATGCGTTAATTGCATAGTTGATGTAAGTATTGGCTTCACCCGCAACATCACCATGTAAACCATGATTGTTCCGCACAAATTCTAGAGCTGCTACATACCAACTAGGCGATAAACCAAGAGCGCTATTAAGTTCACTCAAACCAGCAACTACATATTCATCTAATGGGCCAGTACCGCCAACTACACAACAGTAGCTAATAGTGCGGAGGTAGTGGTCAATGTCCCGCACACACTTAGATTTACCTTCTGGAGTAGAAGCATATTGAGGACCGCTCATTTGAGTGGTGTAGGGGAATTTTTGATAGACATGATTTGCTGCGGCTTCTGCCCATTTTTTACCATTATTAGAGAAGGCTTTAGCAGCTTCTAAACCTGCACGAGCACGATTAAAACGACCAAACACTGCTTGCATTTCGGTGTTGCTCAAGTAGGAACCGCGGATATCAGCAGCAGAGATCGCTTCAGTCAAAGGTGTTTTCATGATTCTCTTAATCCCCTCAAATTTTGGCTAAATTACTAACAATCAGCTTGAAAAAATTCTTGACAAAATATTGTTATTAAACAACCGCAGCAGCCGCACGATCAAAATAGCTAGCTAATTCAGACATCAGATTGCTACAATCACCTTTGGTAATACCGTTGGAGTCGTTAGCGATACCGAGCGCAGTGTCTTTCATTTTTTGAATTCCCGAAGCTACCGCATCACCAGGAGTGCCAAGAGCTTGGTAGGTTTCGCGCAGACCATTTAAGCAGCGATCGTCCATGACGCTAGCATCACCAGCTAGTACTGAATAGGTGACATAACGCAGAATAAATCCTAAATCGCGGATACAAGCAGCTTGATTGCGGTTATGGAAGCAAGCACCACCTGCGTTAAACACTTGAGGACGTTCAGCAACTAGAGCGCGATAAGCATTAGACACAATTGCAGAAGCATTACTGGTGAGTCGGTTGACTACATCTAACCGCTTATTACTATCAGCAATCAGCGCAGATAATCCATTAATGTCTTCACCGCTCAGGTAAGAACCTTGTTTATCAGCTTGTTCAACTACTCTAGAAAAAGCATCACGCATTTTTCAATTTCTCCTAAAGGTTATTACAGCTTTTTATAGGTTAATAGCAATTAATTAATCACTAACAAAACTAAAGATAAAGTATGGCAAAACTGCACATAAGGCTCGATAAAATCGCCTTGATGTGTGCAATAATTTGGCAAAAAATCTTTATTTGATTAGTTTTTAATTGCTTTTAAAACCTTTTTGTATTGTATAGATCGCTTGCCTAAATTTTTGATAAAGTTTTGTAAATTAGTGTTACTCCATACAGATTTCTCTGCTAATCGTTTCTCTGCACAGTTTTGAATTAGATTGATAACAAAATAGCTTTACATTTAATAACATTTATTTACTTTAGTTAACAAAATTTTGGTAGACGAAAATTATTTGTATAAATAACCATTTTTTAAATTATTTATAACAGTAAATACGTATAATTCAAGCTTTAAAAGAAGAGAATTCAAATTTAGAAAGTATTAATAGATACATTTTTTATTAAATAAGTTGAATCAAAATAATAATTAATTATTGCTAAAAATCAAGATAGTTTTTATATATCCAGCATAATTACTCATTTTGGACAGCTAAACTATGGTTTTTGCTATCACTTTAGATGTAACATTTATTTATGTACTTCTGTAAAGCAGAGTTAAGGAAATCAGAAATATTGACCAATATTTTTAACTTATCTAATAAGAAATAGCCGCACGCCGCCGCAAAACTTCTAGCAAAGTGAGAAATGTTTGTGGAGGGGGTGCTGTGACCTCAATTAGATTTCCTGATAAAGGATGCTGTAACTTGAGCTTCCAAGCGTGCAGTGCTTGACCAGGCAAATTTACTCCAATAGAACGACCAGAACCATAAACTGGATCGCCAACAATGGGATGACCAATTTTGGAGCTGTGGACGCGAATTTGATGGGTGCGTCCGGTTTCTAGTTGGAAGTGAATTAATGTGTAATTTCCCAAACGTTCTAGTACTCGCCAATGAGTGACAGCAGCACGTCCGCCTTGTTCAATGGGAACAACTGCCATTTTTTTACGGTCTTGGCGGTGGCGACCAATGGGTAAATCTATAAGACCACTTTCAGCTTTTGGCGCACCATAAACTACACCTAAGTATTCTCTTCGTGCAGTTTTGGCTTGGAGTTGTGCTTGCAAGCTTTGATAAGCGATATCTGTTTTGGCAATAGCGATCGCCCCGGTTGTATCCTTATCTAATCGATGCACAATTCCCGGACGCTGGACTCCCCCAATTCCAGGTAAGTTGGGACAGTGTGCCAACAAAGCATTAACTAGTGTGCCATCTGGATGACCAGGTGCAGGATGCACAACTAAACCTGCGGGTTTATTCAGAATGAGTAGCTGGTCATCTTCATATAAGATATCTAAGGCAATATCTTCTGCTTGCAGTTCTAGAGGTTGAGCTTCTGGGATTTCTAGAGTAATGCGATCGCCTGCTTTGACATTGATTTTTTTAGATGTGCAGACTTGACCATTGAGATGGACATTACCCTGTTCGATTAGCTGTTGGATGCGGGAACGGGATAAATTTGGTAGTTCTTGAGAAAGGTAGCGATCGAGGCGTTCGCTAGAGGCGTTGGTGAGGCCATCGCTGTTTGCTTGGACTTGTAAATTAAATTCGGTCACAATTGGTCTGGATTAATTCCCCTATCTGGAAGTAAAACGCAGAGTGCTTGTTGTTGAGTTTCTGCTAGTTAATTTTAACGAACTCAAGCGCCAAGCTAAGAATCAGGATTTTGCTGCTTACGGTAGTTATACAAACTTTTGCCTTTGCGACTATATTATTCGTCATAACCTTGATCGTAATCTGTGCATTGATGGCTTCATTGCAGGTTTTTACAGTAGCCTGATAATCTTGAGATTTGAGGACTGCCATACCTCTATTCTCCCAATCTCGCCAATTATTGATAATCTGTTAGGTACAGGGCTTCATCGCAAGAAGCGATCTCTTCTTCATATCGCTCTAAAGTTCAGAGAGTTTATGAAGAATGTTGGAGAATTTATTGGGGGTCTAACCCCTCAGCAATTTACCAATAGTTTCTTTATAATTACAAGGGCTAAATTCTATTTAACTTCTTAAATATTTTTTTAAACTGTCTAAGTGTTTTACTACTGCATAAATATGATTTAATAACTAAAAAATGATAATTTACTGTACATTTCTGCTTAGCCCGGAGTAGCAAATAAATAAATTTTTTTTTATATTTCCTAGATTTACTTATCATAAATTTCACATATTTTCTTTCACTGTTCCTAAATTTTGAAGTAACCTAGGTCTTATTAAGGAACGTACTTAATATCTACCATTTAGCTGAAAATTACTATTTTTCAACTACTTAAGTATGACAATCTCTTTTTATCTGTAAAATCAGCCTATGGATCAACAAAACCCTAAAAGCATTCCCCGCAGCAGGTAATAACATACACTTCTGTGTGATGGTTTGGGATCAGACATCGGTAAATCGGTGATACATAGAGAATCAGCCTACATAGAGTTTTCTAACTGGCTGAGATTTGCTATGTAATTCTCTAAATTTCTCTATAAATTTGAGAATTTAGCACTTAATATTGTGCAGAGTAAGTAATTTCCTCCCATAACAGTAAAATTTGTCCTCAATGCTTGTGAAAAGCTTGCCTTCTGCCAAGTTGGTAGCAATTACATCGAATTACGCACAATCATCGCTCAAAATATTAACTAACTCACCGTTGATGGTAATTCGCTATTATTGTACAAGTAATAATTTTATCCAAGCATACAGAGATAATCTCCACAATCTCCAATTTGGATAAAATAATAAACTGTTCGTTTACTTAGTTACAATAAATACGGTGAATTAAAATGGAGTCATACCCAAGGCGAAATTAGCTACAATCTCATAGCGTAAAAACCCTTTACCAGTATCACTGTCATTTCATAAAAGCTGAAAGCGGTGGCTACTAGTAAACACTTGCGTTACTGTGATATGAGCTAGATTAGCGAAAGATACAGAAAGTAAAGCTGATTTTTGGAATACTGTTTCCTAGCAGCAAGTATAGCCATTTTGCTATTTGGCAATAGCATGGCTGTTCTACTTCAGCACGAGTGCAGTTCGATGCACTATAGTGTGACAGGGAGTGGGGAGTTGGAGAGTGGGCAATTCGCCTGTACTCACGTAGATGTGAAGCGCTATTTTTATCTGAAAGCACTTCTAGCTTAATCCCTGTGATGCTGGGAAAGGGTTTCCACAACATTCAACTGCAAATATTGCTTTTATATTAGAGCCGTCCCAATGAAGACACTTCCTATTAGTAGATACAGGTTTTTTCAGAAACTACAGCCCCTATCTCTTTTAAAAAAAATCACTAATAAGTCGGTGACCGGGTGCTTACAAGTATTTAGTACATCAGGTTCTTGGTCAATATATATAGATGAAGGCAAACTGATATATGCTTGCTACTCGGAGAAAATGTTTGAGCCGCTTTATAGAAACTTGCAGCGCTTGAGTAAGCAGATTTCTACTATTCCTAAAGGAATTGATGAGCAGCTACGAGCAATATTTGAAACAGGGATTGAGAATCAGGCAATACCAAATCCAGATTATCTAGCTATTTGTTGGTTAGTCAATCAGAAATATATTAGTCCTACACAAGCAGGAATTTTAATAGAACAATTGGCGCTAGAAGTTTTAGAATCCTTTTTAAGCGTGGAGGAAGGAAGTTATGAATTTGTTCCTGAATCCTTTTTAGATGATTTGCCAAAGTTCTGTTATTTAAATCTGCGCCTACTGGTTGAACAGTGCCAAAAATATAGGGGAGAATTTGCTGGTCGCGAAACATCACCAGCACAAGGAAATATTCACTCATCCATTTCTCAAAGACAGGGGTCATTTGCACGTCAAAAGCCATCGCAACCTCCAATAAAAGCCCCATCAGCGCTGAGAACTGGTAGCTCTCAAGTAGTGGAAAACTCTAACTATTTGCCCAATTATTCTGACAATCGAGATAACAGCCTTCAGCATGTTTCTCCTTCCGCTAATGACAAAAAAATCTACACTATCTTTTGCATTGATGATAGCCCAAGTGTATTAAATGCTATCAAAAACTTTTTGGATGAGCAAATGTTTTCTGTTGTTGGTGTCACAGATTCATTAAAAGCTTTAATGGAAATTCTCCGTACCAAACCTGACTTAATTTTATTAGACATTACCATGCCAAATTTAGATGGGTATGAGTTATGTTCTCTACTGCGTAAACACTCACAGTTTAAAAATACACCTGTGATTATGGTAACAGGAAAAACTGGGTTGATAGATAGAGCAAAAGCCAAAATGGTGAAAGCATCAGGTTATTTAACTAAGCCTTTTACTCAAGGAGATTTACTTAAAACTATCTTTCAACACATGGTGTAAACACCTGGTGTAATTTCGCAATCAGCACTATAACGATACCAAGCCAACATATTTCTGTAGGAGGTTGAGGGTTGAGTATTACTTGGGCTGGGAAAATTTTGATTGTCAAAGACTCTCTGCGAGAATGGAAAATTATCAGTCATTATCTCGGAGATTGGGGTTACAACATTGTTAAAGCTTCTAGTGCTAAAGAGGCTTTAGAAATAGCATTGGAAGAAAGACCCGATGCGATTGTTACCAGCGTGGTGATGCCAGGAATGAGTGGGTTTGAGTTGTGCCGCTTCCTGAAAATAAATTTAAATAGTCAAAAAGTACCGATTGTGGTCTGTAGTAATAAAAATCAGGCAGTTGATCATTTATGGGCGAGGAAACAAGGTGCCGATGTCTATTTAACTAAGCCGTATACTCCTGAAGATTTACTGAGTGCGATTCAATCAGCCACCGAGTGGAATTGTATTCTATCATGAATAGTTACAAATTAACAAGACTCATTTGTTATTTGTCACTTGTCATTTATAATTGACTACTTGTCATTTTGTCATTTGTCATCGGTCATTTGTCTTTTGTTATTTTTCCCTCATCTCCGCAATTCCGTTCATGACCGGGGACGACAATCAGATAAAATACAGTGCATATTGACCACCAAGCCAATGACTGCGATCGCTGGTGCGCCAAATCCAGTCTTTTCCACTTGCTCGACAATTGTCCCAACTTGACCAATCAACTCTTCTTGGTCTGGTCGTGTACCCCAACGTACTAAGGCAATTGGCGTTTCTAAACTCAAGCCTGCTACCCGCAATTGCTCCACAATATAGGGCAGATTATGAATTCCCATATAAATAACTATAGTTTCCGAACCGTGGGCGATCGCACCCCAATTTACAGTAGGTCGATACTTACCCGCCGACTCGTGACCCGTAACAAAGGTAACTGAAGAGCTATACAACCGATGAGTTAAAGGAATACCCGCATAGGCTGGTGCCGCAATTCCTGAGGTAATACCAGGCACAACTTCTACTGGGATTCCCGCTGTTACCAATTCTTCCATTTCTTCGCCGCCACGACCAAAAATAAACGGGTCGCCACCCTTAAGCCGCACGACTATTGCATGATCCCGCGCTTTATCAATTAGTAGTTGGGTTGTGTCTTCTTGTAATAGGGAATGTCGCCCCATCCGCTTACCCGCGTTGATTTGCTCTGCTTGCGGGTTAATCATCTCCAAAATTGCTGGACTCACCAAAGCATCATAGATAACCACATCAGCACATTCCAGCAGACCCTTACCCTTGAGAGTCATCAGTCCTGGATCTCCTGGCCCCGCACCTACCAAATAAACCTTTCCCAAAAACTTGTTCTCCTGTGTGTCTGTGCGGTTCATGTATCTATTAAATCCCAAATTAGCTGGGCTAATTCTTCTGTATTTGCTCCCAAGGGCTGCGCCAAATGGAAATTTACGAGAGGAAATTGTAATTTTAGCGTCTCTACTGACTGAGCGATCGCATCAGTTATGCCACCAGGGAATAAAAAGTATGGCAAAATTGCAATCTCCCTCTTGCCAACAGCAATTAACTCTTTGACTCGTGATTCTAAACTTGGGGCTAGAGACCAATAAGCTGCCACTGCACCCAGATTTTCAGCAATTGCTTCCACTGGCTGTTGAGAACCAGGGCGACGACTACCATGCGCTAATAGAATCCACGCTGCTGTATTTTTGCTTGATATTTGCTTGGCAACTAAGCTTTCTAAATTGGGATGACTACCTATATATGGTTGTAGGTCAATCATCATATCTTGACCAAGAGCCTGTTGAGCTAGAGTTATTTCATGGGGAATGTCTTTCATAACATGCACTCCCGGCAATAAAAATAAGGGTATAACTTTGAGGCGATCGCAGTTAGCAGCAAAAGCGCTTTCGGCAAAATGTTTGATCTGCGTGTGTAAAGGTTCCGGCCTTAGTTCTAAGTAAACTATATCAAATAGATATTCTGGCTTGTGAGTGTTTTGTAATTTGTCACGTATCAACCTCGCCAGTTGCTGCATAGCAATTTCTGGGCGCGGATCGCGACTTCCGTGAGATACCAGGAGGTATGCAGATGGCATGGGCAAAAGTTGAACTTTTACTAGTTATTTGTAATATTTTACTAAATATTAATCAATCAGGACTTATACAAGGACTACGAATTTTGTCATTACGAGCGAAACGAAGTAATCACAAAAGCTTAGTTTTTCGTCATGAATGCGTAAAGCATTACTTAAGCCATTGCTTGACTTCATCACTGAATTCACTAACATTTGACTTTAATGCACCGAGCAAAAATATGAATCTTAAACTTTACGAATTTGATGTTTTAGAAGCAGAATTAACATGGCTTCTATCTGCTCACAGACTTGCATTTGCTGCTGCTTGTTGCGAGCGGCTTTTACCTAATTATAGTCTGGTCAGGCAAGAAGATGGTTGGGGCGATCCTTCTATTCTAAGAAATGCACTAAATGAAGTATGGTTTTTTATTCAAGGACAACCAATAAGTGGTGAACAAATTCGCCAACTATTGAAGGTGTGCAGTGAAGTAGTTCCCCATGCCGATGATGTGTCAGGCTCGCAGTACGATGTTGAAGCACAGGAAGCGGCTTCTGCAATTTGCTTCTCTTTGGAAGCCTGTCTTGACCCTACACCAAAAAACATTATTAAGGTTGCAAAGTCTGTAATGAACACAATTGATGGTTATCTCACTGCCATGAAAGATATTGAAAATCCTAATTGGTGGGATGAAAAATCGCTTGAAGAGCAAAAGAAAGAATTTGCCCTGCACCCGTTAGCAATGCGAGAAATTGCAAAACAAAGTGAAGATTTACAAAGTTTAAAAAATGTTGATAAATTAGATTCTAGTTTTTTAGAATGGCTTCGCACTTCATCTGATAATCAAGGAAAAAGCTTGATTAATTTGCCTTGAATTATACTTTCTATATTAATTAGATAAATTTAATCTCATATTTTAAGAAACTAACTAAGAAAAAATATTCTGAGTTAGCTAAAGAGCAGTATTGATAAGGCTTTCATCTGCCAATGCTGCGTACCTTTCTTGCTAGGTCAGGGCTAGCAGATGGGTAAAGCATTGAGCCAGACCTTAATAACACTAAGGCGTTTAAATATTCAATAACGGGGGAATACACTCCTATCAATAATTACCTGTTACAGATTGTTGGTATCAATTAGTATTTTTAATCCAAAATCTAAAATCCTAAATTGACGTGAGTTCGATGTATTCAAAGAACCCCACTTCCATTCCTCTTCCCGTTGCGGAGAGAGACTTAAAAAGCTGATGTTTCCGTTGTGATAAATTTAATTTTCTGCCCAAAATAAGAAATTGTATGCCCCTCTCCGATGCGGAGAGGGGTTGGGGAGAGGTTCATCGAACTCACATTAAATTAGTATTACAGTTTGCCAGTTTTGCTGTTAAAGCACTGAGGTGTCGCCACAATTGAGTACCACCAGCCCAATTGTGGGAGGGTAAATGTCCTGGAGGCGCTGACAACCGAAAAAATAATTTCTGAAGTGGAGAAGTAGAGTGGGGTAGATTCCAGCCTATAGCAGCGCAAAACTTGCCATAGTCACCGTCAACACTTTCATAAATTTGCCTTTGCACGCTGAAACCAAAACGCCCTTTGCTATATTTCATCCATAATTCGTCAATTATTTCTAAATCCTCACAAGGCAAATTTTCAATATCACTACTAAAAAAATAGCTGCCTATGGGCTTTCTGATTGCTTGACACATCAGTGCCCAAGTTGTTTCATCTGCTGATTGCCATTGTCTTAAAGCAAGTAAATCGCGCAAGTGATGGTAATCCACTCCTGCTTGTGATTTCAAAGTATGAACTGGCTTTTTCTGTGCAGGTTGGGAAGAATCAAGTTTGAGCGCGCAGTTCAGCACTTGCAGAGCTTCAACAGCAGATTTGTAACGCTGGGAGAGAGCATTTTGCAGTAGTTTATCGAGAATGTCAGCGAGACGAGGATTTATTGTATCCTTACCTAAAATATAATCGCGCCACACCCAGCGATCGCTAGTTATATCAAACAAATCAAAGGGAGAAATCCCCGTTAATAAGTAAATACAAGTCACCCCTAAACTGTAAAGGTCACTAGCTGGTAGCGCTTTACCCCGCATTTGTTCAGGAGCCATATATCCTGGACTTCCGACTGTTGTACCTGTATGTAGCAAAGCTGTAGCGGTGATCTGTTTGGCAACTCCAAAGTCAATTAAAACTAGATCATTTCCTGATGATCTACGCATGATATTTGCTGGCTTAATGTCCCGATGGATCACTTGTCGGACATGAATAAATTGCAGCACTGGTAACAATTCTTTTAGAAGTTCCCAAATTTGCGCTTCGCTAAAAACTCCTTGCTGTTGCAACTCCTGTGCTAGCGTCTGTCCTGCAATCCATTCTTCTACCAAATATAGTTGATTTTCTTGTTCAAAGTACTCTAGCAGTTGGGGTATTTGGGGATGCTGCAACTCACTCAGGCGGACGGCTTCCTGGCGAAATAATTCCACCGCCTTCTCAAAGCTTGCCCCATTTTGTTCTGGAAAGCAGAATTGTTTAATGACGCACTTGGGTTTGGAGAAATGGTGTTCATCCACAGCTAAAAAAGTAATGCCAAAGCCACCACGTCCAATCAGATGAAGCAAATGATAGCGGTCTTTGAGCAATAGTTGCCTACCACATCTGGTACAAAATCTTGCTGTGTCAAAATTGTGCGGATACAGACAGCCAATGTTAGGACAGAGTTTCATTACAAGGTAGAGTTTTCCTTGGGTCTACATAGAAGTATTCCCAACTAATTCCGAATTCTCCCCCTGTGCTTGCTGCTACTGCTGTTCAGCAGAGTACGTATAAAAGTTATTAAATGCTCCCACAGTCTCAAATTTGTAAGACGGTATAAAAGAATTCAGTTTTAAATCTGTACTGTAAATACTAAAAATCATATAATCTTGACGTTTTGTAGTTCCTGCGATAATTCCCCGCATTTGCGGGTTAACGGAATCCACTGCTTTTTCACAATTAAAGTGTATTAAATTTTCTATAATGTCTTGTGTTTTCTGACAAACATCGGTTTTTAAATATTGCGTCAACCGTTGTACAGCATAGTCTTGATATTCAACCTCAGTGGGATTTGATTTCGTCATTATTACTCCTAATACGACTAGTCCTGCGGCTCCTAAATATGCAATAATCGTTGAGGCTTTCATGTTTTATCAGCTATGATTTGTTTTAGTCATTAGACAGCAAATTAACTGAGTCCGTTCCAATAACAAAAATTCTCTGGATCAAATCAGCAGAGAAGTGTTATAATCAAATAGTTAATGGCGAGCGTAGCCAAGTGGTTAAGGCAGTGGTTTGTGGTACCACCATCCGTGGGTTCGAGTCCCATCGTTCGCCCTCTATAAAATTAGACTCCTCATATATTCTGGCTAATCCTTGATATATAGACTGTTGTTGGCAATACCAATAACTTTCAATGTAGCAAAAATTTGTCATCGACAGTTGAATCAATCGATCATATAGAAATAACTAAACAAATATATTACTTTAAATTATGTATATTTTAAATATATATAAGCTTATATTGTTTATTTATAAGCGTACTTTCTGTATTCTCACGTCTGCCTTAAACTAATTTATAAGAGCCTCTATAAATTTGAGTCAACAGCAAAGAAAGAAAATTTCTTTTTTGTCTTTTATTTTATTGTTAAGACAGCCGTTAAATAAAAATAGAATAGATCTGGCTAGATATTAAATCTGCTTCTAAATAGGTTATTTCGTACACAATCAACTATTAAAGAACTCAAATAATAAAAATTAAGGTTATACCATTTCACTTTAAAAATGATACATATCGTATCGGCTAGCAGAGGGAGCAGAGGAAGCAGAGGAGCAGAGGAAGTAATTTGTATCAATAATTTCGTGAATTGGTATTAGGCTATAGAATCTTAGCTAAGAGATAATCATGATGTTATCGATGCTGTAGGCATATGAATTAACAATTTAAAATATTATTAAATTAATATTTTAAATGTATTTAAGTTTACTTAATATTTATATGTTAAAATAGAAAACTAATTATTATAAAGAATAATACCAATTTACAATTAGTTGAACATTGACATTTTATTATTGTCCAAAAACTATCAAAGCGGTTCATCTATATACTAGCAGAAGAATCAGTTTGAGAATTCTTTTCTGCGAAAAATTTACTTAGTTGACCGTCAATATATGAATTAGATTGAGTTATGAAACAAGAATTTTTCCAAATCAGCTTTAAAGGTTAGTACTTATCGTAAGTACAAAACATCTACCTTTTAAAATAATTTACTAGGAAAATATAAAGTATCTCTAAGCTCTGTCGCTGAACGGCTAAGAGCGAATGCATCTAGAAAAAGTATGTAAAATTCTATGCCTTTAGTTAGAGTTCAAAGTACTGAGTAATAGATACTTTAAGTAAAGTGAACATGATTTGCTCGGCAGTTTGAATACAGCTGTAATACAGATCCTGTTGATATCCGATTCAATAATAAGTCAATAAGCTGTGACGCCTTTAAAGTGTATATTGACTGATCAGAGCCGTCATTGATTATTGGTAATTTGTGTTTACAAAGGATAAATGACTAATGACGGTCTTCTCTTGTTGAAGACATTGCGCGAACAGGAAAAAATGTCCAATTTAGATGCGCATTAGCTTACTGATTTGGTTCTAGAGTCGAAAATACAAAATCATCTTTTGGAGGAGTTGCTATGTCTGAATTGTTCCAAATACTGCTAGATAGTGAAGAGAAGAGTGAGTTGCGTTCTTTTATTAGTGAGTTACGCCAGCAAGAAAAGAAATATTTGTTACGTAACGATATCATTAATGTATATAGTGAATATTGCTCCAAGTACAAGAATACTGGGAAGTCAGACAGTTCTTCTCATTTAGGCAAATTAATTTACTATACTCAAGAAATTATTCAAGAGGACTCCAACCTCTGTTTTATTATTCGTCCCAAGATAGCCAGCCAAGAAGTTTATCGGCTAACAGAAGACTTAAAAGTAGAACAAATGACTGTGCAGGAATTGTTGGATATGCGCGATCGCATAGTCAACAGATTTCATCCCAATGAAGGCGACCTGCTAGAACTGGATTTTGGGCCGTTTTATGACTACTCGCCTGTAATTCGCGATCCGAAAAATATAGGTAAGGGAGTAAACTTCCTCAACCGTTACTTATCTAGCAAATTATTACAAGACGCTAAACAGTGGCTGGAGAGCTTATTTAATTTCTTGCGGTTACATCAATATAATGGTGTGCAGCTGCTAATCAACGATCGCATTAAATCACACCAACAACTTTCAGAGCAAGTTAAGAAAGCTTTAGCCTTTGTGAGCGATCGCCCCCGCAATGAACCCTATGAGGAATTCCGCTTCACCCTACAAACAATGGGTTTTGAACCAGGTTGGGGAAACACAGCTCAGCGCACCCAGGAGACTTTAAACATCCTTGATGAACTAATAGATTCTCCCGATCCCCAGGCTCTAGAAGCCTTCATCTCTCGGATTCCGATGATTTTTAGAATCGTCCTGGTGTCTCCCCACGGATGGTTCGGACAAGAGGGAGTATTAGGACGACCTGATACTGGTGGTCAGGTGGTTTACGTCCTCGATCAAGCCAAGTCTTTGGAAACACAGCTGCAAGAAGATGTCAGATTAGCCGGTTTAGAAGGACTAAATGTACAACCCAAGGTAATTATTCTTAGCCGTCTAATTCCCAATAGTGATGGTACTCTTTGTAACCAACGTTTAGAAAAAGTTCACGGCACAGAAAACGCCTGGATCTTGCGAGTACCTTTGCGAGAATTTAATCCCAACATGACGCAAAACTGGATTTCGCGGTTTGAGTTTTGGCCTTATTTAGAAACCTACGCCATTGATGCCGAAAAAGAACTGCGGGCAGAATTTCACGGACGACCCGACTTAATAGTTGGTAATTATTCTGATGGAAATTTAGTAGCGTTTCTACTGGCAAGACGTATGAAAGTTACCCAGTGTAACATTGCTCATGCTTTAGAAAAATCTAAATACTTGTTTAGTAATTTGTACTGGAACGATTTAGAGGATAAATATCATTTTTCCTTACAATTTACTGCTGATTTAATTGCCATGAATGCTGCCAATTTTGTTATTAGCAGCACCTACCAAGAAATTGTGGGAACACCGGATAGTGTAGGACAGTATGAATCGTATAAATGCTTCACTATGCCGGATTTATATCATGTAGTGAATGGAATTGAATTATTTAGTCCTAAATTTAATGTGGTTCCACCAGGGGTGAATGAGAATTACTACTTCCCCTATACGCGGAATGAAGACCGAGTGGAGAGCGATCGCCAGCGCCTTAACGAAATACTTTTCACTCTAGATGATCCCAGTCAAATTTTTGGGAAACTCGACGATCCTAACAAGCGCCCTATTTTCTCAATGGCACGTCTCGATCGAATTAAAAATATGACTGGTTTGGCAGAATGCTTTGGTAAAAGTCAAGAATTACAAGAGCATTGCAACTTAATTTTGGTAGCAGGTAAGCTGCGTGTTGAAGAATCAGGCGACAACGAAGAACGAGACGAAATTGTTAAACTTTACCAAATTATCGACCAATACAATCTCCACGGCAAGATTCGCTGGTTGGGTGTACGCTTATCTAAAACTGATTCTGGTGAAATTTACCGAGTAATTGCAGATCATCAGGGAATCTTTGTGCAACCTGCTTTATTTGAAGCATTCGGTTTGACAATTTTGGAGGCAATGATTTCAGGGATACCAACTTTTGCCACACAATTCGGTGGTCCTCTAGAAATTATTCAAGACAAGGTTAATGGATTTTACATTAATCCAACAAACTTAGAAGAAACCGCCGCTAAAATTTTAGATTTTGTCACTAAGTGTGAACATAATCTTAATTATTGGCAGTCAATTTCTCAGCAAAGCATTGAGCGAGTTTACAGCACCTATACTTGGAGAATTCACACAACAAAGCTGCTATCTTTAGCAAGAATTTACGGTTTTTGGAACTTTACTTCTCACGAAAATCGAGAGGATTTGCTGCGCTATATAGAGTCTTTGTTCTATTTAATTTACAAGCCAAGAGCACAACAACTATTGGAGCAGCATAAGTATCGCTAATTAGTCATTAGTCATTTGCTACTACTAATAACTTTTGAATCCTCACTAAATTTTCAACTCACGCCAGTCAACGTTAAATTGTAGGGTGTATTATAGTGGTGCGTTACGGCTATTTCTCACTCTCTTAAAGGCTCAAATTATTACATAGCTGTAATACACCCTACTCAAGCTTTGGCTAATAACTCTTAACTGTTGAGCATTGACTTTTGACTTTTAACTAAATTGTTAACTCACGCCAGGTTCTTTGACCAACTATTCCATCTACCGATAAATTACGCCGATTTTGAAATGCTTTAACAGCCGCCTCTGTTAATGGGCCAAATACCCCATCAACCCGCATTCCATAGCCATGAGCCACTAACAGCCGTTGTAATACTCTGACGAGCACGCCTGAACTACCAAAACGTATAGTTGGCGGTTGGCTATTGTACTTTTGGACTCTTGTTCTGGCTATTAAATTGTCTGCGATTACAGAGCGAGTATGCTGCGATAGCTTTTTGCTGATTTCTTTAACGAGATTTTCTTTGTTGAATTTAGGAGATAGCGGAGTAGCTAGGGAAGCTCCATCTGTCTCCATAAATTCTGGTGGTGTAATTTGAGCAGTTGGAACTACTTGAGATAATTGGCTTTGTATTGAGTTTTGTAAGCTATTTTCTAGATGAGGCGGTTGCTGCTCCGGTAAATCGGGCAAAGATGGTTGTCCTGTTGTTAACACGCCCGTCATCAGCAGGCCAATTTCACTCATTATAGTTCTTTGTACTAACACCAATATTCCTTTTGACACACCGAATTTCTATTATTCCGGAATAATGCATAGGAATAAATAAAAAAGTCATGTAATAATTTATTAGCAAAAACTTGTTATTACTTGGATATAAAATATGGTAGGGTATAACATTGTTATGCCCTTAAGTACTTAATGGATTTCACTATCAATGTCAATTATTTATTTATGAATATGGCAGACGTAGTTAATCCCAACTGTTTTACAATCGATACTTAAGAGTAGACTGTTTAGTTTCATGTTTATAGACATGCAGTTAGTTGATGGTTAATAACTGCATTTTCACTTTTAGATAATAACCTCTAACTATGGCTTTTAGAGGCAAGCAACGAATAAAAGAGATACTTACTTAGCTCATTATCTGTGTCTTGTTTTTCTTAAGAGCGGCCCCACTGGCGGCGCACCACGCGCTACTAATAAAACAAACAAGTCAAATCCTCTTCCCGTCTGCCGTTTGCCGTCTGTCTTCGGCCTTGTATCTTGAAAGTACAGCAGGTGTGAAAATAAAGATAACATACTCTACTTTAAGCTGCTTCCCATCTACAAAACAGCTATAAAATTTACAATAATAGCTTTCCAAATTTCATAGTCGCTGAGTAGATGGCAGAAGAGTAGCTTATCGTAAGTTAGCGATACCAAGGCATAATTTAGCTAAAAACGTGATTAATTACTAATGAATAATCTCTGATAGCTAATTATGTTAACTCGCGCCAAGTTCGAGGACCAACTAGCCCATCTGCATTTAAATTTCGCTGGTTCTGAAAGGCTTTGACAGCCGTCTCTGTTAATGCACCAAAAACTCCATCAACTTTAACAGCATAACGATTATTTAATAACAGTCGCTGTAATACTCTAACAGCATCACCAGAATCACCAAAACGTAGATTTGGCAGGCTGGGATTAGCGCTAGTAAGCGAATTTAAAGGTTGTGATTGAGTTGTAGGTATTGTTTCCATAATTCTGAGGTAATGTTCAATAACTAACCGTTACTTAATTATTTGTGGATGATTAGCGATCGCTACAACAACTGACAATGCTCTTGAATTCTATTAAAAAGCGATCGCTCTCGATTAAAGTGTAAGCGATCGCCCATGAAGTTGATGTTTGCTGGTAACTAACCGATGCCATCAATGACTGGGTGGAAGTAGAAAGCTATTCCCAAGACTGTATAGGCAGCTAATAATAAGGTTCCTTCTAGCCAATTAGATTTACCATCAGAACTAATGCTGTTGGCAATCAATACGGCTACAGCAACAGCTACTAATTCAAAAGGTTGGAAATTTAAATCCATAGGTTGGCCGAATATCCAGCCTGCTACCACTAAAACAGGAGCGACAAATAAAGCAATCTGCATACTCGATCCCACAGCTACAGAAAGAGAAAGATCCATCTTATCTTTCATCGCTACGGTGACTGCTGTGGCGTGTTCCGCAGCGTTACCCACAATAGGAACAATAATCACCCCAGTAAACAGTGCTGTCAAACCTAGCTGGGATGTAGCTACTTCTAAAGAATCGACTAGCATTTCCGACTCTAGAGCTACTAAGAGAGTACATACTAACAGCACGCCACTCCATAACCAAAGATTTGGTTTGGTATGAGGCATTTCGTCTATCTCTGCTTCTACCATGCCCACTTCATATAAATAGGAGTGGGTTTTCATTGAAAATAGCAGTGTTAGTGCATAGACCAAGATTAAGACTATGGCAACGGCAACAGAAAAATGTTGTAGAGTTTGTCGGCCAATTCCCTTAGAGGTAATGTCCATAGCTGTGGGTAACAGCATCGCAATTACCGCCAGATTCATGGCTGAAGCATTTACACGAGCTACAATTGGCTGAAAGGTCTGCTCCTTATGACGTAATCCTCCCAAAAGCATAGAAAGACCCATCACTAGTAGTAGATTGCCAATAATCGATCCGGTGATACTAGCTTTGACTACATTGACTAGCCCAGCCTTTAGCGCAACTAAAGCAATAATTAGTTCCGTAGCATTACCAAAGGTGGCATTTAATAACCCCCCTAAGGAGGGACCAACTACTACAGCAATTTCTTCTGTGGCTGCACCCATCCAAGCTGCTAAAGGCAGAATTGCTAATCCAGCTGTGATGAAAACTATCAAGTCTCCCCACCCCAAAAAGTGAGCTGCTAAGGAAACCGGGATAAAAAATAACAAAACGAGAAAAAAAATGTTTTTGCCTGACATTGGTCACTTTGAGTTGAGGGTATTTAGTCACAGATGCCTGTATAGCCAATAGTCATTAGGAATATTGACTATGACATCAAGAGGCTGGAAGTCATCAGCCTCAGTTGTTCAACCTGGCTGAGGGTTGAAATTCGTTCCCAAGTAAGAGAACGACTTTGAACAAAAAGGTTAGCATCTGTGTAGCACTGATCACTATTAGCTACCAAAACCTGCGTTGATGACAACCCTGCTAAAATGCAGATTTTGGTTTGGCAAGTGATGGGTAGCAGATGCGATCGCAGATAAAATTGCCGTCGACATCAAACAATTGTTTCCTTTTGCTCAAAGGCTAACCAAGAACCTTAGTTAGCCCTTTTATTTTGCCCAGACTTTTCCTAGATACACTATGAGTCGATCACAACAACATTAACGAATTGAATCTTGGTGCGGTTAATCTAAATGAGTGCAAACCCGCAAAAAGAGGCGATGACGCGGTGAACTTTAATTTTCTTAATCTCCGCCTCAGCCTTCAGGTTCGCAATCGTCTGGGTCGAGCTAACTCTCCCGCAGTGCTGTGTCACTGCCTCAGCCATTACTCATCAACATTCTCATCAAGTAGTTCCGAGATTTTACGGTTTTCATTCTCAAGCTAGATATGTAATATAAGATTGCGTTTTGCGTAGATTTTGCAATGTTTCGTAGCAAAACTATGACTTGAGGTCGATATTTTACTGAAAAAATGCGGTTTAATATATTAAAAGACAATTAAATTTATTGGCGTTACCAACAGTGTAGACTCCGCAATTAGGAGTTATTTAATGGCTAATAATTTTGATGCCTTTTGGGAAAGGGCTGTGCGATAACGCAGATTTCCCGCTATACTAAGACCGCTTTGTTAGAATTTTGACTGTATTACATAGTTGTTATCGGTACCGGATTTTGTGTTCAAGCCCTTGAATAAAGGTTAACAGACCCATTTTTGACACAACTGCAAGTTTTTTTGATTTTGGATAAATATACATGACTTCTGCTGCTGAACTGCCAGCTAGTTCTGGCTCAAAATTCACGTCCCAATACGATCCCAGACACACTTCCCAGAGCGATCCCCTAAGAACGGCAACGGGTGTTTATGTGACTGTACATGGTCACTTTTACCAGCCACCAAGAGAAAACCCATATCTGGACGCGATTGAACGCCAACCGAGTGCTGCACCTTTCCATGATTGGAATGAGCGGATTCACTGGGAATGCTATCGTCCGAATGCCTTTGCCAGGGTGTTAAATGACCGGGGCGAAGTCATAGATATCGTAAATAATTACGAGTACATGAGCTTTAATATCGGCCCCACGTTAATGTCGTGGCTAGAACGCTACGATGTTGAGGTTTATCAGCGGATTTTGGAAGCAGATGCCAAGAGTTCGCAGCGCTTGCACGGTCACGGTAATGCGATCGCGCAAGTATACAATCACATCATCATGCCTCTGGCTAATGAACGGGACAAATATACCCAAATTCGCTGGGGCAAAGAAGACTTCCGTTC
Source organism: Nostoc sp. 106C (assembly GCF_002154725.1). Taxonomy (GTDB): domain Bacteria; phylum Cyanobacteriota; class Cyanobacteriia; order Cyanobacteriales; family Nostocaceae; genus Aulosira. The sequence goes on along the minus strand of NZ_MTAW01000038.1, from coordinate 76,344 downwards.
CCGCTTTGACCGCGATCCCGAAGGTATGTGGTTAGCGGAAACTGCTGTAGACTATGCCACTCTCGAAGCTTTGGTGGCTGAAGGAATTCGCTTTATTGTCCTCGCACCATCGCAAGCACAGCGTTGTCGTCCTCTGCCGACGAAAGACGATCCCCACCCCGAATGGCACGAAGTTGGTGGTAGTCAGATTGATCCCACGCGTCCCTATCGTTGTTATTTGAAGCCTGAACTCAGCATTGCATCTTCACCCCTGAATGCAATTCACAGCAACCATGACAAAGGTGCATTGGATGCAGAATCCGTAGAAGGATTACCCTACATTGATATCTTCTTCTACGATGGCCCGATCTCTCGGGATATGGGTTTTAGTGACGTTATTTATAGTTCCAATCACTTTGCTGGACGCATAGGTTCAGCTGTGCGTGGGGATCATCGTCCAGCGCAATTGATTTCTGTCGCCACCGATGGGGAAACCTTTGGACACCACAAGAAAGGAACCGAGAAAACTCTAGCCTACGCTTTTAAGGGCGAGTTTCCTAACCACGGTTGGACAGTGACAAACTATGCTCACTACCTGAGTTTAAATACTCCCGCTTGGGAAGTAGAATTAAAGCCGATTACCGCTTGGAGCTGTGCCCACGGTGTAGATAGATGGCAAGATGACTGTGGTTGCGGCGGTGAAGGCGGCGTTTGGCATCAGAAATGGCGTCGTCCTCTGCGCAATGCCTTGAATTGGCTGCGGGATCAGCTACTTGAAGTCTATGAAGAATATGGCAAACAACTATTCCGCGATCCCTGGCTAGCACGAGATGAATATATTCAAGTCATCCGCGATCGCTCTTCTGCCAATGTTAGCCGTTTTCTCAGCCGCCATCAAACCCACAAACTCACAGCCGCCGAACAAGTAGATGCTTTGCGTTTATTGGAAATGCAGCGTCATTCTTTGCTGATGTTTACTAGTTGTGGTTGGTTTTTTGAAGAAATTTCTCGCCCTGAAGGTACGCAGATTCTGCGTTATGCCGCCCGCGCTTTAGAACTAGCAGGGGATGTAGCAGGTGTGCAGCTAGAAAAAGGCTTTCTCAAACGTCTGGGTTTAGCCCCCAGTAATGTTGACCATTTCAAGCACGGTACCGAAATTTATCGCCAACTAGTATTGACTGCCCAGATTAGTTGTCAACAAGTAGCCTCGCACTACGCTATTACTTCTCTGTTTGCCAACCACAAACCAGCAGAGACACGTAATTTCCTATCTGGACAAGATACTAATGGCAAACATCCTCATGTTTCCCAAAAGCGGGTTTACTGCTACACCGCTAATGAGTTGGATTACCAAATGCAACGCATGGGATCGCTAACTTTGGCAGTTGGTCATTTGCGGCTAGTGTCAGATATTACTTGGGAAAGCGAAGATTTGGTGTTTGCAGTTCTCCATTTGGGCGGCTGGGATTTCCACTGCTGCATTCAACCATTTGCCGGACGACGCGACTACAGTCAATTAAAAGACAAGCTGTTTGCCTCGCTGCAACAAGCTAGTGCGGCTCAAACTATCTTGATCATGACGCAGTTATTTGGGGAAGAAACTTTTAGCTTACAAACTCTGTTTGCGGAAGAACGCCACCGAATTATGCGGCTGCTGAGTCAAGAAACACTGACACGATTAGACCAGCTTTATACCCAGGCGTACCGTGATAATTACGGCGTGATTGCAGCGTTTCATCGAGATGAACTAGCTGTACCAAAAGAGTTGCAGGTAGCAGTGGAGATTGCTTTAGGATATCGCTGTTTGACAACATTGCGATCGCTTGAGCAAGATATCGCGGAACCGCAATTAACCTCAAATCACATCGTAGAATTAGAAGCGATCGCCAACGAAGCCAAGCATATGCGCTGTCGGCTGGATATTCCTGAAGGCAAGCAGATATTGGAACAGTTAATTACGCGATTGCTTTGGCAATTGTTACACGATCCCAATGGCAGCTTAGATGCAGATATCCAACGCTTAGAACGGTTGATTGATACCGCATATCATCTAAACTTTGGTATTTCTCTGCATCGATCCCAAGAACTATACTTTAGTTGCTTGCACAGTCAAATATTACCAATTTGTATCGCCACCCTCAGTAATGAGCGAGAAAACAGTAAATGCGATCGCTTGCTAAAGTTAGGACAAAAGTTGGGCATTGATATGAGTGGCATTATCAATCAGTTGCGCTAGCAGTTAATATCATTAGCTCTGAGATTTCCATATTGCTCCCCTCCTCGCTTGCGGGGAGGGGCTGGGGGTGGGGTTCCGAGGAAGTATGGTTAATTGAGTAACTCTGTGACAATCCAAGATTTCCAGGACTTACGCAAGGACTACGATTTTACGTCATTACGAGCGAAGCGAAGTAATCGCAAAGGCTTAGTTTTTCGTCACGAGTGCGTAAGTCCTAATTTCAACAGATGCTCCTCCAAATACAAAAAACCCCGGTGATTAACCGAGGCTGATGGGAGAAGTCCAAATGACGATTAGATACAGCTATTAAAAAGGGAAACTTTTAGCTAATACCAGAAGCAAACAACACCAAAGCAGTAACTAATAAAGTTGCAACTGCACCTTGGAAGGCATAGCGACTTTGCTGCTCAGTTGAAGGGTATGCAGCGTAGTAAGTTTGGGGTTCAGTCGCGTAGTTGTTGAGAATACCTTCTTCGTTAATAGTGGTGTACATAGTTTGTTTGCCCCGTTGTTAACTTATGTGACTAAATTTAACAACTTTGTAACGAAGTGTCAACTACTATTGACAATAAAAGGCTGATGTTGTTAATCAGAGTGACTTATCAATGGTGGGGAAAAGTAGCAACTCGTAGACAGGACTTCAGTGCTGACTACGCGAGAGGAATTTCATGTCTCTAATGAAAGTTTTAGCCCCGTGAATGAGGCTATTAGCTCCGTGAATCAGGCTTTTTACTCCGTGAATGAAGCTTTTTGCTCCGTGAATGAGGCTATTATCTCCATTAATGAGGCTATTATCTCCGCGAATGAGGCTTTTAGCTCCGTGAATGAAGCTTTTTGCTCCGTGAATGAGGCTTTTATCTTCGTGAATGAACCTATTATCTCCGTGAATGAAGCTTTTAGCTCCATGAATGAGGCTTTTATCTTCGTGAATGAGTATTAAAATCTCTGTATTAGGCAGTATTTATCAAAATCTAAATATGGTGGGCAGTGCCCACCCTACAATACTTATTCTCAGATCTCTCACTTTTAAGCGGATCGCTACGCCTAAACGTCAAGGCTATCTCTGGGATGGGTTATTAAATAGAAGCGTTTTTATCAGCTATGTGCTGGAAATTGGTTTTCTGTTGTTCATGGCTGCGATCGCGCCTAAGATTTGGAAATAAAGCAGAAGACAGAAGGGTATTTTCAACTGGAGACTCCGCACTAGCTGACACGAAGTGCGATCGCCATTAACTACATTTCCCGCGTCCCCACGTCTACTTCCACCTTTGGCAACAAACTTGGCAAAATACACATCTAATAATTAAGCGCTAATAATTGTTGAGACTCCCAACTGAATTGAATAGAATTAATACAATATAAAAAGATGCACAACGACTTCTGAAACCTATGTCTTGAGACCGAACAAATTCTCAATCAATTTGTATCAAGGTCTCAAAACGTAGATTGTTAATACCAGCATTTTTACTTACGTTAAATCAAAGCCTGATAATATCGGCAAACGCCGTAAAGTAGCGACAAAGCGGGCAAGATTATATCTACTCAGGGCCAAGTTTTAACTAGGTAATAGTGGATTAGTTGTCAGAGTTTGTAGTTAGCAATTGAGTGCTCACTACATAATTACAGTTACTAATCACAGAAACTAAACACAACAATCTCCAATTGCGTCTTGAGACATAAATTCTAGAAAAACGCATTTGGTAGGTACAGCAATGACACACATCGAAGGCACCTTCACCGGAGCAGGGGGGCTTGAACTTTATTACCAAAGCTGGCAGCCAGAGGGTGAATTACGGGCAGTTATCGCCGTAGTACACGGGTTTGGAGCGCATAGCGGATTATTTATGGATGCTGCGCAGCATTTACTACCTTTGGGTTATGCTATCTACGCTTTTGACTTGCGAGGACATGGGCGATCGCCCGGACAACGGGGACATATTAATTCCTGGGCAGAGTTGCGAGAAGATTTACACACCTTCTTGACGCGCATTCAAGAACGAGGCCCTGGCTGTGCATATTTTTTGTGGGGTCACAGTTTGGGAGCCGCGATCGTTGTAGATTATGCCTTGCGCTTTCCCCAAAGCTTGCAGGGAGTAATCCTCACAGCACCTGCTTTAGGAAAAGTTAACCTGCCGTTGCTGAAAGTGGCTTTGGGGCGAATGCTTTCACAAGTTTGGCCAAACTTTAGCCTGAAAGTAGGTCTTGATAAAGGCACAAATTTACGCGGACCGAATCTCATTGCTACCCAAGACCCATTACGGCACGAGTATGGCAGTGCGCGACTGGCCGCCGAATTTTTCGCTACTGAAAAATGGGTTACTACTCATGCTTGCGAGTTACAAGTCCCTTTGTTAATTATGTATAGCAGTGGCGATAAAATCACACCGCCAGAAGGCAGCGTGGCGTTTTTCCAAAAGGTAACTTTCCCCGATAAAGAAAGCTATGAGTATCCTGGAGACTATCACGACTTTCACGCTGATATTAATTACCAAAAAGTACTTGTAGATTTAGAGCATTGGCTAGAAAAGCATTTGGATGGAGATATAGACAATCAACCATCAAGGTGTTTGATAAAAATACCTACCTTACAGACTGAAACTATTACTCATTGATGGCTTTCTTTGCGAAAAAGATACAAACGTTGTCGTTGATCCCCAGCATGAACTACATTATTATTAGTACAGAAGAGCTTAGTTTAAGTCATTAGGTAGGGAATACTCCTAAGACTTAAAGCAACACTAATTCTGTCTTTAAGAGATACCTATTTGGAAGGAGAAATTTGGCAGGTGTCAGGATTAAGGTATCAGAAGTCGGCATCTTAGGCATTACCTGGTCTGGCATGAAGCTGCGCTCAAGTATCTGAAGAGAAATAATTATTCAACAGAGACTTAGAGCATTTTTATTCTGAATAAAAAATTTGGTAATTAGGAAAAATTTTTTCTAATACCTATATTACTTATCAGTGAATAGCGAACATCTGATAACTGATGACCGATAACTGATAACGAGGGGAAGAGTAAGAAACTCTTCTTAGATAAAATGTTATCTACCAATAAGACTTATAGAGCGCCTCCCAACTCAGGAGAAGTAGTCTTAGGGCGTACTTTGCCTTCCTTATTAGATGAAGCGTGCGATCGCTTTCCCAACCCCCGCGCCTTAAACCAGTTTACAGAAACAGGCTGGCAACCTTTATCTAATCACGAATTGCGCACGGCTACGGCAGAATTAGCGTTGGGTTTGCTGGGCTTGCAAATGAAAGCAGGCGATCGGATTGCGTTACTCATGCACAGCGATATCAACTTTTGTATTGCTGACATGGGTTCCTTACTCGCAGGTTTGGTAAATGTGCCAATTGATTTAACCCAAACAATTGAACACATTATCTTCATTTTGCAGCACACAGAAGCGAAGGCGCTGTTTATTTCTAATTTAGAGTTGCTTTCTCAAATTATTCCTTACCTGGAAAATGCAACTCATCTCAAGACAGTAATAGTTGCTGATGTTCCTATTGATTGGCATCAACAGCGACAACAATTAACCTGTCAACAAAGTACGGAATATGAAAAAACGCTAAATAGCGATATTCAAATAATTCCTGATAATCTTTGTTTGTTGCTACCAACCTTACACTCATCAGCGCAATCAGTTAGAGATATTCCCCAATGTATTCAAGTCTTTTCATTGGAGGAAATTCGCGTTCAGGGACAGATTAAGAATTCGGAAGCTAGTATACACGAACTTAATTCCAAAATAATAGCTGATGACTTGGCAACTATCATTTACATTCCCGGCATTACAGGAGAACCTCAAGGGGTAATGCTCACCCACGAAAATCTCTCTGCGAATGCATTAGCCATGTTTACCGGCATCCCTGATTTGGCATTTGGAGCACAGGAGGTAGTTCTTTCATTTCTACCATTAACCCATGTTTTGGCTCGTGTCTTTGTCTACGGTCACATTAACTATGGTCACAGCATTTATTTCAGCAATTCTAATCGGGTATTAAAACATCTCAAAGAAGTCAAACCAACAATATTTGCTACCGTTCCTTTGCTATTAGAAAAAGTTTATAGCAAGTTTATAGAAGAAGGAGATAAAAATAAGACACGCAGCAAAAAAGAAAACGAGATCAGGGTAAATTTACCGCGTCGTCGCATCACCATCTTACCCTTCAAGTTCCCAGCTATGTGGTCGGGAAAAACGCCACTTGATACCCTGCGAGAAGCCTCTATTCAGGTGTCTACAACAGGGAGAACTCTCGTAAAGCAGTGGTTTCCCTCCCGCAGTACCGCAGTTTCTTTTGGAAGAAAGCCATCCACCGAACTGCTTGCTGTTTCACTGCGACAATTCTATCTTCCTCTATCTCAATCAATGATGAATTGGGCAATAAAAATAGCCCAAAAATATGAATTGGGAATCACACCACAACGTCAAGATGCTTTGATGTTGAAGTTGGCAGATAGATTGATATTTTCGCAATGGCGTTCTGTTTTTGGTGGCAATATAAAATACCTACTTAGCGGAGGTGCGGGTTTAAAAGCAGAAATTGTGAATTTATTTGCGGCGGCGGGAATAAAAATTCTGCAAGGCTATGGTTTAACCGAAACCAGTTCAGCGGTAGCGTGTAATCGTAGTCAATTCAACCGTGCAGGAACTGTAGGCGTACCAATTGCTGGCGTAGAAATTGCGATCGCCGAAGATGGGGAAATCCTCACAAGAAGTCCTTACATTACTCAAGGCTATTACAAAAACCTGGAATCTACCCAGCAACTAATTGATGCTCAAGGTTGGTTACATACAGGCGATTTAGGAGAATTTACTTCTGAGTGTTTTCTCAAGATTACTGGTTTAAAGAAAAGCCGCTTTAAACTTTCCACTGGTAAGTATGTAACATCCCAACCAATAGAAAGCAAGCTAAAAAAATCTCCTCTGGTAGCGCACGCTGTTACTGTCGGTTCGGAATGTAAATTCTGCGCCATGCTGATTTTTCCTAATTTAGAAAACTTGCATCAGCAGGCTTTATCAATCGGAATTGATTTACCTATCGAAGATTTGCTTAAACATCCTTGCATTATCGCTTTATATCAAGCATTAATCGATGAAGCAAATTGTCACTTACCTCATTGGTCAACTGTAAAAAGATTCCAGCTAATTAATGCCACACTCACTATAGAAAATGGACTGCTAACACCAACTCAGGAGGTAAATCGAGCAAAAATTTTAGAAGTGTTTGCTCAAGAAATTAATTCAATGTATGAAGAAAAGAGGATGCAAAGACATGGAGATGTAAATATAGGAAAAATAGATGAATTATGTCCTGCTAATCCGACATTTTCATGTCCTGCATTTGCTCAGTCTCTCAATTCATAACAATTAGACTTCTTGTAAAAGGCGAAAAAATTAACCGCCAATAAAATTCATTGATTCTTTCTTCTCTTGGCACTCTTGGCGGCTTGGCGGTTCGATAAATTTCATCATGCAAGAGGTAGATTATTTAATCCAAAATCCAAAATCCAAAATCGAAGAAGGAAGGGTGATGTATGTTTAAGCCGTTCCGAACAGCCGCAGTTTTAGGTGCGGGGGTGATGGGAACTCAAATCGCCGCACATCTAGCCAATGCGGGACTCACAGTTCAATTATTGGATATTGCGGCTAAAGGCGACAATAAAAATGATGTAGTGGAAACAGCATTTAAAAAAGCGCTGAAGCAATCTCCACCAATTTTATTTACAGAAAAAACAGCTCGTCGCATCATTCTGGGCAATTTTGACGAACATTTTCACCGTATTAATAATGTTGATTGGGTAATCGAAGTTGTAGTAGAAAATCTCGCTGTTAAACAAGATTTGATGGCGCGGATAGAAAGTACAATTCGTGATGATGCGGTAGTATCTACTAATACTAGTGGCTTACCAATCAATGAAATTGCTCAAGGGCGTTCTGAGTCTTTTCGGAAGCGGTTTTTAGGTACTCACTTTTTTAATCCGCCACGCTATCTAAAATTATTAGAGTTAATTCCTACACCTGATACTGACCTGCAAATTCTGGAAAGAATGCAATGGTTTGGCAGAATGCACCTCGGTAAAGGCGTAGTAGTAGCCAAAGACACACCAAACTTTATTGCTAACCGCATTGGTATGTATGCAACCATGCTGGGAATCAAGGGTGTGACTGAACAAGGTTACACAATTGAAGAAATTGATACTTTAACAGGAGTAATCGCAGGACGACCGAAATCAGCTACATTTCGCACTGCTGATGTGGTTGGGCTAGATACATTGATGTATGTGGCACGCAACCTTTACCCGGCTATTCCCCACGATGAAAGCCGCGAAGTTTTGCGAGTGCCTCCGTTAATGAAGAAACTCGTAGAAACTGGGACTTTAGGAGCAAAAACAGGTCAAGGATTTTATAAGAAACAAGGTAAAGAAATTCTTTCGATCAATCCCACGACACTAGCTTATGAAACAGCGAAACCAATAGATTTAGGGGATATTGAAGCGATTGGTAAGATTTCTGATTTAGGCGATCGCCTACGCAAACTTTACCACGATCCTGGTCGTGCAGGTGCCTTCTTCCGCAAATCAACCTTAGAAATTCTGGGTTACAGCGCCCGTCGCATTCCAGAAATTGCCGATAAACCCGCAGATATTGACCGGGCAATCCGTTGGGGTTTCGCTTGGGAACTCGGCCCCTTTGAAATTTGGGATACCCTCGGCTTTGAAACTGTCTTAGCAGATATGAAAGCTGCTGATATATCTGTGCCAGAGTGGGTAGAAAAGATGCATGATAATGGCGTGCATAGTTTCTATCAAAAAGACAGACTATCTTGGGCTGAACAAAAAGTAGTTGATGCTTGCGCTGTTTGTATTAGCGAACAACCAAAAGCCCCAACCGATGAAATTCTCATACCAGTTATCAAAGCTGATGCCAAAAATATCTTGTGGCAAAACTCAGAAGCTTCTTTCTTAGACATAGGCGATGGAGTTGTTTTATATGAGTTTCATTCCAAAGGTCATACCCTGACTTTAAAAGTCGTAGAAGGATTAGCTGCGGTATTAGATATTATCGAGAACAGCGATTACCGGGGATTGGTCATTGGTAACGAAAGTGCTAACTTCTCTGGTGGTGCGAATTTGGCAGAAATGGCCATGTTGGCACAGACAGATAACGGTAGAGGTATTGCTGATTTAATCGTCAAATTCCAAGCATTATTGCAACGACTAAAATATTTCCCCAAACCAATTGTCGCCGCAATTGTTGGGCGGGTGTTAGGTGGAGGTTGTGAATTAGTCTTAGCTTGTCCCCATGTAGTAGCCGCCGCAGAAACTTACATCGGACTGGTAGAACTTAGCGTTGGGTTGATTCCTGGGGCTGGCGGCATTATGCGAATGGTCACCTGGGCAGCTGACAAAGCCGCAAGCGAATCACCACAAGATATTCTACCCTTCCTCAGGAAAGTGTTTGAAACGGTTGGTATGGCGAAGGTTTCTAGTAGCGCCTACGAAGGACAAGAATTGGGCTTCCTTTCACCCACAACCAAGATTGTGATGAATGCCGACCGAATTTTGTCTGTGGCGAAAGAGGAAGTGCTGTGTCTAGACAGCATAGGTTATATGCCACCACCAGAACGTAACGCCATCATGGTACTAGGTCGTCCGGCGCGGGCGATGTTAGAACACGCGGCGTATGTTATGCAGCAGGGTGGTTTTATTTCCGAATATGACCATTATTTAGCTAGCCGCTTGGCCTATGTCATGACTGGAGGGGAACTGACTGCGCCTGCTTTAGTTGATGAAGAGTACTTATCGAAATTAGAAAGAGAGTCCTTTTTACCACTATTACAGCAACCAAAAACCCAAGAACGGTTTGCGCATACGTTAAAGACAAAAAAACCTCTCAGAAACTAACGCACAAACCCTTTTAATCCCTCTTACCTTTGTGCCCTTTGCGTTCTTCGCGGTTCGTTCTGAATCTTGTTAACGAACCACGAAGGCGCAAAGAACACGAAGAAAGAAAAGAAAGAAGTAATTTGTTAAATCTCTCTTTTGCTTTATTTATCAATAGGTGGGAGTTATTTATGAAAGAAGCCTATATAGTGAGTAGCGTTCGCACACCTGTAGGAAAAGCACCACGAGGTACGCTACATAATATGCGTCCTGATGATATGGGTGCAGTTGTAGTTAAAGCAGCAATTGAGAAAGTCAAAGATTTAGAACCTGTTTACATTGATGATGTAATTATGGGTTGTGCTTTTCCAGAAGCAGAACAGGGATTTAATATTGGGCGGTTAATTGCCCAGCGTGCAGGTTTACCTGATTCTGTCGCAGGTCAAACTGTGAACCGCTTCTGCGCTTCCGGGCTGCAAACGATCGCAATGGCAACCCAAGCAATTATGGCAGGACACGCGGAAGTAATTGTTGCGGGTGGTGCGGAATCTATGAGTTTGATTCCGATGGGCGGACATTATTTGGCTCCCAATCCAGGCATGATGATAGATACGCCCAAAGCTTATTGCACGATGGGCATGACAGCCGAAAACGTCATGCAGCAATACGAAATCTCTCGTCAAGAACAGGATGCTTTTGCGCTACGTTCTCATCAAAAAGCTTTAACTGCTATTCGGCAAGGTCGGTTTACAGAAGAAACTGTACCACTAACAGTGCAAGAAGTCCTTTATGTTGATGGCACTCCGCGACCGATAGAAAAGGTCATGACGGCGGATGAAGGCCCACGTGCTGATACCAGTATGGAAGCGTTGATGAAATTACAGCCTGTATTTCGGATGGGTGGTGGTGTCACAGCAGGTAACTCATCCCAAATGTCAGACGGTGCAGCTGCAACAGTGGTGATGAGCGATCGCATGATGCATATGCTTGATGTCCGTCCTCTAGGTAAGATGTTAGGCTATGCGGTTGCAGGTGTCGCCCCGGAAGTCATGGGTATTGGCCCGGTGGAAGCAATACCAAAAGTCTTAAAACAAGTTGGTTTGACCTTAAACGATATTGGGTTAATCGAACTCAACGAAGCCTTTGCAGCTCAAAGCTTGGCTGTCATTCGTAAACTCGGACTCAACGAAGAAATTGTCAATGTTAACGGTGGTGCGATCGCCCTTGGCCATCCTCTCGGTTGTACAGGTGCGAAACTCACAGCTACCCTCTTCCACGAAATGAAACGGCGTAGTGTCCGTTATGGTTTGGTGACGATGTGTGTAGGCGGTGGAATGGGTGCAGCGGCTGTGTTTGAGAATTTGATGCTTTAGGGCAGAGGGCAGGAGGCAGAGGGCAGAAGGAATGAATAGCGATCTTTCAAACTTTGCCTTCAAAACTCTTGCGTTCTTCTTTGCGCCTCTGCGCCTTTGCGTGAGACTTATCTAATTTGGGGTAACACTAATGAACCTTCTCCAACCAACCATAGTTATTCCCACACTAATTTTTTTATCACTATTACTCGGTTACATCGGCGTTCCATTGTGGGTTTGGTCGCTGTATTTCGCCGCATTACTAGTATCTGTTCATGCGCCTATTTGGATTTGGGGAATTTTTAGCGCGATCGCCCTCATCTTAAATATCCCAATTCTGCGGCAAAATATCCTCACATCACCCTTAATTAAAGCCATCAAAGCTTTTAATTTATTACCAAAAATCTCTGATACCGAACGCGCAGCCATTGAAGCCGGCAATGTTTGGGTAGATGGCGAATTCTTCTCAGGTAAACCAAACTTTCAAAGAATTAATCAAGAACCATATCCTCTAGTCACACCAGAACTGCAAGCGTTTCTCGATGGGCCAGTAGAACAAGTTTGTCGCCTGGTGAGTGATTGGGAAATTTACCGTCGCAAGGATTTACCGCCAGAAGTTTGGGACTATCTCAAACAAGAACGCTTTTTAGGGATGATGATTCCTCAAGAGTATGGCGGTTTGGGATTTTCTAACTTCGCTTATAGCAACGTGATGACTAAATTAGCATCTCGTTCTTTTACCCACGTCGCTACTGTGGGAGTGACGAACTCATTAGGCCCCGCAAAATTATTACTCCGCTACGGTACACAGGAACAGAAAAATTATTACCTACCCCGCCTCGCCAAGGGTGAAGAAATTCCTTGTTTTGCTCTGACAGAACCGACTGCTGGGTCAGATGCAGCCAGTATCAAATCTGAAGGAACAGTATTTAGAGGCGAGGATGGCAAGCTTTATCTGCGGTTGAATTGGAAGAAACGCTATATTACCTTAGCTGCGATCGCCACTCTTTTAGGGCTAGCTTTCAAATTACGCGATCCAGAGAATTACTTAGGCAAAGGTCAAGAAGTTGGCATTACTTGCGTTTTAATTCCTACAGATACACCAGGCGTCATCATGGGTAGACGCCACGATCCAATGGGTGTGCCTTTCTACAATTCCCCCACTGAAGGACATAACGTTGTCATTTCTGTAGACCAAATTATCGGCGGTGTGGAACAAGCTGGTAATGGCTGGAAAATGCTGATGCAAAGTCTAGCCGCAGGTCGGGGAATTAGCTTCCCAGCTAGCTGTACCGGAGTAGCCAAGTTAGTAGCCAGAGTTACCAGTGCTCATGCTGTGGTACGGCAACAATTTGGTTTATCGATTGGGCGCTTTGAAGGTGTAGAAGAACCTCTGGCAAGGATTGGTGGTCTGACATACTTAATGGAAGCAGCTAGAACTTATACCTGCGGTGCAGTAGATAAGGGAGAACAGCCTGCGGTAGTTTCTGCGATCGCCAAATACAGTTTGACAGAAATCTCCCGCAAAATCATCAACGACGGCATGGATATTATGGGCGGTGCAGGAATTTGTCGCGGTCCCAGAAATTTATTGGCAAATATTTATACAGCCACTCCAATTTCAATTACCGTCGAAGGTGCAAACATTCTCACCCGCACCTTGATGATTTTTGGGCAAGGAGCGATTCGCTGTCATCCTTATGTTTATGACGAAATTACAGCCCTAAATCAATCAGATGTGACTGCTTTCGATCGAGCCTTCTGGCATCATCTAGGGTTGACGGTGCGTAATACTTTCCGATCTGTAATTCTTAATCTTACTCGTGGTTACTTGGCTGCTTCTCCAGTCCCAGGTGCGACAGCTAAATATTACCGCAAACTAGAGTGGGCATCTGCTACCTTTGCCTTACTGACTGATATTGCTATGTTCTCCTTTGGGGGAACATTGAAGCGACGGGAGAAACTGACAGGAAGGTTTGCGGATATTCTCACTTGGATGTATTTAGCAACTGCAACCCTACGACGATTTGAAGCCGAAGGACGAAAATCGGAAGACCTACCTTTTGTTCACTGGACAATGCAATATGCTTTTGCTCAGATGCAGTCAGCTTTTGAGGGGATTCTCGAAAACTTGCCTGTGCCAGTTTTAGGTAACTTTTTTGCTTGGTGGTGGCGACTCAATCCAATTGGTTCCCTACCTACTGATAAACTTGGTAGCGCAGTTGCCCATAGATTACAAACTCCTGGACAAATACGCGATCGCCTCACCGCAGGTATTCATATTCCTAGCAGTAGCGATGAAGCATTGGGACGTTTGGAAAAAGCTTTCACGTTGTTATCCCAAGCTGAACCATTACTCAAAACCATCAAAAATGCTAGCCATACAGGGAAACTACCACAGCTAAAACCAGATGAGTTAATTTCAGCAGCCCTCAAAGCGGGAGTGATTAGCGAGAAAGATGTTGAGCTAATTTGCGAGGCAGAGTTTGCTCGTAATGATGCGATTCAGGTAGATTCGTTCACTTTGGAGGAGTATATGCAAGGTACTCAAAGCTTTGCTGACAAGGTAGTAGCTCAGACTGTTGGATAAGCAGTTGTTAAATTTGGATATAGAACCACAGATAAACACCGATGAACATAGATAAATTATCGGTGTTTATCTGTGTTCATCTGTGGTTCTTTTTCTTTCGCTATTTGGGGTTTACGCAATAAAGCTCTGTATCTCTTCATCTACTTTGCGTTCTTTGCATTACCCTGTAGGAAGACGCTACGCGTCTACGTTTTCCTTTTTCAAAGAACTGTTTCTCGTGATAATTCGGCATTAATGGGTTTGACGAGGTAAATCCGCAACATATGCCAGATAATTGAGATGATAGCTGGTAATTTCAGGCAGAACTTGAGAAACTTAGGGCGATCGCTTTGATTAATCTTTGCCAATTTCTGATTATTTTCGTAACACTGCTCTAACCGCCAGAAAAATTCAGGGTGATTAGTATTCAAGATGATAGGGAATGCTCTGGCGGCGGTGTTGTTTGTCTCTTGAATGACTCTGTTATTATATTGGCGCGGATGAATGCCAATAGATTCATAAAAGCTGGCACGTTCAAATACTGTAATTGTATGGGTAACAAACACCGTCAGCAAGAAGAAACGTACCCACAACCGCGCTTTCCAGTTATCCCATAATTGCGGTTGCGACCTGAGCAGTGCTTTAAAGAAATCTCCATGTCGATTTTCATCCTGGCACCAACTCTCAAATTTACGAAACAGAGGATAGATTTGGTATTGAGGATTTTGCTGCAAATGGCGATACATCAAGATATAGCGCCAGTAACCAATTTTCTCCGATAGGTAGACTGTGTAAATAATCCACTCTGGCGGGAAAAAGGTATAAGTACGATTTTTGGTGAGATAGCTTAAATCTAAGGAAAGATTAAAATCTGCCATTGATTTATTGAGAAAACCCGCATGGCGTGCTTCATCTCTTGCCATTAACTGAAAAGCTTCTGCCAAAATCGGGTTCTTTTCTTTAAGGCGGCGCGATAATTCTTTAAACAACAAAAACCCAGAAAACTCAGAAGTGCAGGAGCGTTCTAAAAAGTCGATAAACGAACGGCGGGTTTCGCCATCAATGCGATCCCAGCACTGCTTGAATTCCTCATCGCGCACAAAGTGATGACGGTTATAATCAGCCCGTAACTCCTGGACAATTGCCAGTAGCTCAGTCTCATTGGCTGAAATATCTAACTTCTCCATCGCCTCGAAGTCAGTGGTATAAAACCGGGGTGTTAATAATGTTTCCTGCACAGGCGCTTTCACACCTGGCTTCAATATCTCAGGCTCTGGGGTTTCAAGAGACTTCACCATGAAAATCCTTTTATCATTTAATCTTCCAATAGTTATATAAGCATAAAATATTGTTCAAAAAAGTTAAATTCTGCAAAGGACTAGGGATTAGGGAGATGAGGCAAGAGAGACAAGGAGAATGAGAGGACAGGCTACGGTGTACACACAAGTTTTGTCTGCAAGAGTTTCAAGGCTTATAGACCCTTTAAATTGTCATTACGAGCGGAGCGAAGTAATCGCATAATCCCGTAGTTTTTGCGATTGCTACCCTACGGGAAGGCTCCGCCAACGTCGTTCCTCCTCGCAATGACGGGCCTCCGGAACGATCCAACAGCCTAAAGCTAGACGACGAAACCAAGCTTTAGGTGTGATTTTAAGAATTGTGTGTACACCGTAGGAGGACAGGGGCGGCGCAAAGAAATGACAAATGCCCCATGCCCCATAACCAAAATGTGCCTCCACACACAGACGAAAATAAAGAAATATTAATAGCTTTATAGTTATACAAATATAAATAGTTAAATAATTTTGGGAGAAATAAAAATGGCAGCGATGGCATCGGCAGTGGTATTTGCTGGATCGAGTGATGCAAATCCTGTCTAACCCCAGAATAACAATTCTTTAACTTTGCTTTTGACTGTGAATTAACAGACATTCTGAGTCTGTGGCTGGCCATACAACTAATCGCTAGGCGGTATTCGGAGGTTTTGATGGTTTTTCTCTTACCTGGTGTCAAGTTTGATCTGGAGATGATCCAAAAGTATGATGCTCCTGCACCCAGATACACCAGTTACCCACCTGCTACTGAGTTAAGCGAAGCATTTACTACAAGTGATTTCCAAACTGCGATCGCCGCCTCGAATCAAAGAAAAACTCCTCTGTCTTTGTATTTCCATATTCCTTTTTGTCAGAGTGCTTGTTACTTTTGCGGCTGCAATACAGTAATTTCCAACAACAAAAATATTGCCAAACCTTACTTAGAAAACTTGGTTAAAGATATTCAGCAGACCGCAGCGTTAATCGATTCAGACCGCAAAGTACTCCAAATCCATTGGGGTGGCGGTACCCCTAACTACTTAGAGCGCGATCAAGTAGAATTCTTGTGGAAAAACATTACTCAAAACTTCACCATCGATCCACAAGCAGAAATCTCAATTGAGATTAATCCCCGCTATGTGGATAGGAACTACATTTTATTCTTAAGAAAGATTGGGTTTAATCGCATTAGTTTTGGCATTCAGGATTTTAATCGCCAAGTTCAAGTAGCAGTGAATCGTGTCCAACCAGAAGAAATGCTATTTGATGTAATGAGTTGGATCAAAGAAGCCAAATTTGAAAGTGTGAATGTAGACCTAATTTATGGTCTACCTTATCAAACCCGGCAAACTTTTCGGGAAACGGTGAAAAAGACAATTGAATTAGATCCAGACCGGATTGTTGTTTTTAACTTTGCTTATATCCCGTGGATTAAAGCTGCACAAAAAAATATTCCTGAAGATGCCTTACCCTTACCGCAGGAAAAGTTAGAAATTCTGAAAATGACCATTGAAGAACTGACAAGTAATGAGTATATCTTCATTGGTATGGATCATTTTGCTAAATCTAATGATGAACTGGCGATCGCCCAAAGGAATGGCACTCTGAAGCGCAATTTTCAAGGCTACACCACCCACGCTGAAACAGAACTTTTTGGTTTTGGTGCCACATCTATCAGTATGCTAGAAGATGCTTATTTTCAAAACCACAAGCAATTAAAGGATTATTATCAGGCAATTACTAAGGGTGCTTTGCCTCTGAGTAAGGGTATTAAACTAACTCAAGATGACATTATCAGACGAGATGCAATCATGAGCATCATGTCTCACTTTCAATTGCATAAGCAAGACATTGCAGATAAATATCACATCTGTTTTGATGAGTACTTCTCACACGAACTAGAGATGTTACAGCCTCTAGAAGCCGATGGACTGGTCAGCTTATCACAAAACCACATTGTAATTACAGACATTGGCAGATTGCTAGTGAGAAATATTGCTGTTATCTTTGATGGTCGCATTAGAACTAGAGAAAAACAATTCTCACGGGCAATATAAATCAGAAAAAATCTGTAATAAATGCAGATAAATACTTACAGCGGATTTCAGCTTGATGAAGTCCAATTTCTAAGCCTCAAACACAGGTAAAAAGCCTATTTTACTTCTGAATTCTGCTGTATATTTATCGGTGTTATACCATTTCACAAAAAATATGATGTAGATGTAGTAGCACTGCAAGCTGAATTTGTTGGGTTGAGTAATCATAAAAATAGTTTAATTGTGGATTTTATAGATTTTTTGAACCCAAAGTTTTAAGGCTGACGCACTAGTAGGTTGGGTTGAGGAACGAAACCCAACATTCCAAAGTCTTTTAATTGTTGGGTTTCACTCAGTTCAAACGCCACTTCACTCAAGTCGGGAAACCCGCCCACGTGAGTGGCTCCCCAACCTACGCATCTGTCTCATTTTTTACTGGAATTGGTATTAATCTCTGTGCATCTGTGGTTGATATAAAAGTATTTATGACAACGCAATTTTGGGTAGTTTTAGTAGGTGGGCATTGCCCACCTACGAAGCAGCGATGTTAATTAAAGTTCAAAACCTTATTGTAAATTCGAGGGTATCTTGTCAGGAATTACCCAGTAATAGACGGTTTTGCCATCAACACGTAATGTTTGTTGTGGTTTCCAATCACCCATATCAAAAGCGTGGGAAACAATCCGAGTTCCGGGTTTAAGTTCCTTAAATAGCTTCGGGCGAAGTTTGAGGTTAATATCAGGTAGCAAATAGAGTGTGACTACTGTGGCTTCACTCAAATTAGTGTTGAACAAATCTTGCTGCACAAACTTGACGCGATCGCTGACTCCTGCTTTTTTGGCATTTTGATTAGCTTCTTCGATACGTTCTGGGTTGATATCTATACCTACACCTCGCGTACCATATTTTTGAGCAGCCGTAATCACAATTCGCCCATCACCACTGCCAAGGTCGTAAAGCACATCATTCTTGCCCACTTTTGCCACTTTTAGCATTGCATCCACTACTGGTTGTGGTGTTGGTACATAGGGAACATCACCAGGACGTTCTTGAGGTTGAGTTGTGGTTATAGGAGTTGGTATATCGGTTTGCTGAACAGTCACAACAGGCTGTTGTGTTCCTGCTTCCGAGTCTTGCTGTTGAGTTGTGCATCCAGTAATCCCGAAGCTGACAACACTAACCCCTGTAGCTAGTAAAAGCAGGATTTTTGAGAAATTCATCACTGTCCTCCTGTATCATTTTGGTATTTGGAATGTTGGATTATTTAGGCTCTACCTTGGCGGTAGCTATTCCATAGCAGTAGTGGTATACCTGCTACCACAACCACAACACCGACAACTGCTCCTATGCCTGTATAAACCAAGCTGGAGTAAAGCAGATAGCCGCAGACTGCGCAAAAGAGTAAGGGTGTAAAAGGATAAAAAGGTACGCGAAACGATCGCGTTATGTGAGGTTCGCGCTTTCGCAACACGATTAGCGATACGCCTGAAAGCAAGAAGAAAAACCAAAATACTGGGGCGGTGTAATCCACCATTGTTTCAAAGCCTTTGCGCGTAAGCGTACCCAAGACAACCAACGCGAGGGCGATCGCTCCTTGCAAAAGTAATGCATAGGTAGGAGTGCTAGGTCGTTGTTGCCAACGTCCCATAAAACTAAACAGCGAAAAATCCTGACCCATAGCGTAATTAGTACGCGCCCCGGTAAAAATTGTGGCGTTGGTTGCCCCTAGAGTAGAAATTGCAATCAGTAGACTTACAAAAAAGACCCCTGGTTCACCCCAAAGCGATCGCATTAAATCTGCGGCCACGGCTTCTGATTTAGCCATGTTTGCTAATCCCAACCCCCGCAGGTAAGCCCAATTGATTAGCAAGTAAATAACGGCGATCGCGCCAATACTGATCAGAAGCGAGCGCAGAATATTGCGTTGTCTATTTTGGATTTCTGCGGAAATGTAGGCTGCTTCGTTCCATCCACCGTAGGACAATAGAACAAACACCAGTGCCAGCCCCCAAGTACCCGATGATGCAGATTCTACAAGCGTACTAGTATTAGGTGTGGCAGCCAATCCAAGAATTACCACCAACAACAAACCCAGGACTTTAGCAGCACTCAGCAAATTTTGCGTCCACTTACCTTGTTGCAAACCAACAATATTTAAAGCAGTCAAAAGTGCGATCGCTACTGCTGCATAAATAGATGGTGAAAATGTACCTAACCTCCATATCTGAGAAGCATAGTCACCAAAGACAAATGCCAAAAGTGCAATCGAACCCGTTTGAATCACTGTCATCCGTGCCCAGGCAAATAAAAAGGCGACTTCCCGCCCAAAAGCACGTTTCAGGTAATAGTAGGCACCTCCAACATGAGGATAAGTTGTTGCTAACTCTGCATAGCATAATGCTCCTACCAGAGATACTGCACCACCAATTAACCAGAAAAGCAGGACAGCAAGCTCACTACCTGCATAATTCGCCACTAAAGCAGGGGTTTGAAAAATCCCTGCCCCGATTACAATTCCTATAATCAGCGCCACAGCGTCCGGTAATGTTAGCGATTGCTGAGGTGCTGCTTTTTCAGGTGATACTAACTGCTCAATTGAACTGTAGTTTTCACGTCTACTCACTTGGACTCCTGATTGATGTTGAGTAATCAATAGGGATTCTGCACTTGAGTGTTATCGTCTTTATTGCAACAGAATAACCCTCCTTTTTGTTACTCAAGATTTGAGGAAGTATTCAGGTTCAGTTAAGACTTATGGTTATCTTCATCTGCAAAAAACTAGAACCTTCAATCAGTTGTCTAGTACCTCTGTATTTATATTTTTGAGATTCAATTACATCACTGCTAAGACAGATTAATTAAATTATTTATGCAGCTACATAAACAATATTTATATCTAAAAGTATTTATTTTTACTAATACATCTATAAAAAGGTAGATAGATTGTTTCCTCCTCAAGATAGAAATAAACACCCTAATTGTTTCTTAGCATTTAGCAAGAAAGCATAAACCACTACTATTACAAAAACATTGTCACATATTTTTAAGTTAAGAAACGCTAATAATTGAACCCTAAAATCCCAAAAACATAGTAAAAATTCTTCTCTATCTTCTGGTTGTAACATTTATCTCAACCGATAGAAACAATTTAGAGTTTTTATAGATAAATTAAGTACAAACCAGATAAGATTTCTGAGGATTTTATGAACATTATTGCTTGGGTTGTTTTAGGACTTTTAGCTGGTGCGATCGCGAAAGCAATTTATCCAGGTTATCAGGGTGGCGGAATTCTATCAACAATGGTTTTAGGTATTGTCGGTGCTTTCATTGGTGGAAGTCTGTACACACTTTTACAAACAGGAACTCTACAATTAACTGCCGCTGGTGCTGGTTTCAGCCTCCCAGGTTTATTTATAGCTGTAATTGGTGCAATTATTGCTATTTACCTGTGGGGACTGTTAAGCAGAAGCAGTAGGGTCTAATTTAAATGGCAGGTCAAAAGTAGAGGAGCAAACAAGTACTGCGGGGCGGAAGTCAAAAGACGTTTACTCTACAAGGCTTTATTTACGTCACGCTGTACTAAGTAATTTTTTGGAACTACCAGTTTTACCCAAAACTGGTAGGTCGTAAAGATTACCATTCGATCCACTGACCACATCATTGCTTCAGGAATAACAAACGACATGTTTTTTCACAAAAAAGAACCGATTCATGCAGTAAACGTTAGCGATGCAAATCCTCGTTTTGCTCAGTTACTCCTAGAACAGTTTGGTGGAGCAACAGGAGAACTTTCGGCTGCTCTACAATACTGGGTGCAATCTTTCCATGTCGAAAATGCTGGCATTAAAGATATGCTGCAAGACATAGCTATCGAGGAATTTAGCCATTTAGAAATGGTGGGTAAACTCATCGAAGCTCATACCAAAAATGTGGATCAAACAGAAGCTTTTAAAAGCACTCTGTTTGCGATCCGAGGAGTGGGTCCTCATTTTCTAGATAGTCAGGGTAACGCTTGGACTGCAAATTACTTGAATGAGGGTGGAGATGTAGTGCGCGATCTGAGAGCTAATATTGCTGCTGAAGCTGGTGCTCGTCAGACTTACGAAGAGTTGATTAAGTTAGCAACAGATGATGGAACTAAGAAGACTTTGGTGCATCTGTTAACTAGAGAAATCTCTCATACCCAGATGTTTATGAAAGCACTAGATTCTCTGGGTAAATTGACCGATCCACTATTTGGTAATATTCAGCCTGACGAAACTGTTGCTCTCTACTACAACCTATCTACAAATGGTAATGGTCATGATGAGCGCGGTCCTTGGAATTCTGAACCAACATTCAAATATATTGCCGATCCGCTGCAAAAACATTCCTAATTAACTAAGGTAGGACAATAAGATGAGCCAGTTAGAAGTATCTTCTCTGGCTCATTTTTCAGGCAAAAATTAGAGTTTAGATGATGGAGAAATAACAGGTGATTGTCAATGCTACACAAAATGGTTGGGAAATTATTTATCACCGTGCACATGCTTTGCTAGCAGCTCAATTAGCGGGACAGTGGCGACGCAAAAATGCTCCAGCCAGGTTATATGAAACACTTGCTGCAATTTCCCATCATGATGATTTAGAGAAAGAATGGGAAGAGGATATTTTAACTGACGCTGGTGCGCCAATGGACTTTACCCTAAATCAAGATACCGATGTAGAGAAAATTGCCAAACTAGTGAAGAATGCGCTTTATCGGGGACGGTGGGTAGCTTTATTAATTTCTAAGCACATGAGTCGGTTACACGAGTCAAAACGCGGCGAGATTCCAGAATTAGACAAATTTTTAGATGAGCAATTGGAGAACCAAGAACTTTGGCGAAAGGAATTGGGTATTGAAAAGACAGACGTAGAAGCTGCTTATGCATTTATGCAATGGTGCGATCGCCTGTCTTTAATTCTCTGTCAACAAGAATTACCTGCTGATGAGCGATGGTTAGAAATTAGCAAAGGCCCTGAAGATGAACGGTATGACATTATGCAGCGTAGCGATTCCTTAATTACTGTCAAACCTTGGCCTTTTGAGAATGAGAAATTTACAGTCAATATAGAAGCCTGCGATTTATCCCAGTTGAAATTTAAAAGCAGCGCTGAACTGTCTAAAGCACTCCAAGAAGCTCCCCGCAAAGTACTGGAGTGGACATTTGTGAAGAGTTAGTCAGAAAATAAGTCAACATAATTCGTAATTGTTACTCTACGCATGAATGCGCTTTCTTGAAACAGGGATTAAGTTGAGTTTCTCTGTCCGTTAGACTTCTTGCATGAGTCGATTTTTTGAATATCGAACCACAGATGAACACAGATAAACACCGATATTTATCTGTGTTTATCTGTATTTTTTTATTCTTATTCTTAATTCAAATTTTTACAAGAAGGCTATTAATTACGAATTAGTAATATTTTTATGGGTTAGGTGGGTAATGCACATTGCAATACCCTTTTCATAATAGGCGGCTTCGTTAATAAAAACTGGATACACAGTTGAGTCGCCTTGATAGACAATTTCCTTACCTTCAAAAGTTAAAAAAATTGGCTCTCCTGAATGAAGCGGTTGATAGTCCCTAAATTGCAGTTGAGGATGAATCATTGCTTGAATTTCTCCTAACTCATTTCTGGGATAATCGATTGTTTGAATACTGTGATAAACATCGAGGGTATCTTTTCCAGTCGGTAGATTTCCCAGGTTATAAGCTTCTAAATAATCTAAAATTGCGTGAATAATTTCTTCAGTTTCTTGAAATAAAGCAGCATCTAGAACACCTTGAGCAACTGCACCAACTTCTAAGGTACAGCTAAATTCACAAATTGAATCTAGATGAGGTCTGTCTTGATTTTTACTTGTTGAATAAAGGACTTTGACTCTTGGATTTAGTGAGGTGAGATAAGCTGCTAATTGAATATTTAATAAATTCTCATTACCTAAAATGATAGACAGCCCCATATTGGCTGTAGAAGTGTGTAAATCAATCACAAAATCTGCTTGCTGGCTACCTTGAGAGCCAAAGGTTTGATAAATTATCTTTGCTCTTTGCGCTTCATAACTAGACAAATTAGGATTGTCTAAATCTTGACGGAGAAAACAGCGATTTAAGTCAGTATCAACATACCGTTTAGCGATCGCATACGCTTTAGGATTTGCAATCAGTGTCAGACTTTCAAAACTTGAGCGCTGAATCAAATGAGGCGATCGCTCAAATTTTTTGACTAGATAAATTCCTGTCAGTTCATTTCCGTGGGTTCCACCGACAATCACAACACGCTTGATTTTGCTCATAGTTATAGTGATTACCCCGATAAGCTTAGACGTTGCTGTGATAAATCTTGATCAACAGTCTTTATCTGTCACTATAAGGGAAAGCAACTATATTGAAGATACTTTTTTAACGAGTACACTATATATAAAAAATATAGTAGTCATAGTAAGCAATGGAACTTAGACATTTGCGGTACTTTATTGCTGTGGCTGAAGAAAAAAATTTTAGCTACGCAGCCCAACGCTTGCATATAGCCCAACCTCCCCTCAGTCAGCAGATTAGCGCCCTCGAAGTCGAAATTGGCGCGAAACTGCTCGATCGCAAAAAGCGTCCGCTGCAACTCACATCTGCGGGACAAGTATTTTTAGAAGAAGCACGGTTAGTTTTAGCTCAACTTGAACACGCAATTGTGCAAACACAACGAGCTAGTCGCGGCGAGATTGGACAATTGGTAGTGGGTACTAATAGTTCTATTGCTAACAGCCTTCTACCTGAGATGCTGCGAACATTTCGCGATCGCTTTCCTAATGTAAAACTAGTTTTGCGCGAACTCACAGCTTCCGAGCAGATTCAAGAACTGCACAATCGTCGTATCGATCTGGGATTTGACCGCTTACCCCATTCCCATCAACAGGATGCTAACTTGAGCTATCTACCAATTGTGCGCGAGTCGTTAGTGATTGCATTACCAACAACACACCCTCTTACTAACCAAGCAGAAATTCCTCTCGAAGCAATGGCTGATGAACCTTTTGTCTTACCTTCGCCAGAAATCGTTCCTTCCTACACTGAAATTATTAACCTTTGTCAGCAGGCTGGTTTTTTCCCCAAGGTAGTTCAAGAAGCAACTTGGGTGATTACCGTTCTCAGCCTTGTTGCTGGTGGTGTAGGAGTCGCACTTCTACCCAGCAATGTCCAAAATCTTCAGCGCACAGGTGTTGTGTACAGATCCATCAAAGGCGTAAATCTCTCGCGAGAGATTGTAGTCGTTTGGCGACAAGAAGATTCATCACCTGTCTTGCACGAATTTCTAAATGTAATTCGGGAGTTGACCGCATCTCCGCCCTAATTTCAGCCATTTAGCGATCGCCTTGCCTATTTTTAGTGAAAGAAATTATTTTAGTATATGAAACAAAAAACACCCGGGAGTGTTGCCGTGTTTCCACCCCAGGTGCTTTTCGTTTTAACTTGCTCCTCACACACAACTAAACAATATCACCTGTCCTATTAATAATCGGTATAGTAGATAACAATTTTAGAAAATCTTAAAACCTTTCTCTAAGAAAATAAGGTAGAGGCAGATGGCAGAGGAGGCAGTGCGGTGGACGGGTTTCCAAGGCAGCCGCTTGCGGGGGTTCCCCCCGTTGTGCGGACTGCCGTCGGCATAAAGCAACTGCCGTGGCAGAAGGAAATTTTCCGCTTGCCCCCCTGCTCTATTCCAGTCGCCCATCCCGATAATATAAAAATGGCGCGATATTATTCAAATGCATAGCTTCATACCCCCAGAACGCTTTTTTCCCTACCTCAGTTGGACTGACATCCAGACGATGCCAGATAAAGAAAATGTGGTAATCATCCAACCAGTGGGAGCAATTGAACAACATGGTCCCCATCTACCGCTAATTGTTGATGCTGCGATCGGTGTTGGGGTATTGGGAAAAGCCTTGGCAAAACTGGACTCTAGTATTCCTGCCTACGCTTTGCCCAGTATTAACTATGGTAAATCTAACGAACACTGGCACTTTCCTGGCACTATTACCCTGAGTACGGAAACACTCACGGCAATAATTATGGAGGTGGGAGATAGTATTTACCGAGCCGGATTTAGAAAATTAGTGTTGATGAACTCCCACGGCGGACAGCCCCAAGTTATGCAATTAGCAGCGCGGGATTTACACGTTAAGTATGGCGATTTTTCGGTGTTTCCTTTGTTCACATGGCGTGTGCCTAATATTACGAAAGAGTTGCTAACTCCGAAGGAAGCAAAGTTAGGTATGCACGCTGGAGATGCTGAAACTAGTTTAATGTTGGCACTTTTACCAGAGCAGGTGAAACTGGATAAAGCTTTGGCTGAGTATCCGCCAGAACAATCACAAAGTAGTTTGCTGAGTTGGGAAGGTCAACTACCTGTGGCTTGGGTAACGCGAGATATCAGTCAAAGTGGAGTCATTGGTGATGCGACAACAGCAACGAAAGAAAAAGGCGATCGCATTCTCGAATCTGTCTCCGACGGTTGGGTGCAAGTGATTCGCGATATCTATCACTTTCGACCACCTCAAATTGCTTAATCTTGACTAGGTCGGGACAAAGAAAATACTGGCGAGAGTTGTCATTAGTCATTTGTCATTAATTATTTCTCCCCACTCTCTCCCACACTCCCCACACTCCTTTGTCCTTCTGCCTCCTGCCACGCCAGTTGCTACAACGGGGAGGCAGTCCGTTGGGCGGCTTTGCCGACTTGAAGGAACTGCCGTGGGAACCCCCGCAACGCACTGGCTCCTCTGCCTTATTTTCACGCTAAACTTGTGAGGCTGTTTGTTGATCAGCCGAAGCGCAGATATTTAATGGTTGAGCCGATTGTAAAACAGCATCCAACAAGCCCGGAAACAGCACCTCTAAATCTTCGCGCCGCAATCTATTGATGTGCTGTGTTCCTTCTTTATGAGTCAATACTACCCCCGCCTCTCGTAAAATCTTAAAGTGATTTGACATTGTTGATTTGGCGATCGCAAAATCAAATCCAGCACAGCACTGTTCTCCCTGAGTTGCTAAAAGCCGCACAATCTCTAGCCTTACTGGGTCGCCTAAGGCGTATAACACTCCCGCTAAAGATATATCTTTTCGATCTGGATGATACAAGAATCTCATAGTTGCACTATCTCATAAAATGGCGTATATTTTACTTATTCGATATTATCGAATAATAGAATTAAATCAGGAGGACGATTATGTCATCCGTTACAAATGTCACCGAAGCCACATTTAAGCAAGAAGTCCTTGAAAGCCACGTTCCTGTCTTAGTAGACTTTTGGGCACCTTGGTGTGGCCCTTGCAGAATGGTGGCTCCGGTTGTCGATGAGGTTGCTACCGAATACGATGGCCAGGTAAAAGTGGTAAAACTGAACACAGATCAAAATCCCACTGTCGCCAGTCACTATGGTATTCGGAGTATTCCCACGCTAATGGTATTTAAAGGGGGCCGACAAGTCGATACGGTCGTGGGTGCCGTGCCCAAAACCACTTTAGCTAAGACTTTATCACAGCATATTTCTGAAAGTTAACCGCCTAGAGTGGGCTAATTATAAGACTTGAATGAGGGGAATCTTTGTTTCTTGAAGTCAAGGGTAAAGGGTCAATAGTCATTGGTCATTTGTCATTGGTTATTTTTCCCCTTCGGGTGACGCTCCTTCTCCCAAGGGGAGACGCTTCGCGAACGTCGCTAACGCCAGTCGCCTGCGGAGGGAAAACGCCACTTGCTACCTCCGCAGGAGTACAAGCCGGGAAACCCGACGCCAGTTGCTACAACGGAGGGAACCTCCCTCCGGGTTCACCAGTCCCCTACGGCGGGAAACCCGCCTTCAGGGCTGGATTCACCGCAACGCACTGGCTCTCGCTCCCCTCCCGCAGTGCTGGTCTCACCTTGTCTCCCCACACTCCCTTCTCTGCCTCCTGCCTTCTTTCTCAGGAGAATAAAATGGACTTGAAATTACAAGGTAAATCCGCGCTGGTGAGTGGTTCAACCGCAGGTATTGGTTTAGCCATTGCGCAAGCGTTGGTACAAGAAGGTGCATCAGTCATAGTCAATGGGCGATCTGCCGCACGAGTGACAGAAGCGATCGCTAAAATTCAGCACAGTCATCCAGAAGCAAAAGTTTCGGGTGTAGTTGCGGATTTAGGGACACAAGAGGGAATCAAGCAACTATTTGCGGAAGTTCCTCACGTCGATATTTTGGTCAACAATCTCGGCATTTACGAGCCAAAAGGATTTTTTGATATTACTGACGAAGACTGGTTGAACATATTTGAAGTTAACGTACTCAGTGGTGTTCGTTTAAGTCGGCAATATCTGCAAAAGATGCAGGAGCAGAATTGGGGGCGAATAATTTTTATTTCCAGTGAGTCTGCGGTGCAGATTCCTGTAGAAATGATTCACTATGGCATGACAAAGACATCTCAGCTAGCGATCGCCAGAGGATTAGCAGAAATAAGTGTTGGTACTGGCGTAACGGTGAACTCTGTATTACCAGGGCCGACTCGCTCAGAAGGTGTTGAAGAATTTATCACTCAGATAGCGCAAGAACGAGGCGTTACTCCTAGCGAAGCCGAGGCAGAATTTTTCCGGACTCTGCGTCCTACTTCTCTACTCAAACGCTTTGCAACTTGTGAAGAAGTCGCTGCGATCGTTGTTTACTTAGCCAGTCCTCTCGCTTCAGCTACTAATGGCGCAGCTTTGCGGGTAGATGGTGGCGTGATTCGGTCGATTATTTAGTCTATTTTTCACCATTATTTTAGAGATCTGACCAATGAATAATAGTATTAACTTGTTTTCTCCCTACCAATTGGGTGACTTAGAACTGCCTAACCGGATAGTTATGGCTCCTTTAACCAGGCAAAGAGCAGGTAAGGGTAATGTACCGCACTCACTAAATGCTACATACTACGCTCAACGCGCTTCTGCTGGATTGATTATTGCAGAAGCAACTCAAATTTCGCCTCAAGGACAGGGGTATCCTAATACACCAGGTATTTATTCAGCCGAACAAGTAGCGGGCTGGAAATTAGTCACCGATGCCGTGCATCAACAGGGAGGAAGAATATTTCTGCAACTGTGGCACGTAGGCAGAATTTCTCACCCAGACTTCCAACCTGATGGGGCATTGCCTGTAGCACCTTCTGCGATCGCACCCAAAGGCGAAGCATTCACCTACGATGGCCCTAAACCTTTTGTAACTCCTCACGCTTTGGAAACCTCAGAAATTCCAGAGATTGTCGAACAATACCGTCAAGGAGCAATAAATGCTCTAGCAGCTGGGTTTGATGGCATAGAAATTCACGCAGCTAACGGTTATTTAATTGACCAATTCCTTCGGGATGGTACGAATCACCGTACAGATGAGTATGGGGGCAGTATTGAGAACCGCGTCAGATTCTTACTAGAGATAATAGAGGCAGTAACTAGCGTTTGGGATACTAATCGGGTAGGAGTACGCCTTTCTCCTAGCGGTACATTTAACGATATGCGTGACTCCAATCCCTTAGAGACATTTGGTTACACCGCGCAAGCATTAAATAAATTTGATTTAGCCTATCTACATATCGTTGATTCCACAGATGCAGATATCAAATATGGTGGAACAGCAGTACCAACCAAATATTTACGGGAAAAGTATACAGGGACGCTGATTGCTAGTGCTGGTTATACCCGTGAAAAGGGCAATGCTGTCTTGGCTAATAAGGAAGCAGATTTAGTCGCTTTTGGCACTCTATTTATAGCAAATCCAGATTTACCCCGACGCTTTGCTTTAAATGCACCGTTGAATCAACCAAATCCAGAAACCTTTTATGGTGGTGGCGAAAAAGGATATACAGATTATCCGTTTTGGTCTGCTACTAGCGAACAAGTAGTTAGTCTATAATGACTGCGATGTAATGGGAAGCAACCTTTTACACCAAAAAAGTATTTAGCCCGAGAACAAAAAGCGCTATAACAGCGTAGGAACTACAACAATCAGGAGAATCTCATGAGTGTTATTACACAAACTCAAGCCCTAGATGTACCTAGTGCTATTCTCAAGCGTCGGTCGATCAAAACTTTCAAATCAGATCCCATAGCCCCAGAACTACTCAAGCAACTAGTAGAGTTAACCGTAGCCGCACCCAGCAGTTTTAATATCCAAGACTGGCAAATTATCCTCGTACAAGATGAAGCTCAAAAAGCAGCATTATCAGCAGCATCTTGGAATCAACAACAAATTATCCAAGCACCTGTAACATTTGTGTTTGCTGCCAATCCCAAGGCTGGAGAAGAAGACTTGACTCCAATTTATGAAAAGGCGCTGGAAACTGGTGCATGGAATGAAGGTACAGTCAACTATTTTAAGAATGCCATACCGCAATTTCAAGCTTCTCTAGGAGGCAAACAACGCGAATATGCAATCAAAGATGCAATCATTGCTGCTACTCATTTGGTACTTGCAGCTGAAAGTTTAGGTTTATCCACCTGTTTTATGAACGGTTGGATTGAGGATCAAGTAAAGGCAGTAATTGGTGCAACAGACGATCCAGATTTAGCGATCGCAGTTTTAGTACCTGTTGGCTATGCCGCAGAACCACGCCTCAATCCCGGTCGTTTGCCTCTATCTGCTAACGTTTCTGTAGATAGAATCGGCAATCCTTATCAGGGGTAATTCTTAGTTGTAGAAATAAAACTACAGATAAACACAGATATTTATTGGTGTTTATCTGTTTCCTTTCCCAAATCCCTTAAAACCATGTCTCTAGCCTCGTTTTTAGCACGTCGTTCGCTTCACTATGGCTGGCTTGTCGCAGGTTTAACATTCTTAGCGTTATTAGTAGCAGCCGGGATTCGTTCTGCACCTGGAGTTTTGATTGTACCCTTGGAGCAGGAGTTTGGCTGGAGTAGAGCTACTATCTCCTTGGCAATCTCCATCAACTTAGTGCTGTATGGACTGATTGGCCCGTTTGCCGCCACTGTCATGGAGCGCATCGGGATTCGCCGGACAATGGTATTCGCACTGGCTTTTATCGCTCTTGGTGTTGGCTTAACCACTTTCATGTCAGCTTCCTGGCAGCTAATCTTACTTTGGGGAATCATCGTCGGTAGTGGTAGCGGAGTCATCGCTTTAGTATTAGGTGCGGTTGTCGTCAATCGCTGGTTTGTGAAGCAGCGGGGTTTGGTTTTGGGGATTCTTACCGCCAGCACAGCTACCGGACAATTAGTATTTCTGCCGATGTTGGCGTCGGTTGTGGAAAGGTTTGGATGGCGCACAGCTACTTTAGCTCTGGCTGGTATTGCACTTGCAGTTACTCCAGCGATCGCTTTATTCATGCGCGATCGCCCTGCGGAAGTTGGCTTGCGTCCTTTTGGCGATTACAGTGAAACTGTGGAATTAATACCGCCAAAGGCCAATTCCATCACTTCAACTCTGAACAAACTTTCGCAGGGCTTTAAGTCTAGAGATTTTTGGTTGTTATTTAGTAGTTTTTTTATCTGTGGTGCTAGCACTAACGGACTCATTGGCACTCATCTAATTCCCGCCTGTATTGATCATGGTATCCCTGAAGTTAAGGCTGCGGGACTGTTAGCGATTATGGGAATCTTTGATTTTTTTGGGACAACTATCTCCGGTTGGTTGTCTGACAGGTGGAACAATCGCTACTTACTTTGCTGGTACTACGGGCTGCGGGGTATATCCTTAATTTTTCTTCCCTTCAGTTTTCACTTCTCATTCTACGGACTCTCAATCTTTGCAGTCTTCTACGGACTCGACTGGATTGCTACAGTACCACCTACAGTTCGCCTCGTTGCTAACGTCTTCGGCAAAGAGAATGTCGGTGTTATGTTCGGCTGGATTGTCGCCGGACATCAACTCGGTGCAGCAACAGCCGCCTTTGGAGCCGGAGCGCTAAGAACCTGGCAGGGTACTTATCTTCAGGCATTTATTTTTTCCGGTGTTCTTTGCTTAATAGCCGCAGTTTTAGTGCTGCGAATCGGTCAAAGCCCTACTAAGAATAATTCACAGCTTTCTTCAGCCACCATTAATCCCTAGTCAACAAAAGGAAATCGCACCTATGCCAAAAACAGCTTTGATAGTCGGAGCCGGTAATGGATTAAGTGCTGCTATCGCTCGCTTATTTGCCAAAGAAGGACTGAACATAGCCTTAGCTGCTCGCAGCATTGAGAAACTGACTCAGCTTAATAGTGAAATTGGGGCGGTTAGCTTTGCTGCTGATGCTTCCAAGCCAGAGGAGGTAAATCAGTTATTTGTCGATGTTGAAAATAAACTCAGTGCCCCGACAGTTGTTGTTTACAATCCTAGTTTTCGAGTACGCGGATCGCTGATTGATTTAGATCCTAACGAAGTTGCAAAAACTTTAGACATCACTGCCTATGGAGGCTTTCTCGTTGCCCAAGCTGCTGCTAAAAGGATGTTACAGCAAGGAGGCGGTGCTATCTTCTTTACCGGAGCCTCAGCCAGCGTTAAGGGTTATGCACAATCTGCACCTTTTGCAATGGGAAAATTTGCACTCAGAGGTTTAGCTCAAAGCATCGCCAGAGAATTAGCACCCAAGAATATCCATGTTGCGCATTTTGTAATAGATGGTGCCATTCGTTCTGCAGAACGCCAAGATCCAGCAGACAACCCTGATAGTACCCTCGATCCGGATGCGATCGCTCAAACTTACCTCAACATCTTAAATCAACCCCGCAGCGCTTGGACTTGGGAAGTAGAATTGCGTCCTTGGGTCGAGCGTTTTTAATCAAGTTTCTCAGATTTTTACCGAGCTACTAAAGATGAAAATAGATTTCGGTATAACTGCCACTGATTACGCCAAACACCGCGCTGGTTTTCCTAGTTCTTTATTTGACAGACTATCTGAATATGGTATTGGTTTACCAGGGCAAAACATTGTTGATCTCGGTACAGGAACAGGAACCCTAGCACGAGGCTTTGCTACTAGAGGCGCGAAGGTAATTGGCATAGACCCATCAGTATCACTTGTAGAACAAGCCAAGCAATTAGACCAAGCCGCCCAGGTTCAGGTAGAGTATCGCATAGCAACTGCGGAAAATACTGGTTTACCAGATGCTAGCGCTGATGTAGTGACTGCTGGACAATGCTGGCATTGGTTTGATCGTCCCCGCGCTGTGCAGGAAGTCAAGCGGATTTTGAAAGAAGATGGTTACATTGCGATCGCTAAATCACCACATTCATAAACTATATCAGTCGGTAGCACGAAATACCTCAGACTAAGTAGAGATAATTCAAATTGCTCAAAAATTAAATTTTTCCTTCCGCCTTCATGTCTTTTACTTAATCACAAAATTCCGGAGAAATAATCATGATTGACCTTTACTATTGGACAACTCCAAACGGTCACAAAATCACAATTTTCTTGGAAGAAGTTGGACTTGCTTACAACATTATTCCGGTAAATATTGGTGCTGGCGATCAATTCAAACCAGAGTTTCTACAGATTTCACCTAACAATCGCATCCCTGCAATTGTTGATCGTGAACCTGCAAATGGAGGTGCGGCGATTTCAGTATTTGAGTCTGGTGCAATTCTGCTGTATTTAGCAGAAAAAACCGGGAAGTTGATTCCGCAAGATGTACGCCAACGTGTAGAAGTTTTACAATGGCTATTCTGGCAGATGGCAGGTTTAGGGCCAATGGCGGGACAGAACCACCACTTTAGCCAATACGCACCAGAAAAAATTGACTATGCTATTAATCGCTATGTCAAAGAAACAGGACGCTTGTATGCAGTCCTAGATAAAAGATTGGCAGATAGAGAATTTGTCGCTGGCGATTATTCCATTGCTGATATTGCTGCGTATCCCTGGATTGTGCCTTATGAAAATCAACGTCAAAACTTAGAAGATTTTCCTAATTTAAAGCGTTGGTTTGAGGCAATCAAAGCACGTCCGGCAACAATTCGCGCTTACGAAAAAGCAGAAGCATTCAAAAATCAGGCATTAGATATTGAAAAATCACGGGATTTATTATTTAATCAATCTGCCCAGACTATTCAACGTTGAACCTGATACGTAAAAATCCAGCTTGCTGCTTTAATAGCATCTCAATCTCGTACCATATTGGAATCAAAATTAATATCTGTAATTGCAACAGATATTGGCACGCTTCCCTTGTAAAAAACTTTATTAAGGGAAGCCATCTTATCAATGCCAAATTATTACAATAAACTGTGAAATTAATAAGTAAGTCAGTGGGAAAAAACAAAACTAAGTTAAGAAAGGTAAAAAAAGCTAGAATCCTCTTCCCTTCTGCCTACTGCCTCCTGCCTTACCATAACGATAATTTTTAACACTGAGCTACTTAATACACAAATAGTTTCAGCGCCAACCTTTCTCTATTAATAAAGCATTTGCCCAAGCTGCATCGGTTGCTGATAGTGGTGGTATGGGATCGGAAGTATAATCGAGCTTGAGATCGTAACCTGCGCGATCGTAGATGTCACTTAACAAAGCCTGTAAATCTATAATAGGTTCGCGATCGCCCGCCCGCAAAGGAAGAGGAAATGGCGCGATCGCATCCTGTAGGTTAAAAGCATAGAGATCTGCACTGGGACGGCAGTCTCCCCGACTGACTAAAATCCGGTAGTGATTTTGACTACCGTTGGCAAACACTGGCATGGGTTCCCAAACCCGCAGTAAATCGATTTCCACTAGATGAGTAGAACTCCCTAAGATTCGTTCCCGTTTGCTTTCGTAGGTTTGCCGTCCTTTTCCCGGACGCTTGTTAACAGGTGAGAGAACTTCAATAGCCGTTATAACCTCTTTTGTTGCCACCTTCCGGATTTCTAAATAGCCTTGGCGAACAGTCTCCGGAATAGGAACAGTCACCCGGATTGGTTGTACGGGAGAAGCAGAAACGGTAACTTGGGATGGATGTCTCTGTGCGTTACTAACTGAACTCTGGATTGAAACATCAGGAATTCCAACTAAGAGTGACTGTTCCCCACTGGTTTCGTACATTCGCACCTCAACGGAGACAGAATACTTAGGTCGCAGTTGGGGGGTCAAAGACTCTGTCAGCGCAGCAATGAGTAGCAAGTGAACCCCAGGCCAAATTTCTGGGTGTTCTAAGTAAGGGTCCATTCCGGGGAAAGGAGAAGGCATGATCGAGATAGCAATTCTCAAAAAGTTTTCCAGGGTTAAGCTATAACCTATTTACACTGTAACTAATCAGGTTTGTTCTTTCTGTCATTGTGAATCAGTGCGGTCATGAGAGAAAAACACACATGATTTTGAAAGCTTGGGCAATTGAGCTTACCTTGAAATCAGTGACCGACCCATGAATTTTTCATTCCTAAGCAGAAGCATCAGCAGTAGGAATCAGAATTTGGATACCGTACTTGGGGGCAGTTGCGATAATTCTCTCGATGACTTCAGGGGTAATAGGTGGAGGTGGAGCTAGTGGACTTGCTACTTTAGTACCCACTTCTGCAAAAAATTTTTCAATACCTGCTGGTGTAGTCCAACATAACAATTTACCAGTTGTTGAACCAATATTTTTAAAATAGTGGAGTTGACCTTTGGGGGAGTGCAGAAAAGTGCCAACATTAGCGACAATCGTTTGGTCGTCTAGGTGAAACTCAAACGTACCTTCTTGAATGTAGAAAGCTTCATCTTCATGAGTATGAATATGTGGCGGTGGCCCTATTTGTGGTTCTACAAAAATTTCAAATAAAGCATATTTTCCATCTGTATCTTCACTAATTGCTTTAAAAGTAACTATATCACCAGCTACTAAGTAAGAATCACCTTGACCAGGCTGCATTAGTACACCGTTTTGATTGATCGTCATGTTGATAATCCTGGTTAGATTGAATTGTCATAATATTGACTCGAATTAAGTTAATAAACAAGTAAAAATATCTATATATTACGGACATTTGAAAAATTTTTGTATAACTTATAATGTTGAAATAAAACTCCAAATTGCCGCTTTAGACTCATACTAACTTGCAATCATAGGTAGTATTTTTTCACAATAGGCTATGCGGAGAAAAACAATCTGATTAATCTCAAGTCATTACAATAGACTGCAAATCATACATTTTTGATTTTAGATGGATTACAATCGCCTTCTGGGCATAGCTTTTGTAAATCCATCTGTCTCAATCATTTTTCTAGTTGGTAGTATCAGTTAATTTTATCTAACTGCACTGTGGCGCTACCATCATTATCATTATATTTAATTTTAACAAGTCATTTATGATAAATCGAGAAAATAATCAAAATACCCTACTGTGATACTTTAGGATGTTATACCAATTTGAAAAAAGAATGCGACAGATTGTAGGGGCACGGCACTGCCGTGACCTCTAGAATATTTATTGATGTGTCGCAAACATTATTTGATTTGGTATTAGAAATAGATTTCAGAAAATAAGCAATAGTAATTCAAAAAATCTCCGCGCAAAGCCTTACGTCCCTACCTCATGTATTTGTCGTTCTAATGAGAAAAAATCTCCGCGTCATCAATTGGATGACACGAAGTTGGACAAGCGACATCAATTTGCAAATGTAAAGCTCAGAAATTAACTGACTGTAATCG
The DNA here is from genome assembly GCF_002154725.1 of Nostoc sp. 106C. Taxonomy (GTDB): domain Bacteria; phylum Cyanobacteriota; class Cyanobacteriia; order Cyanobacteriales; family Nostocaceae; genus Aulosira. The sequence continues at coordinate 40,346 of NZ_MTAW01000038.1, read as the reverse complement.
CTGTTCCTAAACTCTCATTCGCTAACCTGTTAACTGCGGAGACTGCATAGGTTCCCGGCCCTACAGTGGCAAAGTTTGTCCCAGCAGATAAAACTCGCTGAAGTACCCAACTATCTCCAGTTTGCCGATAAAGCGCCCAAGAACGAACTGGTTGATTATCACCAGGTTGCCAATTAAGTTTGCCGTTAATATATTGCAATGCTATGGGGGGTACTGGTGGTGTGGTATCGTGCCAAGGCAAAATAGGAGGTAGGGCGGGCTTGTTATAAAGCAGACTTTGGAACTTATCAGCAATTCCCTGGCTATTGTCCATCAACACACCCAAGTTAAAGAAAATATTCCCCAGTGATAACAGTCCAGCTTGGCTACGACTAATTATTACCTGCTTTTCAATCTCTTCACTCTCCCGACTCTTGTTGCTAGGTTCCGTTAAATTGTTACCAGCATAAACGTGTTTTTGTTTTGTGTTTACCTGTGTCCACCACTTGAGTAAGGCAGAATAACTTTGTTGTGTTTGGTCGGTACGCCAGTAAAGTTGGGGAGCAATGTAATCAATCCAACCTTGTTCTAGCCATTTCTTCGAGTCAGCATAAAGTACATCGTAAGCATCCAAGCCGGTAATTCCTGATGGTTGTCCGGGACGATAAATACCAAAGGGACTAATACCAAACTTAACGTAGGGCTTTGCAGCTTTAATTCCCTCAGCTAGACGCAGCACCATGAGATTGACATTTTCTCTGCGCCAGTCACCCAAGCTAAGTCCACCGCCAGCTTCTTTATAAGTTGCGTAGGTTTTGCTATCAGGGAAATTTTGACCAGATATGGGATAGGGATAAAAGTAATCATCTAAGTGAACGCCATCTATTTCATAACGACGTACAACATCAAGAATAACGTTGTAAGCCCTGTCTTGAACAATTTTCAATCCTGGGTCCATCCACAACTGATTACCCCATTGATAAACAACTTGGGGGTTAGTTACCGCTATATGGGGACTGACATTCAACCCTTGCTGAATTGAAGTTTTGGCGCGATAAGGGTTGAACCAAGCATGAACTTCAATATTGCGCTTGTGGCATTCTGCGATCGCATACTCTAAGGGGTCATAAAATGGTTCTGGTGCTTTGCCTTGGGTTCCTGTCAACCAAGCACTCCAAGGTTCTAATGATGAAGCATATAAGGCATCACCTTCTGGCCGCACCTGGAAAATCAAAGCATTAAAGTTCAGCTGCTGTAATTTGGTGATAATTGCCAGTAGTTCAGATTTTTGTTGTGCAACAGGTAGTCCTGCTTTAGAAGGCCAATCACTATTCCAGACTGTTGCTACCCACGCCCCTCTAAACTCCCGTTGATGATTTACCTTAACCGTATTAGATGGTACTGGGGTAGGTGTTGGAATGGGTGTTGGCGTTGGTGTTGGTATAGGAGTGGGGGTGGGTGTTGGTATTGGTATTGGAATGGGTGTTGGCGTTGGCGTTGGTATTGGTATTGGAATGGGTGTTGGAGTAGGTGTTGGTATGGGAGTGGGTGTTGGAGTAGGTGTTGGTATGGGAGTGGGGGTAGGTGTTGGAGTAGGTGTTGGCGTTGGTGGGATTACTAAGTAGGCAGAGTTAATTTTGTCTGCTTGCCCCAGATAAACTAATGCTTGATAGACTATCACTGCTACATCAGCACGAGTCGCCGCAATATTTGGGCTGAGTAATTTTATATTTGGATAGCTAGCTACTAACCCTGCACTAGTAGCAATGGCTACTTGATTTTTGGCATAAGCTGCGATCGCTGTTGCATCTTTGTATAATTGCGGCAATGCACTTACCAAGTCAGGTTTTATCTTAGTAGCAATATCTAAACCGTTGACTATAGCCACGAAAACATCGCCCCGAGCAATTCTATTGTTGGGGCGGAAAGTGCGATCGGGGTATCCACTAATAAATCCAGTCTCATAAGATTTTTGAATAGCACTTAAAGCCCAATTGTTAGCAGGCACATCATTAAAAGGAACATATTGCCGCTTTGGAGGTACTGTAAATACTGCCGCAATAATGGCAGCAAATTCAGCGCGAGTCACTGAGTTATCTGGGCGAAAAGTCCCGTTAGGATAGCCATTTAAAACGCGACGCGCTGATAAAGCTTCAATAAATAAGCGTGCCCAATGGTTATTAATATCTGAGAACGGTGTAGAAATAGATACCATTGTGGATTGCACCTAGTTGTGATTTTGTCTCTTCTTTGTTAATTTAGCAACATACGCGCGATCGCTGCGCACATATCAGCCCGCAGCTAGAAGCCACTGGCTCAAACACACAGACGCAAAGTCTGTTTCTACCATTTAGAGTGATAGTGGAGTAGTTAAATCAAACTGTAGAATAATGCAGCAGTTAGAAAATAAGTTTGCTATGACAACAATCAATCCAAACTAAAACTGCTCAAAAAATTAATCACGAGAATTTCAGTTGCCAGGTTTGTTTCCTTTGATGGATACAATGTCAGATATACCAAGTGTTATAAGTGGTAAGAATGCACTTTGACCCTTCGTGCCTTATGCCTGCGATCGAGCAATCAGAGATAGCATATCTGGTGCGAGAAATGCGACAACGCTTGGAACTTTCGCAAGCCAAGTTTGCTACGAAGTTAGGGGTTTCATTTGGGAGCGTCAATTGTTGGGAGAACGGGCGGACAAAACCCTTACCCATTGCGTTGAAGCAGATTGAGTACTTGCTGCATCAAATGGGCGAGCCTGGCAAAGCTTTGCTCGCCAAATACTTTTGGTAGTGAGGGCGGAGACTATATGACTAATGACCTCCACCGCTCTGTCTTTGCAGGTAAAGATTCACTTCAAAGTTCTCAGGAAATAACTGAAGCGGATGTTCTGATCGCAGCAGCACTAGCTAGCCGTCCCGCACGATCGCCTGATTTTGCGGCTGAGAACCAAGCGCTTCGCACCCTTGCCCAACATCTGACAGACGATCCACAGTCCATACTTAAAACTCTCGTTGGCCTTGTGCTCGATCTGTGTCGAGCCGATACGGTCGGAGTCAGCCTACTCGAAACCGCACCCAATGGTGAATCAGTCTTTCGCTGGGTGGCGATCGCAGGTGCGCTCTTGCAGTGGGAACAAACCACGACACCAGGCAATTTTAGTCCCTGTGGCACAACTGTCTCTTGTAACCAGCCCCAACTCTACACCCATCCTGAACGCTATTTCACCTATTTGGCTGATCCGCAGTTTCCGATTGTGGAAGAATTGTTGATTCCGCTGTGCGTCAACGCTCGTCCCTTGGGCACGCTGTGGATTGTATCGCATTCAGAAGCTCGTCAGTTTGATGCTGAAGATCAACGGCTGATGATGAGTTTTAGAGGCTTTGCCGCTTCTGCCCTTCACAGTATGCCAAAGTTGCAACAGGCGGCAACAACAGCGTTGCCTCAAAGCGAGAAGTTTAATCAGCAGATCCTCAATAGTAGTGATGACTGCATCAAGGTGTTGGACTTAGAGGGGCGAATTCTGTTCATGAGTGAGGGAGGGCAAGCACTACTGGGCATCCAGGATATAACACCGTTCCTCAACACGTCCTGGCCCCAGTTCTGGGAAGGAGCAGCTCAGCAAGCGGCAATCGAGGGGATCGCCAGAGCAAGAGCCGGGGAAGTTTGCTCCTTTCAAGGGTATCGTCCGACGCTCTTGGGCGAACCCAAGTGGTGGGATTGCAAAATTAGTCCTATTCGAGGAGTAGATGGGCAAGTTGAACGGCTGTTGTGCATTTCGCGGGACATTACTGAGCGTAGGCAAAGCGAAGACAAACGCAAACAGGCTGAGGATCGCTTACGTCATAGCGAGGAGCGCTTATCGGCGATCTTCTCACAAGCCGCAGTAGGGCTTTGTGAAATCTCACTAGATGGACATTTTCAGCGTGTCAACGACGAGCTATGCCGCATTCTGGGGCGATCGCGTGAGGAGATACTGGCAGCAGGCGTACCCGATGTCACCCATCCCGAAGACGTACTCAAGAGCCTGGAGGCTTTTGAACAACTGCTGGCAACGGGTCAGCCAGTCTCGCTCGACAAGCGCTATCTACGTCCTGATGGCACGATTGTCTGGGCAAACAGCAGCCTCAGGAGCCTTGAGGATGAGCAGGGTCGTCCGCGCACTGTACTAGCGGTCACCGTCGATCTGAGCGATCGCAAACGAGCAGAAGCAGCCATTGCAGCCGACCTTCGAGATACAAAACTGTTGCATGACCTAAGCGTACAACTCACTACCGAAACCGATATTCAGGTACTGTATGACGAGATTATGGCAACTGCTATTGTGCTGACAGAGGCAGATGCCGGAACGGTGCAAATTCTCGATACCGCAACACAAGACTTGGTGCTGCTTGCCACGCAGGGATTTGAGCGCAACCTGACTGAGCATTTTCACCGCGTGAATGCCAGTTCTAAGACGTCTTGTGGCATCGCCCTCAAGAATGGCAATCGCACCTTTATTGACTTCGATGTGCCGGAGAGCGAAGACCTTGATGGTTCATTGCGAATGCATGTGGAGGCTGGATACCTCTTTGCGCAGTCCACCCCGCTGATTACCCGTTCGGGCAAACCGATCGGCATGGTTTCGACGCATTGGCGAGAGCGCCACCAACCCAGCGATAGCGAAGCGCTGCTGCGAAGCGCAGATCGCGAGTTGCGGTTTCTCGATTTACTCGCTCGTCAAGCTGCTGACCTGATTGAGCAAAAACGCATTGAGGTGGAAAGAGAACAACTTCTTGCCCGCGAACAAGCCGCCCGAGCGGAAGCCGACCGTGCCAACCGGATCAAGGATGAGTTTTTGGCAGTGCTGTCCCATGAATTGCGATCGCCTCTCAATCCAATTTTGGGCTGGTCGAAACTGTTGCAGAGCGGCAAACTAGACGCGACAAAAACCCAGCAGGCATTGAAGACGATTGAACGGAATGCCCACCTACAATCGGAATTGATTGAAGATCTGCTGGATGTTTCTCGGATTCTACAAGGCAAGCTCAACCTTAACGTCAGTTCGATTAATCTGGTCTCCATCATTCAAGCGGCGATGGAAACGGTACGGCTGGCGGCAGAAGCCAAGTCAATCAAAGTAGAGGCAAGCCTTGCTCCGGATGTGGGTTTGGTTTGGGGTGATTCCACTCGGTTGCAGCAAGTGATTTGGAATCTTCTCTCAAATGCGGTGAAGTTCACCGATGTAGGAGGACAGGTGAACATTCGCTTAGAATACCAAGAGGCTCATGCTTACATTACCGTCAGCGACACTGGGCAGGGAATTGCGCCTGAGTTTCTGCCCTACTTGTTTGACTACTTCCGCCAAGCAGATGCGGCAACGACTCGAAAATTTGGTGGGCTAGGATTAGGACTGGCGATCGTGCGGCACCTAGTCGAACTGCATGGTGGAGCAGTTGGGGTCGAGAGCTTAGGGATTGACATGGGTGCAACCTTTACTGTCAGACTTCCACTCATGCCCATACAAGCAACCGTCAATCAGAACGATCAATCATCAGATTCATCTTCTGATTTGAACGGTATTCAAGTGTTAGTCGTGGATGATGAACCGGATTCACGGGAGTTTGTTGCCTTTGTGTTAGAGCAAGCTGGAGCAAACGTAATGACCGCAACGACCGCCGATGAAGCATTGACAACACTCATTCACTCAAAGCCAGATGTGCTGCTCAGTGACATCGGGATGCCAAAAGTGGATGGCTATATGCTGATGCAACAAGTGAGAGCATTGCCGCCAGAACAGGGGGGGCAAATTCCAGCGATCGCCCTCACTGCCTACGCAGGAGACTTTAACCAGCAACAAGCATTAAGAGCTGGATTTCAACAGCATGTTTCAAAACCAGTGGAGCCAGAGGTGTTAGTCAGGGCGATTACAAGTTTACTCAATCACAAAGGGCGTTAATTTTATTACAGATTTTGTTCTTAGCGGTTCTCGAAACGAAATTTGCAAAGAATCTTGGGAAATTCTGTTACAGCCAAAAATTATTGCAGAACTAGAGCATCTTGTATTTATAAATAATCACTTCATCCGCAAACAGGTAATCTCTACGCTAGGAAAAATATGTAGTTATAATAGCGTGCCTATTCTGATCCAAGCATTTCATGAACTACGCGATCGCGATCCAAATTGAGAGTGAGTTGTAACCAGCACTAGCCAAGATTTTTTTGTCTGCACTAACAGCGATACAGTTAACTGCAAAAGGTTCTGTTAGGGTTGCGATGCACTGCCAATCTATAGGCATTGATTTAGCTTTGATTTTACTGAAGCAATGGTAAATGCACTATTTGGTTTTGATATTTATCATCAAAAGATGCTTCAGCAATTATAATTAATTCATTAATATTTTGACCAATAGTTAATTTATCATTCAAAATAAAAATGCCTGGCATATTCTGCCCTTGGGCGATGTGTTCAGCCAAATGTACAGGCATAGATTTACGATTATTTGTCACTAAAATAAAGTTGTGTTCTTCACACCAGCATAATATTTCTGGGTCGAGTGTGCTTTTAGGAGGAGTAGCAGGTTCTCCAACTACCCAAACAATTAAATCAGGTTTTTGTCGTCTTAGTTGAACTTGATAAAGAGGAGCAACATTTTCATCTAGCAGATATTTGAGAGTCATTGCCCTTTGCTTGTTTCATGGCTTCTCTTTCCGCTTTGAATTTTAGCAGCTTGGCAACAACTGGCGGGGGATTACGTCGCTGTTCTTCCTGCATTCTATGACTCCACTCTAACCAATCAGTCAAGTAAGCGCTGACAGCTTCTTTGTTATGCAGGTAATAAAGAATAGTGGCGTAAACTTGTTCTAATGTTAGTGAAATATAAATGTTAGCAATCTCCTCCGGAGTTCGAGCGCGGTAGATGTACTCATAAAGAATAGTTTCAATGCCTACCCTTGTACCTTTGAGTCGAATATCATCAGGACGCTGGAAATCAAAATAATCTTCTAGAAGCATAATTTACATTATTATTTATTGGGCTAAATATAATTTTACAGAATTGCAAAATATATCTATAACATTCAATTGAAAACTAGTTTATAAAATTTCATTGCTGCTAACACTTATTTTTCAAACATGATATAAGTAAGACTGCTATCTTAACGATAGTACAAATGTTCGACACGAGCATTAAGGGAATGGCGCAGAATTACCAATGACCCATAGCCCATGCTCTATATCTGATTTCTCTGCGCCGGGAGTTGTTGGATAAATCCGAAATTCTCTGGCTGAACTAGTAGACAATCTATATTTCCTTGCTACACTTTTACTTCATTAGCCCAGCAAAAGAGCGCCTATGGTTCATGTAAAGCGCGTCGAACTTACCAACTTCAAGTCCTTCGGTGGTACTACCCAAGTTCCTTTGCTGGGGGGGTTTACTGTCATATCTGGGCCAAATGGTTCTGGTAAATCGAATATTCTTGATGCGCTGCTGTTTTGTCTCGGACTCGCTAGTTCTAAGGGAATGCGAGCCGATCGCCTCCCAGATTTGGTAAATAATACTCAAACAGCTAAAAGTCGTGCCACTGTCGAAGCTAGTGTTACAGTGACGTTTGATATCACTGATGCAGTGTCGCATAACGATACAAAGGCACAAAGCAGCGAAGATAACTTAGAGGAAGTAGAAGTTGTAGAAGTAGTAGAGGCAGTTGAGGAAGAAAATTCCAAATCTCACATCCCAAATCTAAAATCGGGAGAATGGAGTGTCACCAGAAAGCTGCGAGTGACACACCAGGGAACTTATACATCGAATTACTATATTAACGGTGCATCTTGCACTCTGACAGAGTTACATGAAGCATTAGAGACACTGCGGATTTATCCCGAAGGCTACAACGTTGTACTGCAAGGGGATGTCACCAGCATTATCTCAATGAATGCCAGAGAACGGCGAGAAATTATTGATGAATTGGCAGGGGTAGCGGCGTTCGATCGCAAGATTAACCAAGCTAAGGATACTTTAGATGAGGTGAAGGAGAAGGAAGATAGTTGTCGGATTATTGAGACAGAATTAACTGTACAACGCGATCGCCTTTCTCAAGACCGCGCCAAAGCGGAAAAATACCAAAAACTCCGGGCGGAATTTTTGTCTAAGCAATCATGGGAAGCTGTATTATCGTGGCGTTCTCTGCAAGCACAGCAAGAAAAATTAGCTAATCAAATTCAAAGTGGCGATCGCAAATCTGAAGAACTTTCTGCGGAACTGACAACTCTTAACACCACAATTGCGCAAAAAACTGTTGAACTAGATCAACTAAATGCTCATGTCAAAGCTTTGGGAGAAGAGGAACTTTTAGCCGTACAATCTACCCTCGCCACCCAAGAAGCTGAGTACAAACAACTCCAGCGTCAGCGCAGCGAATTAGAAACAGCAATTCAGGAAACTGCAAAACGTCAGGCGCAAAACCAGCAAGAAATTCAGCAACACCAACGTTCCCTAGAACAAATTGCCCAAACTCAGGTTGTCGAAAAGCAATCGATTGTTTACTGTCAGCAGCAAAGGGATGAGACACAACAAGCTTTAGAAACTTCTCGCCAAGCAGCAGCGGAAATTGCTTCGGCTTCGGAAGCATGGGTACAGCAACAAACAGCCTTAAATCGTCAAATTGAAACTCTGCTGCAAACTCTCGAACCTCAACGCACCGAGCAAGCGCAGTTAACAGAGCGCAATAGCCAACTACAGCAGCAAATTCAAGAGCAAACCCAGCTAGTTGCTACTTTAGAGCCAGAATTAGCCACAAAACAAGCTGATTGTAGTCGCTTAGAAACAGAATTTAATGCTTCTAGCGAACCCATCCAAAACTTAGCGCAAAATCTCGCAGCCACCGAACAAGAACTGCAAATTCAACAAGATACCCAAAAGCGCTTACTACAAGAACAACGGGAAAAACAACGGCAGTTAGATAAATTAGAGGCCCAAGCGCAAGCACAGCAAGAAGTCCAAGGAACGCAAGCTAGCAAAGTCATCATGCAATCGGGAATGCCCGGACTTTGTGGCTTAGTGGTACAGTTAGGCAGAGTAGAACCGCGCTATCAGCTGGCTTTGGAAATCTCTGCTGGTGGGCGTTTGGGACATATCGTGGTGGAAGATGATGGTGTCGCCGCAACTGGGATTGAACTGCTAAAGCAGAAACGTGCTGGAAGAGCTACTTTTTTACCCTTAAACAAAATTAACGCTCCCAGATTTACCCAAGATGCCACCCTACGTTTAGCTAGTGGCTTCGTCAACTATGCTGTAAATTTAGTTGAGTGCGATCGCCGTTATAAAGATGTATTTAGCTATGTTTTCGGTAACACTGTAGTATTTTCTACCCTAGAACAAGCGCGGAAAAACTTAGGCTTATACCGCATCGTTACTCTTGACGGAGAATTGTTGGAAACTAGCGGTGCGATGACTGGTGGTAGCAACACCCAGCGTTCAGCTTTGCGGTTTGGAAATGTGGAAGCCGCCGAACCTGAGGAAGTCGCCGCCTTAAGAAACCGCTTAGGGGAGATTGAGCGAGTTTTAGATCGTTGTGGTGAAGCTATCAATAAGCTGTCAATCAAAACTAAAGCCTTGGCGCAAGAAGTCACAGAAGCGCGTCAAGCACGGCGAGAACAGCAGTTGCAATTGGAACAGTTGCAAAAAGAAATTAAAACTTTGACATCGCAGTTAGAAAATACGCGATCACAATTAGCTCAAAACAGCGAAAAATTTGCTACTGCTCAATCTCGTTTGGAAGTTCTAGATCGGGAATTACCAGGGCAAGAAACTCAGTTGCAACAATTGCGACAAACTTTAGCAGAGTTAGAAGCATCGCAAACTCCTAGCGAATGGCAACAAATCCAAGCAACTATTAAAAATCAAGAGCAACAATTACAACAAAGAGAAACTTCGTTACGGGAAGCCGAACAAAGATTAAAAAATCTCGAAAATCAGCAACAGCGCTTGCAAGAGAAAATTCAAGAAGCAGAAGAACGGATTGCTCAATACCAGCAAGAACAAGAGACACAGCAAAATCAACTAACAGCACTCAGCACCCAGCACTCAGCACTCAGCACGCAAATTGCTGAAATCCGTGCAAGGTTGAGCCAGATGGAACTGAATTTAGGGGAAGAAAAGCAAAAACGCGATCGCACCGAACAAGAATTGCGATCGCATCTTCTGCGTCAGCAACAATTAGAATGGGAACTGCAAAAACTTCAAGAAACTCTAGTAGCACGGCGTGAGGAATTAGTTAACGTCAAAGAGCAACTGCAAACCCTAGCGCCAGAATTGCCCGATCCTCTGCCAGAAGTGCCAGACCAAGTAGACTTAGAAGAATTGCAGAAAGAATTGCGATCGCTTGCTAAACGTTTACAAGCAATGGAACCAGTAAATATGCTGGCTTTGGAAGAATACGAACGTACTCAAAACCGCCTGCAAGAACTAACACAAAAGCTGGAAACCTTAGAAGCAGAGCGCACAGAATTACTTTTGCGGATTGAAAACTTTACTACATTGCGTCAACGCGCCTTCAAAGAAGCCTTCGATGCAGTTAACGAAAACTTCCAATCAATTTTCGCCACCCTTTCCGATGGTGATGGCTACCTGCAACTAGACGATCCCGAAGATCCCTTTAGTAGTGGACTGAATTTAGTTGCACACCCCAAAGGCAAACCAGTACAGCGATTAGCTTCCATGTCTGGGGGCGAAAAATCTCTAACAGCCTTAAGCTTTATCTTTTCCCTGCAACGTTACCGCCCTTCCCCCTTCTATGCCTTTGACGAAGTAGATATGTTTTTGGATGGGGCAAATGTAGAACGATTAGCTAGAATGATTAAACAACAGGCAAAACAAGCACAATTTATAGTTGTGAGTTTACGCCGACCGATGATAGAATCAGCCGAACGCACAATTGGCGTTACTCAAGCACGGGGCGCTTACACCCAAGTTTTGGGAATTAAATTGCAAACCGACCATACATCTGCTTGAGTTTTTGTTAATAATAGTGTATAGATTAACCGGATTCGAGATCAGGACTCGGTATAGAATGACCTCTGAACAGATAATTAGGCGTTCCGACATACTAAATACCCAGGTGATTACCCGCGATAACGGTAAGCGAGTAGGCATCGTCAGTCAAGTCTGGGTGGATATTGACCAACGAGAGGTTGTGGCTCTTGGCTTGAGAGACAGCCTGATCTCTATTTCTGGTATACCGCGCAATATGTTCCTTAGCAGTATCAGCCAGATTGGTGATGTAATCCTGGTAGATAACGAGGACGTAATTGAAGATATTGAAGTTGAAACTTTAAGCAACCTGATTAACTGGGAAGTAATTACAGAAACCGGTGAAGTACTAGGCAGAGTGAGAGGCTTCAAATTCAATGGTGAAAATGGGAAACTTCACTCTATAGTTATCGCGTCTTTCGGATTGCCACAAATACCTGAGCAAGTGCTGAGTACTTACGAACTTTCAATCGATGAAATCGTCAGCACAGGCCCCAGCAGATTGATTGTCTTTGAGGGAGCCGAAGAAAGAGTCAATCAGTTGACAGTCGGGTTCCTAGAACGACTGGGTATAGGTAAAGCACCTTGGGAACGTGATGTTGATGAAGAATACGGCTATAGTGCTCCACGCACTGTAGCACCTGCGAATCAACTACCAAGCGGTGTACCATTGCAACCACCCAAGCCAAAAGTTCGCACCCCCGAACCCGTAGCCCGGGAAGAATGGGATGAAGACTATGTGGAAGAAGAAAGACCACAGCGTCAAGTAATGCAGGCGCGTCAGTACGAATCTATTCAATACGAAGAAGACGACGAAGAAGACAACTGGAGTGAGGCGACAGATAAAGACAGGTATCAACAGCCTGCTAGATACGAAGCTCAACCCTACAAAAAGCCATACGTTGACGAATACGACAATTATGACGATGTAGATGGCGATGCTTGGGATGATGCACCAAAACCTGTGAACATTCCCAAGAAAGTCAAAGAAAAGCAGCCAGAATACGAAGAAGAAGGCGGATATTAAGTTTAAACCACTCTAAAACCCCTCCTCGGCACTGAGGAGGGGTTATTTTTTAATAGTTCTCTTAAACCAACGTGAGTTTGAGGGGCTGAAGTGACCACAATTGCTGCTTATAGCTCAATACAGTTCAGTTAACCTGAGTTCGGGATAAGAAATCCTCAAACCCCTTGATTTTTCGTTGTCTGGTCTGAAACTTTGTTTTCATATATTTTCAATAAGGCATGTTGTTGATATTAATCTCATTTGTGAACCTTATTGACGAAACGATTCCACTTTAATCACTTCTTTTACCACTTAGAATTTTGCTCAATCTATACACAATAAGCTTTTTAGCTTCTGGCTTAACCCGAACTCAGGTTCAGTTAAGAAAATTCATTGACAACAAAGCTCACAAATAATTACTAAACAAAAAACCGAACAATTATTTTGGAGGGGGCTTGGGGGACGTTTGCGTCCCCCAATCGGGGGTTTGGGGGATTCTCCCCCAAATCTTGGTTTTTGTCTGACAGATAAGAACTCTTATCACCTTAACTGAACCGTATTGGCTTATAGCTTGAATTTAGGGACTAGGGGATCGCGTTTTTTCTCGATTCTCAATCAATCTTAGCGATCGCTATATCCCAGCCCAGTTTATCAAATTCCTATAGCAAGATTTTTGCCTTTTTCCAACCCTCGAACTCACGTTTTATTACTATCGTCAGATTAAATTTGAAACCCTACTTTGAATTTAGTCCGCCCACGCAGACTTTGTTTGTGTAGGCGCGATTTCTAATCGCCTAGATTATTCTCTCTTCAGATTTATAGAAAAACGTTAGGGAACTCTAAAAAATAAATTATCCAAATTTATGGACTCAACACGACTTTTTTCCCTGCTCCCTGCTATGCCAGGCGCACGCTAGTTGCTTGAACGCGACTGCACTTCCTACCCTCGCCTGCGGGAACCTTCTTCTCTTGCGGAGATGCTAACGCGTAGCTTGCTTCCCCATAGGGGTATGAGAGAACGGGAATGCTTGAGAGCGAACAAGTCTAGCGATCGAACTGAGTGTCTTGAGAACCCACGCAACGCACTGGCTCCTCAAGTCGGGAAACCCTTTCGGTAGTTCTTCTTACAGGATATCCCCAAGACCGCTTCGACTCACCTTTTCCCTGTTAAATATAGTACATTAGTTCTTTGTCGCGCTGTTGGCTTCGCCGTTCACAAAGGTCTTGGAGCGTATATTTTTCTAAAACAGAATTAGCCGCTTGACGTGCTTCCTGCCAGATTTCTTCAATGATTTGAGTTTCTAGTGTTTTAGAATTTTTCTCAACTGTAGATGTAACAGCATCTACTCCCTCAATGCAGCTCCAAGCTTCCAGCAAAGTAATTTTCCGAGGATCTCGTGCCAGAACATAGCCGCCTTTGGCCCCACGTATGCTTTTAATTAGGCCGCCACGCCTCAAAGTTGCTAGCAATTGCTCTAAATAGCGGTTCGGTATATCTTGCAATACTGCCATCTGCCGGATTTGTAGAGATTCACCACTAGGGTAACGACTCGCCAACTCTAACAGAGCTAGAAGTGCGTATTCAGATTTGTTAGAGATTTCCACAGGTGTAATATGTTAAGCTTAAATCTGTAATGTTACTGTTGACTTTTGCTTCAAGTTTTGAACTAAAAAACTTGATAATTAATCTTTAGTTGAATAGTTGATTTAACTTTAGAGACTCTTAACGATAGAAGCAAATATTTTTATTTTTTAATTCAATAAATAGAATTTATTAATATAGCGTATTCTCTGCCAAGCGGATTTGATTCAGCCTTAATCATCACTTAGTCCTATCAAAAATAGGAAAATAGCCTTGAGTTAGGAATTGTGTAGTTCTTGGGATAAACATTCCTAGAGATACAACAATAGTGACATAACAACTTTGTTTTCTCTGAGTTCTGCGCTACGAGGGTAAAACAAACATGGAACTCAAAGCAGTTGCAATGCAAATTCCAGAAGGCTGTAACCTCATCTTGGGGCAAACCCACTTTATCAAAACAGTAGAAGACCTGCATGAAATTATGGTGGGTATATCTTCACAAGTGAAATTTGGGATTGCGTTCTGTGAAGCCTCAGGACCATGCCTCATCAGAACCACAGGAAACGATCGCCCTTTAGAAGAAGCAGCAATTACGAATGCTATAGCTATTGGTGCAGGCCACAGTTTTATAATTCTACTCAGAGAAGCTTACCCCATCAACTTCCTCAATGCGATCAAGCAGTGTCCAGAGGTCTGCACGATTTATTGTGCAACGGCAAATCCAGTAGAGGTAATTGTAGCTGAAACAAAGCAAGGAAAGGGGATTCTTGGTGTGATTGATGGATTTTCACCTAAAGGATTAGAAACACCTGAGGATGTAAAGACGCGTCAGGTGTTTTTACGCCAAATTGGTTATAAGCTTTAACTCGTAAAGTACATGCTCAAAAAGTCTTTAAATTCTGGATTTAAGCGGAAACTAAGCTTATTAAAGTGTTGTTGATGCTGATATAGCATCAGAAATTGCTGAATTACGTTTACTGTCATCCTAACGAGATAATAAATCTTAAAATCAAAGATTTATTGTTGCTAGTGAGCCTTTTTTATTTTAATGCTTAAGAGTTGTTGCTAATCTCTCTTACTTTTTTAGAATTTTTCAAATCTTGCCATAAAGATTTTATCTGCTTGTAGGCTTCTTCAGTAGATAGTTTTCCGCTAGTCTCTAAACAAGTAATAAATTCTACTCTTTGAGAAAATTCTCTGAGATTAAGAGTAAATTCTCGATTTTCTGCTTTAATTCGTCCATAATCACGAGCGTAAGTATAGAAAAAGCTATCTTTGTCTGTGTTGTTGCACTGTTCCATCACTTTTCTCCTGGCATACTATAAAACTAGGTGGTTGAGATAATTACAATATTTTTAAAACTAAGCTATTTACCCAATTTAGAGGATTATGACCATTTTCCAAATTTTTTCTTTATTACTTAATAATCACACGGTTAGTGACCTCTTCTCTGTGCGTTAGCATACCTATAATTATGATTAACTCAATAGTATTTTTGCAACCTGATTTTTTATTACCATTCGAGAAAACAACTATATGCTATAAACTGATTTTTTATTACCATTTTGAAAAAGAACTATAATCAGCTAACAACAACCAACCCAGAAATAAGCTAACCCGCCTTTAAGTTACAGAATCCTTAGCCTCAGAAAGACGCGGCGACGCGGAGAAAGGAAGACGCAAAGATGCAATTTTAATGATTATTAGCTTACATGTTTAAGCTGTATTAAGTTTTGATTATATTTGTAATTAATTACAAGAGTTGAATTTTTATATATGTTTCTATCAATTACTCATCATATTTATTGGTTTATAGTTTAATGAAAAACATAAGGAGATAAATTTTATTCCCTAAGTTAATGAAACTTGGAGGTAAGAACTCATGCGTGAAATGCCCTTGATATCCTTAACTGATGAAGAGCGCAAGAAAAATCAATATCTAGACAAAGCTAATCATGCTCCATATCCTAAAATCTTCTTGGTTGCATTAGGGATTTTGTTGCTATTTACTATTGGTTTCTCACTTACCGCTTTTTAAATCTTTTGTTGCTATCTTGAATCTTCCTCGTTCTGCAAGTGGCAAGGTATCATTAATTCAGCATAGTGTCTAAATATAACCACATCCTTTTTTGGATGGATACCAAGAATTTTCAAGGAAGCTGTCAAACCCTCTTTTCTTTATTGAGAGAGGGTTTAATGTTAGTGGTAGGCTAAGGATAATCAAAATCCCATAGTTTAGTTGCTAATAAACTTACCTTACAACCCCAGATGAGATGGCTTATTTTTTTGATCTCACAAGATTGCTCAATTTGGCTTTGAGATCTGCCCATCTGATACCAGCTAAACTGGGTAGAACGACGTGAGCTGTACCTACACGCTCAACGGGGCCGAGTCCTACTGTCCACATCCCGGCGGCTAAAGCAGCTTCAATGCCAGCTGCGGCATCTTCTACGACCACACATTGACTTGGTAGTAGTTTTAGCAGGTCAGCAGCGAACAGAAATAAATCGGGTGCTGGCTTGGGTTTTTGGACACTATAACCATCTGCGATCGCATCTACTTTGGCAGCAATCCCCAGTTTTTCGACAACTGTGTGGGCATTTTTGCTAGCTGAACCAATCGCGATTTTAATTCCAGCTTGGCGCAGTTCATCTAATAAGGCGATCGCGCCTGGTAACAAATCCTGGGGTGTAATATTTTCAATAGATTCAACGTAGTAGCGGTTCTTACGCTCCATCATCTCTTGGATTTGGGCTTCCGAATACGGTCTATCCTTGACAATTAGCATGAGTGATTCCCGACGAGACACACCTCGCAACGCCTCGTTGTCCTGCCGACTAAAGGGTATCCCTTCTTCATCTGCTAGCCTTTGCCAAGCGCGATAATGGTACTCTGCGGTATCTGTCAAAACGCCATCCAAATCGAAAATCACTCCTCGGATATCAGAGGAAAGGGTCGCTTCGTTCTGTAATTGGGGTTCAGAAGCCAAGGAAGACAAACTTTCTCCCTTGCTCCCCTTCGGGTTCGCCAGTCCCCCATCGTGACGCAGATCGCCAAGACGGGGGCTGGTTTCACCTGCTTCCTGTTTCTCTGCCTCTTCCTGGTGCAAATCAAACTCGTGCCACTGACCACGCCAATGTACTTGGAATTTCAGGCGCGTCCAACCAGGGGGTAGCTGGGGATGAGCTACAGGGCCATTTTCTGTCATTTGGATGCCACCAAACCCAAAAATCACCGCTTGCCAGATACCACCAGCACTCGCTCCATGAATCCCGTCGTTAGTATTACCCCGGACATCTTGTAAATCCACCATTGCTGCTTGCATAAACCGTTCGTAAGCTTCCGCTGATTTGCCTAAATCTGAGGCTAAGATGGCGTGAATAGCTGGGCCTAAGGAAGAACCATAGGTAATATCTGTGCGAGGTGCGTAGTAATCCCAGTTTGTCTGCAAGGTTTTTTGGTCGTAGGGAAATTCCGCTGATTGCCGCATCAGATACAGCAGCATTAAGACATCTGGTTGTTTTAGTACCTGGCGCTTATTAGCTCCCTCAATACCTAAGATGGCTTGCATAGAACGAGTGCGCGGCTCGTACTGATTTAAGTCGATATCTTCCAATTGAAAAAATCCCTCGTACTGCTCGATCATGCCTGTTACCGGATCGTGGAGAATCCAGATATTAGCGATGATATCTTGCCAGCGCGATCGCTGTTTGGTACTCAGGTGCAATTTCTCTTCTAGTTCCACCGCCTGTTCGGGGAAGGTAACCTTCAGCCAATCATAAACTTTGATTGCTCTTTCTAAATGCCATTGCACCATACGGTTGGTGAAGGTATTGTTGTGGACAAACTCATGGTATTCGTCTGCACCGATGACTCCGCGAATTTCGTAGCGTTCGTATTTGGGGTTGAACTCAACCCGGCTACCCCAAAATATCGCTGTATCGAGAACAATCTCTGCACCACAATCTCGCATCCACTCGTCATCGCCAGTCGCTTGCCAATAGTACCAGACAGCGTATGCTATGTCTGCACTGATGTGAATTTCGCGATCGCGACACCAAATCCGCACATCTTCTCCATAGGGATCGTTAGGTAATGCCCACCGGGGTGTAACTTCATCTCCTGTATCAGCACTTTCCCAGGCAAACATTGCTCCTTTATAACCATCATGGCCTGCTTTGCGTCGCGCTCCATTCAAAGTGTGGTAGCGGTAACTAAGTAAATTCCGGGCTAGATTAGGTTGAGTATAAATAAAAAATGGCAGTATAAAAATTTCTGTATCCCAAAATATATGACCGTGATAACCGAAACCAGACAGAGTCTTAGCAGGAATACTTACCTTGTCATCATTTTTTGGGGACGCAATTAATAGCTGAAACAGGTTGTAGCGTACAGCAAAAGCGGCGGTACTATCCCCCTCAATTAGAATGTCACTTTTTTGCCAGATCTCATGCCATGCCTGTTCTTGGTCTTTAAGTAGCGTTGCATATTCTGCTAGCAGCTTGAGTTTTTCTCGCGCGGCTTTTTCTGGTGCCGTAACATCTCGCGATGTAAAAACTGTGACAAGCTTTTCTGCCGTTACTGTCTGGTTTGATGACGCTAAGAAGGTGGCACTCAACGTAGGATACCCTGGTGCACTGTTAACCTGCAAAGATGCCTCCGCTCCAGAAATTGTCAACTTAGTAGCTAGACCAATATCCATTCGCGAGTTGCGGGTGCGGCGATGTAACCAAACACCTTGCTCTGTTTTGTCTTGTTCTAGACATTCCCAGTGATTAAAACCGGGATTTTCTGGATAGCCGTTGATGCTAGCCTGAATTTCAATCAAACCATCAAAATCCAAGGGGGTGACTTGGCAGCGTTGACCCAACACATGCTGATCTGCGATGCTGGCGAAGCGCTCAAAATGTATGTCTATCGTATTTCCTGTAGGACTGCGCCAACGCACAGAACGACTGAGAAGACCCCGGCGCACATCAAGTTGCCGATTATAGTCTAATATCTCTCCTTGATCGAGGCGGAAGCGATCGCCATTAATCGTTACAAGCAATGGTAGCCAGTCAGGACAGTTTACCAGTTCTGTGTATACTACAGGAACCTCATCATAGACACCGTGAATGAAGGTAGCTGGCAATGCACGAATGTACCCTTCCTCAAAGCTACCCCTGGTTCCTAAGTAACCATTCCCGATTGTGAACATGGTTTCTCTAGAGTGCAATTGGTCAGGGTCAAACTGGGTTTCAGTTAATATCCAATCGCTATAGATAAAATGGCGAGAACGACCTGTTATATCCATTGTTAATATCTTTTGTTGTCATTTGTCATTGGTCATGTGTCATTCATTTATCTCCGCGTCACCCTTACGGGGGACGCTCCTTCGTCGCTAACGCTACGCTAACGCCAGTTGCCTGCGGAGGAGCCACTGCGTTGGGCGGCGAGCCGCTCTTGTTGCAAGTGGCGTTGGAAATTCTCCCGCAGCACTGGACTCACCGCGTCTCCACATCTTTGCGTCTCCCTCATCCCCTTACACACTAGCGGCGCATGTGCTGTTCTAAAATCTTTTCGGCTCTGGGTTTATAAATCAGATGATATAAGCTGTCCACGTAGCGGACTCTAGCTTCGGTATTTTCTGGGGCTACAAAATTCCAGAAACCGTAGATTTTAGCTAGCAAAAGTAACTGATTGCTATGTATCTGCCAGTTGTACTTATTATGAATGCGTTGAATCATCCAATCCGAAACTTCAGCCCAATGTTGGAGATGAGCATCGCATTGGTGAAGGAAATCCAACATCCTGTTAGCAGATCCTTCCAAATCTGTAGGATTGAGAGTAAATTTATGTTCTCGCTCCTCAATAATTTCTAAAGCACCACCAAATTGAGTGGCGAAAGTTGGCAAACCGGAAATCATAGCTTCTAATATGCTTCTACCAAAAGCTTCAAAACGGGCAAAGTGGACATAAATACCTTGTTTATCAGCAACTACTCGGTAGGCTTCGCCAATGTCACCGCTAGGAAGACGCATCCCCAACCAGCGGATATGACCGTGGAGATTATAATAGTTGATAATATCGTGAAGTTTTTGGATTTCTGCGGCTTCTTCAGCGTTGACGGCTTCTGATGTATGCAACTTGCTAGTTAATATGAACAAGTTGCAATGTTCTTGCAAAGCCTGACTTTTGCCAAAGCACTCAGCCAAGCCAGTGAGATTTTTGATTGAGATAATGGGAGCTATAGACAAAATTGGCCGCTTGTTAGGGTTCTCTAAGTAACCCAAAATTTGCGGATCTTCGCGGTTCAAGAGTAAATCGTTGAGATTTTGGCGCAGATTCGGATCGCAGTTTTCCGAATGGCTAAAGGGGAAAAAGATGTTCTCGTTTACTCCTGGTGGCACCACATTAAACTTATGATTAAATAGATCGATGCCATCAATCACATGATATAGCTGGGGCATGGTAAAACATTTGTAAGACTCATACTGTCCGATGCTTTCTGGTGTGCCAACAATTTCTTGATAGGACGAGGTAACGATAAAGTCGGCTGCATTCATGTTGATCAAATCAGCAGTGAACTGTGCCGAGAAGTGGTAGTGCTCCTCTAAATCTTGCCAGTAAAGATTGCTAAATAGGTGTTTCGGTTTTTCTAAAGCGTGGGCAATATGGCAATGGGTGACTTTGAGTTGTTTGGCCAGGAGAAAGGCGACTAAGTTGCCATCGGTGTAGTTACCAATCAGCAGATGTGGTTTACCTTTAAATTCAGCTAGCAGTTCTGTTTCTGCATCTTGGGCAAATGTTTCTAAATAAGGCCAAATCTCAAATCTAGTAATCCAATTATTAGTAATTTCGGGATTGAATTCTCTAAAAGGTACGCGCAATATCCAGCCATTTTCTGTACCCTCGATTTTTTCCCGGCGCAGATTGCAGTATGTGCCTTCGCAGTTAGGAATCAGCCGAGTCAGAACAATTACGTGGGGTTGAATGCCCAAAAGGTCAAGACCGGCAAGTTTAATTTCTGTACGTAGTTTGTTTTCTAAACTGCACGCTTGTTCAAGCACATAAACAACTTGACCTAATGTTTCATCTCTGCCAACAACTCCCTCCTGCGCCACCCAGCCATGTATGGAAATCAGCACGACACGAAAGACGGCGGGAACACGAGCCACAAATGCTTCCAGCATTGCAGGCTGTGGATTGTCAATAAAGCGTTGGAGAAGTTCTAGGGTTTCAGAAACCCGTGAGGCTGTGTTACCCCAACCTGGTTCAAAGCCGAGTTCTTCGAGGTCAAAGCGAAATTTTTCGTAGGGTGTGTCAGGATGTTGCTGACTGAGAAATTTGAGGACTTGCTGAATTTTTTGAGCTAACTGAGTACCTGAGTGAATGCGATCGTTGATCAGCATTTCAATCCCGTCATAACTCAGCCGATGTAGAACTTTAAATAAGACCTCTAAACAGTAGTGAGGATCTGTTAATACTTGACTGCACAGATAACGGTTGAGAAAAGCTAGACCTTGTCCAATATTTCTCGGATCGCTAATCGTTGGGGAATTAGCGTAAAAGGGATGGAGATCTATGTCTAGAATATGGGGTTGGTAGCGATTAACTAGGCGATCTCTGACATCCAGCAATGCTTGGGGTGTCATGAGTTCAAATTTACTAAATTCGGCTGTTAATCGCCAAACCTCCTGACTACCAATCCTGGGACGAATAACAAACCAAGTACTTTCCTCTTCCAAAATGATTTCATGACAGTAGTGAATGAGCTTGCCTACTGAAGAAGAATGGTAAAAATAACTAGGTCTTTGGGTTTGCTGGCAGTATTCCGCAAAAGCTTGTAAAATTTCATTTCTCAGGAAATAACGCTTACCTGTATTACTCAGCATCAAAATTAGCTGATGCAGAGCCGTTTTATCATCACTGTTTAAGGCAGCTTGAACTAGTTCATACATGACTAAGTCCTAAAACTCTAAATTAGGTCACGACCTCATTAGTTCTTTCCGCAACAAACAAGGTTTTAGATCGCTGGTGTTTAGAGGTACATTTCCTCTGTAATCGTAACTAAGATATTAAGCCATTTACTTCTAGCTGTAGGATGAGATGTTGCAGCCAATCTTAGACCTATGCTCAACAATTGTGCTACACATCAATAACTCCTTGTTCTGAGACTTTATCTTTAGCTAAATTTCCATAAATTCCTATAATCTATAGAAGTGTTAAGGCCGATTAAGCGTTATTTCTTATTTACCTAGTTCGTAGCTATTGATGCTATTATTTCCAACCATGTAAAATAGTGTATCCCGCAGGGTAGCAAGTGGTGAGTCCAGTCCTGCTCGGCGCAGCCGTTCCCGTACCCCTATGGGGAAGCAAGCTATGCATAGCGTCTTTGCAGGAGAAGGGTAAACGGGTTTCCCACCGTAGGGAATTGGGTAACCCGAAGGGCGTTGGAAACCCTACCAAGAGCGCTGGACTCACTGCAACGTACTGGCTCTCCAAGGCAGTGGCTTCCATACGAAAATTTAAAAAATCAAGTATGAATCCTATAGGTAAAAAAAGAGTGGAAGAAAGCATAACAGTCGCTTCATTCTTCCACCCTGGCATTTACCGCTGTATAGAGCAGGAATATCTAGAGAAATTGCCTTTTTTTGAGGGTTAATGTTTATAATTAAGGCAAAATCTATCCGCGATTAGAATTCCTGGTGCAGTAAATGTTAAGTCTAATTATTATGTTTTTATCTTCTAATTTTTAGATAAATATATTCCTAGTAAATAAATACGAAAAACTTGTAATTACTCAGTTTTTCCTGAAGTAATCTAATGGCTTGGTAGACCCTGATAACAACACCCTTGAAGTCGTTTATCTTCTATACCTTAACTGTAATAATTGCAAGTTAGTTGCCAAATTGGCATTTTTAAAATACTTGAATTGTTCATGTTTAACTTTTTTACAGCGTTTTTTAAGTAAATAGACCACGCGTTAGTTAGGGCACGGCACCAGTAAGATTATTATATGTACCGGAAGATTGTGGATGCCGTGCCCCTACTTTGGATCTGTGGTTCAATAACCTGGAAACTGCTGTAATCTAATTAATGTGATTAAAAATCGACTATATAATATTAAACACAAGTAAGGGTATGGGAATTACCATACCCTTAATTACAAAATAGTTAATTTGACAGATTTTTCTTTTGCAACGATATTAATACTTGCGTAGAATAGCAGACAAAGAACTTTGTTTCCGAAGATCCATCAAATCTGCCAAAGACTCTTTACTTTTCTCCAGACGATAGCTGTGTTCTGGTGGTAAAACTGTCATCAGCGGTTTTGTTCTAGATTGCATGGAGGCTAGAGGCGTTAGTGATGGCGGTGGTACAAAGACTTGGGGAGCTTTGGGAGACTGTGGTTCTACTCTTTGCGGTTGACTTTGTACCGTACGTGTTGGATAGCGTTTAAGATGTTTCTGGACTTTTTGACCCTTCGCTGGACGGTTGAGGATGCGCAAAATTACCACACAACCACTAGCACAGCTGAGGGCGATCGCAAAAACCATCCATAAAGGCATAGGATTGCTATTCTCAGAGGGCGTATTGATTGCTACTTCGGCTACAGTTGTAGTTGCTACATCTGGGTTTTTATCTGGTTCTTCTGTCTGTTGTACATTTCCCACAGAACCCAGGTTATACAAGGCAAGTACAGCACTTGCAAAAAACGTTGCTGATAACCCAATCAACAACAGCCAAGGATGGCGTGTGACCAGACGTATCAAAATTTGTGAGCTACTGTCTGCTCTCGATTTACTGTTTGTCAGCTCTGGAGTGGCCCCAGTAGATTGGGTTGGCTCGTGCTGTACACTCTGACTATTTTCCATAGATTACTTTCAGATTTGTACCCCTCTTGATTCAAGATCATACTGGAGGATTCAAGTATCAGGTATCCGTAGCCAGATTTTGCAATAAAGTAACTTTTGTGTGCAGCTTAGGCTACTAAATCCAATAAGTTTCTACAAAAACGCTAATTTTGACACATGTATGAGTTTTTATTAGCTTATTGCTTTGCCTAACTCTGCGGTGCGACAGCAGAATGTCTCTCTATAGCTAGTTGAATTAGTTTGTCCACTAGTTCAGGAAAGGATATTCCACTATATGCCCAAAGTTGAGGATACATACTAGTTGCAGTGAAACCAGGTAAGGTGTTGATTTCATTGATTAATACGTCTCCTGTGGGTTCTACGAAGAAAAAGTCTACTCTTGCCAGTCCAGCAGCATCAACAGCAGCAAAGGCTTTTAATGCCATGTCTTGAATTTGACGAGCGATCGCCTCTGGCAACGCGGCAGGTATCAGTAAATCTGCTCGACCTTCAGTATATTTTGTCTCGTAATCGTAAAAATCGCTATTATAAGTAATTTCGCCAATAACGGAAGCTTGGGCTTGATCGTTGCCTAAAACAGCACATTCTACTTCTCTAGCAACTACTCCCGCTTCCACAATTATCCGCCGATCGTAACTAGCAGCATTATCTAATGCCGCTTCCAATTCTGGGCGCGATCGCACTTTGGCAATCCCCACCGATGAACCTAGATTCGCAGGCTTGATAAAACAAGGGTAGCCCAGGGTGGACTCAATTTCATCACATAATTTCGGAAATACGCAAGGATTTGACCAAACTTGCGCTCTTGTTATTGCTTTGTATTTGACTTGGGGTAGTCCGGCTTGAGCAAAAGCGACTTTCATACCAATTTTATCCATCCCTGTTGCCGAACCTAACACCCCAGAACCCACAAACGGAACTTGCATCAGGCTAAGTAATCCTTGAATTGTGCCGTCTTCTCCGTTGGGCCCGTGCAGAATCGGAAACCAAAGATCTACTTGTTGTGTCTGTGGTGGAAACTGCCAAAGATTAGGAGTTGTTCCTTGGTTCTGAATAGCAGCGCCAGATGCTAAAACTTGTTGGGCAACTTCCCCAGCTTGCCAAAATCCATCTTTTTGGATATAAAAAGGCAGTATTTCGTACTTATTAGCATTTTGTTCTGCACTTAATGCTTTAGCGATCGCCCGTGCTGAACTAATCGAAACTTCATGTTCCCCAGAACGTCCGCCAAATAGTAACCCCACCCGGAGTTTAGTCATCTTCAGTACCTCTTAGCTCTTTCTCGCAGATAGCGTATCACAACCTACTCAAAAATCTTGATCAGTTATTAGTTAACAACTTGTAAACTGTTAACTGATTAGCAATTACTTCAGAATCACCTAAGCAAGGCAAGAGGCAATAGGCAAGGGTGTTTAATTATCCTGCTTGTCAGTTTTTCATACATAGCAATGAAGTTTTCTCATTGGGATTGCCTTCTTAAAGATTGTCCTGGAATCTAAACAAGAGTAATTGTCTGAGCTTTACCAATCCTGTTAATATGCCTTGATGTCAGAAACACAACATCACCTCCAGAAAAAACTCGGTTGGTCTTTGGATGAGCGAGATCCAAGATTCATCGAATCACTCATGCCACTAATTGGGTGGTTCTATGACCACTATTTTCGAGTCCAAACTAGTGGTTGGCACTATGTGTCACCCCAAGAGAAAGTTTTATTTGTTGGTTCCCACAACGGCGGACTAGCGGCTCCTGATATGGTGATGATGATGTATGACTGGTTCCGACGATTTGGTGTAGAGCAACCAGTTTACGGTTTGATGCATCCCAAAGTCTGGGAGGTAACCCCGCCAATAGCACAACTAGTAGCCAAAGTTGGAGCAATCATAGCTCATCCTAAAATGGCTTATGCTGCTTTGCGCTCTGGCGCTAGTGTAGTGGTATATCCTGGTGGTGCTGAAGATGTCTTTCGACCGCATTCTTTACGGAACCAAATCTATTTTGCAGGGCGACAAGGGTTTATCAAGCTAGCACTGCGGGAGCGAGTACCAATTGTACCTGTGATTTCCACTGGTGCCCACGATACGCTAATTGTACTGACTGAATGCTATAACATTGTGCAGCAACTCCACAAATTGGGGATGCCTTGGTTGTTTGGAATTGATCCGGTAGTATTTCCAATTTATCTAGGCTTACCTTGGGGGTTAGCACTTGGCCCATTGCCCAACATCCCATTGCCTGTGACTATCCACACGCGGGTTTGTCCACCGATTAAGTTTGAATATTATGGCAGAGAAGCGGCGTGCGATCGCGAGTATGTCAATGAATGTTATGAGTTAGTTGTTAGTCAGATGCAGCAAGAGTTAGACCAATTAGTCAAGCTGAGTGCTAAGTCATGAACACGATTGTAACTGCTAACCCTTCTGCCATTGAGACTACCTTTTAGTTACGTAGGTTTATGATCTAAACGGGTGGCTTGCTCTAAGGCGGCTTTTTCTCTAGATCTGCGAGCATAGGGTTGTAATTGGGTGCGATCGCAACCAGTGAGGATGCTCAAATTTTCTAAGCTGATACCTCGCATTAACATTTCGACACGCCAGGTATGTTGTGCTTGGGTGATCTCTGGTGGTTGTCCTTGGGGTGTTAACATTCCCTGAGTCCAAGTTTCCCAGCAACTCTGAATTTCTAAATCGGAAATTGGTTCTCCTGAAACGTTGAGAAACATAGCTTGTTGAGTATCTTTACGACTTTTCAGCCATTTAATTAAAGGATTATTAGTATAAGAGCCATAGTGTTTACCCATAATCCATTGATTTACAGGCACTTGGCGGACTAATCCGGGAGTGGTAATTTGCAAAAAGTGCCCTTGCTCATCATAGATTTGGTGCGATCGCTGCAAGCTAACTATTTCTGTGGGAGATAAGCCAGCAGCAAATAATATATATGCCAAAGCATAATCTTGTAGTCCCAATCTCTTGGCTTGTCGCAGAATTTCATGGACTAAAGTCCCAGGTAAATCAGCTACCTCTGTGGTAATTGCGCTTTCTGGTAAGTTATTTATTACTGATTCTGGTGAAGGTGACATCGCACCGCGTAAAAACAACTCCACTAAATTCTCCAGAAAATCATCTCGGTCTTCCCAAAGTTCATGAAATTCGCTAGTAAATTCAATAACTGCATATCCTAAAAGCATTCCATTTAGCAAACTGGCTAATTTTTCTGCCGGGAGATAGGTATTTAAGTGCCCTTGCTGAATTACCGTAGCTAAATACTGGGCCACATAGCGGTTAGCTTCTGTTAAACCCCTTCCCAAAGCACGGCGATTTTCCGCAGGGTATTGGTCAGCTTCACCTACTACAGACCTAACAAACTCTGGTACACGCTCTAGTGCAAGCAAGCTATCACTTGCATAATCTTTGAGGGCTTGGTAGACGCTACCAGGAGGGCTGGCGCGTCTTACCAAAGATTCACCTAAATTTTTAAAGGCCGCAGATTCTTCCAAAACAGCTAACAGCAATCCATGCTTATTGCCAAAATGCCGAAATAGCGTGACTTCGTTTACTTCTGCCTTTTCCGCAATTTGGCGGGTTGTAGTGCCACTGACTCCTTGAGCAGCAAATAGTTCCAATGCTGCTTGAATCAGACGTTGACGAGCTGAATGGGTTGGAGATGCCATAAAAGCAATGCAAGCGGCACTTGCATATAAAAAAGGAAGTTGTTAAGATAAAAATGTAAGTGATACTTGCTCTACTTTACTGTAACCAACTTATACAGAACGGGTAAATCCCTTGTAGGTTGTGAAGCGCAATAGCCAAATACACCCAATGCAAGAGTAGATCCAAAAGAAAAGCAGGTCGCTTGATTATTCATCAACAGGAATTTTTATGACTGCAAAATTTCTGGCGTTTGCCCCAGAGCGAGGAACGTCACTTCGCCTCAGTTGGACGAATGTCGTATTTTTCGGTACATTTCATGCTTTAGCTCTGCTAGTAGCTCCTTGGTTGTTCTCTTGGTCAGCGTTAGGTTTACTGCTGTTTTTGCACTGGTTATTCGGAAGCATTGGGATTTGTTTGGGATATCATCGACTACTGAGTCATCGGAGTTTCCAAGTACCGAAGTGGTTAGAATATGCGATCGCTCTCATTGGCGCTTTAGCTCTCCAAGGTGGGCCGATTTTCTGGGTTGGTGGACACCGCCAGCATCACGCCCACACTGAAGATACAAATCTAGACCCATACTCTGCCAAGCGAGGGTTTTGGTGGAGTCACATGTTATGGATTTTCTATCCTCGTGCGGAGTTCTTTGATTACGAAGTTTATCAAAAATATGCGCCCGATCTAGCACGTCAACCATTCTATCGTTGGTTGGATAAGTACTTCGTGCTACTGCAAATCCCTTTGGGTCTGTTGTTATACGCCTTAGGTGGTTGGTCTTTCGTAATCTACGGCATTTTTCTGCGAGCAGTGTTACTTTGGCACTCCACTTGGTTTGTGAACTCAGCAACTCATAAATGGGGCTATCGTTCCTTTAATGCTACTGACGACTCACGTAATCTTTGGTGGGTATCTATCGTTACTTATGGTGAAGGATGGCACAACAACCATCATACTTATCCCCATGTAGCGAAATCAGGATTTTCTTGGTGGGAAATTGATGTTACTTGGTGGAGCATCAAAGCTCTCAAGAGTTTAGGTTTAGCTAAAAAAGTAATAATGCCTCCCTCTAGTAGTGCAAGTCAAGGATAAATTCTTATTAAATTAGTATGTATCTACCCAGCCCACAGCGCGATCGCCCGTGGGCTAAATTATTTCAACTCCTTCATGGTTGAGCAACCAACGTTTTCGCTCCAGTCCCCTGGCGTATCCTGTAAGTGCAACGTTCGCACCAACCACCCGATGACAAGGAAGAGCGCGCCACTGGATTAAGTGAGTTTGCCATGCCAACAGCACGATAAGCAGTAGGCATACCAATTCTTGCTGCTAGCTCACCATAGGAAATTACAGTTCCCCAAGGAATATTTCGTAATGCAAGCCACACTTGCTTCTGAAAGGCCGTTCCGCCAGTGCTTACAGGAATATCATCTAAGCTAGTGCGTAGACGCGTACTGCTACTCTGCGAGAAGGGCTACGCCCAACGCAGAACCCGCAGGCTAGCGGCTTGTCGTAAGACATCGCCATTGAAATAAGCTTGAATTCTGCTACTAAAGCCCTGTGGGTTTTTCTCATTCTGGAACTGAAAGCTACCATAACGTCTCTGGAGTAGTTTCAACATTCGTTGCTCATAATCGGCAAAGTCCAGAGAGCAAAGTTTCTCTCCATCCCAGACAATCAAAATCGTTCCAATTTCTGAACTAATTTTATCAACTAGCAATTTCACAGTAATGGCGTGACTGAAAAAATGTAGTTATCAGCTCTAATTCTAAAATAATCACTGTGTACTTGTGGCGGTTACTATATATTCGTGAGTTATTTTGTTTTGAATGGAGGCTATCTACATTGTGAACTCAGTCCGTATTGACGAACTTAGTAATGAAGCTTGCTCAATTTTGTATGATTCAGATGTCCCATGCATCATTATGGAATGGCACGCCTATGGAACGAGTACTCAGTTCCGACTGATTAGTGAAAACGTATTACAATTACTGATCGATAAAGGCCTTAGTAAAGTTGTTGCTGATACAACTAATCTCCCAATCATTGCAGCTGAGGATCAGCGTTGGGTGAATGAAGACTGGTTACCCCGTGCGATTGAAGCAGGTTATCATGCTTGTGGAATGGTTAACTCTCGCTTTTATTTCAATCGTGTAGCTGTTGAAAATGTAGTCAACAGAGTTAAATCAGATAAGTTCCGTGTGGAATACTTTGATAGCCAAGCTGCTGCAAAAGAATGGCTAAAAAGTTTAGAAACTAATTGAAATGATCCAGATTTCCGAACTTAATTTATCTATTAGCAATTTCATAGTATTGGCATGATTATAATAATGGTGGATGACGACCAAGAAGTTCTTCTTCTGCCCGGATTGCCAGTATTACTGCACGATTCATGCGAAGAGCATTAATGGTTGCTCGTCCAGTCTTTGTCAATCCAATAACTCTCACACCATCCCAAGAAAAGTGTTCTTTCCACACTTGTTGACGAGGGTTAAATATGTTTACCATCTCACCTGTGTCTGGATCTTTAACTAATTGTTGAGCAGCTTTGTGGAGCGAACATGATACACAAGCCAGTGCCAAATTATCTGCTGTTGTTTCACCATTCGCGGCAATAGGAATGATGTGATCAATATGAAAGGTTGCTTCTTGTCCTATTTGGGATAACCCACAATACTCACAGCGATTATCTGCTCTTTGAATAACTAGCCGCCGTAAAGAAGCTGGAATTTTAGACATTGATTATTGTTTTGTAACGCGCTGAGACCGTAGGCGAAGCAGAGACAAAAATTCAGCCAAATCAACCAGTCCTTCTGCTTCTTGACGCTCTGCTTGTGTCAATTCCTCACCTGCATCTTGACGATCCAGCAAAAATTGAAGACGCTGTTGAACAGCGTTAGGCAATTGAAAGTGAGTGAGTTCAACAGGTATTTCAATAATTTCAGGCATATATAAAGGCTCTCGTGAAAGTAGGCAAAATTGCAATCATTTATGCAGTTAGTGTATACCAGGTGGTTGTTATCGAGTGGATAACTCAAAAGACTAAACCAACAATTTCTAATGCCTGAACAACTTGTGGGTGCAACGTGCAGTACCAGACATCCTCAAATTTATGCCATTCCACAAGAAATGCTGTAGGAAATGGCGAGCCATCAGAGTGTTGAGGTAAAGACCAATTTAATTGTTCTGCAAGCATCTTCCCTACTCTTGCATATTGAAGGTTAACTGCTGCGGAGTGCTCGTAACCAGCAGCTTTACCTAGTTCAGAAGTGGTTGTAATGTAATTAGGTGTATGGTAATGAGCCTTGAGCATGGCTCTATGTCCTTCAGTTAATTTCTCTCCAATGCTATTGAAAGCTTTTGCATATTCCTCAGCAGAAGGGAGAAAAGAATCAATGTTAAAGTCAGGAGTGTCGATTACTTCCTCAAAATCATCCAATGCAGCTGAAATTAGTTCACTACAGAAGGCACTTTTCGATCGACCTATAACTTCAGCCAGTTTTTCTAAGCGCAAGTTGTCTGTTTTTGTGAGCGTGATGGAAAATCTCACGGAATCTTCTTGACGTTGCAAAACTTTGTGTGCTAATTTTTGAACTTTATTCACAACCAAATATTGAATCAAAATTTGAATCAAATTTAGCATCACTTTTGCCAGATTGTCGAATAAAGTAGGCGATCGCTAACAATGTGCGGCACCAGAACCATTATTTAGAGCATCAATTAAGAGAAGATAAAATTGACTCAGGTCTGAAAATCAAGTGTGATTCTGCAATGAAGACGCTAGCTAAATGGTCTGTGCATGACTATCATCAGATGATCCAAGCAGGGATTCTGCGCGATCGCCGTGTGGAATTACTAGCGGGTGAAATTGTAGAAATGAGTCCAGAATCACCAATCCATTACAGTACTGCAAAACGCGGGGCGAAATACCTAGAAGAGTTATTGATAGATAAAGCCGATGTTCGTTTCAACGGGCCAATCACTCTATCTAACTCTGAACCAGAACCAGACATTGCTATTGTTCGATTACCGGAGTCTGCTTACAATCATCGTCATCCCCAGCCTGAGGATATCTTTTGGATTGTGGAAGTTGCTAAGACTAGTTTGTAGAAAGACTTGGAACTGAAAGCGTCTATTTATGCAACAGCTAATATTCAGGAATATTGGGTTTTAAATTTGTCTAGCAAGCAGATAATTGTGTTTCGATATCCCCAAAATGGTGAGTACACTTCAGAAGAAACCATTGGGAAAGGCACAATTATACCATTGGCATTTTCAGATATTCAGGTATCAGTCGCGAGACTTATGGCATGATTTTAGGCTGTGGTAACTATCTAAAGCTATGAAGTCGGAATTTTCTCGCCAATTAGGACTAGATTATCCCATCT
Organism: Nostoc sp. 106C; assembly: GCF_002154725.1. Lineage (GTDB taxonomy): Bacteria > Cyanobacteriota > Cyanobacteriia > Cyanobacteriales > Nostocaceae > Aulosira. Next base: position 8,877 of record NZ_MTAW01000038.1, on the reverse strand, counting down.
TCCAAGCACCGACAGATAGTCTTGCAGGGCCAGAGTTAGCAGCGGCGGTTTCTAATGCAGGTGTGATGGGTGCGTTGGCTTTGACTTGGACTAATCCAGAAGATGCTACTCGGCTGATTCAAGAGGTTTGCTCTCAATGCGATCGCCTATTTCAGGTAAATTTTGTCTTTAAATTTTGTCTTGGCTTTTCTTCCCAAGCCTCTCACAGAGCTTGAAATATGGCATGGGGTATTAATTTTCATGCTTTGTTAAGGTAAGGGTTTTTCCGTGATTTAATAATATACATAGATATTAAAGTATTATATTTTACTTATTTTATTTAGCAATTGTAGTATAAGTACTGAAAGACAATATATTATCTTTAAAATCAATAGGGCATTTATTAATCTTCTATAAAGAATCTAGCAAATCTATAAATAGCTAAAAAAATGCTGTATAAAAAATAGATTAAATAGGTTACTCAAGCAGGATAATTACTGAAACATATTTGCTGCTAAAAGAAAAAATGCTTTGGCTGTCCAACTTCTTCTTGGTAAATTGAGCAACAGCTTAGTGTTGTAAAAATACTGTTCTAATTCTTCTTGTGTAGCTTATTTGTCTTCAACTACGAACCAAATTTTAAGGAATGAATTGAATGTTAGGTATCAAAAAGCTTTCTGTTGTTAGCGCTGGAATAGTGTTGAGTATTGTAGGCACAGTTAACAGTGCTTTTGCTGCTAGTGTAGGATATATCACAGCTTCTGAGCCTTGGGGTAACACTACCAATGATGCTGCGTTAAATACTGCTTTTGGTGCCAGTAATTGGGATAAATTAGATTTTGTCAGTGCATTGCCAACAATTTTTAACCCAGGAGCGTATCATGTACTATTCATTGAAGGTAGCGATAGTAATGGAGATAGTTTCAGAACGTTTATCGACAATAATCGCACAACCCTGCAAACATGGGTAAGTAATGGCGGTAAGCTCTTATTGAATGCTGCCAGAAATAACGGTTTTGGCGATCTAGATTTGGGTTTTGGTGTGAACCTGCATAACAATTTTTATGATACTGCTAGTTATACTGGAACAGCAGTCAATCCCAGCCACCCCATTTTTTCTGGCCCAAACGGAGTCACAGGAACATCCTTTTCGGGAAATTATTTCGCTCACGATACCGTAAGTGGTTCAGGATTAAAGTCCATAATTGATGGTACAGCAGGCTCTGTTTTAGCTGAATTAAACTACGGTTCAGGACGCGCTTTGTTTGGTGGATTGACAACGCCGAACTTTCATTCACCACAGCCAGAAGCTACCATTTTGCGTGCCAACATTTTAAGTTATGTTGCCAGTCCTGTATCTCCGTCCTCTGTTCCCGAACCACTTACCATTCTTGGATCAGGAGTCGCTCTTGGGTTTGGTAGCTTGATGAGGAAAAAGTATAGCAAAAAGCTTCAGTCCACAGCTGAAAACGTTGGTTAATTCCGGTTTTTCTAGTTAATAGCATACCTTTTAGATCTCCATTACCTTCTCAAATAGAGGTAATGGAATTTATTTTCCGTGTTCGTGTTGACTAGTACAAGAACGTTAAGATAGTAGCTTTGAGATCTGCCTGGTGTACACAGTTAATGGCGGCTATTTAGCAGGTAAAGTATAACGTTGTTCAATCGCAGCTTTAATTGCATCGCGACTTTCACTAGCGGATGTGTGTAAGCGTAGCCCGTCGTAGACATCGCTTTTTTTTTTCTATTTTCTCTACTTCTTCTGCCAAGGATTCATCCTTAATCGCCTCTCTAAACCAACGTGAATAATCTCCTCGTTGCAGATGAAATAACCAAGTTTCTTCATCGACACCCTCAGCAATTTGCGTGAACAAAATCAATTTTTGGGCGCGGAGATTTAACTTTGCTTGTGGCCCGCAAAAGTAAAAGCTTTTATCTTCTTCTAATTCACCTTGTGCATATTTGCAAAATGACGGCGGCGTTCGGTACGTCCTGGGGTAATCTGAAAGCGGAATGGTTCTAAATCTTCTTCGCTAAACCAGGCTAGTGCTTCCCCTGGTTCTAAAGTTTGGGATGTGAGTTGCGAATGCTTTGATGTTCTGTTCTGGTGATTTACCTACGCTGAGGATTGTATCTACCAATGATAAGCCTGCGGTTGCAACTTGATCGGGATGGACTGTAATTAACATCATCCCCTTGAGTTTTTGGGGTAATGTCACAGAAGCGGCGTGCCAGGATGCAGGGATGAGATGATGTGCTTCATCTACAACTATCCAATGAGGACGACCAGTGCGCGATCGCAAAATAAATCGATGCGTTGAAAAACGCGCTGCAAATCATCTAATTCCCTACCTGTAACTAAGATTAGCTTTTTCCTGGAAGCCCGAAAGCGTTCCATCGCTGCTAAAGTCTTCTCATTTACATGACCATCTGTGGCTAGAGTGCCATCGTAATCGGTAGCTAATACAAAGTAACGCATGGATGGGGTAGTAGAAAACTTGCGCTTGTTTCACTTATAGAATGACTAAACCTAGAGCTTTGCTTATCCAGCTTGAGAGATAAAACTTTATGCCTGCAAGAATGATCTGCGATCGCTCACAATGGTAAAAGTCTGATAATTTTGAAGACTGAGAGCAAGATTTCAGTATCATGTACATTCCAAATGCCTTTCGCGAAGAAGACATTGAGAAACTAGTCGCTTTCATGCGTGCCAATAGTTTTGCCACACTGGTATCGTTGCAAAATAATATTCCTGTTGCTTCCCATGTTCCACTCGTCGTCACTGTGCAAAACAACGTTGTGAAGCTAACAGGTCATCTTGCCAAACAAAATCCCCAGTGGCAAGTCTTTGAGCAGAGTGAATCCCTTGCTATATTCACCGGGCCTCATGCCTACATTTCACCATCTTTATATGAACAGCGCGAGAGTGTACCGACTTGGAATTATATTGCTGTTCATGCCTATGGTATACCTCAAATTATTACTCTCAGGACTCACCAGAATTGATGGACAAGATGATCGATGAAATGATTGCTACCTATGGTTCTGATTACAAATCGCAGTGGCAAAGCTTATCTGATAAATTTCGTCAGGGAATGATGAACGGTATCGTTGGTTTTGAGATGACAGCTACACGACTGGAAGGAAAATATAAACTCAGCCAAAACCGCAGTCACACAGACCAATATAATGTTGCTCATGCCTTGCTTGAAAGTATAGACCCTGAGGCTCAAGCTATAGGTGCAGCAATGCAAGAGAATTTAGAAATTAGTTAATGATGTTGATGTTTTAACTCTATCTGGGTTTATCTGAAAAATATTGATCCCTTTTGCTGCGAGAAAGATTAGCCAATGCCATACTTGAATGATGTCAGTAAAATTCATGCAATTATCGCTAAATATACGAAAGCTCAAACTTTGTGGATAGATACCGAAGTAGCTGATTATAAAAGTCGTAATCCCAGATTATCGCTGATTCAAGTATTAAATGACCCCCATGATATGAGTGGCGATCGCGTCTACCTTTTGGATGTGTTAGATCAACCTGATATCATCAAAGAATTTATTGAAAAAATAATGCTGAATCCTGATATTGAGAAAGTTTTTCATAATGCCAGTTATGATTTAAAACTTCTTGGTAACAAGCAAGCTAAAAATGTTACTTGTACGTTAGAAATATCTAAAAAAATACCCTACTATCTCTTGCCCTTACCTAACTATCAACTCAAGACTTTAGCAACAGTACTTTGTAACTTTAATAATATTGATAAACAAGAGCAAAATAGTGATTGGGGAAAGCGACCCTTAACTGAAGAACAAATTGAGTATGCTTACCTAGACTGTATATATCTTGCGCAAGTGCATTTAAAATTATTAGAATTACAATCGCAAATTAGTCCCGATCCAACAACAGAAGATTTAGCATTACTAGGTGCAAGATATACTCAAGTTGAACAGCAATCTCAACTATTAAATTCGGAATTAGAGCATCTGCAAGAGCGAATTAAAAAAGCTATGCAGGCTCAGAATGTATCTGAAACATCTTACTGCAAGTTGACTAGTTACGAACGAAAAACAGTAAAAGTAGCATTTGCTGAACTAGTCAGACTAGTAGAAACCCAAGATATTAATCTAGATTTTCCCATCACACTGACTCAGAAACTCCAAAAAGATTTAGGTAATAACCTAGAACAATTGTCTGTAGAGATTGATGAGACTACTGCTTGGCGGTTGACTCCCAAAAACTCAGAAAGTGACATTGAGCGTGAATAAATTACTTACACAGATACACGTAATGTTCAGTATTGAGTGACCTTCAGCAAAAAACTTAATATTTATGAAGATTTTGGTAAAAACAATGAAATTATGATTTTGATAGACTTTAAAAAGTATAATTAAAGGCGGCAAAAATAGAGTATTGCTGCTTACAATATCACTTGAAGAAAGAGAGAAACTCAACAGATAAATCAGGAGAGATAACAGTTTTTATACTTCACTCTAGCCTGGAACAAGCCACTCTCTGTCTAATACTGTGTTGCTGTAGTTTCTTTATTACAAAAAATGATGGTGACATCTACGCACTTCACATCTTATCCTCAAGAGAATCGTTGATTAAACCTAGATAATATAGCAAGCCTAAATGATTTGTGGAATATTCTCTCTCTTCCTTGGCGGTTCGCTAAAAAAATAATTTTCATAAATCAGCTTGGATTGCCATATAAGCTTACAGTCAAATGATTAATCGAAAAAATAATTTTATCTAGGTATAATGACGGTTTAAAACAACTTATGAAATTGCAATTGTTTGAGCAAGAGTGGACAAAAATAGGTAGAGCATTAATTATAGGTTTAATGACTATATTGAGTGCAATTACCAGCCTTTCATGTAGTAAGAATAGCGATGTATTAGTAACAGAAATTGGAGTCAGTCCTCCTAGCCGCCGTCCAGCGAGAACATCCAAGGCTGTAGAATTCTATTTGCAAGGACAAAATCAGCACGCCAAAGGAAATTCGCAAGCTGCGATCGCATCTTATGATAAAGCAATAAGCCTCAATCCCCAATATGGCGCAGCCTACAAAGCTCGGGGACTAGCTCACTTTGATGCCGGAAACAAACAAGCAGCGATCGCAGATTATAACGAAGCACTGAAGCTCAATCCTAACGATGCGGAAGCTTATAATAGCCGTGCTAATGCTCGCGCCTCCCAAGGAGATAAAAAAGGAGCGCTAGAAGATTATAACGAAGCCATTCGCCTTGCTCCCAACTATGCCGAAGCCTACAATAACCGAGGGAATGCTTACGCCGCTGGGGGAGATAGAAACAGAGCATTGGAAGATTTCAATCAAGCTATTCGCCTCGATACCAGATATGCGATCGCCTACAATAACCGAGGTAATCTCCGCGCCGCCAAAGGAGATAATCAAGGCGCAATCTCAGATTACAATCAAGCTATTCGCATCAATCCTAACTTTGGCCCTGCCTACAATAACCGAGGTAATGCTCGTGCAGCCCAAGGAGATAAACCAGGCGCACTCAAAGATTTACAAAAAGCCGCCGATATCTTTCAAGGCGAAGATAATAAGGACTTGTACCAGCAAGTGATGAACAACATTAAAGAGTTGGGACAATAGAGAGGAAGCGCACAATCATCAACTCCACTTTATTGTCTTAGGCATCGCTGAGTGACAAGAACAGCTTCGTGTTTATTGCCAAAAATGCAGTCAAACTTGTAAATACGCCATTCATTTCTATAAATGCTGGAATCAAATTAACTTTGGTTCGACAAAACTTATGAAAACGCCGTTCATTTCTATAAATGCTTATACCAAATTAACTTTGGTTAAACAAAACTTATGAAAATTCCATTCTTTTCTATAAATGCTGATGTCAAATTAACTTTAGTTAAACAAAACTTATGAAAAGTCCATTCTTTTCTATAAATGGTGGAACCAAATTAACTTTGGTTCCACAAAACTTATAAATGCGCCGTTCATTTCACTCCCGATTATCTATCTGAGCGCGTTGTAAACTTCCAGAAAAGTCAACATAAACACTTTTCCATTCAGTGAACACATCTAAAGCAGTAGTCCCAGCTTCTCTATGACCGTTACCAGTATGTTTCACACCACCAAAAGGCAAGTGTACTTCTGCACCTATAGTAGGGCCGTTAATATAAGTGATACCCGCCTCAATGTCGCGCATGGCAGTAAAAGCCCGGTTGATATCGCGGGTGTAAACTGAGGAAGAAAGACCATAATTGGTGTTGTTGAGGATAGCGATCGCTTCATCAAAAGAACTAACCTCAATTAATGCCACTACTGGCCCAAATATCTCCTCACGAGCCACACGCATTTCGGGAGTTACATCATCCAAAATCGTTGGTTGAAAGAAGTGACCATTTTTCAATTGCTCCTCGTTAGCAATTCCACCACCAATTAAAATCTTTGCCCCTTCCTCACGGGCAATTTCCATATAATGATTTACCCGCTGAAGTTGCGATTCATTGATTAACGGCCCGATTTCCGTATTAGGATCTGTGCCAGCCCCCAAGCGTAACTTACTGGTACGCTCATGAAGCATAGCAGTAAATTTTTCTTTGATATCGCGATGCAAAATTAGGCGACTAGTAGCTGTACATCTTTGTCCGGTTGTACCGAAGGCTCCCCAAACAGCACCATCTAACGCCAGTTCTAAGTCTGCATCTTCCATTACCACTTGGGCATTTTTACCACCCATTTCCAAACAAACGCGCTTGTGAGTGCGTCCGCAAGTAGCACCAACAAATGCACCTGTTTCCGAAGAGCCAGTAAAAGACACCAAATCAACATCAGGATGTTCAACTAAAGCTTTCCCGGCTTCTTCACCTACACCATGCACCAGGTTAATTACTCCAGGTGGTAAACCAGCCTCGGCAAAAATTTCAATTAACTTAGTTGCACAAGCGGGGGTATCTTCAGCAGGCTTGAGAATCACAGTATTACCACATACCAATGCTGGCATAGCTTTCCAGCAAGGAATCGCCACAGGGAAATTCCAAGGAGTAATCAAAGCACATACCCCTATAGGCATTCTGACTGTCATCGCGAATTTATTGGGCATTTCTGAGGGTGTAGTTTGCCCAAATAGCCGCCGCCCTTCGCCAGCACTGTAAAAGGCACAGTCAATTCCTTCTTGAACATCTCCTCTAGCTTCAGTTAGGGGTTTACCCATCTCTCGACTAATTAACTGAGCGAGTTCTTCTTTATATTTAAGTAATATTTCCCCAACGCGAAAAATATATTCTGCTCTGGCTGGGGCTGGAACTTTTCGCCAACTTTGGTAGGCTTGGCGGGCTGCGGCTACTGCTGTATTCACATCATCTGCTACAGAACGGGGGAAAGTAGCAACAACTTCATTTTTATCAGCAGGGTTACGACTTTCTAAAGTAGCTTCCCCTAAAGCACTCAACCATTGACCGTCGATGTAATTACGACAACTTAATGCAGTAGTCATCTTTAAGACCTCCAGCTTTTAATCCACTGGAACTTTTGTACTAATTTTGACGTGCTTTAAAGGTTACCGTCAAGTCTGAGATTAAGCAAAAAACCAAATTTCTGATACTTAAAATCACAAGAAAAATAAAGAGACTGGTAGTTTTGTTAACCAGTCTCCCTAATGATGTGTCACTTGAGTTAGCTATTATTACTTCATCGCAGCCAAAGTCCGGCGTCCAACGATTCCATCTGCTCTTAAGCCTTTAGATTTCTGGAATTTCATCACAGCTGAACGTGTCTGTTTATCAAAGACACCATTAACATTTCCGGTGTAAAATCCCTGCTTCTTTAAAAAGTCTTGAGCAACTTTAACTGATTGTCCTTGGCTACCTAATGTAAGGATTGTAGTTTGTGTTGCTGCTGTAGTAACAGGTTTTTTTGTAGCATTAGGCTTTTTGGTGGTGTTGCCTTGCTGACTAGGTTGTGTAACTTGAGTAGGGTTAGTAGTATTTGGAGTTTTAGTATTTGTCTGAGAGTAAGCTGGCACAGCAGTAGCTAGAGTCAGCATTGGGAGCACAGCGAGTAATTTCCAATTCATATTTCTTTTTTCACCACACAGAAATTGCAATGTCAGTAATCTGAATCAGGGCTATTGCCTGATGATTCTTAACTAGTAAACACTGGTGTTTGTTGTAGCTTGATACTATTTACTCATCCAGAGTTGAAATAAGCATCACACATCTTATTGACAGAGCTATTGCAAAACTATGACAAAATTATGTCTAATTTAAATACTATTTTTTATGCAATTAAAGAGACATATTTATTTACGTAATGCTGAGTAAAAATCTCTGATTTATTAATTATCTTCACGAAAAAATGTTCAATTTAGAAGCGCATTAGCTGAGTCTTTTTGTTACTCAACTTTAAATTCTCATCTTTAAAAAACAAAGAATCCCCCCAATGCCTACAAATTTTAGGCTATGTGAGGGGTCCAAATGTTGCAGCAAAAAGTGAATTACTATTTAGTAAACAGCCTTTTGGTTAACATTTCAATAAATTTAGGTTAAGCTTGCGTAAAGAAACAGTCAAAGATTCATAAAGACTAACCAGGTAATGCAGCCATTTTCCACTGGAAATATATGGCAGCGGGCGGTTTTGGGGAATCTTCGACCAGGAAAAATATTTAGAATTTGATTTTCACACGGAAATCTATTAGTGACGAGAGGGTTTGCTCCCCTCATAGGCCAATAAAGTTCAGTTCAGAAAATTCATTGACAACAAAGCTCACAAATAATTATTAAACAAAAAACCGAACAATTATAAGACTTACGCACTCGTGACGAAAAACTAAGCCTTTGCGATTACTTCGCTACCCTGCGGGAACGCTTTCAGCGAACGCTCGTAATGACGTAAAATTGTAGTC
>NZ_MTAW01000055.1 GCF_002154725.1 Nostoc sp. 106C | reverse complement strand
CCCAAACCCCCGATTGGGGGACGCAACCGTCCCCCAAGCCCCCTCCAAAATAATTATTCGGTTTTTTGTTTACTAATTATTTGTGAGCTTTGTTGTCAATGAATTTTCTTAACTGAACTGTATTGGATTATCAGGGGAAAATCATGACCATAATTTTACTGGCTACTGAGGCTAACGAGACTATTAACGGTACCGATGCTAACGATATCCTTGTAGGTTTAGGGGGTAACGACATCATTAATGGTCTGGGAGGTGATGACATCATCGATGGTAGTGATGGTAATGACAGTATTAACGGTGGTTCTGGCAGGGATCTGCTTACAGGTGGTCGTGGCATAGATACGCTGACTGGTGGGGAAGGTAAAGATTCTTTCTTATTCTCTGATGACCCCTTCTCTGCGGGTTCGCCAACGCTAGCTGCTAACGGTATCTCTGTTTTGAATCAGCCTGATATTCTTACCGACTACCAAATTGGCGAAGATGATTTAGCATTTCAAAAGCAGCAGTTAGGTATTGATATATTCAACTTCCAGAAAGGAAATAGCGGCAATTTAGCTGGGAATAGTAATGTACTGGTGCTGCTAGACTCATTTCCCAATGCTGCTGCGGCTGCTAAAGCGATCGCAGATAATAATGCAATCACAAGCGATCGCGGTTTGTTTGTCTACTTCAACACTACTCTAGGCTTTTCCCGCGTTGTGTTTTCCCAAGATCTAAGCGACGGCGGTGCAATCAGCGTTCTTGGCAATTTAACCAATCAAACAGATCCTGCTAATCTGGCTCTGTTCTCTTCTGGTGACTTTACATTAACCTGATGTCTCTTGGAGAAACTCTAACTTTGTCGCAGCAAATTAGGCAATACTAAAAAATCTTTGCAACACATCAATCATCTGTAGAGACTCACAGATGTGCATTGGGATCAACTTAAGCTCAAACGCTTATCTCACAAGCATTTTACCCCTCCCCACTTGCGGGGAGGGTAAGTTTTGGCTTTAGACAAAACTGGGGTGGGGTGACGCGAATCGTAATGGTAAGTGATTTAATTCAAAATCACGCCTTGACAAGGGTTTCACGTTAAGTTGACACCTATGACATCTGTGTGTGCCTACCTCATGTATTTATCGGTTCTATGCGGCTTGTGATGATTTTGGCTTGATCATTTCTTTGTGATAATTACTATTCACATCTAGTTGCGCCACAATTTCAAATTGCTCAAGTTGTTGTTTTAACCAAGCAGTAAATAAATCTCCTAAAATCATACTGCGCAGTTGCTCATCTAATTCAGGTTTGATGATTTCTTCTACCCAAATTAAATGCACTCCTTTGGCGGTAATTATCGGCTTGAGAAGTTGTGGTGGATGAGTAGCAAATACTGCTGCTGCTATTTCCGCTCGGAAATCGTTACGGCGTTTAATTCCCTGATATCCTCCAGCACGACGAATTTCGGGATTTTCGATATATTGACGGGCAACTTCTTGGAAATTCATTTCGCCTTCTTGCAAGGCATAGAATAGTTCTAACGCTAAGCCTTCATCATCTAAAATTACTTCATAGGTGACAGCACCAGCATAGTTGAGTTGGTTTTCATAAAAAACCTGTTCAACTTTATCTCCAAATAGATGAGTGACTAACTTTGCCGAAATTAAATTAGTTTGAGCTAATTCTTCAAAGTCATCGAGTGAAAGATGATATTTTTCTAGCCATGCCCAAGTATCTTCTGCCTTAAGAAGTTGGTTGCTTAACCGCAAGCTATCTGCTGCTTGTTGAATTTCTTCTTGATCAACTTCAATACCCGCCTCTAATGCAGCATCGGCAATGATTTTGCGAGTAGCAATCGCTTCTAACAAACTAGGAATTTGACAACTGATTTTGACATGATGAAAAATATCTGTGCTAGAAACAGTTAAAATTTTAGCCATAATCTAATTCCTCAGGCTATTCAAGCTTATTTATGTGGAGATAATCTTTAAATTTGTTGGCAGATACACCATATTTTACTTACTTATTTTAATTTTTAGCAATGCTAAATAATGCATATTTATTGCGCAATAATCATAAAAAATTGCACCTAAATTAATTATTAGCTAACTGTTAAAACAAAACAATTAAGTAATAGTTATATTATAATTCTAATCCTCCTTTTTGCAACTTCTTAAATGGATCTAAAACAAAGTCAATAACTCGACGCTGTCGCACAATTACTTCTGCTGTAGCTGTTTGTCCAGGTGTTAAAGAAATCCGTTTAGTTCCTGATTCTATATAAGGCTTACTAAGGGTAATTTCCAACTCATAAATTTCTATTTTTCCTTGGTTAGTTTCCTGAATTTTGGAATCAGGCGAAATCCAGCTAACATGACCTTCTAAAACTCCATAATCTTGGAATGGATAAGCATCAAACTTGATTTTTACAGGCATTCCTTTCTTCAAAAAACCACTTTGTTGGCTGGGCATCTGGGCTTTGAGTACATAGGCAGTATTCTTAGGTGCAATTTGAGCAACCATCTGCCCAGATTGCACTACTGATCCAGGTTTGGAGATGGGTAATGCAAAAACAGTACCATCAACAGGCGATCGCAATGTTCGTTGCTCTAACTGAAGCTTTAAGGACATCATCTGACTGCGGCTTTGCATGATATCTGCTCGCAGTACACCAATTTGTGTTTGCAAGTCTTTGAGTTGTTCCTGACTTTTGAGGACAGTTAGTTTTCCAGCTTGCAGTAAGCTCTTATAGCTACTTTGTACTTCTTGTAATCGGAGTTTTGCTTGCTTGATATCAGACTCAAGCTGACTGATTGTTGTTTGATAACGGCTTTGTTCTTCAGCTAAACGCAATTGGGCTTGTTTGATATCGGATATGGCTTTTTCATAAAGTCGTTTGCTTTCTTGTTCTTCTTTTTTGAGTTGATCGACTTGGTTTTCAGAAACCGCGCCATCCTTGACAATTTGGTTAAAGCGTGAAACTTGCCTAGAATCTATACTTAAACGACTTTGCGCCGACTTTTGGTCATTCTGAGCGCTACTAATCTGCTGCTGCGCCTGATTAACTAATGCCTGTTTTTCTAATTTTTGTAAGTTATAAGTACTTTGTTTTCCATCAAGGTTTTGCTGCGCCTGATTAACTTGGGCAATCTTTTCTAACTCTTGGGATTGGTTTTGTTGCTCTTGGACACGAATCGACAGTTCCAATTGGTTTTTGAGTAACTCTAGTTGCATTAGGCGATTTTGTTGTCCTTCTAACTTCGCTCGCGCCTGTTGGAGTTCGGTTCTCAAAACACCAGTTTCGAGTTCGACTAAAACTTGTCCTGCGGCTACAGTTTGACCTTCTTTCACCTTCACCGCAGTCACGCTACCAGCAACTGCACTATCTAATTTTTGTGCTGCTCCTTTAGGTTCTATACGCCCTCTAGCGCTTCCAGTTTCATCAACCTTAGAAAGCATCGTCCAAGGTAAACTAATTGCTGCAAACCCAATCAAAAAGTATAGCAAAGAGTGCGTCCAACGCTTTGGTAAGGCATCTAAAAGTTCTTCTGTGCTATGAGACCAATCATTAGTCTCATTTGCTGTTTCTGTATGATTAAACTCAGTAGCATCTTCTACAACTTCAGATTGGTAGTAGTTTTTAGCGGCATCTTCATTAGATGTAGTTAATGTTGTTGATGAATTCCAAGATGGATCAGGCATAGCTTGTTACCCATAGTGAAGAGAGGGGAAAACAATTCAAAATTTAGAAATCTACTAGATTCTTGTCTATTGAACAATGAAAAAAATTTTCATGCGTGTTGGTGTACGCAGTTGATGATAGTTATTTAAGACTCAACTTGCGCCAACTGTTGCTGATTAAGGTAGAAGTAATGACCTTTTTTAGCAATTAATTGATTGTGAGTACCGCTTTCAACCAATAAGCCACGATCTAAGACCAAAATCAGGTCAGCATTACGTACCGTGGAGAGTCGATGAGCAATAATTAGGCTAGTACGCCCTTTAAGTATGGTTTTGAGATTTTTCTGGATGATACGTTCAGATTCAGAGTCAAGGTGACTAGTGGCTTCATCTAAAAGCAATAAACGGGGATTACCCAACAAAGCACGGGCGATCGCTAATCTTTGGCGTTGTCCACCAGATAACATCCCGCCACCTTCGCCGATTTGGGTTTCGTAGCCCATTGGTAATTGCTTAATAAATTCGTCTGCTCCTGCCAAATCTGCCGCTTCCATAATCTCTGCTAAAGTGGCTTCTGGGTGAGCAATGCTAATGTTTTCGCGAATCGTACCGCCAAATAAAAACGTATCTTGATCCACCACACCAATTTGGCAACGGAGCGATCGCAGGGAAATACTAGTAACATCTTGACCGTCAATCAAGACTTTGCCATCTGTCGCCGGGTATAAACCCAAAACTAATTTAGAGAGGGTTGTTTTACCCGAACCGCTACGCCCGACAACGGCCACTGTTTGCTCAGGCTTAATTTCAAAGCTGAGATTTTCGAGGACGTTAATCTCACTTTCGGAATGATAGCGGAAAGTGACTTGCTCAAAGCGAATATGACCACGCAGCCTAGGCAACAACTGCCGGGGTTGATGTTCTAAATCTTCTTCAGGTTCTGCTTCTAAAACATCATTAATCCGTTCTGTCGAAACTATCACTTCCTGCAATTGGTTCCACAAGACTATGAGCCGCTGGAAAGGACGGATGATGTTACCTAATAACATATTAAAAGCGACTAATTGCCCAATGGTCAGCTGGTTTTGAATTACCAACGAGGCACCAAACCACAGTAAACCTGTAGTTACCAAAGTTTGGATGGTAGAACTAAAAATTTGTAGTTGGTTGCTAATTACCTCGGCTTTAAATGTTTTTTTGATCAAATTATTGAGAAGTTCTTCCCAATGCCAGCGCACTGTCTGTTCAATGGCCATTGAGCGAATTGAGCTAATTCCTGTCAGACTCTGAATTAAATAACTGTTTTCCTGGGCTAAGGCAGTAAACACCTCTTGGGAAATGCGGCGCAAAAAAGGCGTTGCAATTAGTGCTAGTAAAAAGAATGGTGGCACAATTGTCAAGCACAGCAATGCCAATTGCCAACTGTACCAAAACATCAACCCTACATAAATAAATACTGTCAGCAAATCCAAGCTTATAGACAGTGCTTCTCCGGTAAGAAAGCGTTGAATTTTCTGATTTTCTTGGACACGGGAAACAATATCGCCAACGTAACGCGATTCAAAATAAGATAAGGGCAAGCGGAAGGTATGTTTGATAAAACCTACCATCAGCGATACACCGATGCGGTTGGCGGTGTGATCCAGCAGATATTGCCGCAGCCCATTTATAGCGACGCTGAACAAACCAAAAATCAGCAAACCGAAACCAACGGTATTTAAGGTCAGAGTACTACCCTGGACAATGACTCTATCTAAAAGTAACTGAGTGAATAGCGGCGTTACCAATCCCAATATCTGAATCAACACAGAAGCCACGAACACTTCTAGCAGTACTGTAGTGTGAGGTTTGACTAAATCAAAAAACTGCCAGAATCCTGAACTCGCTTCTTGAGCTTCTTTTAGTAGGGCGGTAGGTTGCAATAATAAAGCATAACCAGTCCACCCTGCTTTAAATTCTGCAACCTTAAGGTTGCGTTGGCCAATGGCAGGATCGCCTACAATTACTTGTTTTTTAGTGATTTCGTAGACGACTATGTAATGCTTGCCTTCCCAGTGAGCGATCGCCGGCAAAGATTGTTGTGCTAATTTATCAAGACTAGCTTTCACTGGACGGGTAGTAAAACCGACGCTTTCTGCTGCTGCTGTTAAACCCCGCAGTGAGGCACCATCGCGGGTAACGTTAGCTAACTCCCGCAAGCGATTGACACTCAATCGTTTACCCCAATAGCGGCTAATCATGACCAAGCAAGCCGCCCCACAATCAGAAGCACTTTGTTGTTGATAGAACGGATAACGCTTGCTAAGGCGTCCCCACCAATGCCCTAATCTGACTTTGGGACTGGGAAAGTAAGCACGTCGTTTTCTTTGCAGTTTTTGTGCCTGAATCTGAGAAGGGAAAGAAATAACGTTGCTGTTGGTATTGGTAAATATCGCTACGGGTTTTTCTACAATGGGTTCTTTTAACTCAATCAATTCTGCTAATTGTCCCCAATGTTGCAGTGCTGTTTGCCAATCAGTATGCTTGAGACTGTAAGCGATCGTTGGTTGCGTAGCTTGCCAACTACCTGGTTTCATAGCAGAGATATTGCCGGGTATTAATCTGCTACCGTCAGAATGTCGTAATTCTCCCTGACGCACTACCCATAGCTGAGTTTCTGCGGTTAGTTTGGCTGGTACTGAACCAATCTCCAGATGGTGTCGCGAGAAATAAGCTAAGGCTTTGAGCATATCTTCCACAGATGTATTGCCTTTTCCGGTTGAGTTTTGGCGACACAACATGAGTAAATCCCAACGTTCTGCACGATCAAAGAGGCGATCGCGGATGCTGGGATATTTGCCCATCAAAGCTTGCAATGTCTCTTGTTTGATATAGCTAAGCTTTAAGTTTACAGAAGATCTGGCAGAGTATGGTTGCAAACTCGCTTCAGGAAATAAAGTCAATTCACCAAATGATGCACCTGGGGAGAGGGTAGTAATTAAGTTCTCCGCACTATCCAGCAATCGCACCTTACCCGCCAAAACTAAATAAATTCCGGCTTTTGCTTGTGTTGCTTGCCAAAACTGTTTTGCTATCGGCGGTTCCACAATTTCCATCGCCGCCAAGCAGCTTTGCAGTTCTCTATCTTCTAGCTTCTCACCCAAGACAACGGTAAGCTGTTCACCAAGCTGTGCTTGTGAAAATACTGATGGCATTTCCTCATCTCCAAGACTGAATTAGTGGTTGGTCTGTTTCAAATTAAATGACCAAGGAAAATTCGACTGGGCATTGTTAGATTGCAAGTCGCAAATTCTAATGCCAGCATCCTTTAAAGGGTCAATTGCTTGTTGGTTTGAGGATTTTTGCTTGGTTGACAGCCCCATTTGCTTTAGTAAGCGATTAATATGGCGATCGCTGATTTCAATCCTAAATTCCTGTGCAAGATGTTTACTCAACCATTGAGCTGTCCAGCTACTAAATGCATAACCATAATCACGCGGACTACGACTCACTAATTCTTTTAACTTTTCAAGATATTGATGATTAACAGTCTTCGGTCTACCAATTGGTCGCTCATTCCATTTGTGCGCTAGACCTGCTTCTGCTACAGCAATCCAGTATCGTGCCATCTCTTGAGAACAACTTAATATTTCGCAGATATGGGTTTGAGACATACCCTGATCTGCTAGCAACATAATTTCAATCCGACGACGATATTCTGGCTGTAAATCTGCTTGCAAATTCTTCAGCAGAGCTTTTCGTTGAAAAGGCGTCAAAAACCTGCTTTCTGGCGTGGCGGCACTATCAACCGCCTTGTCTTGGCTAAAATAGTATGACATAATCATTGTCCAGTTGCATTCAACTGTTAAAAATGTGGGCAAAGCTGTCCGCTGCAATTGTGATTGAATCATGACATCCAAGGTTTCACAATTGCGTAGTTAATTAGTCCTGCAAGACTAATTAATTACTTAACTTTAATGTGCAACTAAGCCGGGAGTTTTTTCCCTAGGTTTGTCAAAGCCTAGGGATGCATTCCCGGTTAGCGTTGTTTATAAATCGCACTGCTAGCATTAATGAAGTTAGGCAATAAGAAATAGGCGAGAGAATTACATCTAGTTATTTTTCCTTTTTGCAAATGATATAAAATTTCTATTAAATTCTTCTTGAGGAATCTGCGACGGTAGTGAGTTCGCAAATGACAAAAAGATACCTTGGCAAGATCTCCAGAAAGCATAGCTATTATGTCCCCTGATAAATACCATTAATTGCTAGAGATTTAGCTTCCTTGAGTTTAATTGTTGAAACCCTTTTTTAAATTATTTATGACAGTTAGGAATTGAAAGAAATCATAAGCAAAGCCAGATTTTTCTGACAAGCTAGCTTTAGAGTACGTCGATCACAAAATTTTGCCCAGAAAAAGTAGATTTTTTCTCAATCCAGAACTTTTTAAAAAAGGATTTATAACGATAAAGTCAGTTAATACTTTACCATGACAAAGAACACACTATTTCTTTAAATATTAGATTTCCCTGATTTAGTCAAGCTTATATTCAAAAAATTTTACATTTTTACTAGAAATTTATACTGACTTCATCAAATCTTTAATTAAATTAAATAAGTTTTATTAATGACTATCAATAATAAATTTTATTTAAAAAAAACTTATTTAGAAATGTAATACTAAGATTTAGGAACTGTACAAATTTATTATTTTGTGCATTACCTAAATTAGGTGTTTTTAGGCTTGTCTCGATCATGTTTTGATCAGTATACATTGCTAAAAGCTCATCAACAAATCAACATTGAATGGCGCAAAAATATAAACCATATTTGGGATTTGCTGTCAATGTATAAGTCCTAAACTTTTAAAATGCGCCTACAGCTAGGATAGATTTAGACGTAAAATATACATGATTATTAATCACAATATAGTTATTTATACATCTATCTTAAGTTATAAAAGTTTAATTTTCACAGAATTAACTTGCTAACTCACTATTTTAATATTGCAGAGGCTGTTAATAAATGGTTGAATTAAGATTTAGTAGCGCTGCCAATCTTATGAACCTGAATGACCTTAAAATCTGTATTTTTTGATAAATAAAAACTGGAAGCTATTTAAGTTTTTTAGCTTCCAGTATTGATGATATAAATTGCTAATTTCTAAAACCGCTATAATCCTGGTTGGGAGGACGAGGATTACAATAGTCGTTTATAGAAGCGTAAGAGCTATAAGTTCCATCAACACTGACTACGATTTAATTGTCACTTTTTCAATTTCCACGTTTGCTAATAGTATTAAATATGAGCTTTTTGGTCTAAAGTCATACTAACCACAGTTCCACCATCTCAAACTAGGTAGGAGCAATTCAAAGTCTGGATTGGGGAAAGCCACCACTCTCAGTTTTTTAAGCTCAAGCTGTTTGGAAAAAGAACCACCAGCAGCAACAATTAGAGGGTTAGTCTTAGTGTTGAAGTTATTTATTCTATGAGATGTTGACTGATTCACCAATTAGATTGGTGTATTTCATGATTGGAACTAATCATTAATTTTGTTCCTGCACATAAAATTAGCTAGTCAATAATCTCTGTTTCAGTTGGCATCTATAATTTATAAAATTTTATCGATCAATATTTGCCAATTTGGCAGATTTTATGAAAATAAAAAAGTGGTACTTATTTGAAAAAACTTCAATTATATATAAATTGGCTGAGTATTCACTCAGTTATATAGGAAATTTTGTTGTAATTTATATTGTTTTTAGAAGCCTTTATACGGTTTAATTATAATCCTTGATAACTTACAATTGTGGATCACACTAGCAGCGAAATTAAATATCTATGTTGAAAGCTAGCAAAGAGCAGTCCTCCTAAAGGGGAGGACGCTAAAATTAGGGGTTTTTGAGGTTGCAATCACAAAGCAATCTTTAGGCTGGATTTTTACAAGCAGTCCATTTAACAGCAAAACAGCATAATAAACCTGCCGTGCTATAGATTATTAATTTGCATGGCAAACAGACAGCTACTAAATGAACTGCTAATCTAGGTCTATTTAATTAAATCGGCAGAAACACAAAGAAGAATCTAGATAAATTTCTAGTTTTACTTCTGATTTCATTGCTCGATATTATTGAACTTGCTTTGTCAGCCACTGCTCCTGACTATCACGAATTTCTGCTTTTTGCTTGCCAACAACTTCAAGATAAGCCAAGTCCTTAATTTTACTCAAGCAGCTTGAAGAAATATTAGTATCAGACCTCTGATCGGAAGATTGTTTGGCCAAGTTCATGCTCGAATTTTGCTGGTGGTTAGACCGACTCATGAGAGAGTTTTCTTTGAGCAATCGATTGTATGTGCGGTAAGGAATGTAATGTAAAGGATTATAGCCAGCAAAGCGTAGCATTAAAACACATGCCCATGAATACTTACCTGCAAGAATCGCTTCAACTACTTGGTCAAACTGTTCAGGATGCATTGAGTTTTTTAACTTGCTACTAATGGTAGAAATATCTTGGTTCATAGTGTTATTTGTCTGGTAATAAGGTAAACCAATTTAGTTGCGGCGGTTTTTGAAATTTAAGTTGAAGTTAGCAAACTGCTCTAGCTTATTTGCGTTTGCTGAATTAGCTGAAGGAAGATATCGGCAATGCAGTAGTAGCGAATGCTGTTGAAAAACACAACTCTATTAACAGTCCCAAACAGAAATATCAAAAATTCTGAGCAAATTTTGCCATTCCTGACAAATGAAGTTGCTTGCTTGAGACCACTCGCTCTGCTGGGGAGACACCAGTAACCCTCTGCATTACCCCACTATTTGAGAAGTACTACGCTGCGAGTTCTCCTTTGGAGTACGCTGAACAGGTTTTCAACCACCAAGTTCAACAACCCACCTTGGGATTTCTCTAGGTAGCGTTGTCTCACCCTATCTGTGTCAGAACCTCTGCAACGCAGTGGCTCCCCTCCGCATCTTCTGTGGTGGTAGTTTGTAGCTGTTTCTGGTACGGTTGCCGTTGTTAGAGAAACAGCACTGTCATAAATTGATACTTTCTCAGGAGCAAGATGGTATTGAGGGTGCAAATTATAAAGCTTCATCTTAGAACTGCTCCGTTGGCTTGAGGTTTCGACTGCATTTAGCCTGATTATTCTTTCCATGAGCTGACCTTTATTCGGAAACTTGACTATTGTGAAGCAAGCCTGTTTACCGCTTTGCCTTAATTCTTCAGATACTCTCCCAAGTTGCACAGTCCTCACTAGGCGGTACTAAGTACTTATGGAAGAGGCTGCTTTTGCTTGGCAGTTAACGTCAGGTAAAAATTTACCCTTTGTTATTTCAGATGACTGGCAGAAAAAAGTCTCTGTATGGCTCTTGGTAGATGCAGTTTCGTCCTCTTGAAATTTTCTAACTCCTAATTCAATTACTTTCCCTGATAAGATTTGCGTATTTTATAATACTAACTTCTTAGGAGTTACTGAGAAAATTTACATAGACTTTAAGTTAGTAAAGAAAAGTTCTGTATCCTTGATGATCAAGAACAACATTTTTATTTATACTATATTTTTGCCGTTAATGTCATCCACCAAAATAGTAGCTTTATAAGTTAAATTCCCTGATTTCATTGTGATATCTACTTATGTATTGTACAACTTTGCATTTTTTTATGTATTTCATAAATGCTGAGGGGTAACACCCCTCAGCAAAAATCTATTTGGAACTTTCATATACTTCGGCTTACTAAGAAATTTTACCATTAACTCTGTTGTTTAAAAACAAAAAAATTGTAGTGTAGATATTATTAAAAAAACTTAAAGTCATTCTGCTTATTGAAAATTATTTTTATATATTTGGATGATAGTAGTTCGCTATTAATGTCGAGACTGCTTATATAACAAAGCTTACAGGCTTTATGTATTTGATGTATACAACGATATTTCTTAGCAATATAGCTTGAAGTTTAGTAATAAGACAAAGATAGTAATTTGTCAGATTTACGGTTTTATGTTATGATATACAAACTATAAAAAGTACAGCTAAAATAACATCCAAAATAGTATTTTAGCAAAAAAAATTAGCACTTTAATACAGAAAATTAGGCTTTAAATTAAAAACAATAAAGACTTATCTTCAACAGTAGAAGCGCTAAATTTAGGTAAAAAAGGTTGCGGTTCTCTTGATGAATAACAAATTTACCTAAGGGAGATTACATATTGAATTGTAATTGATATGAGTCGTAATCAAAACTGTTCATTGCTAACAGTTTCTTATAAAACTCTTTTCCCAAAATGATACATCGGTCTGAAACAAGTATGAAAGTCGGCATAGCAGATACTGGAGTGTTAGAGATGATCACGGTGGTATCCTCCCGCTCAATGCAAGCTGAGTTTTGTTGAAACTGTTGTTCTGAATGTCCATATAATGCACTTGTCTGTTCATCTAAAATTAAAATTCTTGGATACTTATCTGTTAGTTGGCTGTTTTCAGCTAAAAGCAGCGTTGCAATCAAGTTGTGTGCTTCTGCTAGGTTGAAATATAGATTTGCTGAAAACGAAAAATACTGTTGCGATACCAAGCTCAGCTGAGTTTGCCAATATTGGGGAACATGATGAAAAATAAAATACCCAAAATAATCCAGCAAGTACGGTCTATATGCTGTTAAGGCAATTTGCCAAGCATTCCAGACTACGAAGCTAACAATAAAGATATTTAGGGTAAATAAACTTTTTAGATGTATAAATTGATTAAGAATAACCTGGGTCAACAAAAGAGTCACTAAAGCAGAAGTTTGCAGCAAACCTGTTGGGGATACTTGCAATTGATTCTCAAATTTTTTATCAGAGGTACTAATAGCTGTTTCCCCCTGTAACTTTTCTAATTGCTTACATCTGGGGGGAAATAACTGAGGCGCTAGATCCTTAAGTAATTCCCAGCGTTCTAGAGATAGGTGATAAACTAGTAAGCCAGTTTGGGCGATCGCGTCTACTAATGTAACACCAATCTCTCTCCAACTTTCACCTACCCATAAATTCTGAATTTTGATATCTTCAATTTTCCTGTTTAAACCATAGCTAGTCAGTTCCACATCTAGTTGGGATTCCCGTAACACCAAAACTTGACTCAAGCTTGATACTGGGTTCGTATCCCTTGCAACTACCCTCAACAAGTTTGGGGTAGCCGCTTTTTGAGTGGGAGACTGCTGGCTATTTGTATATTCCATATCTCCCTGAACTCTTAACGATGAAGAGGAGTTCATGGCTAAATTTTGGGTTTTTTAGTAATTTAGTTAACTTTAATGAGGTGAATACTTACAGTACAAAAAGCTATTAATTTCTTAACTGTTTGGATTTTGTCATTCCAACAGCCTCTGCAAAATGCAATTATTTGTGGTTTTAATTACCAATTGCTGAGTTATCATTTTTCAGTAGCTTTTCGTTAGTGAAAGTTTAGAAAAAAAATTACTAGCAACACCCATGTATGTTTTCAGCAGAGTTCTTATTAACTGCTGATACCTGCCTAGACAACTTGGACTACAGTCATCAATAGGCACTGTATACTTTAACAAATTTGACTGACTCTTTAATCAGTAACCATTGATTTTACTGTCTTCTTGCTGTAGTCACAGCCACATATAGATAAATTGTTAAAATTGTATCATACATGAAAAGTGAATATTTTTTATAGTAAAAAGTTGTATTTACAGTATTTATTTTTACAAAAGAATAGTAAAAATAATTTTTGGCTCAAGTAAAAATTGTTAATTGTGAACATAAAATTGGTGAGATTAGTAATCTAGATGACTAGAGATAGCGATGCTAAATCTTGTTAAAACAGTAGTCTTGAGGTTTTAATATTTAGCATCTTTCTTGGTATTACTTATGTTTTCCATTTAATTTTGAAACACCCGGAAAATAAAATCACATATATCAATACTTACTGTTTCAGCTACAAGTAAAGTAGGCTGGGAAACGCAAATAATAAAACGTATAAATTTATTTTTATGTATATTTGGTTGCAATTTTCAGATTAGTTAATCAAAAATTAATACACATAGAGGCTGGAAATTGGGATAACCAGCAAGGAAGCAAATGAGTCCACTTGCCGTCTTGGACGCCACATGCTTCAAGTCGGCACAGTCGCCCAACGCAGTGGCTCCGTTTCCCGTCACGTAGACGCGGAGCGGCTTCCCGCAGGGTAGGCAAAGTGGCGTTAGCACAAGCGGTAGCGACGCAGGAGCGTCACCCATTCTCTGAAGCGTTCCCGCAGGGTAGGGGTGCAGGGAGCAAGGGAGATAATACTTCCCCCTTACCCTTTGCGTCTTTTCCAGTTCTCAATGCGCTACTGAGCAATAACTAAGTAAATTGCCCAAATAGCCATTGCCCGTAGATAAGTGCTGGCACGAAAAGTACCAGATGCTGTGATGGCTTCGGGTGTGCGGAATTGTAGCCCGTTGTCGTAAACTTGCTGCACTACAGCTTGTGTTAAGCGCCATGCTTCATCCTGCATTCCCATCTGTACAAGAAAAGCTGCCAGTCCAAAGTTGATACCTGTCCAAACTTCTAGAGGGTGTGTAGCTTTGGGGTTTTCTGGGGAACCGTCGGGAAGAACACCGTTTGCAGCACCGAACTGACCATTTTGGAATTTGAGAAAGCAAGCATCATACACAGTTTTTAGGGCAGAGAGGGCGCGATCGCTGTCTACAATATCTGGTAATCCCAACAATCGTGCATAAAATTGTCCACACAATTGATCTGCCATCACTACATCAGAACCACTCTCACTATCTAAGCGGTAATATTGCCCATTCCAAAGTTTTTCTTCGTAGATGGAGCAAGATTGTTGCAACCAAGCTTCATAGATGGATTTTTGCATTGCCAAGTTATCAAGTCCGCCAAGGTTTTTCTCGAGTAAAACTTCGCTAATTGCGATTGCCGCTTCCAAAGCTGCCAACCACAATCCGCCACAATATGCACTGACACCTTGCAACCGCCAATCATCAAAAGTTTGGTCTGGTGCGCCGGAATTTTCAGGAATCCCATCGCCATCTAGATCAAAAGTTTTCAGGTAGTCGAGGGTTTGGACAATAGCATCCCAGCAGTCTGCTAAGAACTGGACATCATCAGCGCCTGTGAGCAGAAAATCTCGGTATACTTGCAGTACAAAATCGCTGCCCAGATCCTTCCATAAATTGCAGTCTTGGTAGCAGGTGTAGTTGGTTTTCTCCCAGACGTGTTCATTGGGTGCACCCAAATCGTGGGGTGTTGCGCCTGCGACTTTGCGAACAGCGGTTGTAGTGTCTGCGCCAATTGTGTAGTAATAGCCAATAATGCGTTGATGATCGTCATTTTGGGGAATCGCCCTTGCAAAAGCTCGCATCACTGACTTTTCTAGTTCTGGAAACAACATCAGCAAGGCGAAAGAACCATACAATCGCACATCTAAACTTTCATACCAACGGTAATCTAAGCATTCCAGCACCGCAAACTGACCGATGGGATCAAGTTCTGATGCTGCACTCCAAAGAGTACCACCACTAGTGAGGTCATACAGCTCATTAAATAGAGCCATTTTAAACCAAGCGGGTAAATCTTCCCGGTCGAGAATGGGTTGCTGCCAACTTTGAATCTGCGATCGCCAACTTTGATATTCTTTTAGAGCAGTAGATGCGATCGCCCAAGCATTTTGACCACTTCTCCCAAAAAAATCTGTATATCTGCGGTAATAGTTAATTCCGGCAGCAAATTCTGTTACCGGAAAATCCCAAGCTAAGATAAAGGGAATTTCTAGAGTTTCTCCTGGTTGCAGGGTAAAGCGGAGAGCGATCGCAGCCCCGATTTGTGTATTATCTGCTGCTGGAGTTGCATCAACATAATTTGACAAAGAACCATCTGCTGCAAAGCTTTGCCACAACTCCTCACCAGTACCAACCGGATTCCAGCGCGTATGCTGAAATACTTCCACCTGGGGATGTTTTAGCGTGGCGATACACCAGCTACCATCGCCTTCCTGCACAGGTGCATCACTATTAACTCGCGATAAAAAACAACCAAAGTATTGGTCATTTTCCACTAATTGATTGTAATTACCTTGACTCTCACCCAAGCGCGGTTGATATTCATAAACGGGACTACCATCATCCCGAATCTTCACTTCAGGCGCTTTTAAAGCATTCGTAAACCAGCCCACCATATTTTGCCACGTGAGCATGATGCTAAGAGTAATAGGTGCATTCGTTGGATTATGGGCATTCCAGAGAAATATAGCTACTGGGTAACTAGTTTCTTGATAGTTATTTGCCCAAATGGGGGAAAACTGCTCACAGGTTAACTGTGCTTGCAAGACATTTTCGTAGACAAACCAACTACGGGGATATAGCGCGTGATAAGTACCCGTGTGGGAAGTCCCTGCTGTTTGTTGACTAGCTGGATACCATCGCCAAGCACTTAGACTCCTGTCTTTTGGTACTTGGGTAGATAAAGCGTAAGCTTGGGAAGATGAGCCATTAGACTCAAACACGCTGAATTGACAGGCGGGAATATTCTTAAAAGTATGCTCTCCTCCGTCAATGTGCCAGAGATTAAAGTCTCCCCGTGAAGAACGCCCGATACAACCAGCACCAAAGCCACCTAAAGGCATACCATGCCAAGGGCCATCATCAATATTGCTAGCGTAGCGGACAGTGTAAGGCTTATCCCAACCAAGACCAATGGGACGATTCCAAGTGTAAGAGGGGATTACGGAGGAGAGCAGATTTGTCATCGCCTGATTATACAGCGTGCGGTTAGTCTAAGGAAGCCTAGCGCGATGTGTGATTTTTCTCAAGTAAAACGAGTTAAAAACGTAGCGATCGCTCACCCTTTAAACTCAGAATATTTATTAGTAAGTATTGAAATTCAACTTGTATATGCGGGCACTCTAAAATTAAGCAACATACGGGAGACTAATTTCTATGTCCACAACCCCAATTAGTGCAACACTAAAGCAATCAGAGAGAGATGAGGTGTTGCAAGCGATTGCCACCATTAAAGAAAAGCTACCATTTTTGATTGATTTAACTAACGAGGAGCGCAAAGCTTTACCCAAGATGGGAGATAAAAGTCGCGCCTTTGTTAGCAAAGCATTAGAAGTAGCCACACAGAACCCAGAGTTTTTACCGCGATCGTTTGACCTCGAAGAAATGCGGAAAGATGTACAGTTGTTTGAGGCTTTGTATCCAGTATTGCTGTCGCTGTCACAATTACAAGAATTGGTGGATGATACATTTCTGGCGGTGGGTAGTGAAGCCTATGCAGCCGCCTTGCAGGTGTATAACTATGCCAAAGCTAGTGGACAAGGCGGTGGTTTAGAGACAGTAGTTGACGAAATGGGGCAAAGGTTCGCCCGTAGATCTCGGAAGCCCAAGCCTGAAACAGCAGCTTTGTAGAAAATAACTCGGTAGTTGCACTTCCAAGGTGCAACGTTGCAGATCAAAACTCGGATGTTGGAGTAAATTACTCGGCGTTCCGAGTTCAGAACTCGGAATTTCGAGATCGGAACACGAAACTTGAAGTTCTGAACAGCAACAGCCGAGATCCAAAGGTAAATGATGGTGAAAAAAAGGCGATCGCTCGTGCTTTGGGGTGCAACAGCCGATATCCAAGGGTGAATGATGGTGAAAAAAAGACAAATATAGCCCTTCCCATCCCATCTTTACCAATCTGCAACCTTACGCTACCACAAATATTTTCCGTAGGGGCATGGCAATGCCATGCCCTCAGAGAATTGTGCAGCACAACCGAGAATTTTTTTGTCATCTTCCTGAGATTAATTAGCATCATTCACAGGTAATATACATCGGGAAAAATAATATTATTTATCGTTGAGATGCCAAATGGGTTGGAGGGCAAGGCATTGCCTTGCCCCTACGTTATTTATATGGAGAAAGGCAAAAATTAACGATTGAAATAAATATAGAAAATCATGCCTTACGATCCACAAAAACATCATCGGCATTCTATCCGCTTGAAAGGGTATGATTACACCCAACCCGGTGCATATTTCATCACCATTTGCACTAAAGGAAAGCAATGTTTATTTGGTAATGTGGTTAATGGCGAAATGCAATTAAATTCTTTAGGTCATATTGCCTTCAACTGCTGGCAAACAATACCCGAACATTTTCCCCACATTGAATTAGATACATTTGTAGTCATGCCGAACCATATCCACGGCATCTTAATCATCACCGACAACCCCGTAGGGGCAAGGCAATGCCTTGCCCTCAACCAACATCCCAACCACAACACAGAAAAATTCGGTCAACCTGTACGCGGTTCTATTTCTACAGTTATTGGTAGTTATAAAAGCGTAGTCAGCAAACGCATTAATATAATTTGGCAAACCAAAGGACAATCAATCTGGCAACGCAATTTTTACGAACACATTGGTAGAGAACAAAAATCTATAGATAACATCCGAGAATATATTGTCAATAATCCCCAGCGTTGGGCAGACGATCCAGAAAACCCGCGACATAATTCTGATATTCTAGATTACCTTTTCGATATTCCTTTCTGATTAAAAATACTGCACTATCTCATCAATATCAATTTGTATTAAAACGCAACACATGGTAGGGGCATGGCATTGCCATGCCCTCAGAGAATTGTGCAGTACAACCGAGAATTTGTTTGTCATCTCCTTGATATTAATTAGCATTATTCACAGGTAATATATATCGGGAAAAATAATATTATTTATCGTTGAGATGCGAAATGGGTTGGAGGGCAAGGCATTGCCTTGCCCCTACGTTATTTATCTCTAGATTACCTTTTCGATATTCCTTTTTAATCAAAAATCATGTGTTTGGTTATAAATATCAATTCACATTAAGACGCAACACATTATAGGGGCATGGCATTGCCGTGCCCTCATAATAAATATGTAGAACGCCTCGAATTATGGCTTTTTCTGCCCCAAATTATACTTAACCTCGATTTCAAAATTACTTTCCGCCGAACCCTCAGTTAAAAACGGAATCCCCGTTTTCCCACCCAGCTTGATCCCAAATTTAACTGTTACCTCTTCCGCGTCGGGTATATTCTTAAAAGCCCCGACAGCTAACTTGGCATAATCACGAATCTTACTCTGAAATTCTTGAATTTTTACCGTTGGTAAAATATCACGATATCCTGGTTCCTCATCTTCTGGAACCTCAACAACTTCCTTAGATTCCACATAGATTTCGTACTCTCGATCGCCATCTTTGACAATCAGCCTTTGTACTTCTGACATTTGGTAGCCTCAGTTAGTTTTTTGGTTGTTATTCTAGTACTATTACGTAAAAATGACTGCCACAGAGATATGGCTCGATATGCCCTGGTAATTGGCATTGCCAAGTATGACAACATCACTAACCTACCAAAAGCCGTCAACGATGCCGAAAACATTGCACAGCTATTAAAAGAACACGGTCGGTTTGATGTGCAGCCGTTACCTGGTAAGCTAATCGAGAGTGAAAATCGCTGGCAAGTTACTGCTGAGAAAAAATTACTGGGTAAAGAACTCGGTCAAGCGCTGAGGATGTTTTTACTGGAGAAAGCCAAAGGTAGCGAGGCGCTGATTTACTTTGCAGGACATGGATTTGAAGCACCCAGCCTCACAGGTGAACCGAAAGGGTATTTGGCTACTACAGATTGTCATAAAGATGGGCAAAATGCGATCGCCTTTGATGACTTAAACACCTTAATTGCCAAATCTCAACTCAGCAGCCTGGTGGTACTGTTAGATTGCTGTTATGCTGGCTCCTTACTAGAAAGAAGCTTCATCAGATCGAGCTTTCCCGTCTTCAACAGAGAACAAGACTACTGCTTAATTACAGCCTCCCGTGCATTTGAAAGAGCTAGGGAAGATGCTGAAGGTGGGATTTTCACCAAAGCAGTCATCAAAGGATTATCTCAAGATAAAGCTGATGTTACTACAGGGGAAGTCAACGCCAACGACTTGATGAGTTTTGTATCGCGGGAACTTAAGGGAAGCGGACAAGAAGCAATTTACATGGGCGGTGGTAGATCGATTCCTCTGGTTTTTTATCCAGGAAACAATCAGGTAGCGATTGGGGTGGTGAGTGAAGAATGTCCCTATCGAGGATTACAAGCTTTTGACAAAGAACATGCCAAGTTCTTTTTTGGTCGGCAAAAAGTAGTTAACTTAATTCAGCAAAAACTCACTCAGGCTAATTTTATTCCCATCATTGGTGCATCAGGAAGCGGTAAATCTTCCGTGGTGTTGGCGGGTTTAATTCCCCAATTAAATGAAAGTGAGTGGCAAGTTTTAGATCCAATCAAACCAGGATTTGAGCCTTTAATTAAGTTGAGAGGAGCTTTTCAAAAGTTTTTTCCAGGCGCTAAAAAAGAGAAGCTGCTTAAAGATTTGATTGAAAATGAGATTAATGATGTAGCTGCAATTCTCGAAAATCTCCCAAGTTCAGTAAAATTTTTGCTAGTAGTCGATCAATTTGAAGAAGTATTTACTGGCGGTGCTAGCCAGCAAGAAAAGCAAAGATTTATCGAACTGCTGACTCAGGTAGTAGACATTACCGATTCGCGGTTAGCAGTTGTAATTACCATGCGTGCAGATTTTCTTGAACCCTGTTTGCATTATTCCTCTCTGCATCACCTAATTCAAACCCAGGCTGTTTTTATCCCACCTTTAACCGGAGTTGATTTAAAGGAAATAATCACCGAACCAGCAAAACTTCAGGGTCATAGTGTTGAAGAAGCACTACTATTAAAAATTCTCCAAGATGTGAAACAAGAACCTGGATTTTTGCCCTTATTGGAGTTTGCCTTAACTAAACTCTGGGATAAACGCGACCAAAAAAAGCATCAACTTACCCTAGAGCAATATGAAAAATTGGGAGAATTAGCTGGGGCATTAAATCTCCATGCACAAAAGGTTTATGACTACCCAGATTTTGAGGACGAATCCCCAACTCAACAACGCACTCAGCAGGAAAAAGAATGGATCAGGCTGATTTTTCTGCGATTAGTGCGGACTGGAGAAGGGGAAAAAGACACCCGACAGCGCCAACCAAAAGCCACACTCTTAAATATTGCAGGTTATGACCCCAATCAACAGGAACAACTTAGTGAATTACTAGATGGGGAAGCGGGATTAGTTAAAGGACGCTTGTTGGTTACAGGGAAAGATGAAAAAGGAGAAGCTTGGATTGATTTAGCCCATGAAGCCTTAATTGAAGGTTGGCAAACGTTTAGAGAGTGGCGACAACAAGACCGAGACTTGCGGCGGTTGAGTGACAGGTTAGCAGATAGCCGACGGGAATGGTGCAATAAGGGCAAGAGTGAACAATATTTTATCCAAGGCGGACTGCTGGCAGAAGTGAGAGATAGCTGGCAACAATTGCAGCCTTATGTACAATCACCGCAAGAAGATGAAGATTTTTACCAACGCAGCGACAACCACGAAAAAAGCTGGACTGCCGAACTGGAAATGGCACTTACAGAATCTAGGCTGCGAGAGAAAGCTGCCAGAGTAGAGAATTTATTGACAGTCCAGCCCCTAGAAAGTCTAGTGCTGGCCATTCAAACTATGGGTGAGAATCAAGAGAAACTACCCCAGCAGATTCTCGCACCAGTTCAAAACAGCTTGAGTCGAGTGACCAATAAAGCCAGAGTCTCCATTCCCTTCCGTGGTCATGAAGATGATGTCGCCTCTGTCGCCATTAGCGCCGATGGGCAGACAATTGTCAGTGGCGGTGGTGACGGCACAGTGCGGTTGTGGAATCTCCAAGGTCAGCCCTTAGCTGAACCTTTGCGCGGTCAT
>NZ_MTAW01000105.1 GCF_002154725.1 Nostoc sp. 106C | reverse complement strand
TATCGGGGGTCTAACCTAGTATGGGTTAGACCCCTAATTCGCCAGCAGCATCCTTTAAGAAGTCGGGAATCTTACTTTTTACTTACTTAACTAGCCCAAGTATCCCGCCATTTAACCGTACCTTTATCAGCTAAAATCCAGCGACGGCTAACGAGATTTTCCCGCAGAGGTGGTTGGTTTTCTCTCCAGAGAGCATATTTATAACATATCGCTTTTCCAGCGCTCTCATTAAAGGATATTTCCCCAAACCAAGTATTTTCATTTATATATTCTAAAGCGTAAGCTTTGCTAATATCCCAATCGCCTAACTCCGGACAATCACCTGTTACCACAACCGTATCACCCGGTTGGGTTCTTAACCCATTTACCTGTGCCCTAACAATTGTTTTTCCCTTCACCCGTTCACCTAAATAACTAAGTACAATTAGTTCTTTCGGGTTGAGATTTAATCCTGATATTTTGCCATTTTTAACTTCTATTTGGCGATGCGTTACTATACAGTTATATTCTCCATCTTCTAATTCTGTACTCTCTACATCAATAGTCGTTGCATCACCTTTATTCATTGCTACTAAGCAACGATAATCGCGATAACTCCGCAGATAACAATAGACATTAGGCGTAATATATTTCTGTTTCTGACTTCCCAGAGAAACAGCAGGATTTAAACGCCGCAATTTAGATAATAATTGAATATCTTGGTAAAGCTGTGTATCTGTGTCCCATTTCTCCATTATCGGACGATTGTAAGGATCGTTTCCACCATGAGTATCATTGTGGAGATATTGCTCCGTCCCATAATAAATACAAGGAATCCCGCGACTAGTCATAATCAACGCCATTGCCAATCGCAACAGTTCAGGATCGGGATTTAAGCTTTGAAATCGCGGCATATCATGATTATCAATAAAGGTAATCAATTCTGTAGCCGTGTTGTAAAGATAATCCAGATTTAAAATATCTTGTATTAAGTGAAATCCCCCTGCCGCATTTTGAGCCAAAGCTTGGCGAATTCCTTCACAAAAACCAAAGTCTAAAATTGACATTCCAGACTCATTGGCAAATTTAACTGAACTGTTCTTTCTGGGATTGCTAAAACCCCATTCACCAAAGATAAATACAGAAGGCTTATGAGTTTGAATATCGCTATTAAATTCTTGCCAAAACCAAATCGGCATATGCTTTACTGTATCAACCCGTAAAGCATCAACTCCTTTATCTAACCATTGCTTGATTGCTGTTTTAATATAATGGCGATAATCAGGATTGCTTTCGTTAAAAGTCGCTAATCCTGACATTTCGTAATAAAGTAATTGATATTCATCTTCCCAATCTGTAATTTCAGGATTATGATGATACCAATGATTGACATCATTATAATAATCAGCAATTAACACGCCATCTTCATAAAGTTTACCTTTTACACCATTCACATCAGGACTGCTATGATTGCAAACAATATCTAAAATTAGCTTCATGCCTCGCTCATGTAAGCCAGAAATTAATTTATCTAATGTGCTACTTTTGAATAAAGAATTTTCCTCGTTAGTACCAAGAAAACGTGGATTAATCCGTTTAAAATCTTTAGTCCAGTAACCATGCATTGCGGCATTATCAAATTGCAATGCTTCTACTTGCTCAAACAATGGAGAAATCCAAATAGCGGTGACACCCAAATTTTTGAGATAATCTAGCTTGTCAATAATTCCTTGCAAATCTCCGCCCCAATATTTACCCCACTTTTGTTTACTGGTGTCGTAAAGTTCAGGATGCGCACCTTCATTATTGCTGGGATCTCCATCATTAAAACGATCTACAATGATGAAGTAAATTGTTTCTTGGCGAAATTCAATTGCTCTGGTAAAAAGAAACTCAAAATCGGAAATAGTTTCTGATGCAACTGTTTCAGTATGAAAACCAGCAGCAGCTTTAGTAGCTTGAGTTTCAATATCAGAATGGGATGAAGAAATTTGCACCATAATCTTATTAAAAACGCTAACGGTTTGGCGTTGTCTAGGTAACTTAGGGCTTAGGTAGTCAAAATTTATCTCACAAAAATTCTACATGGCTGTGAGTAGCTTAAGCTAGCTATGAGTATGCGATCGCAGAGATATTTGTAGAAATCAATATATTTTTCTGCCTAGGAGATGAGCACAGCGCTCATCTTAGTGAAGCTAGCGTAGTGTTGAATGTATATTGCTAGTGTCAACAAAGCTTAAGTTATGGGCTTATTATGCTGAGTCCCCTTGTAACAAAATTGTGTTTCAGTTTAAAGAAATACAGAGGGTGTAATGGATAAAGAAACATCGTATATCATAATTGGCACAAAGAATTTATTAAATCGGCGTAAGAAAAAACTAAAAGTCAATCAAATGTTTAATAGGCCTATATTTAGTAAGCTATGGGTAAACTAAATTTAAATACTACTGCGTGAATCAGGTTAAGCAACTGTGGACACCGAAATCAGAATTGAAGTAATCGACCATAAATCTCCACATTTAGAAGCAGTAATGGCATTAGGACGTACAAATGCTAAAACACTTGGTTTCATGCCAAAAGGAGGATTTATTGATCATGCGGCTAAGGGTCATATATTTATAGCTTTGTCACCCCAGAGTAAATGTATTGGGTACTTAATGTATCGAGTTACCTTACAGAAAGCTATTGTAGTACATCTTTGCGTTGATAAAGAGTGGAGAGGTAAGCATATAGCTAAACAGCTTGTTAAGTACTTAATTAATATAACGAAACATTTATATCTAATAGAGTTATCATGTCGGCGTGATTATAAATTAAACGATATGTGGGCTGCTTTTGGTTTTGTTGCACGACAGAATAAAGCTGGAAATAGTAAGGATGGAAAACTCCTTACTGTTTGGCAATTAGAACATGGGCATACCAATTTATTAACTTTGCTTACTCAACAAGAAATCAGTTCTAAGTTGTGTGCTGTTATAGATGCAAATATATTTTATGATTTAGATAAAGATAATATCAATAGACATATAGAAGATTCAAAATCTTTATTAGCTGATTGGTTGCAGCCAGATGTTGAGTTGTGCCTGACTGATGAAATATATAATGAAATAGAACGTTATGACAATATTTCTCGTCGAGAAGCTCTCAGAAAGTTAGCATCAAATTTTACAAGATTGAATTGTAAACAAGAGGAATTTGAACGCATATCTCAAGCTATACTAAAATATTTCCCTGAACAGATGACAGAGAGAGATGCATCTGATTTAAGGCATTTAGCTAGGGCTATTGCTTCTCAATCTCCATTTTTTATAACCCGTGATAGGGGAATTTTAGATAAAGAAGAATCTATATATGAAGATTTTAAAATTTCTATTTTGCGACCTAGCGATTTTATTATTAGACTAGATGAAATTCGTAGAGAAGCTGATTATCAACCTGTTCGTTTAGCGGGAACGTTAATTGAACGACGATTAGTTCAATCAGGGCAGCAAAATCTACTAACTGAAGCTTTTTTAGCAAACACAATAGGTGAAGAGAAGGTTGACTTTCAACAAAGATTACGTATTTTCTTTTCTGAACCACAACGCTTTGAATCTGTGATAGCCTGGGATGAAAAACAAGAACCTTTAGCTTTAATTGTATATGATAGGCAAAAAAGACATGAATTAAATATTCCGATACTCCGTGTTAAAAAAAATTATGCTCTTTCACCTACTATCCTCCGTCATTTGATTATTTTATCTATCAAAATCTCAGCACAGGAAAATCGCCAATTTACTATAATTACCGATCCTTACTTAGAAGATTTTGCTATTAGAGCAATTTCACAAGATAATTTCTTTCATATAGAGAACGGATGGATAAAAACGAATCTAGCAACTATTACAACTGCATCTGAATTATCTAATTATTTGAGATATTTGAGTAATAATTATGGAGAAGAGTATAAGTTTTGTCTAAAAATTGCTGATTCTCTTTCTGAAGAAGATGCAATTCAAAATATTCAATTAATGACAAGTATTGAGCGCAGTATTTATCCTGCCAAAATTATTGATGCTAAAATTCCTAATTTTATTGTTCCTATCCGTCCAGTATGGGCAGTAAATTTATTTGATGAAGAATTAGCTAAACAAAATATTTTTGGCGCTCAAAAAGAACTTGCCCTTAAGCGTGAGGTAGTTTACTATCGCAAAATCAAAAATTCAGGAGGCTTGAAAGCTCCAGGAAGAATTCTATGGTACGTTAGTCAAGGTAAGCAAACTGGCTATTATCAAGTTAAAGCTATTAGAGCTTGTTCTCGTTTAGATGAAGTGATAATAGACACACCAAAATCTATTTTTAGGCAGTTTAGAAGATTAGGTGTGTACTCTTTTAAAGATGTATTATCTACCGCTGATAATAATCTAGAGAATAAGTTAATGGCTATTCGATTTAGTGATACAGAAATGTTTAAAACTCCTATTTACTTTGAGGAAATTAAAGAAGTTTTAGGAAACAATTTTACACTTCAATCACCTTATAAAATAACGGAACAACAGTTCTATAAGTTATATAATAAAGGAATGTTTAAAGAGAGGAGATGAGGCTGATGTCTAGTAGGGTACTGCTACTTTCAGTGCGACCAAAGTATGCTTATAAAATATTTGAAGGAATAAAAGAGGTTGAACTGCGTAGAACTCGTCCTCGGCTGCAAGAGGGTGATTTAGTTATTGTGTATGCTTCATCACCTAAAAAAGCTCTCATGGGTGCTTTTAACGTTGATAAAATAGTACAAAAACCCCTTGAAGATTTGTGGAATGAAGTTAGTGAAAAAGCTGCTATATCTCATAGCGAATTTTGTTCATATTACAACGGTTTATCAGTCGGATGTGGAATTTTTTTGAATAAAATTTATTATTTTCCTCAACCAGTTGAATTAGAACGTTTAAGGCAAGCATGGAGCGATTTTAGACCACCACAAAGCTACAGATACTTGAAACCAACAGAGGTAAATATTGTTGAAAGTATAGCCCAGTTTGATATAACTAGTTTTTCTAGTAAATACCAGACTACTTTTAATTTACTTTAATAACCTAGAATAATTAAATTTATAAATTACCATAAAATAGTCAAAATAGACGGTTTTTAAGAATATATCTGCCTATCTCAAATAATCTAAGATTATGCTTAATTATGAATTACTTAAGTTACTCACTATCAATTTAAATAATTTTCTTTTAAATCAAATTAATATCTGCTCTTGCCTTTTTAGATAGAGTCAATAAAACAATTAATGAGCATAGCTTGCATCCTGCTTTAAAAATTAATGTTTCATATTAATCTGTTAATAGCGACAAATAAATAGTTAACGTTCACATAAAGTCACAGACAAATAATTAGTCACTTTACAACTATGAAATGGACGTAACTGGATTCGAACCAGTGACCTCTACGATGTCAACGTAGCGCTCTAACCAACTGAGCTATACGTCCTTAACCCACGGTTAACAACCATAGCATATCTATTTATGAGAAGCAAGTATTTCATTTATGCCTAATGCAAATAGGTATAGCAGTGCAACGGCTTGATATTACTGTTGCAGCCTTTTTTGAGCAGATATCAGCAGTCTTTGCGCTTCTGCGTAGGCAGTTGTCCCAGCTTTGATAGTTCTTAGGCGATTGATAACACCTTGGATTTTACCTTTTAGCTGCTGCGGATCGGCGGGAGAAGAAGCTATCAAACTTTGGATTTGCTCATTAGCTTCTTGGAGCGATGCTTGTGCTTCATTTTCGTCTTTCCGTCGAGTCTCGATAATACCTAAATTAGTTTGATACTCTGCCAATAATTTTTGTGCTGCTACATAGCCTGGTTCTTCAACCCGAATCTTTTCTAGCTGATCAATAGACTTTTGCCACAATTTTTCAATTTGCTCCCACTTAACTACAGGGTGGGGTGGATTTTGCGATGCTTTAGCAGCTGCTATGGCAAATTCCTTTGCTGCTTCTATATATGTACCACTACGAGGATCGGCAACTGTTTTGAGTTTTACTTGATAACCTGCTAGTAACCTTTGTGCTTCTAAATATCGAGGATTTTCTGTGGGGATTTGGTTGAGGCGCTTACTTGCTTGTTCCCATAGTTCTGATGCTGCTTTGGGTTGTATCGGTTGGATTTTTTCCGCTTCTAAATCAAATTCTTGAGCAGCAGCAATAAATGTGCCGATGCGTGCGTTATCGATATCACGTTTGTAAGCTTTGAGTTTAGTTTTTGCAGTTTCTCCAGCAAATGTAGCTTCGGGGATTTGCTCTAATTGATCAATCGCTGCTTGCCAAGATGCGATCGCTAGTTCTTTATCCTTAATACTGGTAGCTTTTTCGTATTCCTGGCGTGCTAACTTTAGCGCCATTTCTCCTTGAGCCAGGGGTGTAAAAGCATTTCTATCTTGAAAAGCGATCGCATCTATCCGCGCTACCCGTCGGCGAGCTGCTTCAAACTCATCTACGGTAAACTTCCAACTGCAACCAAAAAAATTACAGTAAGTCTGAGGATAATATCCTAAAAACCAAACTGGCAGATTATCCAGATTTTTTTGTGCTTCTTTAGCTCTCTGGGAACCTTGCTCAATATCATAAGGGCTAGTAGCTTGATTAATTAACTGGTCTGCTTGCTCAAGGTTTTTAATTGCCTCGCGATAGTGATAATCCATATTTATATAGCTAGGCATTAGCAGGATTGGCACAGTTTTAGCAACAGGCCAGCGAATCATTGGGTAAGGCAAATTTATTACCCACAGCATTCCTGCTGAACTACCCAAAAGTATGGTTGCCCATTTTACAGTGGTAAAAATACCAGGCGATTTATTAGCTTTTGCCGCTTGTTTGAGTACCTTCTCGCTAAATTGGGGATATATATCAACAACGCTATCGCGCATTTCATCAAACTTTACCGCAGAACCTTTTTCCAAGCACAGTTGTTCTAATCGCTTAATTACTATTTCTTGCTCAATTTTGCTTACTTGATCGTTACCACTACATCTTTGAACTTCAGCACGCAAAATTTGCAAGGCTTTTTTATTTAATCGATACATAGACATAAGATGTAACTTATGATTCTAGTATTCCCGCCTAGCGCTAGAAAATTACTATATACTTGAGTCTGAGTTTTGATCTTTTTGGCATATGACTCTAGATGGTTAAAAATAGTAATAACTATTGTTAATATCTATAAATTGATCTAATTTTTATCAAAATACCTAGAATGTCAACTGCTCTAATTACAGGTGCCTCTAGTGGTATTG
The DNA here is from genome assembly GCF_002154725.1 of Nostoc sp. 106C. Taxonomy (GTDB): domain Bacteria; phylum Cyanobacteriota; class Cyanobacteriia; order Cyanobacteriales; family Nostocaceae; genus Aulosira. The sequence continues at coordinate 14,443 of NZ_MTAW01000105.1, read as the reverse complement.
GTAAAGCCTTTGCCCAACAACTAGCTGCACGCAATACCAATCTTGTTTTAGTTGCGCGATCGCAAGAAAAACTGCATCAATTAACCAAGAAATTACAAGAAAATTACAATATTCAAGTAGAAGTTATAGTTAAAGACCTGACAGAACCAAATGCTGCTCAAGCTGTCTTTGATGCTACCCAAGCGAAGGGATTAACTATTGACTTATTAATTAATAATGCTGGTTTTGGTGATTATGGTGATTTTGCTAGTTCTGACGGCGAAAAGCAAGTTAAAATAGTGCAATTAAATATTCTAGCTTTAGTAGATTTAACCCATAAATTTCTACCTTTGATGCGGCAACGTCAATCGGGAAGTATTGTTAATGTATCTTCAATTACCGCATTTCAACCAATGCCGTATCTCTCTGTTTACGCTGCCAGCAAAGCTTTTATTGTTAATTTTAGTCAGGCACTATGGGCAGAAAATCGTCCCTACGGTATTCGTGTTCTCGTTACTTGTCCAGGCCCTATAGAAACTAACTTTTTTGCTGAAGCTAATTTTCCTCCGACTTTGGCAGGAAGCACAGAGCAAATGTTTAGTAGCGAAGAAGTGGTAGAAATATCACTAAAAGCTTTAGATAATTGGCAGCCAGCTGTTGTAATTGGCGATGTTAAAACTCAAATTAGAACTATATTAGCAAGGATAGTACCACGAAAAATTCTGCTGAATATGTTAGCAAGAAGTTTTAAACTCTCAGATAAATCTTAACTTCATTGTGACCTTAAAACTTCTTATCTTTAACTTTTTACTAAACTTCTTGTAAAAATCTGAATTAGGATAAAATGAAGCACAGATAAATATCAGTGTTTATCTGTGTTTATTTGTGGTTATGATATTCAAAACATTGACTCATGCAATAGATCTACTATTTACATATACCTAGTTAATTGAACTCGGTAACGGTCTTTTTTCGTAACAGCGACTTCTCCAACTTCTAAGCGTCCCTTACCGCGAATGGCGATTAAGTCTCCTGTTTTCACTTGAGAACTCGCCTGAGAAACGTCCTTCCAATTAACCCGGACATCACCGGAGTCGATTAAATCAACCATTTTGCTGCGAGACATCCCAAAACCAGCAGAGGCGATCGCATCCAACCGTAAGGAAGCTTCGACAGTAGTTAATTCTTTTTTCTTCGGTTCTCGAACTTTTAACTCGCTAAATTCAATTTGCTGGGTTTTTACGGGAACCGATCGCACCTGTTTGAGATTCATCTCTAAAAATTCTGTCAACTCTGGTGCAACAATTGCCTGTGCGCCTCGTTCACCCAGGACAATAATATCTCCTGTCTTTTCCCGGACGATTCCCGTCCCCAGCATTGCGCCTAAAAAGTCGCGGTGAGTGGCGGTATCAAACAAGAAATTACCAGCAATTTCTAATACAGCCAAGGCGACTTGGGATTGATCTAAAGGAATTTCTGCACGCGCGATCGCGAGTCTTTGGCGTTCTGCTTGGGGATATCCACCCCCAGCTACCAATTGCACCTCTGTTAACCGACTGAACACCCGTTGAATTTCTACTAATTCCGGGGGAGACAGAAAATCTGTCAAAACCACTTCCCAAGTTTTGATTGCTTGTTCTGCCTGATCGATTACACGAGCTACAGTATCTCGATTTTCAACACTTTTTAAAAGTTCTTCTCTGGGCAACATTCTTAAAAATTACGAGTTGTGAGTTTGATGTCAATAATCAAGCTCTATTAACTAATTACTCATGACCACTGTTTGATTCTAGCGTCATCTGCCATTTCAAAATTGGTGCAGTCGGATAATCAGGTGTATTAAAGGTTTCTAAATGCTGCATTCCTAGTTTTTCCAAAATCCGACACGAGGCCATAATATCCTGTGGAGAATGGGCAATAATTCTCTTCAGTTCCGGTTGAGTAAAGGCAAAATTGACTAATGCTTGTACTGCTTCAAAGGCATATCCTTGGTTGCGGTACTTTGGTAACACCTCATAACCTAGTTCCACAGTTCCTTGTGCATCAGGTTTGCCACCAAATCCCAAATCACCAATCAGACTACAATCGCTAGCATGAATCATCAACCACACACCCCAGCCTAGATCAGATGGTTCCTCTATCAGCATTTGAGCATATCTAGGGAAAAAATTTAGGACTTGTCCAGCATACCAGTCATCAGGAACAGTTACCTCTAAGAGCTTCTCCACCTGCGATTTATTTTGTGTAATTACCGCTTGTGTCACCTCCAAAGAACAGGGGAGTAATTCAAGGCGCGGTGTTGTAATGTGTAATATGTGATTCATTCACTACTAAGCTTGCAGCTTTTAAAATTACATAATCCTACACGCTGTAGTGCTTGCTTTATGTAAGCTTCTTCATTTTGAGTTTTGAGCTTTTTAGACGCTAGTTGTATCTGCGTAACCTTGGATATTTTCTGGCTCAAACTGACGTAAGATTCGAGTTGCTTGCCGAGTCAGAGTTTCAGAACCCTGAACTACTATGAGATATTTGCCTAGATCCAAACGGTTGCGATAGGGTAAAGCATCACCACCACCCGCAATTAAACCGACTCCGCCACCGACAAACACGCTACCCATAGCGCCACTGGCAGCACCCAATATTCCCCCGACAATGTGATTGCCAATTTCTCCGGCCCAAGCAAAGGTATCTAAACCAGTGATTAAGCTGAAGGTGAAACCAGCAAAAAAGCCGAATGGTACTAACCAGAATGACATGAGCCGTGCTTGCTTTTTGGCTTGCTCTTTGGGATCAATCAAGCCAAACTCATCCGCAGTCTTGTAACCCCTACCCAGGATAGTACTTTTAATGGACTCTTTTTCTAAAGCTAAGTAAGCAGCTTCAGCTTGGATACGGTCTGGTAATACGGCAACGAGGTAATTCATTAATTTAACAAGAGTGATTTTAGAAAAATTTGCCTTAATTAACAGCGTACCAGTGCTGGTCAAATCAATCTTGCGCCTAAGTCAAAATCATCAGCGTCAAGAGTTAAATCAAAATTCAAAATTTATAATTTCGGATGATGCTCCCTGTATAGTTGGCATCTCGTTAGATTAAATATTACTTGAGCGCATCCAACGGTTCACAAAAATTGTTCACGCCTTGTTTGAGAACATAGAGCAAAACGGGTACTGCCAAAATCTTTGGAAATGTCGGCATTGTATACAGGTACTCCATCATTCCTTGAACAGAGCCACTCTGTAAGTCGTTCCGAAATTGTTGCTCGCAAATAACAGCACGCCACTTTCTAGCCAAAGCATCTAACCATTCTGAATTGGCTCTTTCTGGTTGCTGTCCCGCCCGAATGGCTAAGCTCATCGCCGCATCTTCTAAATCTCCCTCACAGTCCTCAATTAAGTCCAGCACTTCCATTGCTGTGGTGTTATCTGTTAATTGAGAGCGAAACTGTGCAATTTCTTGTGATGTCAGTGTAGTCATAAGTTTGTTATTAGCCGAGTAATTAAATACTCAGCTATGTTATTCCAATTTCGATTGATTATTCATCGTTCTCATCGCTGCACTTGAAATTGCATCTACTTGTCAAGCAATTTCAACCCCAAGCTGTGCAAAAATGACAAAGTATAAGACTCTTAGCCCACACAGGTAGGCTTTGTAACTTTAGCTTCTGGCTGGAAGCCTGAGAGCGGTTTACTAAATTGGCGAAGTTTTGGATAAATTAGCGTATATTTTGACTAATTTAAAAGTTTTTCTAGCAAATATACTTACAAATATCGAATTTTTCGCTTTTAAAAGCGAAACGTCAGCAATAGAAACTACCACTTATTGACTAGGCACAATACCAGCACTAGGACATCACGGCGGAAATAAAAATACCATGAAAAACAGTGTAAAACCTTAGAATACAATTCTGTTAACTTTTGACTTGCGCGTTCGTCTTCAGGCGTTGTCGCAGGCTAGGGGTAGTAGTTTTTTCAGAGTCAATAGTCATTAGTATTCAAACTAAGGACAAATGACTAACGACTAATGACTCTTAACGGAATGCTCTTGAGGTAACAAAGCGTTGTAACTGGGACAAGGCGCGGTTGTAATCCAAAATAGCGCGAATGCGATTACCTTCGGCTCTTGTCAAATCATTTTCAGAGTTAATGACATCAGTTTGAGTACCTACACCAGCTTGAAAACGCAAACGTGCTAAACGCAAAGCTTCTCTGGCTTGTTCTAGAGCCGTATTAGCGGTTTGAACATTCTGCAAATTAGATTGCTGAGTGGAATAGGCCTGTTCTACCTGAAACCGGATTTGGTTGCGGAGATCGGCAAATTGAGTTTCTGCGATCGCAATATTAGCTCTTGCTTGAGCTGCCCTTGCTCTTGCTGCTCCCCCATCAAACAAATTCAGCGTTGCCCTTACTCCTACAGAATAACCATCAGTAACACTGATATCATCATTAAACTGATCAAACAGATTGTAGGCTGCAACTAAACTTACCTGTGGTCCCAGCGCTGCTAGTGCTTGCCGTCGTTGTTGCTCGTTGATGTTACGTTGTGCCAACTGTTGTTGCAGATCTGGACGGTTTTGAAAAGCTAGCACAATACTTTGTTCTAGTGACTGGTTCCAAAGACCAGCTAATCTTACAGGGTCTGCCGCACTAATATTCACTGACTGTGGCAAACTTAAACGAGCCGCTAACTGACGCCTGGCGATTTGCTGCTGGGAAACAGCATTAGTTAAATCTTGTTGCGAATTTGCTAAATTCACCTGAGAACGCAGGACATCAAACCTAGTACCCACCCCAGCGCGCTCTAAAGCTTCTGCATCCCGCAAACTAGCCTGGGCATTCGTCACCGCAGCCTGGGCAATACGTACTTCTTCATCACGTTGTTGCAGATTGTAGTAGTCAGTAGAAACATTCAGCCGAATTTCCTCAAACTGATTCTCTAGAGCTAACTCACTAAAACGTACCTGTTCTTCGGCAGCTCTAATATTAGCCTGCCGTCTACCAGAAGTGTAGATGTCGTATGAAAGTTGTGCTTGACCATTAAAATTTGTAGTGCTTGGGGCAGGGTCAATGGGTTGACGGAATGCAGGCGGTAGCCCAGCTTGTTGCTGCTCTGCGACTTTCACCTGATAGGTATCTGAAACAGTACGTTGACGAGTCACATCAGTACTAATACCAACGTTGGGAAATAGAGCAGCTTGTGCCTCACGAAGAGCTGCTTGACTACGCTCTAGCTCCAATTGAGTTACCTGTAGTTGCCGATTGCTACGTCTTGCTAACTCCAACGCCTGTGCTAAAGTAATCGGCTGATTTCCTTGAACCGTTACCTCCTCTGGTTTTGTGGGGTATTGCAGGGGATTAGGGTTGGGAATCAAATTTTCCGGGACCTGCACAGAACCAGCCGGTACGGGAGTCACTGTTGCGGGTACAGTTGGAATTGGCACAGAACCAGCAGGTGCGGGAGTTGCTGTTGCGGGTACAGTTGGAATTGGCACAGAACCAGCAGGTGTGGGAGCCGCTGTTCTCGGCGTAGTAAGAGTATTACCCTGAGCCACCAAATCCTTAGCAGTCATTCTCTGCGCACAAGTTCCATTCAGCAGCAAAGAAGTTGAGGAAGCAGTTTTGTTTATTCCCTCTTGCTGTGCACAACTGGGTATTTCCAACAGCTTTGCCGACCTTGCATTTATGATTGCAGATGGTAAAACTGCTTGCAATTGAGTATCAGGATTTTTCTTCTGAGTTTTGGGTTGCTGTGAAGCAGATAACAGCAAATTGTTTTTCTGAACAGAAAAGGGTTTTGAGTTAAAAGTAGGAACGATTAAATTCTCTAATTTTTGCTCTGAAATAGCTAAGTTATTTTGTTTTTGCTCTCTGTCAGCAGAACTGTTCAAATCTGGCTGCTGGGCAGGTTGAAAGCTAGGCGACAAACTATGAAATCTACCTTGATTTTCTCTAAGTAGTTGTGCTTTTATCGATCTAGTATTTCCTGCTTTGAGCATTAAAATACTGTGATGACTTAAAGGTTTGGCATTCAGTGACATCCAATTACTAGAAGGTACTAACGTTGGAAACCTACGGTCTGCTATATGGGGCATTTGCGTATTAGTGACATCTGCAACCAAGGTTCGACCATAATTAGAAGTCAAGACACTAGGAGAAGACGCCAGTTTTACCCCACTTACTTTCACAGTACCAGCCCAAGCGGGCTGGGTTGTTAATACTGCTGCTGTTACACCAGGCAAGAAACTATGAAATAATTGCTGTCCTTTCACCGCATCCCCTCACACAAAATCAATCTAGCGGCAGAAAACTTTTCTTCACCACAGAATATAGCACGACACTAAATTTAGAAGAGAATATAGTACGATACCAAATTTAGGAATCGGAACTCTGTTTATCTTCAAAACGTTTAACTATGCGAGAAAGTTCCGCCTTTTCATCGATACTAACGCGGGTAGGAGCACCACTAACAATTCTTTCATAATTACGGAAAGAATCTTTAATTTCTGGACCATTGGCGGTAATATTGTACTCACGGATACCTTTATCGTGCCAAGATCCCCGCATTTTGAATACATGAATTGCCCGCGACATTTCTCCACGAATTTCTACATACTGCAACATCAATATTGTGTCAGTAATCGTGGAAATATGAGAGTCAGTAATGGAATGTGACCCCATAAATTGGTCAGTTGTGTTGGTAAAAAACCCTGTAATTTCTTCTTGCTTAGCGTAACCCGTAACACCAATTACAAACTGTCGAAATGCATTATTGCTTACTCCTCTAGCTAGCGCAGAGAGGGAGTCAATAGCAATCCGAGATGGCTTAAAGACAGAAATTTCTGACTTAATAATTTGTAAGTGGTCTTCTAATCCAGTCGATTCGGGATAAGTACAGATGATTTTGAGTAAACCTTGTCTTTCTAGCTCCTCAAAATCAATTCCCCAAGAGGAAGCATTCCGGGATAGTTGAGCACGTGATTCTTCATAGGCAAATAATATTGCCTGCTCGCCATTCAAGCAACCATCTTGGATAAACTTGCTTACCAACAAGGTTTTACCAGTACCCGTAGCTCCTGTAGCCAAAATAATCGAATCTTTAAAGAAACCACCACCGCACATTTCATCAAGGGTTTTTACACCAGAAGACACCCTGACATTAGAAGACCTTTGAGTCAAGCGCATTGCTCCTAGCGGGAAAATATTGACTCCTTCGTTGGTAATTGTAAAAGGATATTCGCCTTTCATATGAGTTGTGCCGCGCAACTTGAGAATTTCAGCTGTGCGGCGACGGCGTTCTCCTTCTAAAACGTTGCGCACTATTACCACATTATCGGAAACAAATTCTTCCACGCCAAAAGAAGCAACAGGTCCATATTCTTCGCTACGTTCGGTTGTAATTATAGTGGTGACACTCAGCTGTTTGAGACGTGCTACCAAGCGAAAAATTTCTCGCCGCACTACTCCCATAGCTTCATACTGCTGAAATACTGCTGTGATCGAGTCAATCGAAACTCGTCTGGCCTTGTATTTGCGAATGGCATATTGCAAGCGTTCAATCAATGCCGAAAGGTCAAAGTTACCCACGATATCTTGACCTTCTGGATCTGGCGAAGCATCAAGAATAAACAATTTGCCTTCGTCAATTAAGCGTTGCAAATTCCAGCCAAAAATATTGGCATTTTTAATAATATCGCTTGGTGATTCTTCAAAGGTAACAAATACCCCTGCTTCATCAAAGTAAGTGATACCGTTATAAAGAAACTGTAGAGATAATAAAGTTTTGCCTGTTCCTGAGGTTCCGCTGACTAGGGTAGTTCTCCCAATTGGTAAACCGCCATGACTGATATCGTCAAAGCCCTCGATCATTGTGCGGATTTTTTCTACACCCCCAATTAACGGTGTTTTGCTTTGCTCTGGTTGCTCTTTTTCAATCATTGCTTGCTAAAGAAGGGGTATTAAACCCAGGTTTTCTCTTACTAATGTTTGGAGTTGGTCATTAAATTTTACGCTTAAATATTTTACTCTTCCCAACCTTCTTCACTCAGTTCTTCATAAAGTAAATCTAATCCAATCAACACACGTTCTCTGTCTGAAAGATCGCCAATAATCTTGCGTACTGGAGGAGGCAAAATTTTCGATAATGTCGGTGTGGCTAATATCTTATCCTCTTCTGCCAGTTGTGGACTTTTAAGAACATCGATTACTTTTAAAGCATACACACCTTGAAACTCTTGGTCTAAAATGTCTTTTAGTGTTTTTAATGCCCGTACTGAGTTAGGCGTATTCCCAGCTACATAAAGCTTGAGAACATAGGTCTTTCTTGCTTGATTCATAAAGGTACAGGCTAGACTTGAGGATATAAATATAGGATACGTTCGCGCATTGGCAGGGAATGATAGCGGCTGCTTTTGCCGACTTCAACTTCGATACATTTACTTTATTTATATATCGAACACCTATAAGTTTCACACAGGTGAGCCAGAATATCTATTAATGTCAGTCGATAATCGAGTAATGCTTCATCGCTTCTTCCTTCTAGTCTTAGCTGTTTGGCAAATTCTTCAATTATCTCCATGTGAATTTCAATGATTTGCGGCACAGGAATATTAGCACAAAATACTGCATTGATAAATTTATCAATTTTTTCTTTTAAGGTTTTTTCTGTGGTAAAGTAATTTATAAGTATTTCTCGGTAATTAGATTTAATTTCTTGTAATAAAGCTTCTCGTTCGTCTCTATCCATCTGCTGAAAAAAATTCTGGTGTTTTTGCTTATGAGATGCGAATACATAGCAATATTTTTCAGTGGAGATTTCATTGAAGCTCGAAAGAAACCACTTGCTTAAATAATTGATATTATTAACATCGATTGTCTTAAAAGTTAGAATTATCAGCTGGTGAATGTTAGTGCCGTGAGCCAACTTATTTATCCACCTAGTCAATTTTTGTTTAATGCCTAAGACAGGTCGATTATATAAATTTTTTTTAAGAATTGGTTGAAAAATTAATATTGGTAATAACATTTTTGGTTTATAGATCTCCTTGATCGTTTTGACCAAGTTTAGTGAGATGAGTCAGTGCAGGAAAGAGTTATAGGCTCAGTTGGGTGTGTAGTAAGCTTAATTAATCCACCCCAAGAGGATGCTTGGTGCTAGCCCAAGTGCTGACTTAACACTCGAAAAGCTGATGTAGATAGTAAGCCATAAAACTTAATGAGTTATTGTTGAGGCGTTTGTCGTAGAGGGCGCTGTAGTTAGTTGATGATTATCATATGTATATCTATCTAAATACAGATTTTTTTATTTCGCTCCTTGATAAGATACTTAAACGAACTTAAAGGATTGTCGCATTCTAAATCATTATAATTCCTCAAGGTTCTAAAGCGAATTTTTAGAGCCATAATTGTTCTAGCTATTGTTATCGAGGAGGATTTTCAACACCAGTCAGGAAACTGGTGAAAAATTGCACTCAGGAGTTCAATGCAGCAAAGGGAAATATAGCCACTCTGAAAATAAGTAGACGCAACCAAGCGTTAATCAAGGACAAGCCCATTGTTTTAAGAGCATTGAAATTGGATCGAGAATTTTTTAAAAGCGTCTTCTTAAAGGATATTGCTTCAGGCATGAGCGCCATCGGAAGCAAAGGTGATGCTAAGTCCAGAAGCTACCAGAGGAAGAATGACCCCCGAAGCTTTATGTCAATGCTACAGTACCCGCTTTATGAATTTCTAGCAACCGTACCCATCTGCGTAGAAACAAGTACTCTGGCAATAGTGCTGGAGATTTTTGAGCAACAGCAGTGCGATCGCGTGGTGATAGTAAATCAGCAGCAATGCCCAGTTGGGTTGCTGCACTCTGCCAGATTAACGCAAAAATTGTTGGCAGCAGTTGGTGGCGATCGCTTCCATTTACAGCAACCATTGTCAATTTTTGATTCAGCGCTAATTGAGCCAATACAAACCATACCAGCTGCTGAACGTGTGGAGCAATTTGGCTTATTTTTGCGCTATCAACAAATTCAAATCAACAATAACAATTTAGACTGGGCGCTCATTGACCCAGACGGCAAATTTTTGGGTTTGCTAGATAGCTCCAGGTTGTTGAGATTAATAGCTCAAGAAAGAGTGGCAATTGATGCCATGCCTGTTGGGAATTCTCAGGTGTACGCAGAGCACGGCAGCAGAACAGATGTGGCGATGGCAACTTACTCACAGGCACAGATACCAAATCAGCGCCAAGCCTTCTATAAGCCACTTGTTCAATTGTTAGAACGGCTGCCCTGGCCTTTGATGTTGCAAACTGCTAGTGGCGAGGTGGTGGCGCAAAATCCTGCTTGGTGGCAGCAATTGGGAGTATTGAAAGATCCAGAAGGAATCAGGCAACAGGTGGAGACGATACTTGCCACCACCCAGGCTAAACAGCCAGAATATGCCACAAAAAAATCCCTGAAAACTCAGACCCATGTTACAGGAAATGGGCATAGCGCCCAAGAGCAACCCACACAACTCAAACTGCATCCTGAAGAAAATATCTTATCACTACAGCAAAAGGGTTTGCCTGGTCGGTTGCCATCTACTGTGCTACCTACACACAACCTGCATGAGCAGCATACCACAGCTACCACATCCAGTCAGTGTTTTTGGGATAGCCAGGTAGGTACTTGCACCTGCATTGTGGAAGTGCAAAATGGGCAAGAGCGAGTTTGGCAATTTGCGAAAATTCCTTTAGATAGTACTGAGTTGAAAGTCCTGAATGCTGAGTCAGAAATGACGCTTGCTACTCAAGAATCAGGACTTGGCACTCATGAGCTATGGCTGGTGTTAGCTACTGATGTAACTGAGCAACAACAGCTTTGTAAAGAACTGGCAGCTAAAAATGCCGATCTGATTCAATTGAACCGATTAAAAGATGAGTTTTTAGCTTGCATTAGTCATGAGTTAAAAACCCCTTTGACTGCTGTGTTAGGGTTATCGCGGTTGCTGGTTGATCGGCAGTTAGGAGAATTAAACGAGCGTCAAGCCCGTTATGCTGGACTAATTCATCAAAGTGGACGCCACTTGATGAGTGTAGTCAACGACATCTTAGATTTAACCCGCATGGAAACAGGGCAGATGGATCTGACCCTAGCTCCAGTAAATATTCGTGCTGTGTGCGATCGCGCTTTATCAGAAGCAAAAGCGATTCACACACAAACCAGTAAAACTAAAGCTTCCAGCCCGTCTCAAGTAGAACTTTCCAGCGATCATCGATTCACTATCGTCATTGAACCTGGCTTAGAGCAGATGGTGGCGGATGAATTACGACTGCGGCAAATGCTGGTACACCTGCTTTCTAATGCCTTTAAATTTACTGAACTCTCTGGAGAAATTGGGTTACGGGTGAGCCATTGGGAAGGGTGGATTGCTTTTACAGTTTGGGATACAGGTATTGGCATTCCCGAACACCAGCAACATTTAATCTTTCAAAAATTTCAACAACTAGAAAATCCCCTAACGCGACAATTTGAAGGAACCGGTTTAGGGCTAGTCTTAACTAGGGCCCTAGCACGCCTTCATGGTGGTGATGTCAGCTTCTTGTCTCGTGAAGGCAAAGGCAGCCAATTTACACTGCTTTTACCGCCTAGTCCTCCCAAAACAGGCTTTACTGAGCAAGAGGAGGAAAATATAGAAGATACACAAACACTCAACACCGATACAAAGGGACTGGCTTCCTCAGCACGTCAGCGAGTGAACACATCTGCACAGCATCAGCCTACGTCATCACAAAGGTTGGTATTGGTGGTTGAGGCAGTAGCTCGATATATTGAAGACTTGACCGAACAGCTCAAAGGTCTAGGTTATCGTGTAGTGATTGCTCGCTCAGGAACAGAAGCAGTAGAAAAAGCCCGACGCCTACAACCAAAAGCTGTATTCTTGAATCCCTTACTACCTCTATTATCAGGTTGGGATGTACTGACCTTAGTTAAATCCGATCCTATGACTCGCCACATTCCCCTGATTGTGACAGCGACGGGGGCCGAAAAGGAGCAGGCATTTGCCAATCGAGCTGATGGTTTCTTGAGTCTGCCTGTACAGTCTCAAGCATTAGCACCACTCTTAGAAAGTCTATGTGCTACACCAACAATTCAGCAATCAGGATTAGACAGTAATAAAATTGTCGTCAGCAGAACCCCACTGCGAATTCTGAGATTGGTCAATCCTGAGTTGGAATCAGTTAATCCCCATTATTCATTGCGAGAACACCGAGTTATAGAAGTAGATGACCTTGATCAGGCAGAACTTTTGACTCGAGTTTGGCAGTTCGATGTAGTTTTGCTTGATGTAGAAAGCCCCGCCGCACAAACTTACCTGCAACATCTCAGTCAGCACCCTCGATTAGCAGCGTTACCATTAGTAACTTGCGATGTAGTAACTACCCTAGCAGCTTCCCAGATACCTGGGCTATCTGTATTTCCTTGTTTACAACCATTGGGTAAAGATCAGACTAACAGTACCAGCAAAACTGATGCTTTATTGTCAGTCCTACAAATTGCATCTGGTATATGTTGCCCACCAAATATTTTAGTGGTGGATGTAACAATGCTACGTGATTTACCACAAGTAAGACGCAGGCAGATTAAAGGTTATCGCTCAGAAAAAAACTCATCGCTTAGTAGTGAAACTGCTGAACGGGGTTCTGAGTGGTTCCAAGCTTTAATTCAATACTTGCAAACAGCTGGTTTAAAAGCCGCAATGGGAAGTTGTTGGACAGAAGTCTTACAACAAATTCGCCACCAAAGCGTTGACTTGCTGCTAATTTGCTTAGGGGAATCTTCTATTCATAAAGAAGTGCTGAAAGCATTGAAAACATTGGCAGGTTTACCTTTCAATTTGCCACCAATTTTAGTACTTGATCAGCGATTAAATCGTTCTCAAGCGATCGCGCAGTCTAAAGTCTCCCAACCAGAAATCGAAAAACAGAAAAAGAATGGCTCGCAAACTATAGAAACTATAGTGCATGAGATTTCCGCCCAAATATTACCTCGCTCAATATCAATGGAAGACTTATTAAATGAGGTTAATCAGGCTTTAGCTATCAATCGTCAACATGAAAAATTTTAAGAAAACGGATGATCGTACTAGTATAAGGACAGGGAAAACCCTGCCCTTATAAATCTATTACTTTGAATTTGGAATCTGAATTACAAACACTCAACCTTCTCCAACTACAGAATTTATATTTATAGTAGCCTCAGGTTTTTCGATAATAATTTGTGGGGCGATCGCTAATCCTAATTTTGTATCTTTGCCTATACGTGTCAACTTAACGTTTAACCCTTGTCAAGACGTGATTTTTGATTAACTCACTTACCATCACTCAACGCGTTAGAGTACTCCAAGTAAAAAAATGCCCAATTGTCATTGCGAGCGAAACGGAGTGTAGCGTTCGCGGAGCGTTCCGCTTTGCTTCATAAAGCCCTTCGGGCATGGCTTCGCTTAGCGCAATGACAGGTTTTGGATCATTTATTGTTTGGAACACTCTTATACCATTTCACCTTAATAATGATACAAATACGCGCTTCAGGGTTTAGCATTGCTAAACCCCTACGAAAAATCTATCTGTATCAAGATTTTTGTGAATTGGTATGAACACCAATAAACTCAGATAAATATCGGTGTTCATCGGTGTTTATCTGTGGTTTGATATTCAAAACATTGACTTATGCAAAAGGTTTAATGAATTAGTATAGGAAATTCATACTAAATTTTGACGACTAACTTCTGAATTCTTTTGAAACAAAGACTTAAACCTCGTCCATTTTGAAACCTGGAGTATTGCGGGACGGAAAGCCCGCTACGAAGAGCAGGGAGCAAGATGCTCCCACTACTTTTAAAAGTATGGTTATCAAAATAGATGTGGTTTAATTGAGCTAGGACAAATTCTCTACCTACACTGCTACTGCTCGGATGTTCCCGGCTCAATCCTTGCTCCTAGCTGAAGAACCCGCCCCAGATCATCGGCATTTCGCCATGTTTCAACAATCTTTCCGTCAGCAATGCAATGAATAAAAGTAGCTGTGAACCTCTGTTGGCGATCGCGACTGGGTATACCTAGAAAACTGTCCTGAACGCAGGTGTTAGTCGCACGCACAACAACTTTATCACCTTCAGCAATGATGTCTTCAACTGTCCATTGCTGCTCCACAGGTCCGATTTGGCGAAAGAGTTCACGGACTCCATCATGTCCTAGAGGAAGCTGTGGCGGACCACCGTGCATTCTCCAAGTTGGGGCTGTCATTTCACAGATATCCTCGATTCGATGCTCACTAATGAGTTGAAGCCATCGTCGAGCCATGATCTTGTTATCCTCGATGGAAGACATCGCTACTCCTTTTCTCGTGAGATTCTCCATCCATGCAAACCCTAATTCTTTATTAGACCTCTTGCATGAATCAAGAAAAAAGAGCAAGTTCATAGTTAATCAGTCC
>NZ_MTAW01000074.1 GCF_002154725.1 Nostoc sp. 106C | reverse complement strand
TGCTTTCTATTACTCACACTTGTCCTCAGCGTAAAATACCTACACCTGTCAGGGGGAGCAGGGGGGATAAGGGAGATTAAGAAGAAGTTTTTGGTTTTACGAGATTAATTACAAAATTACTAAACTGAACTAGTAGTCTGTCAAGATAAAAACGATGGACTGTAGTGTGAGCGTCTCGCTCACGCGGGCAAGATGCCCGCACTACCAAAAACCTCTCAAAACAAAATTGGCAGACTACTAGTGCCGTATCCTCAGCAATAATATACCCTACTGGCTACGGGCAATTTGCTTGTATCGCGTAACAATGCGATCGCATTGCCCTGTTATGCCATTACATTGGTCTGTTATGCCATTGCATCGCTCTGTTATGCCATTGCATCGCTCTGTTATGTCATTGCATCGACTGGTTAAATTTAAATTGCTAGTTATTTTGCCCAGGAGTTGGGTAATTTATCGAATTAAGGTTACAGATACGCCAATATTTAGATGTGTCTAAATGCGATCGCTTGTGAAAGCGGGTAAATTTGAACTGAGGGTAAGGCAGGCGCGATCGCTCTTGAGTTTTTACTTTACAAGATTGGTGGTGTCTACGATAAGTTGCTCTGCGTCTACGCACTACAAACAAATTGACATAAATGAACTAATGTTGCATAAGTTACCCCTCGCCAGTTGGTAGTGGTGTGTCTAGGCTAAAGTTGTGCATTAGATTTCTAATTGATAGGGCGCTAAAGCGCAACTACGAACATTTTTTATTGCAACATTGTTCTGTGATCGCACTTTATTTAGCTGCAAATTCTATTCATCAGGGTTTATATATCATGTACCGTCATTGCGATCGTAGGGTACTCCCAAGGAGAACTCGCAGAGTAGCAATCCCAAACCCAGCGATTGCGTCGTTTCACTCCGTTCCACTCGCAATGACATAATTAATCCCAAAAATTTTGCATAAGTTCCCCCTCGCCAGAAATATAAGGAATTAAAGTTAATACAAAGTCGAGGTGATTCCCCTTCCCTGCTGCTTTTCGTTAAACAAATTGCTTTTGCTCAAAGGAGGTGAAAGAATTAAAAATGATTAGCTGAAATTCAGTAAAAATACCGTGGTAGCAGCAAAATTCTGGGAATTGGTCAAGCTAGACTCTACGAGCAAGCGCCGGGTAGAAATGATACTTGCAGCTAAAAATTATTTTGAAACACAATTTACAGATGGAGTTGAGCTTTCTGATACTGCGATCGCTCGCCACCTTTGGCAACAAATACAACAAGCTGAAGCAGTTAACACTGAAGAAACAAACCTAGCTGAAATTTGTCTGCGGTGCTACATATCTTCCCAAATCTATCAAGTTTGCCTAGATTTGGCGATGAAATTTGGCAATCGTCACGGTTTTAAGTGTAAGGATTTATTGCCCTTTGTCTTAGATGACCAAGTAATTTTAGAAACCTCAACCAAAGCAAAAGCAAGTACATCTTCTTATCAATCTTTAGCGACAAAAGTCTTAAAAACATTCGACCCAGCTAAAGGTTCGCTGAATACATGGGTAAGTCGCTATGTTAAACAAAACCCAGAAATCAAGCGGTTTTTACTCCAGCATGGTGTGTTTTTGGTTAGCGATTGGGCACTGTTGAACGATACAAATCCCAAAGAATTACAACGAATTCTTGCAGATATGTATCATTTAACGCCAGGGGAAATTGAGCAAGTCTGCCAATTGTTGATCAGTTATCACGCAGTTTACCGCGAAGACCGCTTGCAACAAAGGCTACCTGGGGTAACGCAACCCTGTCAAATCCCCACATCGGAACAGTTAACTCGCATTGTTAATGACTTGCAAAGCCGAACTAATCACACAATCAGCAAGGAAGCAGTGTTAAATCAACTCCAAGCAATTGCAAGCAAGCTGAGACAATACCGAATTGCAGCTCAAGGAGGCTATGTAGCCTCATTTCCTTATGATCGGCCAGAGATTCAACCCATTATAGAGCGATGCCTGCGGCGGGCTGCGCCAACGCAACTTACCCAAGTTGACGATGAAACAACTGAATTTATACGGTTATATCAAAAGGAATTTCTAGAATCTTTAGATAAAGCTATTTCTCAAGCTATAGAAACTTCTTTAGATAAACTGCAACGCAAACGTACTAATCAAGAAATTGCTCAATCATTTGTCACTGCTTTATACCTTTTTCATTGCCAAGGTCAACCAATGAGCCAAATTGCTCCGCAAATTGGGATGAAAAAACAATATGAGGTAACGCGGTTTTTAAAGCTCAATGAATTGCGTGCTGATATTCGCCAAAATCTCTTGTTAAATTTACGCGATCGCGTTTTAGAAATCGCCCAACAATTTACAGATTTTGAACGATTGCAACGTTTAGATCAACAGTTGAAATTGATTTTAGAGGAACAGATTTCTAACATCATCCAAGAAGCCGAATCTGAAGCGAAAAATCCAGTACGTAATCAGCCTTTATGTAGTCTTTTAGCTCGGCGTTTATGCCGTTATTTAAAAGGCAGAAGGCAGTAGGCAGAGGAGCAACTGCGTTGGCCGGGTTTCCCGGCTTAAAGCAAGTGGCGTAGCAGAAGGTAAGAGAGATAAGGTTTTTGTTTGGAGTTGTGAATTACTTTTTCTAACGAACCGCAAAAGACGCGTTCGGCGAAGCCGTTCCCAAAGGGTAGGACGAGAAGGAAGAGAATGAGGAGGACAAAGAACAAATGACAAATGACAAATGACAAATGACAAATGACAAATGACAAATGACAAAT
>NZ_MTAW01000043.1 GCF_002154725.1 Nostoc sp. 106C | reverse complement strand
GGCTCCATTTTCTTTACATTTTGTTTCGTTGCTCTTTAATGGCTAAAGTCGAGTTGAAGAAGTCGGGGATCTAAAAATGACCTCCTATTACTGATTTTCTGGCTCTGCTAGAGAATTTTTTATTACCAATCTTTGGCTGATTCTATAACTATAGGGAGAGGCGAGAAATTTTTAAATAATTCTCAGAAATACCAC
Source organism: Nostoc sp. 106C (assembly GCF_002154725.1). Classification (GTDB taxonomy): domain Bacteria; phylum Cyanobacteriota; class Cyanobacteriia; order Cyanobacteriales; family Nostocaceae; genus Aulosira. Next base: position 22,118 of record NZ_MTAW01000043.1, on the reverse strand, counting down.
TAACAAACAATTAGATAAAACAAATAAATTGATACTTCTATCTAAAAATTATTCATGTATCAACTGCTTTAGATTGAGTAGTATCGAGAAAGAAATAAAAATTTTTTAAATACATCATATTCAGCAAGGTACGCTGATTGGGATGGCTTCAATTATATTGACATTGAACTGTCTAAATTTTTCCCAGCTTGAAAATTACTTACTAATAATGATTAATAGCTCTCAACTAATGACTGACTGATTCACTATTCTAGAGAAATCACCCATGATTGTTGATTCCTTGTTTTACACAACCCTTGGCGGTGTGCGTGTCTCTCGCTCGGTTACAGAAGTTAAGATGAACACTGCCCTGGAAAATATTCTGTTCCACCTTAATTCTCAGCGTGGAGGCTTGCTGAAAAGTAGCTACGAATATCCAGGAAGATACAAGAGATGGGCGATTGGATTTATTAATCCACCACTAGAATTGACAACAAGGGAAAATGCATTCACTCTGACAGCACTTAACGATCGTGGCAAGGTACTTTTACTATTGCTTTTAGAGCGTCTGTCCCACTCACCACAGCTTCAGGAAGTTAGCCAAGAGCAGAACTACATCACAGGGTTTGTTAAACCTGCCCAACAATTCTTTGCGGAAGAAGAGCGTAGCAAACAACCTTCATCGTTTACAGTTATTCGAGAAATTCTACATACTTTTTCTAGTCAAGAAGACGAACATCTAGGATTATATGGTGCGTTTGGTTACGATTTGGTTTTCCAATTTGAGCCAATTTCTTGGAGTTTGGAACGTGCCTCAGATCAACGAGATTTAGTACTTTACTTACCCGATGAATTAATAGTTGTTGACTATTATCAGCAACGGGCATTTCGTTTTGAATATGAATTTATCACAGCCTATGGCAGCACCAATAATCTGCCGCGAACAGGCGAATCTATTGACTTTAAAGGTAAGCGACTACTACCAAAGCAAACTGCTGACCATCAAATAGGCGAGTACGCAAAGCAGCAAGTTGAGGCTGCATTCGATTACTTCCGCCGAGGTGATTTATTTGAAGTAGTTCCTAGCCAAAACTTCTTTGAAGTCTGTGAAGAGCAGCCAAGCAAGCTATTTGAAACCTTACAGCAAATTAATCCCAGTCCTTATGGATTTATCTTTAATTTAGGTGGAGAATATCTCATCGGTGCATCTCCAGAAATGTTTGTGCGGGTGGAAGGTAGGCGCTTAGAAACTTGTCCGATTAGCGGTACTATTAGCCGGGGACAAGATGCCATTGATGATGCCGAGCAAATTCTTCAGTTACTCAACTCACGCAAAGATGAAGCTGAGTTGACAATGTGTACTGATGTAGATCGCAATGATAAATCCCGTATTTGTGAACCTGGTTCAGTAAAAGTGATTGGTCGTCGGCAAATTGAATTGTACAGCCACCTAATACATACAGTAGATCATGTTGAAGGTTTACTGCGATCGCAATTTGATGCTTTAGATGCCTTTCTTAGCCATACTTGGGCAGTTACAGTCACAGGCGCACCCAAAAAAGCAGCAATAGAATTTATCGAACAGCATGAACGCAGCGCTCGACGTTGGTATGGTGGTGCGGTTGGCTATTTAAACTTCAATGGTAATTTAAATACTGGGCTAATTTTGCGGACAATCCGCTTAAAAGACTCAATTGCTGAAGTGCGCGTTGGTGCTACTGTCCTCTATGACTCTGTGCCACAAGCAGAAGAACAAGAAACAATCACCAAAGCTGCGGCACTATTTGAAACGATTCGGCGAGCCAAACAAAAAAACGAAACAACTCAAGAGTACCGTTCTCCAAAATTGAGCAAATATATCTCAAAAGTCGAACTTGGCAAACGCATCTTATTAATAGACTATGAAGATTCATTTGTTCATACCCTAGCAAATTACATTCGCCAAACTGGTGCCAGGGTTACTACCCTACGTCATGGCTTTCCAGAATCGCTGTTCGACACAGAACGCCCTGACTTGGTTGTTTTGTCTCCTGGCCCTGGTAGACCAAATGATTTTAAAGTACCACAGACTGTCCTTGCCTGTATCCGTCGCCAAATTCCCATTTTTGGAGTTTGCCTAGGACTACAAGGCATTGTTGAAGCTTTTGGGGGAAAATTAGGAGTTCTCAAATATCCCCAACATGGGAAATCTTCAGAAATTTTAGTTATCAATCGAGATTCCGTGATATTCAAAAACTTACCGGAATCCTTTGCAGTCGGTAGATATCATTCATTGTTTGCTCTACCACAGCATTTGCCAATAGAACTCAATGTGACCGCAATTTCTCATGATGACGTAATTATGGCGATTGAACATCAGACACTACCTATCACTGCGGTTCAGTTTCATCCCGAATCAATCATGACTCTAGCCGGAGAAATCGGTCTAGCAATGATTAAAAATGTGGTGGGTGCATACACGCAAACCAATAAGTCATTGGTTATTGGTCATTAGTCATTGGTTAGGAGTTCTTCTCCCCCCGCTACCCCAGCTTCCCCAGCCCCCTGTTTATGACTAACCAAGTTGCTCCTGCGCGCAATATTCTCGAAGTAATTGTGTGGCATAAAAAACAAGAAGTCGCACAAATGCACCAAGAATTGCCTTTAGCTTTTTTGCAAAACCAGTTAACTACTGCGCCAACTGTGCGGAATTTCTTGACTGCTTTGCAACACAATTCTAGTCAACCCAGTTTAATAGCCGAAGTAAAAAAAGCGTCACCGAGTCGCGGGATTATCCGGGCGGATTTTGACCCAGTGGCGATCGCTCAAGCTTATGAAAGAGGTGGTGCAGCTTGTTTATCTGTGCTGACTGACCAAAAGTTTTTTCAAGGCAGTTTTGATAATCTGCGTGCTGTGCGATCGCTGGTTGCATTACCCCTACTGTGCAAAGAGTTCATTATCGATCCCTACCAAATTTATTTAGCATGGTCTGCGGGTGCAGATGCTGTATTGTTGATTGCTGCCATTCTTAGCGATCAACAACTCCAAGAATTTTTAGATGTAATTCATGACTTGGGCATGAATGCATTAGTGGAAGTTCATACCTTAGCTGAACTCGATCGAGTGCTAAAGCTTAACAACATACGTTTAGTAGGAATTAACAACCGCAATCTCGAAGATTTTACTGTTAGTTTAGGAACAACACAGCAACTCATAGCACAGCGTCGGCAAAGATTAGAAAGTCTGGGTATCACCGTTGTCAGTGAATCTGGACTGTCTACACCTGCTGATTTATCTCTTGTCGCTGAAGGTGGTGCGCGTGCAGTTTTGGTAGGAGAGTCTTTAATTAAAAAAAATAATGTAGAGCAAGCTGTGCGTAATTTGTTAAGACGCGGTTCTCCTAACTCAGTTAATAACGTTTAGAAAACCTAGCTCCTCTTTCTCAGGAATTTGGTGAGTCCCGTAACCAAAATAGACTTCTTGCAGTGCTGGGTAAAAGGGAAAGATTTAGTTCACAAGAAAATTATTTTTTCCTTGCTGCTTTCCCTTTAACCCTTTTCCTACAAGAGACAAAGCTTAGAGGCAATTGTTATGAAAGCAATGGCGATCGCAAATTTTGGCGAACCAGAAGTCTTTACAGAACTTGAGGTAGAAAAACCGATACCTAATAACAATGAAGTTTTAGTGAAAAGCCAGTTATCGGCGCAACTTTTGGGCTGCATCAAATGGCAAAAGCGCATAAAAAGCTAGAGGAAGGCGGCGAGGATGTGCGCGGCAAGATTGTTCTAAAGGTTGTATAAATCAAGGTTTATGATTTATCGCTCATGATTAATTTCTTCCCCTGTGTGAGTTATTAGCTATTACTCACATCTCTAATCTCAAAAAATGAGGTTTCAAGCTTCGTTAACGGAGTAAATAGCCTCGTTAACGGAGCAAAAAGCTTCATTAACGGAGTAAATAGCCTCATTAACGAAGTAAATAGCCTCATTAACGGAGTAAATAGCCTCATTAACGGAGCAAAAAGCCTCATTAACAGAGCAAAAAGCCTCGTTAACGGAGCAGAAAGCCTCGTTAACGGAGCAAAAAGCCTCGTTAACGGAGTAAAAAGCTTTGTTGACTGAAGAATGTAGCGAAGGCATCACTAATTACTTATTGCTGATTATTATTTCAAAGCCATTAACCATCAACATTTTTTAGGATGACTACAATTTCCCATCACTTTCAAACTTTACGCAGCCACAAACAGTGTGCTTTGATTCCCTTTATAACCGCTGGCGATCCTAACTTACAAACTACCGCCGAGGCTTTAAGCATCTTAGATCGTAATGGTGCTGACTTTATAGAGTTGGGTGTTCCTTACTCCGATCCTCTAGCAGATGGCCCTGTAATTCAAGCCGCAGCCACCCGCGCCTTGCAAAAAGGAACGAAATTAGAGCAAGTGCTAGAGATGTTGCACGTTATAATTCCCTGCTTAAAAGCACAAATCATTTTATTTACTTATTACAATCCCATATTGCACCGGGGTATTAAGTCGTTTTTAGCAGAAATTGCTACTGCTGGGGTGCGGGGGTTAGTAGTGCCAGATTTACCCTTAGAAGAAGCAGAAGAATTAATACAAACTGCTGCTACTTTTGATATTGAAGTGATATTGCTCGTAGCTCCTACCAGTTCTCAAGATAGGATAGAAGCGATCGCCCGTCAATCTCAGGGTTTTATCTACCTTGTAAGTGTAACAGGTGTTACGGGGATGCGTTCTCAAATCCAAGACCGCGTACAGCATTTACTCAAAGATATTCGTAGCATCACTGATAAACCGATTGGTGTTGGTTTTGGTATCTCAGCACCAGAACAAGCACATCAGGTAAGAGAATGGGGCGCAGATGCTGTGATTGTTGGTAGTGCTTTTGTGAAACGGTTAGCTGAAGGTAATCCAATTGAAGGACTGCAAGCTGTAGAACAACTTTGTCGAGAACTGAAAGCTGCGATTACTCCTGCATCGCTGCAACAAGTTGGTTCCGCTAGGTAAGCCAAACTCTATTGCTTTCTCTCTCTGCGTTCTCTGTGCCTCTGTGGTTCGATGAAGAGTAACGAACCGCAGAGACGCGGAGAACACAGAGAAGGAAATGCAGAGGAAATATGAGTTGTGAAAGAAATATTGAATGTGAGGGGATTTTAAGTAGTGGTAAGCATTCCAGAGATTAAAGATATCATTTCCCCATCGGCGACGGCGCGACCTGATTCATTAGGCAGGTTCGGACGCTTTGGTGGTAAATATGTCCCAGAAACCTTAATGCCAGCCTTAACTGAGTTGGAAGCTGCATTTTATCAATATCGCCACGAGCCAAGTTTCCAAGCCGAACTGCAAAATTTGCTGCGCGATTATGTGGGAAGACCCAGCCCCTTATATTTTGCGGAACGTCTCGCTGCACATTACGCTAGACCTGATGGTACAGGGCCACAAATTTATTTAAAGCGGGAAGATTTAAATCATACAGGCGCACATAAAATAAATAATGCCTTAGCTCAGGTGTTGCTAGCCAAACGCATGGGTAAGCAGCGAGTGATTGCAGAAACTGGAGCAGGTCAACATGGCGTGGCGACTGCAACTGTGTGTGCGCGGTTTGGTTTAGACTGCGTAATTTACATGGGCATCCACGATATGGAACGGCAAGCCCTGAACGTGTTTCGCATGAAGCTGATGGGGGCAGAAGTTCGACCAGTGGAAGCGGGAACAGGAACTTTAAAGGATGCCACTTCCGAGGCAATTCGTGATTGGGTAACGAATGTTGAAACGACTCACTATATTTTGGGTTCCGTTGCAGGCCCTCATCCCTACCCAATGTTAGTCCGTGACTTTCATACTGTAATTGGTGTAGAAACTCGCGCTCAATGCCAAGAGAAATGGCAAGGATTACCAGATATTCTGCTGGCTTGTGTGGGTGGTGGTTCCAATGCGATCGGCTTGTTCCATGAGTTTGTTGGCGAAACATCTGTGCGTTTAATTGGAGTAGAGGCGGCTGGTGAAGGTGTAGATACAGACAAACACGCCGCAACTTTAACACATGGCAGAGTGGGAGTTTTGCACGGTGCAATGAGTTATCTCCTACAAGATGATGACGGTCAAGTAATCGAAGCACATTCGATTAGTGCTGGATTAGACTATCCCGGCGTTGGCCCTGAGCATAGTTATTTAAAGGATATTAACCGCGCCGAATATTACAGCGTCACCGACAAGCAAGCATTAGAAGCATTTCAGCGACTTGCACAACTAGAAGGAATTATTCCCGCCTTAGAAACTGCTCATGCGATCGCCTATCTCGAAACCCTTTGCCCGCAACTAAGTGGCAATCCCCGCATTGTGATTAATTGTTCTGGTAGAGGCGACAAGGATGTGCAAACTGTAGCTAAAGTTTTGGGGTGATTAAACAATGATAGCTGTAACTCAAACTGCACCTCAAAATACTTCGGTCATCTCTGAATCTTACAACTGGTCAGCTATATTGCAACAGTTGCTAAATCGGCAATCTTTGACAGTTTTCCAAGCTGCGGATTTAATGCAAGGTTGGCTCACAGATGCTATTCCCCCGGTATTATCGGGAGCGATTTTAACCGCGATTCAAGTTAAAGGCGTATCCGCCGAAGAATTAGTAGGCATGGCCAGCGTCTTGCAATCCCAATCTTCCCCACTCACAACTCCCCACTCCTCACTCAGCACTCTCATAGACACTTGCGGAACTGGTGGCGATGGCGCTTCAACTTTCAACATTTCCACTGCCGTTGCCTTTGTTGCCGCCGCCGCTGGGGTGAAAGTTGCCAAGCATGGCAATCGTTCTGCATCTAGCAAAACTGGTTCTGCTGATGTGTTGGAAGCTTTGGGTATTAATCTCAACGCCAGCCCTGAGAAAGTACAAGCAGCAGTGGGTGAGGTGGGAATTACCTTTTTATTCGCCCCCGGTTGGCATCCGGCACTCAAAGCGGTTGCAGATTTGCGAAAAACTTTGAAAGTGCGGACTATTTTTAATCTACTTGGCCCTTTGGTGAATCCGCTACGACCGACAGGACAAATCATTGGTGTGAATGACCCGCTTTTATTAGAGGAGATTGCTCAAGCTTTATCGCAGTTGGGATGCCGACAAGCGATCGCAGTCCACGGAAGAGAAAGGTTAGATGAGGCTGGTTTGGCTGATGTTACTGATTTGGCTGTACTTCAAGATCAAAAAGTCCGTTCCCTGACACTCGATCCAGAGGAACTTGGTTTAACTCCCGCACCAACTGCGGCGTTGCGGGGTGGAGATGTCCCAGAAAATGCAGAAATTTTGAAGGCAGTTCTTCAAGGTAAAGGCACTGAAGCACAGCATGAAGTAGTCGCTTTAAATACAGCGCTAGCTTTGCAAGTAGGTGAAGCCATTGATGGCACAACGGATATTTTAGAAGGCTGTTTCAAAGGTATTGTGCTCGCGAAGGAAGTTCTCCGAAGCGGTGCTGCTTGGGAAAAACTAGAGCAACTAGCTAAATTTTTGCACTAATCGAATAGCTACTCAATTATAAAAAAGGAAAAAGAACATGATTGTAGTACTTAAGACTGGTACGCCTGTTGACGTAATTACACAGATCAGCCAAGAGATCAGTGAAACTTGGGGAGTCACAGTAGAAAAAAGCGTTGGTGAGCATAAAGTTATTCTGGGGATAATTGGCGATACTTCTGCCATTGATACCTTGCAAGTTCAAGAGTATAGCCCTTGGATTCAGCAAGTATTGCGAGTACAGCGGCCTTTTAAGCGGGTTAGTCGAGAATTCAGAAATGGAGAAGCTAGCGAAGTTATTGTACCCACACCCAACGAACGTGTTTATTTCGGAGAACATCATCCCATCGTAGTAGTAGCCGGGCCCTGCTCGGTTGAGAATGAAGCGATGATTGTGGAGACAGCAAAGCGGGTTAAAGCAGCAGGAGCCAAATTTCTCCGTGGCGGAGCCTACAAACCTCGCACTTCACCTTATGCATTTCAAGGATATGGTGAAAGCGCCTTAGATTTGTTAGCAGCAGCGCGTCAAGCTACGGGTTTAGGTATCATCACAGAATTAATGGATGCTGCCGATTTACCAGCAGTAGCTAACACAGCCGACATCATCCAAATCGGAGCGCGGAATATGCACAACTTCTCGTTGCTCAAAAAGGTAGGCGCTCAAGATAAACCCGTGCTGTTAAAGCGAGGAATGTCTGCCACAATTGACGAGTGGTTAATGGCAGCAGAATACATTTTGGCATCAGGAAATCCAAATGTGATTCTTTGTGAGCGGGGAATTAGAACCTTTGATGGCAAATATGCCCGTAATACTTTAGATTTATCAGTGCTGCCAGTATTGCGATCGCTCACCCACCTACCAATTATGATTGATCCCAGCCACGGTACAGGTAGATCCGAGTATGTTGCACCGATGGCAATGGCTGCGATCGCCGCAGGTACAGATGCTTTGATGATTGAGGTTCATCCCAACCCTGCTAAGGCTTTATCTGATGGCCCCCAATCCCTAACCCCTGATAAATTTGATCGCTTAACTCAGGAAATGTCCGTTATTGGCAAAGTAGTTAATCGCTGGTCTGTGCCTGCATTAGTCGGTTCTGTGTAGTCGCACTGCGATCGAAGGCTGAGTACTGAGAAAATTCCAAAATAAGTGGTTACGTAAAATTATTTATGTCATTGCGAGCGAAATGAAATGTAGCGTTCGCGGAACGTTCAGCTTTGCTCCACTCGCAATGACAACTGCTTAACCAGAAATGATAAGTAGGTCGGCGTGAATATTTATCGTTGGGATGAGGCAGGAGGCAGGAGGGTTTAAGCCTATTTGATTTTTCTTAACATAGTTTTGTTTTTCCACACCGTTCTACTTATCACCCAATACAGTTCAGTTAAGAAAATTATCAACAACAAAGCCAAAAAATTAGTTACTCAACAAAAAAACAGAACACTAATTTTGGAGGGGTTTGGGGGATTCTCCCCCAAGATGCTGGCTTTTTCAACAAGTGACAATCAATCTCTAACCACCTTAACTGAACCGTATTATGATATCACCTGCTCTTGTCATTTACCTTACGACTTATATTTGAGCGCAAAATGGTATTAAGAATTAGGCATAAGTATCGGATGTATATCATGCGCCAAATAGCAAAAATCTATAGTTAGATTCTAAAAACTTTAAATACATTTGCCCTAATCACTAATAAAAAATAAATATACAAATTATTGACCTTTTAATCTAAATATTTTTCATTGTAATAGCAATTCCACTTACTTAATATATATGTAGCTAGCGTAAATTAAGCTTAGTTTTGGTTTTGAAATATTAGATGAGTTACTCAATATTACAACCAAATAAGCTCAATACGCCAATAGCTGATAACTAGCTCCGGCAGTGTAAAAAGACAAAAATAAAGCCGTGAAGCTAGTTAAATTTTGTCTACTTAATATTCCAGCACTAACGTAATTTTGACCCAAAAGATAGGAGGATTATTTCTGATGGCAGATTCGATTGGTGGTGGTAGCAACAATTCCTCTGCTGGCGGTGGCAATTCACTTGGGAGTTCACCTTGGGGCCGCTTACAGGAAGTTGGTATAAACGATTTCGGTGATATATTCAAGGGCGTTGGTGGTGGAAAAGGTAGCCCTCCTCCATCTGGCGGCGGCGGTTCCTCACCTGGTGGCGGTAGTCCCTTCACTCGCTTTGGCGACCCGAATGCTCCGGGTAGCCCTTTGACTGGTGGTGTCAACCCTTGGGCTACTAGTGGTGGCAGCGACCCCTTGACTGGTGGCAGCAGTGGCAGCAGCCCCTTAGCTAATGGTGGCAGCGATCCTTTAATCGGTGGAGGCAGCAACACAACTCAACCGCCAGACGGGTTCAGTTTGAGGGTGGAGATTGACAAACTTGTTAACTCTAGGCTTAAAAACGAACTTGGTGATGACGTACCTTTAGATCAAGCATTTGGTGGCGGTAGCGGCGGTATCCCGTCATTTGGTGGTAGCGGCGGTATCCCATCATTTGGTGGTGGTAGTGGCGGTATCCCATCATTTGGTGGTGGTAGTGGCGGTATCCCATCATTTGGTGGTGGTAGTGGCGGTATCCCATCATTTGGTGGCGATAACAGCGGTATCCCGTCATTTGGCGGCGGTAGCGGTGGTATCCCATCATTCGGTGGTGGTAGTGGCGGTATCCCGTCATTTGGTGGCAGTTAGTAGGATTTCTGCAACAATCCGCAGATAAAAATAAACATAGACACGTTGGCGATCGCTAAACGTCTCGAAGAAAAGCCTCTTGCAGAACGCTTTCTACATAATACAAAGATGAAATACATCTGTTTATCTGCGGATTAGTTTCAATAGCAAAAATATTGGCATAGAAATCAAAAGATTGGCCATTGCGGTTTGAGGGTGAATTTTATTAATATTTATTACTGAAGTACGGTTGATGAAAATTTTCTTGCTTCCATCAAAGCTATTGTGTTGAATACTTTATGCTACGAAGCACAAAAAATTCTACGCTTTTAGCTCAGAATTTAATTTAAAAAATACTAAATAATCCCGTCATCAAGGTAACTAAAATTTGTCTTTTTGATACCATTTTTTTTGCAAAATTTTTAAACTAAAAACAGGAGATTAATGCTGATGGAAGCATCTGCTGCCAACCCAATTAATTATGGGAACAACACCTCGGCTGTTAGTAATCCCTCCGCTGGCAGTAGTAGCAATCCAATTCCTGGTGGCGGTATCAACTCTTTTGCGGGCGAAGGTGGTGGTAAGCTTCAGCAATTAATCTTTGATCGTTTGAAGTTAGTTCTAGGTGACGAATTCTCCAATAACGCTGATAGCCCATTTACAGGTGGCGGCAGTAACCCGTTTGCAGGCAGTGGTAGTCCCATTCCAAGTGTTGGCAGTAACTCGTTTGCAGGTGGCGGTAACCCCATTGCAGGTGCTGGAAGCCTGCTTCAGCAATCACCTTTCGATCCGTTGTTGCGGGAAGTTCTTGGCAACAACATGGCCTATTCTGGCGATCGCAGCCAGCGTTTTAATGCAGGCAATGCACCTGTTGGTAATGGTAACAGGGATTCTGGTAGCAACAACGCAACCATTGGTAATGGTAACTCAAACTCTGGTAGTGACAGTGCAACTATTGGTAATGGCAACTGGAACTTTAATAGCGACAACGCAACTATTGGTAATGGCAACTGGCTATTTGGAAGTGGCAATACAAATCTTGGTAACGGTAACTGGTATTGGGATGACGGAAGTAACAACGCAACCTTAGGTAATGGGAATTGGCACTTCGGTAGCGAAAACGCAACTATTGGAAACGGCAACTGGGACTTCGGTAGTAACAACACAATCATTGGCAATGGTAACTGGATATTCACCAGTGACAACACAGTTGTGGGTAATAGCAACTGGCTAGTAGGTATTGATAAAAATACCAACAGTCTAGAGTCTTTACCTCAAAGCACCAAAGCTGAAATTAATAACCTGATTAACTCCCTTGTTGGCAAAATAGGTAAAGATTTTACTGTGTTAACAGGAGATTTTAGTGCATCAGAAACCGAGACATTTAACCGACTCATCCTTTCTAAAGGTGCTGGTACTGATTTCAGTAATACATCTTCCGACATTCAGCGGCTTTTGACATCACTCAGTAAATATCAAGGAAATGTATATCAGCCTGTACAAAACTCTCACTCTGTCCCAGAACCTTCTTCAATACCCCTAGTAGTAATAGGACTTTTGTCTTTGCTGATGTCGAGATTTAAAAAAGGGTTCCGTCACCAATACCTTCGCCAATTTACGAGGTTACAGAATAAGGTTGAGTAGAGCAATACTTTCGCCCTCTTTCAAGAAACACATTCGGTGGGTTGAGAAATAGGAATAAGTTCTAAACCAAGAGCCTGAGCTTTTTTGTGGAGGTTATTGACAAATCGCCCATCAACCGCTTTTGTCATTCTAGGCAGAAGAAAAAGAGAAATCAGGGTGAGTCAGAAACATCAAAATGCGATGAGTAAGGTAATTAGGGCTTGTTGAAAAAGTAATAAAAAAGGCAGAAAAGGATTAATTATTTATTCAAGAAAGGGTTTGGTCGTATTCTGTCTATCATTCAATAGTGGAAATATTTTTTGTCCCTAGTAAATTAGGGTAGTTTATAGACTGACCATTATGTAAAAACAATAGGAATCAGCTTTGGGGTCACAACCGACAATCATGATGCGCTGACCCATTTCTGCCATAGCTGCTAGGGTATTTTGGGAAGTGGTAGATTTACCGATACCACCTTTACCGTAAAAAGCTATCTGTCTAATGTTTTCGTCAGTCATGGTTCGTGTTTCCTGCAATTGGTTGGTTGGTGGGTCTTTTGCTTTTGTCTGTTGGGTCTCACGCCCGTTGAGCTACGGCAGTGAGTTTGTGTAGAACGTCGCCTTTGGCGTTAGCACTAAGTGCCTGCTGGGGGCGATCGCTCCACAGCAAAAACTATTGGTAGTAAAGACATCTATGTTCCTCGTTAAAATTTTTTTTGTTTTATTCTTTGTTAATAGCCATTTGTCCTGACTATTAACAAAGCTAATTACGCACTTTACAAATACTTGTGTGTCAGATAGAAACACTTGGTAGGACTTGACTGATGTCTTCGTCAAAAATCAATGTCTCAGTCCTGTTACTTGTTCACAATAGCGCCTTTCAAATTGGCGACGCGAGCCATTGCAGCGCTAGCATCAGCAGCCGGAACTCCACTTGCAGCCATTGCATCACTAAGATGTTTGGCAATAGTATCAAAGTGTTGGGGCTGTAAATTCATACCTGCGTGGGTTTTGTCCATTGGACGGCCTGCATATTGCTTTGGTCCCTCAAGTAACTGAGCTACGAAAGCAGTAAAATGAGCACGCTGCTTCGCCATATCTGTCTTAGCGAAGAACGTATTAACGGTGTTGTCTGCCAGAATCCGTTTGTACAAATCATCAACTACTTTGTCGAGAGTTGCTTGTCCGCCAATTTTTTCGTAGAGTGCGCTCATATCCTCATTCCTTTGAAGCGAGTTGGATTATGGAATTCGCAATTAGGCGTTGAATACTTGCCTATGTGCTTTTAGCTTTCTGTTGTCAGTAGGACTGAAGTATTGATGCGAAGAGAACTTTATTGGTCCAATCCTACGTTCTGTGTCTTGGCTGATGCACATTAGGGTGTATTTGTGCAGTGCGTAAGTTTTATAGTAATGGCTCAACCGCTTCGACTATCAGGTTCTTGCTGACACGATCCTGCAACCTGGCTTCTATGGCAATCTTAAGAGTTGCTGTGCTGCTAGAACAAGAACCACAAGCTCCTTGCAACAGAACCTTGACTCTATCGCCGTCCACATCGTACAGTTCCACATCTCCGCCGTCAGCAATCAGCACTGGTCTGACTTCTTCATCTAAGACCTTCTGAATTAGTGCGATTTTTTGCACATTGGTCAATGGGCGTTGTGATTGCTTAGCAGTAACAATATCGGTTGCAACTTTCACGCCATAGTTGTTGAGCGCAGGTATTGCGGCTTGTTGCTCTACATCTTTAATAATATCATCAATGTTTGCCAGACAAGAACCGCATCCGCCACCAGCTTTGACGTAGTTTGTTACCTGCTCGGCATCAGTAAGGTTATTTTCCAAAATCACGCGCCGAATTTTGGATTCGCTGATACCAAAGCAGCTACAAATGAGCGCTCCTTCATCATCGTCATCATGGGCAGCCAGAGGAATGCCACGATAATTATAGATTGCCGCTTCTAGGGCTTCTTGCCCCATGACAGAGCAATGCATTTTCGCTTCTGGCAATCCACCCAGGTACTCTGCAATGTCTTTATTAGAGACATTTAGGGCTTCATCTAAAGTTAAACCCTTAATCATTTCAGTGAGGGCGCTAGAAGATGCGATCGCACTGGTGCAACCAAAAGTTTGAAAGCGAGCATCAAGAATCTTATCGCTGGCAACTTCAACCTTCAAGTGCAGTCTCAAAGCATCACCACAAGCAATGCTACCTACCTCTCCAGTTGCTACCTTCACCCCAGATTCATCAGCTTCTTCAATAGCTCCCTGATTCTTGGGATTGTAAAACAGTTCTAATACTTTATCTGTGTAGTCCCACATATTAAGTTCCGAGTGCTGAGTGATGAGTTTTGAGTGGGCATGGGGCATAGGGCATGAGGTATTAATTTTGTCCCCCTTGTCTTCCATGCCCCCTTCCCAATTCCTAATGATGAGCCAGTGTTTGTTCTTGTGCTTGCAGCCAACCTGCTTCGTCATTCTTGAAGGGTGAAAGGGCACGCAAACGTTCTACAATCTCAGGCATAACCGCGATTACTTGATCGATTTCGGCATCTGTGGTGTAGCGACAGAGGCTAAAGCGGATGGAACCGTGCAATGTGGTGTAGGGTAAACCCATTGCCCGTAATACGTGGGAAGGTTCCAAAGAGCCAGAGGTGCAAGCAGAACCAGATGAGGCACAGATACCGTATTTGTTCAGGGAGAGTAAGATGGCTTCTCCTTCGATATACTTGAAGCCGATGTTAGTGGTGTTTGGCAATCTCTGCGTAATATCGCCGTTAACTTCACAGTTAGGAATCGTGGCGAGTAAGGTTTGTTCTAGGCGATCGCGCAGCCTTCTTTCTCTCTTAGTGGCCTCTTCTAAATGTAACAGTTCCAGTTCGGCAGCTTTGCCGAGAGCAATAATTCCTGGAACATTCTCTGTTCCCGCACGGCGTCCACGTTCTTGATGTCCGCCAATTAACAAGGGACGGAATCTTACCCCGCGCCGCACATACAAAACGCCAATTCCTTTGGGGGCGTGGATTTTGTGACCGGATAAGGTTAACATATCTACGGTGCTATTCTTCATATTTAAAGGAATTTTCCCGACTGCTTGCACCGCATCGACGTGGAATAAAGCGCCATGCTCTTTCACTCGCAATCCAATCTGCTCGATTGGGAAAACCACGCCGGTTTCGTTATTCGCATACATAATCGTCACCAAGGCGGTGTTTCCAGTCAAGGAAGCTTCTAGTTCATTTAGATCTATTTGTCCCTGACCATTTACCGAAAGATAGGTAACACTGTAACCTTGGCTTTCTAATTGTTTGCAGACATTCAGTACTGCCGGGTGTTCAACTTGGGTAGTAATAATGTGTCGCTTTTCTGGTTGCGCCAACAATGCGGCGCGAATTGCGGCGTTATCGCCTTCAGTTCCGCAACTGGTGTAGACAATTTCCGATTCATCGGCTCCCAGAAGGGCTGCAAGTTGTTCTCTTGCTGTTTTCACCGCTTTGCCAACTTGCCCACCAAAGGTGTGCATACTAGAGGGATTGCCGTAATAATCAGTTAAGTAGGGCACCATCGCCGCTACAACTTCTGGGTCTACCTTAGTGGTGGCATTATTATCGAGATAAATGCAGCTATTTTGCATTGCTTCTAATTTTGATGAGAGAAGAGCCAAGAATTTGAGGTAATACCAGTAATATGAATTATGAAGTCTGTAGGGCGTTCGTCGGAAGGTAGGATGAAGTCGTATAAGTAGGCTTCATCCTAGGCTGCGGCAAGCATCCCAAAGGGCCTATATATTATGCTTTTGCTTCTATCACTTGGGGCTGACGCTTTTGCAATTGTTCAGAGAATTTCTTGGAATAACAGTTGAACCAACGATCCCAGTAATCTTCTTTATTTGTTAACTTTCCTAAAACGCGGTTATAGTTGGCAAACCAACCTTCCCAATAATCGCTGGGTTGCTTAACGCAACCATCGCAGGTGGGGCAACCAGCTTTACATTGAGGCACTGTATAAATACTACCGACGCAGTTTGTGCAAAGTGCGGGGTCAATCCAGCGGTTACCATCAACTATTTTGATTGCACCAGTAGGACATACAGACAGACATAAATCGCAGGAAATACATTGGCTAGTGATTTTGTAAGCCATGACTATTCTCCTTTTTGAGTACTGGGCATGGGGAATTGGGCATTGGGCATTGGGGATTGGGCATAGCAAATGCCCCATGCCCCATACCCTATTTGCCTAGTCCTTCGATATATTGCTCGTAATATTCCAAAGCAACCTTCTCAATTACGTCGTAAGCTTCAACAGTCTGTATGCCAGCTTTGTGCAATTCTTCTTTGGGACAGTTCCCAATTTTGGAGACTAAAACCGCTTTGCAATCTGCGATCGCTTTAATTATGTTGTCTAGAGTGGCTTCTTCTCCAAATCCACCTTGGCAATAGTGGTCAATTTTGCGGTGACTGATAAAGCGTACTTCACTACCATCCACTTCGTAAACCTGGAATTCCTTCGCATGACCGAAGTGTTGGTTAACTAATCCACTACCTTTGGTTGCGACTGCAACGAGGATTTTCGGATTATTAGCAAATTTCTTGCCAGTTAGTGCCTTTTCTTTGGCTGCTTTAATTTCTTGTTTAAACTTCTCAATACCTTCGTGAACACTGGCGCGTTGTTCTAGGTTATATTCGGGAGCCATTTCTAAGAATTTATCTTTGGTAAATTCTTGGCTGCGGTCTTCTCCTAACAATCCTACAGCATCGGCGCGGCATTGACGGCAGTGGCGCATCATCTTCATGTTGCCGGCGCAGTTGTCTTGAACTTCTTTAAGTTCTTTGGTTGTAGGGCCGCGTTGACCGGTTAAACCGAAGTGTGTGCCGTGTTCTGGGGCAGAAATCAACGGCATGATGTTGTGCAGGAATGCGCCGTTTTCACGAATGAATTTATTTACTTCCACCAAGTGCTGGTCGTTGATGCCCGGAATCATTACCGAGTTGACTTTGCACAAGATATCAGCTTCTTTGAGGGCTTGCAAGCCTTCCATCTGCTTTTCGAGCAGAATCTTAGCTCCCTCAACACCTCTATAACGCTTACGCTTGTAGTGAACCCAAGAATAAATCTGTGCGCCGATTTCTGGGTCGATTGTATTTAGGGTAATAGTAACGTGATCTATATTCAGTTGTTTAATGCGATCGACATATTCGGTCAGCATCAAACCGTTGGTTGAGAGGCAAAGTTTGATATCTGGGGCTTTGTCTGCAATCAACTCAAAAGTGCGGAATGTCTTTTCTGGATTCGCCAGTGGATCGCCAGGACCAGCAATTCCCAAGACTGTCATTTGGGGAATCTTACCTGCAATCACCAATACTTTATGGGCTGCTTCTTCGGGAGTTAGCAACTCGCTAACTACACCAGGACGACTTTCATTAGCGCAGTCAAATTTGCGGTTGCAATAGTTGCATTGAATGTTACAGGCTGGGGCGACTGCAACGTGCATTCTGGCGTAGTGGTGGTGTGCGTCTTCGCTATAGCAGGGATGCTTGGCAATGCGTTCCTTGAGTTTTTCGTCCATTTCCACGGTGGCGTTGCTTTTGCTGTCGCATCCGCAACCACCTGATTTGGCTTGGGTAGTGGTCGGTTCCTGACTGGAGGAGGTGAGGAGTCCTGTAGACGGTAGTGTCATTGAATTTCGCAAGGGTCGGTGGACTGGCTTGCCACTGTGAGAGATGCCGTTGCTACTCTTGATGCCCAGGAATCGAAGTCGCAGCTTCTACTCATGTTGCTCGCAGGAACTTACTCTTTTGCGGTAGCGTAGATGCTGATGAGAACATCCGATTTTAGAGTAGGGCAGGCTTACAATCCTTGATTTTCGGCTGGTGTGTGTCAACGTTAGGGTCGTGGGTAGAATTCGTGCGTAACGCCGCGACTTCTATTCACAGGAGCATGGTGCTATCTCATCCCTCCACTCACTCTTCGCTTTTATTTTGTGTAGAAGCGTTAAGTGATTGGCGATATATGATTTATATCAGCCGATTTTCAGGTCGGTGATATGTATATATGGAATAGAATTTATTGGATTTATTAGGTTTGTACTCAAATCTTCAAACCTTCATAAATTAGGCATTACAAGAATTAAAAAATTTTTTTTCGGATAGGGGTTCTAGTATTTTTTGATTGGGGTACAAGTATTTTTGAAGAGGGGTACAGGATTTTTTTGTACTCAGCTAAAATCCATTCCCTGCAATAGTTTGGGCGATATTTTATATTCTTTTTAGATGTTTGAGCTTGTACTCAAACTTCCCCCGAAACTCTCCCAAAGCCAGTAGTGATAGGGGATTGAGGGGGGAAAAACTGGAGTAGGCTACGTTGTTCTACTCCAGATACGTGCGAAATTCAATTCTGTATCCAACATATCATTTTTTTTTGGGTAAAAATGTAATTTATATTTTTTTAATTTTTCATTAAAAATGATAGTCAATACTGCTTGCAAACCTTGCTATATAAAGCTTACAGATAAGTGATAACAAGCGGATTAATGCATATCATTTTCAAAAAACTTAATTTTTTACCTTAATTTTTCTTTCTTTCAGAAGGAGGAAGACAAGTAAGTATTTTTTATTGCTGACATCTTCCACAAAAAATTTGATGTTATTTAAGAACTAAGTAAAAAATCCAAAATCATTGATTTAGCAATAATAATCGAGAAAAATAATGTAACTTTCTTAGGAATAATCTCCCTCAAATAAGGATTGTACGGAGAAGTAGAAGATATGAGCTTATCTTCTTTATCCCTAATCCTCAATTCCCAGTCCCCAGTAAACTGTATTCATAGAGAAAAACAGGGTAGCAGGAGGAATTAAGATGAAAGCTGTTGTTATCCGCCGATATGGGACTGCTGAGGTGTTGCAGTATGAGGATGTGGAGCAACCGACAATTAAACCTGACCAAATACTTGTGAAGATTCACGCCAGTAGTGTAAATCCCGTTGATTGGAAAATCCGCCAGGGAATGTTGCAATTGCTCACAGGTTACAACTTCCCGATGATTTTGGGGTTTGATTTGGCGGGAGAAGTTGTAGCGATTGGTTCTCAAGTCAAACGTTTCCAGCCAGGCGACGCAATCTACGGTAGTACTACTTTACCTGGAGGCGCTTATGCTGAATTTGCGGCTATCCCGGAAAATTTAGCGGCTCCCAAACCTACGAACTTAAGCTATGAAGAAGCAGCCGCAGTCCCTTTAGCTGCGCTCACGGCTTTGCAAGCATTACGCGACCAGGGTAATATCCAGGCTGGGCAAAGTGTTTTGATTAATGGCGCTGCTGGTGGTGTAGGCATTTTCGCAGTGCAAATTGCCAAGGCTTTGGGGACAGAGGTAACAGGAGTTTGCAGTACCAAAAATGTGGATTTAGTCAAATCTTTGGGAGCAGATCGGGTAATTGACTATAAGCAACAAGACTTTACTCAAGAAACAGGGCCGTATAACATGATCTTCGATGCCGTTGGTAAGCGATCGCCTTCTGATTGCAAACGAGTCCTCAAACCCAATGGTGTATATATCACAACCCTACCCAGCCCTGAAAGTATTGTGCAGAGTGTTTTAACAACCTTCCTACCCGGTCAAAAAGTCAAATTTATCTTAGAAAAACCTAATACTAAAGACTTGCTTTATTTAAAAGAGTTGATTGAAGCGGGTAAAATTCGGGTTGTGATTCATCGCACTTATCCTTTACAAGAATTAGCAGCGGCTCATACAGAAAGTGAAACAGAACGTGCAGTTGGAAAAATTGCGTTGGCGCAGCCCGTCGTAGACATCGCTGTTACTAGTACTTGAGCGTTAATCAGGTGCGATCGCTAATTACAAATTATCTATGTCAATTCCCTGCGCTTTGAGGTTAGCTAACAATTCTTGATAGCGATCGCGCTCTTGTTGTAATTCTTGTAAAGCCGCTTCCTTTGCTTGACGTTCTTGTTCTGCGCGTTGACGTTCTTGTTCCCGTAAGGAGTCAATTTCTACAGGTGTTAAAAACTTTTGTCCGGTGGATGAAAATATTTCCAGAGTTTCTGCTGTTAATTGAAAATGGATTCCCAAACGCGGACTTACCCAGCCATTCATTTCTTCGATGACTTCAAAACTATCGCCAGAACGGAGCAAGCCATTTAAATCATTCTTAGCTGGATCGTAAATATAATATTCTTCTACACCGTAACGCTGGTAAAACTGCAATTTTTTGGTCATTTCTTTGAGCGTGTTACCTGGCGATAGAATTTCAAATACTACCTGTGGCGGAATATTATCTTCATCCCACTGTAAATAAGAACCCCGTTTTCCTTTTGGTCTACCAAAAACTACCATTGTATCGGGCGCTTGTTTAATATTAGGGTTTCCTTGAACTGGATACCAAAACAAATCTCCAGCGATAAATACATCAGCTTGCGATGCAAATAGGATTTCTAAATTTTCTTTAATTTTGATAATCCATGTAAATTGTTCTGTATTATCCGCCATTGGCTGTCCATCACTTTCTGGGTAGATGGCTTTGATAGTGGTTTCTGGTGTGACTTGTTGTACCACTGCTGCACCTCCAAGTATGGGGTTTTGCTGTTATTTCTAGTTTAGATAGCGATCGCATTAATATTAATTTATTGATTTAGGGGTGTTTGCTGCGCTACTTGCTGGACTTGTGAAACCTCTAAATCTAAAGCCTGTGCTATCTGTTCCACAGTTAAACCCAGTGTTAAAAGCTTAGGTACAGCTTCTAATTTTGCTTCCAAACGACCTTTTTGTTCACCTATTTGTTCACCTTCTTCTCTAGCTTCTTGATAAACTCGTGTTTGCTTTAATTCGCTTAATCCAAACATTGCTTCTATCTCCTTTTGACTCATTTGCGGAAATTTATAAACTAGGATTGTCTCTATTAATTCTAGTAATTGTTTTTGTGGTATTTGTAAATTGTCTGCTTGTTGGGTGCGGTTGATTAATTCCCTAGCGGTGTTAATTGCTGTATTTTCCCCTTCAATTACTAATTTTATCGTAGCAATACCTATTGGTAATAACGCAGTAGTGCCTAATTCATCTAAGTAAATTAGGCTGATACGCTGGCTTTGGAAGAATTCTAAGAAATGTTTTTTATGACCGATATCTATATTCCTGCTAGGATAAATCACCACTCCTCGCCAAGGATTTTTTGGTTTATTTTGGCGTAAGTATAAAGCAATTTCTGATATCAGGCGTAAATAAATATCTGCATCTGGTTGAAATTGGATTTCAACAAAATAAATCGGACTTGCTGTATTTTGGATGGGAAGAAAAACACCATCGATTCTAAAGGCTGTTTGCTTGATTTCAACTGAAGCAAATTGATAGATGTTGGCGGTTTCGGGAGGGTTGCCAATTAGTTCAAAGAAGATGCTGGGGAATTCCTGAAATAGGCGATAAAATATGCTGTCGGTTTTCACACAGAGGTTTTAGCAGATTTTGTATTGTAGTGATTTTACCATTTCGATATCTTTTGGTAAGATTGAGATTTCTGTAATTACTCTGAAGTTTGGAATCATCACTCCAGCTAGTGTATATACTCGTAATCAAAATATAAACAGATACGAGTATTATGATAGACTGGTTGGCTATTTGGGGTGTAACTCAGGCTACCGCATTTATTTTTAAGCCGATTTTGGAAGATTTAGCAAAGGATGCTGCTAAAGATTGGGCTAAGGATTTATTAAAGGGTATTCCTAAAAAGATTGTAGACAAACTGAAAAAAGAAGATATTGAAATTGCTGCTGGTAAGGCGTTAAAGGAATTTTTGCAACTGATGCAACAGCAGTTAAAAGTGCGGTGCAAACTTTCTGAGGAAGAAATCAAGGATTACACCAAAGATATCAAAAAGTTTATTAGCGACAAGTCTGTAAAGGAAATTCTTGGTCAGGCTTTTGATATTAGCTGTGAAGATTTAAACTTTAAAACTTTAGAAGATAGTTGGCAAAGGCTACAACTTAAAACTCTGCCACCTAAGTTTAACTGGCAAGCATTTATAGACCAGTATTTTATACAAGTCCAAGAACTGCTGCAAGAGTCAAAAGAGTTACGTTCTATTTTAGAGTTACAAACATTAACCAGTATTGATACTACTTTAAAAGAAAACGCTGATATTCCCAAAGATTTTAACTTAGTACAATATTTAGAAACTATTCGCGAGCGTTACGGCAATCTGAAATTAGATAGTTTAGAGAATACATCACGGGAACATCCAGTTAACTTATGGCAAATCTTTATCCCGCAAAATGGTAAGGATTCAGGTCTAATATTGTGGAAGCAAAGAAGGACAAGACAGACTA
>NZ_MTAW01000220.1 GCF_002154725.1 Nostoc sp. 106C | reverse complement strand
TATCCCTTTTCTGTCACTTTCCGGAATAAGCAAGTAGTAAAGAAGCTAAATCATCCAGAAGTATAACAGGGTTTAAATTGATTCATGGCGGCAATTAAATGATTGAATCCCAGTAATAACTGTGAATTAGGGAAAATATCGAGCCAGGGATAAATCAACCAAAATAGTAAGAGTGGTTGGACGATTAGACGCAGATTATTTAAAACATTCTTCCATCCAGATTCATGATTCCATTGTTGATGATTAGAAAAATCAATATGACTAGTTATTTGCCCCTCACTCTCAATTTGACGAGATTGATTTAAGGCTAACAAGGCTGGAGAATTCAAACTAATCATCGTGTAAACACAAAAAATAATCTCCCACCCTTCGGGTTCGCCAGTCGCTACAACGGGGGGAACCCCCGCAACGCGCTGGCTCACCACCTCTCAATATGTTGAAAATTTGTGAACCTATAATCTGTCCAGCCTAGTTCTTGTTTACACTGTCGA
>NZ_MTAW01000089.1 GCF_002154725.1 Nostoc sp. 106C | reverse complement strand
AGAAAGACGCATATAGAGCCTTTGACTTTTAAAACTTGGGTCTATCTGACTTTGACCATCAACTAACTTTTTGATATCTGATAAAAGATTTGGTAGATGTGATTCTGCTTTATAACGTCCTCGACCTCGATAGTTATCTATACAAGTGATACCACTATTTAATTCTTTGATTGCTTTACTAATAGTTACCCGATTCCATCCCAACTCTCGCTGTGCTAGAGAGTGTCCTCCGTATCCTAATGCCACAACTGTTTGTGCAATAAATTTACGTTTGGCTGCTCCTGTTAATTGCTGTGCCGTTTCCTTCAACAAGTGTTTTAGTGAATCCGTTAATTGTATAGACACCTTTTTCTACCGAAAAATCGAATCATCCTTGAATTTACTACAAAAAGGGGAAGGGAGAGGCTGCCTGCGGCAGCCTCTCCCTTCCCCTCGGAATGATTATCATTCTTATAAACTGTATATTTTATTTTCTGGAAGTCCCACAACACTATTCACAGCGTTATTGCCAATGGTAAAACTTATAGCGCTAGTAAAGCTTACATCAGTGACCTCGACCCCAAATTAACCGTGGAGTTGATGCATGATTCTGAAGCCTTGAGCCGTAAGGAACGTCAACGCTTAACTGGCTACGAATACTCAGCTAGTGCTTTCAATATTTACTTGGGATTAGATAGCCGTTTTGACCCGGAACGCTACGGTATTGGTAACTGGAATATTTGGTACTATCCCACAGGTGACCTCAACAGAGAATATCAAAAACAATTAGCCGGAGACTTTAGCCGCCCGTGGATTTTCCTCTCTTGTCCAACCATGAAGACTCAGGAACCAGGAATAGGGCCACGAGGGCATCATGTTCTGGAGATTGCTACCATCTGTCCCTACGAACCATTTGAATCCCTGCACAAACACGACCCGAAAGCCTATAAAGCGAAAAAGCGGGAAGTTTATCAGCAGATAATGACTAGTGTGCGAGATTTGATTCCAGATGTAGACAATTATGCGCGGATGAAACTTTACGGCACACCGACCACCAGTGAATTTTATCTGGGACAACCCCAAGGAAATATTTATGGCGCGAAGTTGGTGCCCAAACAGGTGGGCTTAGATCGCCTAGGATATACAACGGAATTACCCAATCTCTTCCTGGTGGGAGCGAGTGCCTGCTACCCCAGCGTACCTGGTGTAATTGGCAATGGCATGGATGTGGTGGAAATGCTTACAGGACAAGCGGTGCGGCAAAGACAAGAAGCACCAAAGCCGTTGGTAGCGGCTGGGTGAGTGAGCCTGATGGTGATTAGAGGTTATTTATTGACAACAAGGTAGTTCAAATAATGTTTGTTTGAAAAGCGATCGCTCCTGTTTTTCTACCCAAAGAAGTATGATTCCCTCTCTGTAGAATGTAGTGCAAGCTCTACCAAAAGTTTACTATTTGACCACTGAGATGAATTTACATAGTAGAACTACACACCACTAGCAACAAATTGCTCGCTATCTGCCTCAATAGAGCGTTAATCAAAGGACGGCCTCTTTATGAAACTACCTCAAATGATTGTTACAACAGTCGCGGCAATTGCTTTCGGCTACCTCGGCTCGCAATACTTTCATAAAAATGTTATGTATGCCATAGGTGGGGGAATGGTTGCACTTGGTGCTGGGGCATATCTTGCACCGTCTAAGTCTGAAGAAAAGCCAATCTCTACACGAACGAACCAGTCAGTGTGAACAGCAAACGATGGCAACGTAGTTAGATAAAAGCCCTCTAAGAGGTTAACAAAGGTCTACGTGCTATGAATGTTATGTAAGTGTGCCGTACCACTAAAAATTTAAGATTTACTTGATCAATCAGCTCTCACAATTCACAATTGCAGCACCATATTCGCTGATAAGTAGAACGGTGTGGAAAAATCAAATAGGCTTAAACCCTCTTCCCTCCTGCCCTTCGGGTTCGCCAGTCGCTCATGGGGGAAACCCCCAAGACCGCGCTGGCTCACCTTCTGCCTCCTGCCTCATCCCAACGATAAATATTCACGCCGACCTACTTATATGATCCAGATTTTTAAAACGTGGGTTTCCCAAACAGTAATAAAGACAAAAAGAAATCCATCATAAAAATTAATACCCAGGTAGTCACAACTGCTGTTGTTGCTGACTCTCCTACTTCCTTGGCGCCACCTCTGGTAGTTAGCCCCCAACTACAACCATTGACAGCAACTATAGCTCCAAAAATAAATCCTTTCAGCAAAATAATCCACAAATCTGATGGTTCTAAAAAACTTCTGACTGACTCTAAAAATTCCTCTGGAGCAATTTGATAAAATTGTGATGCCGCAAAAATTCCACCAATGATGCCTGTGACTAAACCAAAAATTGTCAATAATGGTGTCATCAAGCAGCAAGCAATTACTCTCGGAAGTACTAAGTAATCAATTGGATCGGTTCTGAGCATATGCAGAGCATCAATTTGGTCTGTGACTCGCATTGCACCTATCTCTGCTGCAAACGCTGAACCTACTTGGCCAGCAATAATACTAGCCGACAATATGGGAGCTAATTCTCTGCAAAAAGCTAAGGCGAAAGCACCACCCACAGCACTTACAGCGCCAAATTGCACTAATTCTCTGGCTGTTTGAATAGTAAATATCATTCCAGCAAAACCGCTGACAAGAAGAACTGGAGGCAGAGAAGCCGGTCCAGCAGTTACCATATGTTCTAGGATTTTACGGTGATAAGTTTTTCCTTGGAGTAAATGCAGCAATACTTGACCCAAGAGCAGCATTACAGAAAAACAACGTGAAACGGAAAATTGATTTATATTTTTTCTAGGTTGTACTTTTACTACCATTTAGCGATCTCTCAAAATGATCATTAAAAATTCGCTAGACTTAAAACTTGCTGAAAGCAGGAGATTGAGGGAGAAAAATTGACTTTATGCATTCAAAACAATCAAATAACAAAGGCATGTAGTAATTGCTGAGGACGTTAAAAGAATATCCCATTCTAGTTGCTTGTGGAAATTTTGGATATACCGACTTTTGATAAAAGCGATCGCTTGCTATCAGGTTGCTTCTCGTTTACAGAAATAGAATAGAAATAAACACTAAAAAATGAACCAGGTAGATTACCTCAGGATTAGTTTGATCGACCGCTGCAATTTCCGGTGTCAATACTGTATGCCGGAAGGTGCAGAAGTAGACTATATTCTCAAGCAACAACTTCTAACGGATGAGGAACTCCTCACCCTGATTCAAGAGGTATTTATTCCTGTAGGTTTTACCCGGTTTCGTTTGACTGGTGGGGAACCTTTACTGCGTCCTCATGTGGTGGAATTAGTCGGGGCGATCGCGTCTTTTCCCCAAACCCAAGACTTGTCAATGACAACCAACGGGTTTTTACTGGCCCCCATCGCCCAAAACCTCTACGATGCTGGGTTGCGACGCATCAATGTTAGCCTGGACTCTTTGGAACCAGGTACATTTGAGCAAATTATCGGCAATCGCGGTCGTGAACGATGGACGCAAGTCTGGGATGGAATTCAAGCTGCCTATCGCGTCGGCTTCGACCCCCTGAAGCTGAATGTAGTGGTGATTCCTGGGGTGAACGATCATGAAGTGCTCGATTTAGCTGCCCTAAGTATTGACCGCAACTGGCACATCCGATTTATTGAGTTTATGCCGATTGGTAACGGACAATTATTTGGGGATCGCGGTTGGATCTCATCAGCGCAATTACGTCAACAAATCCGCGATCGCTGGGGATTGACAGAATCGCAAGTTCGTGGTGCTGGACCTGCTGATGTATTTCAAATTCCAGGGGCCAAAGGTACACTGGGATTCATCAGTCAGATGTCGGAGTGTTTTTGCGATCGCTGTAACCGGATGCGTTTGAGTGCAGACGGTTGGCTACGTCCTTGTCTATTGAATGAAACTGGTCAAATTAATTTAAAAACTGCTCTTAGGGCTGGTATTAGCACTGGACAATTGCAAGAGCAGGTAAGATATTTGCTGGCAATTAAGCCAGAAATTAATTTTAAACAGCGTGAATCTGGCACTGCGGGTACATATACCCGTACTATGTCGCAAATTGGCGGGTAATCAATAGTAATTTGTCATTTGTCCTTTGCAAATGACTAAGGACAAATGACTAAGGACAAATGACTATTACGCTTGTCGTGAGTAGTATTCCACCACGAGCAGTTCGTTAACTTGTAAAGCCACCCATTCCCGCTCAATAACAGCGTTGACTTTACCAACCAGCTTGGTTTTATCAAACTCCAGATGACTGGGGAGGTTAGCTAGTCCAGGATATTGTAGGTTGGCTTCTACCAACTTACGCGATGCTTCTTTATCCTTGACAGCGATTACTTCACCAGGACGGCACTGATAGCTAGCAATATTAACTACACGTCCGTTCACGGTGATATGACCATGATTCACTAGTTGCCGTGCTGCGGGAATAGTCGGAGCTAGACCCAAGCGGAAAACCGTATTATCTAGGCGCATTTCTAGCAGTTGCAACAGCACTTGTCCTGTAGAACCAGTCACACGTCTGGCTTTACGGACATAGCGTAGCAGTTGCTTTTCGGTTAGACCATAGTTTAAGCGCAGCTTCTGCTTTTCTTCCAGACGGATAGCATACTCAGAACGCTTTTTGCGATTCTGACCATGCTGACCAGGTGGATAAGCGCGTCTAGCGCTTTTACGAGTTAATCCTGGTAAGTCGCCTAAGCGACGGACAATTCTGAGGCGAGGCCCTCTATATCGGGACATGTGTTTCCTTAATCTAATCCTGTTTCAACTTTACCCAGACATTCCATTATAAATACCTGGAAAACAGAATTTCCAGAAATTATCGATTTCATCATCAGAATTTTGTGCTAATGCCAACAGGCGATCGCAACTAAAAAACTTTTATTACTTTACATGAAAAGTGGACAAGGAGAAAAAAGCAGGGCTGGGAGAGCAAGAAAGAACTAATGACGAATGATCGTTGTCTATTGACTGTTGACCTTTGACCTTGTTGAATTTTGAATTGCTGAGTTATCCTCGACTATGCAACTAAAATTCCCTAAATGAAGAAAGATTGGTTGCACTTATTGAGTTAGCATAGCCTTGGGTGTTTGGAGAACGGCAATGTTAAGGAGCAAAAATCGATGAGCAAAAAAGGCGGTTCTGACTATAGAATGTTGTCGGCTAAAGCACTGAAGGTAACAGCGCCAGTTTTAGCGATCGCAGGATGGTTAGCCACGATGGTTCCCAGTATGGCTATCACCGCCTCCTACAGCAGCAATGATTACCGTGCCTGTGCAGGTCAGCTATTGCGTGTAAATATTAATGCGAACTCTGCATCACAAGCTTGTGCAGGGGCACTCCGTCCACGGGATTTGTCTTCTTGCGTAGTTTCAATTAGCAGGCGGACACAAATCAGCGCTGTAGATGCTCTTACTACTTGTCGGCAAGCACGACGTCCTGAAGATTTAGCTAGTTGTGTAATTGGTATTAGCCTCTATCCTAATAAAGAAGCAGCTAACCCAGCAATTTTAAATTACTGCGGTCGGAGTTTGTTGCCTGTCCGCTTTGGTCAATGTGTGGTAGGTTTACGTAGTGAAATTAACTTTGCTCTTACTCAGGCACTAGATACTTGTATCAGTGGCAGTGACACAGTTAGCACATTTACACCTTCGGTCCTACCCCAAGTTCAAGGACCCACAGAATTTCGCCCTACTTTTGAAACGGCTCCAATTCCCACACAACCAGGTAGTAATTGAAGCTCGTACAGCAAATAGCCATCAGGATTTTTGTTTCACCGCAGAAAGGCGGAACAAGCATAGAAGATCAGCACAGAAGTCGCAGCGCCAACTTCCGCCGCTCAGAACTTCGTAGGAACAAGGAAAATAAGCAATTCATAATTCCAAATTATGACTCTTAAACGCTACTTGCTCTACTTGGGGAGCCAGCCGCGTACGGGGGTTCCCCCTGTTGAGCGGACTGGCGTGAGACCCCAAGACCGCAATAGCTCCCCTTGATCCTTGACTCTTGACCTGAGTTATTAGTCTTCTTTCTTGCCAAACACCATTTGTAAAATCATCGGTATGCCACCTTCTTGGTGATATCTATCAGCCCAAGCGCGGATGACTTCATCCAATTCTTCTAGAGCCTGTTCTATGCGTTCTGGAGGAATGTCAAGCTCTTCCAAGGCTCGCATAGTATTTGGCCGCTTTTCTGCCCAATTTCTCATCAGCCGAAAATACCGAGCGGTATCTTCCACCATGATATAAGTACGCTCTTGATCGTCTGCTGGCGCATAAAAAGGACGGGTAAGAGCGTAGAAAGGCATACCCCACGGAGAATCAATGCGCGTCACCGTGCCAGAGTAGAGTAGACGGCGCTTGATGTGCTCCGCTAAAGCTTCACTCAAAGGCATCTGGTGCTGGGTTGGCATGTCCTCCTGCGATCGCTTGTGCAAAAATTCAATTAACTCTAAAAACTCAAAAGATGTAATTAACTGGGCATCAGGCAGATTACTTGGTAGTTTCTGCTCAATTTGCCTTTTTTCCTCGGTTGTCAGACTTGTGCCGGGAATGCGCGATTTCCCGGGACGCCAAGGATATTTTTCCATCCAAACATAAGGCAATTGAATCAAATAGCGAGGCTCCTGAGAACCCAGCATTTTCAGCAATTTACCTTCAGTCAGGGCCTGTCTGACTTCCTCCACAATGATTTTGACCCGTTTCGGCTCCAAGTGGTGCAAATGCCCGGTCATTCGCAAGTTTTGCCCTTGCTCCAGATAGGTCATGTAAATTGCACATTTGGCAGCCGTAGCCGCTGCATCTAAAAATGCCCCATGCCTGTGCCCACTGGTCCGCATGGCACTAAAAGCCAGATAAAGCATGATCTGATCCATCGCACTGGGGCCTAGACGTTTGATCAGATCTATGTCGTTACTCATATAACAGACAGTTAAATAGCACGTTTACAAATTTATTAGCCGTAGGAAAGTAAGTAGTATACACCCGACTGAAGGCGATATTTTCACTTCAGATTATTTATTATGCTTCAACTATGAGGTTGTTGGTAGTCAAAATTATGAATTTCCGCGTAATTTCTAGCACATGTATCAAAAATAGTGTTTTTGCTGTAATTCATCTACTCTATAACCGTAATATTACTTAGGCTATTTATACTTACATCCTTATGCATAGGTTAAAAGGGTGGGATGCTTATCAAGCTAGACTCTTATAGGCTGTGTCAAAAAGTTTCTCCGTACTCGGACAATATTTTAGATAGAGATCTGTATGTATTTTATACTTGGGGTTTATCAAAAGAGATTTAAAAGGACTTGGTGAAATTAAAAAACTATAGGGTGAATATAATTAGCTAATACTAAAATCTACCTGGTAATGTGTTAAAGAGAAAAACCGATCTCAGCACTCAGCGATAAAAATTTGAGTTTTAGACTGCGAACTCAAACTTAACCATTGATAAAAGTGAGACATTTAGACTCCCAATGGCTACACCAACAACTTGGTTGCTTTTATCTGCCGACTGATTTTTCATTGATGCCAAATTATAGATATCTAAATAAAGCTGAACAGTGCGATTAAAACTATTTTGTTAAGTTTTTGGTATATTATTAAATAATAACATTTGTTTGTGCTGAATTGGGATAAAGTAATGTATTTTTAAGATATTTGTGCTTGATATTTAATTTTTTTGTACAAAAAGTAAAATTAAGTTTTGTTGATATTTGTGACTTTGCTATTCGTTAAAAACTATTCTCCTTTGTAAGCTGTGACGCATTTAAATAGCACATTCTTTCGTTAAGGCTGTAAAAAGTCTAAAGTCCAGAGTTCAGAATAACGCTCTTTAATCACTCTCGCGAGATAAAAATCTACAACCCTGATTATGCCGGACTTTTATAAATTTAGGCGTAGGTTGGGTTGAGGAACGAAACCCAACATCCTTAAACCTTGATCTAGTTGGGTTTCACTGCGTTCAAACGCCACTTCACTCAAGTCGGGAAACCCGCCCACGTGAGTGGCTCCCCAACCTACATTTATTTTCTCTCCCCAAAGTGACGGAAGAGCGATAAACCCAGTCGCCTCAAGTCGGAGAACCCTTTCGGCGGCTTCCTACAGGGTAGTAAGTGGTGTTGGGCAATGCTCACCATATCCGAGTTCTGGTGGGCATTGCCTACCCTACAATTAAGCTTTAAGTGTACGGAATTTTTTCAAATATCAAAATTGATTTCTATATTTGATTTGTGAACTTATACCAATTCACGAAATGCCTATTACAAATGATTTGTCTTTAATTTTTTCCACCTGCTGTCTATTTGTATTAACCTTAAAGTGAAACGTATTATTCGTAGAGGTAGGTAGAAGAGTAAGTTATTTGTTTAGAAATCAAACCGGATTTATATATTAGTAAGAAGTGAAAAGTTAAAATAAAGAATTTGCTATCTCTTTTTTGACTTTTCACTCTTAGAATTTAAGCTGGCTACTACTGAAAATCTAATTTGCTGAATTAGAAGAATTAAGCTGATTTCGCACTTTTTCAAAGCTAAAAGCTGCTGCTCCAAAAGTTACTAACAGCACTCCCAAAATTTGCACAAACTCTAAGTTTTCTTGAATCAGCAACCCAGCAAAAATCACAGTTAAGAATGGGACACTTGCACCAATAATTGCTGAACGTGGTGCACCTAGTTTGCGAATCCCAACATTATTGAATACGTAACCTAACAAAGTCAGTACGCCCAAAATAAAAGCACTTAAAATAATTTCCAACAACTTAGAAGGTTCTAGTACTAAGCCTAACTCGCCAGGTAAAGGTATCATCAAACCGATAAAGCTCAACAGCAACATGGTAGCGAAGTTAATCAAAGTAAAAGATACCGGATGCAGTTTGCTAGCACATATCCGTGTGAGGACAACGTAGACAGCAAAAGCCACTCCTGACAAAATTGCTGTGCTACTACCTAGGGGAACATTACCGAGAGAAATACTACTAGCACCACCCAAAATCAGTAACTCGCCGCAGAAAACCCCACCAATGGCTGCTGTGCGGAAGACGCTAGGGCGATCGCGGAATAAAAACCAAGACAATAGTCCACTAATGACTGGATAGATAAAGAAAAGTGCGATCGCCATCCCAGTTGTAACTTGGCTAATAGCAATGTAGATCAGCACTTGCGATAAAAATAAAAAGCATCCGCTAGCGATCGACAACTGCAAAATCTTTCGTGTCTTGGTATTACTAGGAGTAAAACCGCCGCGTACTGAGCTAAATAGTGTTTGTAAGTCTTCCCAGACTCGTGGATGCATCATTGGAGCTAAAAGCAACATCAGTGGTACAACCACCAGCAATCGCAGCATCAAAATTAATAGCGTATTGCCTAAAGTTGGCACAAGCAAACGCTCTACTTCAACTACTCCTAGAATCTCAGAACCTTGATGGAAAATCACCTTAATAGCTACGTTGTAAAGCGATGACACCACCGCTGACAACACAATCAGCAAGAAACCTATCTGAATAGAGGATAAGCTTGATGAGCTAGGTAAACTTAGTGATGGCGGAGCTACTCCGTGTTTGCGCGATGGTAAAGCTGGTTCCGGTGTAGTTTCGCTTCCCGAAAGGATAGAAATTGGCTCATCAGGATTGTTCCTGACTGGTGGGGGTGTGGCTTCTGGTAATGGAATAGGCTCTATTCCAGTTTCGCTCTCTGACAAGTCTGGGGAAATGACAGAACTTGGCTCAGGGTCATTTCTCCTGAATGGTGGATATGTTACTTCCGTTGAAGGTAAAGTAGGCTCCGGTGTAGTTTCACTCTCCGCCAAATCTTGAGAAATGACAAAACTTGGTTCGGTGATATTTTCACTTTCTGACAGAAGTGTTGCTTTTGGAGCCTCTGACTGTAAGTTAGCTTGACTCTGTGAAAATGTAAGTGGTTCGTTAGCTTGGCTGCTTCTCTGTTCTGACTGCGGGGAATCCCAAGAAATGTTCTGTTGCTCTTGCGGTGGTTGCAAAACAGTGCGTGGCGATTTTACTTCTGGCTGTTCAGGTAATTGCAACACAGTAGGTGGTGATACTTGTGCAGCTTTTAGTGGAGTTTCTGCAATTGTTTTTTCCAGACCTTGCAAACGATTAATTAACTCCGCTACGATCACTTCCCCTTGCTGTTGTTGATTGTGCATCCGCGACAACTGTTGGGAAAGATTGCTTTGATAGTTCTTCAGCTCTTGTTGCAGTGAGTTAAAGGTGATGGTGAGAGTATCATCTAAGGAGCCAAG
Source organism: Nostoc sp. 106C (assembly GCF_002154725.1). Taxonomy (GTDB): domain Bacteria; phylum Cyanobacteriota; class Cyanobacteriia; order Cyanobacteriales; family Nostocaceae; genus Aulosira. Next base: position 226,027 of record NZ_MTAW01000089.1, on the reverse strand, counting down.
CAGCTGCTCTACATTCTCGTTGTTCTCCGCTTTTGACCCTAATGTTGTTTTTTCGTAGGCGTTGCTCTCTATCGCTTGGTTAGCTAAAGTCGTCAGCGAGGATTGTAGTTGCGAAGATATATGCTTTGCCAAAGCTTCTGCTAACTGACGGATTAAGACCTGCTGCTCAGTGATTTGGCGCGCCTGTTGTAACTGTTCTTTTTCATCAAGCAGTTTTTGAATATCATCACTTAAACGATTTTTTTCCGTCTGAAGCCGCTTTACTTCTTCCTGCAACGACCTCAGTACGTGCTGCTGAAGATTTTCTAAATCCTCAACAACCGCCCAGAGGGCATTTTCTGCTGCCCTGGATAAATCGCCTCTAACTCGCGGGTTGTCTGGTTGCTTCTCAAATCGCCCCATTAGCTTTTAACCTCTAACACCTTGACGATAAAGCTGCTTCCCGTATAACTGCTTGGCGTTCATACTAATTTCCTAGAGTTCGTCAGATAAACCAAAAATTTTAACAGGACTTACGCATATCAACGTAATTCTGTCATGCTGAACACAGAGTTGGCAAAGCATCTAATTTAGCTTATTACTTAGTAAACTGGGTTTCGTTCAGAATCATAGGTAAACATTCTGTCAGTCTTATTTCAATCATCTATGTTTTTAGCAGGATTTTTTCGGGAGAAAAAATCTTACCCCAAATCCATACGTATTCTTTTTGTACAGATAGTAATTGTTAAAGACTTGTGAATGAATACTTTGCTACCACCAGGTTGTCTCAATTCTTAGACTTATTTACTAATTACTGTTGAATGTAACTTAAGCGACAGTTTATATCTGTAATCGGGATTAAATTATTGGTTTGCGCAATTTAAGAATATTGCTAACCTCTGGAAAATATTCTAGTGAATTAGCAGCCATTGTGCAAAAGAACATTTTGGCTTTAGCCTGATTAAATTCGCCTATATAAGTTGCGGATGCAGATCAAGGGAAAAGCTAGAAAAATATAAATAATTAATCAAGATTCAGGCGTAATCTTTACAGAAAAAAAATCTTGGCAATGCTAAAGATAGCAGCACTAAGGATTGCACTGATGGGGACTGTAATTAGCCATGCAGCCGCGATCCCCTTAAGAGTTTGGAATTGAATTGACTTAATATTTTGCACCAGTCCAATGCCAACCACACCACCAACAAGAGCATGGGAGGTGGATACAGGTAAACCTAGACGGGAGGCAAGTAAGATAGTTGTGGCAGTTGCGAGTTCGGCACAGAATCCACTACTAGGTTGCAAGGAAATAATATTTTCGCCAATGGTGGCAATCACTTTTTTACCCCAGATGGCTAAACCACCCACAATACCGACACCGCCAAGGACTAAAATCCATATGGGGATAGTAATGCCATCTATGGGTACGCTACCAGTTCGATTAATGTATACGATCGCAGCTAAAGGAGCGATCGCATTCCCCACATCATTAGAACCATGAGCAAAGGCTACAAAGCAAGCACTCAGCAGTTGAAAGCGACCAAATAAGCGCTCAGTCGGATTTTGAATTTTGGGTTGCACGTTTGGTGCGCTTTCAGCACAACTTGGATTTTGAATTTTACTGTTATCTAATTGTTGCCAGTTATAGAAAGTCAGCCCAACTGCTGCTACTGCACCTGTGAATAGGGGAATATCGTAAGTAGGTATATTTAACCCAACTTGGTCAATTAAAAAATTTGTCAGAGGTTGAGTCAGCGATGGCAGGACAATCACTCCAAATATCCCCAGAAGTAACGCACTCAACCAGGGAAGCCACTCGTTTAACTGCACCAATTGATTGGGTTGGTCTAAAATCCAGCGCTTGATTTGACTGTAGAATAAAGCGGCGATCGCACCACTAATTAAGGGCGTTAAAATCCAGCCAATAGTAATCAAGCCAATGGATGACCAATCAATTGCACCGACTCCCAAAGCTACCCAACTAAATCCGGCGATCGCACCCACAACTGCATGAGAAGAGGATACAGGCAAACCCCGTGAAGTGGCAATTTGCAGCCAAACTCCAGAGGCTAGTAACACCGTCACCATCCCCATAACTAAGATTTGCGGTGTAGCAGCAAATAAGGCGGGGTTGGCAACTTTCGTCGCCAGAGTTTCCGTTACCTCATGCCCAAACAATACCGCACCAGCAAACTCTAACACCCCAGCAATAATTAACGCCTGTTTCAAAGTCACAGCTTTGGAACCAACAGAAGTTCCCATTGCGTTAGCAACATCGTTAGCACCGAGGTTAAAGGCGACGTAGAAAGCTAGTAGGGCGACGATTGCGAGAGTGATGGACATTTTAGGGAAATGGGGGACAAGGGAGAAAAAGCAGGGGAGCAGGGGGAAGAAATGTCTGACTGTTGACAAATGACAAATGACTAATGACCAGTTATTTAGGGATAAATTAAAATTTTGTAGGTTTCTGCTGTCGGAGCGATCGCTTGCTCCACAGCTTTTGATAAATCTTGTAAGGGATAGCGATCGCTAATTAATGCCTCTACATCAATGCGGCGATTAAATACAATATCGGCTGAGAGATTTTGTAGGCGGTAGGATGAACTATAACTGCCCATCAAGTCAATTTCTCGGCGGTAAAGGAGATTCGGGTTGATGGGAATTGATACTTCGTCGGGGAACTCCGCGAAAAAGAGAATTTTGCCACCTTTACGAGTACAGTCCAAAGCTTGAAAGAAAGCTTTCTCGCTAGGAACAGCCAGTAAGGTAACATCAACACCCAACCCATCAGTAATAGCATGGATTTTTGCTGGTAAATCGGGGTCACGAGCGTCAAAAGCGGCTTCTGCACCCACATTTAAAGCTTTTTCAATTCTAGAGGGTAGTAAATCGGTAGCGATCGCTCTGGCTCCGAAATATTTCACCAACATGATGAACATTAAGCCAATTGGCCCAGCACCAGTTACCAACACAGTTTGTCCGGGTGCAATTTGAGCTTTTTTTACTGCCTTTAAGCAGCAGTTAGTCGGTTCTACAAAACTTGCTTCTTCAAAACTTATCTCATCAGGAATCGGAATTAACCCGCCATTTTGCACAATATGACCCGGTACTTTGACATATTCGGCAAAACCGCCGCCACTGGCGTTAAATCCGGCTGTGGTGGAGATGTTTTTATAGACATCACACATAGAATAATTTTCATTGAGGCAGTAGGCGCAACGCATACAGGGTATGTGATGCATTACCGCCACCCTTTGTCCCACTTGCCAACCTTTGACCTCAGAACCCACAGATGCGATCGTTCCCGCCGTTTCATGTCCAAAAATGCGTGGCGGTTCGTAAAGGGGATAACGAATTTTTTTAATATCTGATTGACACAACCCCACTACCCGTACCTGTACCAGCACTTCATCCGGTTCCAGAGCCGGTACTGGAATCTCTTCGTAGGAAAGTTGATTGACGCCTCTAAATACCTGTGCTTTCACGTTGATTTTTCACCTCTCAACGTTATTAGATGTAACATTAGTCGTCAACTTTAAGCTATCAGGTTTGAGATTGAGTCTTTAAATGATGGCGAATTTTCGCAGCAAATTTTACTACCTTATTATTTTGCTCTAAGTTATCAACCAATTCTGCAACAGTTAACGGTGGGTTGTTGAGATCCTCAGATTGCTGATGCAGGACTTGAAGCAGGAGTCCAAAATTACAGATAAAGAAGCCATAATTACTGATTTAATTCACCAGTCTCTTGAGCATACAACCCTTCTTCTTCAAGAAACTGAGTTAATTCTTTGAGTCCTTGCTTACGCTTTGCATCTCTCTGCTGTTTATACTTCTTTAAATCGTCGAAATTGACTCTGCGATGGGAACCCACTTGAATATAAGGAATTTCTCCCTGTTCTAACAACTTAATTAAATAGGGGCGTGACACGTTGAGAAAATTAGCGGCTTGTTGTGTCGTCAGTTCCCGCTTTTCGGGGAATACAGCTACAGCCTGACCTAACGCCATTGTATGGACAACTTTACATAGGGCTTGATACACAGATTCCGGAATGGGGATTTGTTCTCCATTGGCTCCTACTAGTTTTGGTTGAGAACCTGCAACTTTTAATATGCGTTCTAATTCTTTGATGGACTTGGTTTCCTGCTCTGAAGGTATGACTAAATCTAGGGGTCGGTTTCGCTGGAACATAATATTTTTGGTGGGCGATGTCTGAGGACAAGACGCTACCCTTATATATTACATACTACATAAACGAAATATCCGAAATAAAAAATTCTCTTGTCTAATGTCCACCCAACTGGTAAAAATATGTCGCAATTCTAGTGAGAGTTAATAGATGGTGAATCAGACATATCAAGCTGATGTCTTAGTTGTGGGTGGCGGAGTTGGTGGTACGGCGGCGGCGATTCAAGCGGCGCGGCGAGGGGCGAAAACTATTCTGGTGAGTGAGTTTTCTTGGTTGGGGGGAATGTTAACCTCGGCTGGGGTATCTGTCCCTGATGGGAATGAATTAGAAGCTTTTCACACGGGTTTATGGGGTGAGTTTTTACGAGAATTGCAGCACCGTCAACCAGGAGGTTTGGATCATAGCTGGGTAAGCTTTTTTAGTTTCGATCCGCGTATTGGAGCACAGATTTTTGCGGATTGGGTAAAGGAGTTACCAAATCTGCATTGGATTGATGGAGAAATTCCATTAGAAGTTTCTCGACAGGGAACTTGTGTAACTGGCGTTCGGTTTAGTGATTTTATTGTCAGAGCTAAGATTACTCTCGATGCTACAGAATTAGGCGATTTATTGGCTTTAGCTGAGATTCCTTATCGTTGGGGTTGGGAATGGCGATCGCAATGGGGAGAACCTAGTGCACCAGAAAGTGCCAATCATCTCACAGAAAAATATCCCGTACAAGCGCCGACTGGGGTGGTGCTAATGCAAGATTATGGCGCAGATGTAGCTCCAGAAATTCCTCCTGCCCCTAACTATGATCCATCTCTGTTTGCAGGTGCTTGGGATGGCTATGGCGCAGAGCAATTTTTGAATTACGGGCGCTTACCTGGGGGTCTATTGATGATGAATTGGCCTATCTGTGGTAATGACTACGGCGAAGGATTAGGGCGGCTGTTAGAGTCAAAGGCAAGCAGAGATGAGTTTATTCAAGAATCTCGCTGGCATAGCCAAAATTTCGCTCATTTTATTCAGAAGCAGTGTGGTCGGCGCTACGGTTTGGCTACGCAAGTTTTTCCTCATTCCGCTACAGCTTTTGCATTGCATCCCTACTACCGGGAAAGTCGGCGCTTAGTGGGAATTACAACTGTCCGAGAACAGGATATTTTGCCTGTGGCAGGGGGTCAGGTTGCATCATTAAATATAGATGCAATTGCGATCGCTAACTATGCCAACGATCACCATTACCCTGGTTTCAACTTTCCACTCCAACCTAAATCTATTCGCTGGGGAGGACGCTGGACTGGCACTCCCTTCACAATTCCCTTCAGTAGTCTAATTCCCGCAACAACAGACGGCTTTTTAGTTTGTGAAAAGAATATTTCTGTTTCTCATATTGCCAATGGGGCAACCAGATTGCAACCTGTAGTGATGGGCATTGGACAAGCCGCCGGAATGGCAGCGGCTATGTGCGTTGAGGTGAATTGTCAACCGAGAGATTTACCAATAAAAGCACTGCAAACAGCTTTACTGAAAGACGATCGCGCACCTGCGGCACTTGTACCATTGTTTAATTTGATGCCTTGTGATTCTCAGTGGTTACAGTGGCAAACATATTACTTAAATAATCCAGAAGCCTATCCTGACAACGGCAATTGCCCAACTTTATCATCGTCTCAGTATTATCACCATATAGAAAATCAAGTATTAATACGGAACCAGATCTATTTTAAAGGCACTTTTCATCGACAGACTCAGCAGGATTACAGATTCACTATAATTTCACCAAGAGTTCATAAACAAAAGGCTTGCCAGCTTGTGACCTTGCGATCGCATATCGATTTACAACTACAAGCTTGTAACCATCAGCAATTGCTCACAGTTTGGGGTCGCTTGAATACTGCTGGTAATTGGTTACTAGTAGAACATATCGATGTTTAAGGTGTTTATTTTTATTCTGTAAAAAACAATACTTTTTAGGGAATTGTCCGGATGCAGTAATAAAAACTAAGTAGCAGTGAATAAGTGAGTTCTAAAATAAACATCTGCTATGCGTGCTGTAGTTTCACTTTTAGCCTCAAGTCTGGTAATGGCTACCTTAATTTTTGACTATCAAGCGATGGTCAATCGCGTATCTCATCTGTTGCTGGCCTCCTCAGCTTCAGAAGAGTTACTCTCCGCCAGACCTAAACCAAAGCCCAATCAACCTGAAAAACCTACGCCGCATCGCGGTAGTGGGCGCAGAGAGTTAATGGAATATTACGGAAATGTTCGTTCTGCTGTTTAACAACTTTAGCAGCATTGTTCATGTTTCAGGGGAGTTAAATTACAGACTTATGGAGTGTTTTGCTTAACATCCTTTACACAAACTTTTTAGTAGAGCGATCGCAATCAACACACTTAATACATCAGCATTTGCTCAGTATTCCATCCGTAAGTTGTGTATTCATAGTCAAATCCCACCCTGATGTTCCGAATGTGAAAAAACCTGAGTACCTGTATTGATCGCATCACCGCTTCTTCAAAAGCTACGTTTACTGCTTCTAGTTCCTTTTATTTCAAGTATCTCATTGAGGTTATCGGTTCAGATTAAGGGCTTCTAACTTTAGATCAAGTCCAAATTATTTACCAAGCCCATCTACATTCAGGAACCGTAACTCAGTTGATAGAGAAATTAGCTTTAAATTAATACACACCTTGACCAAGTGGCGAGTACTCCGCACTTTGCAACCTGTAATCTCAGATGTTATTTCTGAATGCATGGTAGGAAGCTAGTGCTGTTTCAACACGAGTATTTTGCAATCAGCAGGATTAAAACCAGACTTAGTGGAGAATTTCCTTTGTCTGTCGATCCGCATCTGGCAAAAAAGCTTTGTTGAACTTGTGCAATGCTTCCATCACAAGCGAGTAAAAGTAGCAAATATAATCAAAATGCAACTTGCTCCCCTCTTGCCAATTCTCTATCGTTTTCTCCAACCAAGTTTTCCTAACTGTCTTTGGAGTGGCGATCGCAATTCAAAAGCGATCGCACTCACCTTTGATGATGGTCCCCATCCCCAATACACACCAGAAGTATTGGCAGTTTTAGACCGTTATCAAATTAAAGCTAGTTTTTTTTGGTTGGGTGCTTGTGTAAATCGTTCACCAGATGTAGCTAAGTCGGTATGCGATCGCGGACACTGGATTGGATTGCATGGTTACGACCATCGTTCTTTTCCTCTACTTTCCCCGATACAACTTCGAGAAAGTTTGGAAAAAACCCAAGCTGCAATTTATAGTGCTTGCAATCTCCTACCTGAGCAAGTAAGAGATGTCCGACCACCCAACGGATTATTTACACCCCAAACTCTAAAACTATTTCTTCAGTGGAATTATCGTCCAGTGATGTGGAGTGTCGTGCCTGTAGATTGGTCTAGACCAGGAGCCACCACCGTAGTGCAACGCGTTCTCAATCAGGTACAAAACGGTTCAATTATTGTTTTACATGATGGTGCTTATGGCGGTCAAGATGTTGCGGCAACAATAGAAATCTTAATTCCACAATTGCTACAAAAAGGCTATCAATTTGTGAGCGTTGATACTCTCTGGCAGCAAGCCAAAATTAATCAGCTCAATTAACTTGCAATTACAGAAACCTCTCATCTTCATTACAAAGTGAAAGAGTGAGATAGAGCAAATTGCCGCACCTCGTAACTAACTCAGCTTGAAATTTCTTGCTACAGCAAAGTTAGCTGAAGATATATTTCAGCTGCTTTTAACATGTCGCGTTGAAGTTACTTCCGCGTCAGTACTAGTAGCAGTGGCAGATTCTTCAGTTCCTAAAAGATGATGTATTTCACTTAATGAACTTGGTTGTGCTCCAGTAGCTTCTGGTGACTCACTCATATACTCAATTAGGTCTTCCACTTGGCAATTAAGAGCTTTACAAAACCTAATGATTCTTTCTATATGGTCTGTCCCAGTTCTGCCACTTTCCCAGTTCTGGATAGTGCTTTCAGTCACGCCAACAAGACGTGACAACTCAAGCTGGGTTAGCCCTGCCTTTTCTCGAAGCAAAGCGATCCTTGGTTTTGGCTTTTGTTTCACAGCTATAGGACTTTTCTTTGAATATTTATAGTCGTAGATCCTAGCACCAAAAAAAAGCAGCGTTTAAAAAACACCAGAAAAAATTTTGATCTGCTCCTTTAGCAAGGTAGTTGATAACTGCTTTTTGATACGTTTGTTCATAATTATCTAGGATAGTTTGCGTAAAATATGTATACACGTTTGCACTTGGAAATGTGAATTTATTTAGCAATTGTGTTTCAGAATACATCTTCTTCTCTAGTTAAGGTGGGCATTGCCCACCCTACTGTTAACTGATATTACAGACCATTACCAATCAAAATAAAGGGTGCCCAATAAAAGGGATGACTAAATTGATTTTCAGAAGCAGCACTTAACATACTATTACCTTTATTTTGCTTGCTTGCTATCTGTGGAGTTTTAGCGTAGCCCAAATAATTACCTGAAATTAAAGCAATTTGAGCTTTTTGTAAGGCTTCAGCTTTTGTTAGATTCCCCGATCGCAATACTTTATAAAATACATTCATTAAAGCCTGTGTTCCGCCATCAGATACAGACCATAATGAAGCTATAGATGCCTTAGCTCCTGTTAGTTGAATCTGGTATCCTAAACCAAGAATTTCTTGCCCATTACCTAATGTATCTCCCAAGCCTGTTTGGCAAGCACTCAAAACTACTAAATCTACATTTGGTAAAGACCAATTTTCTATATCTCGTAGAGTTACACGTTCGCCATCACCAAATAGAATAAAGGAATCTTCGGGATTACCTTTTACTAGCAGTCCATGAGTTGCCAAATGAACAATTTTGAAATCATTCATTTGGGGAACTGTACCTGAAGTGCTAAAAACATTATCTAACAGTATCTTAGTCCCTGGAATTGTCTTGGCTAAGTTTTCTACTTCCTGTTTAGCGAACTGCAAGCCACTAAAAACTTCTGAGCGATTGGCAAGTTTGATTGTATAATCACCTTTTGTAAAAGCAGCCGCTAAAACTTTATTATCTTTTTCTGGTTTGTTGTTGAATTTGGTGAGGCTAGCAGATGTAATGTTATTAACGATAAATCTTTGTACTAGCCACTCTTTACCATCATATAAACCTGCTAAAGGAACATATCTTAATTGTCCATCTGGAGCATAAATAATCGATTTGGCATCAGCTTGTTTTAGCTCATTTTCTATGGGTTTAATTAGCCAGTTATACAATTTAAGTGCTGGCTCTTTAATATTTTTATGAGGCACTTGGATTGTTTGCCGATACTCAAGAATTGTCTTATTTAACTCTTCCTTGGTAACTGGTACTGTGCGATGTATGGGTGGTGCGTCTGCTGTGACGATAACTAACTCTAATCTATCTTCTAAAACCAAGGGATAAAGTAGTACTGCTTTTTGATTTAACTGTCGTAAATTATCCCGCAGAGAATTTAGTTGGCGTAAACTGAGATTTTCTTGTCCTGAAGTTGCAGATAATTGCTGAACCAACGCTACAACAGAGGGACTTTTGATAAATTTGTTAAACTCACCAGTAATATCCTGTTCAAGTTTTACCAGTTCGGCAATCCGTTTTTCTTGAGTAGATGTACGTTCCTTGGGATTGATTTTCCGCAGACTTGTGAGTTCTTTGCCTAAAACAATTACTTTATCTTGAATGACACTATATTTTTGCGAAATTTCTTGTTCTTGTGGTTTAAGAGGTAAGTTTTGTTGTGGTTGAGAATCGCTATTAGCTATTCCTCTTTGAGTATTAACTACTTTTGTCGGAGTATTGGCAACTTTTTGAATACTGCCACGACTATTACCAATAAAGTCTTGAACTTCCTGTATTTTCAATAAATCTAGAACTTGTTGTGCTTCTGCTGAACGGTTTTGCTTGAGTAATAAATCAGCTAATCTGCGATATCTTTCAGAAACAGTTTCGGTGTAGGATTGTTGGATATCTGTAGGGACAACTCGCAAACTTTTGCGGATAGTTTCTGTGAGATTGACTGATTGTTTGTAGAATGCGATCGCTAGTTGTGGTTGATTTTGTTGCGATAGCACATCTCCTAAATATTTTAGTGTTGCGGTTTCACTAACTTTGTCGCTAACTTCGCGATGTATTGCTAAAGCTTGCTGATACAATCCCAAAGCTTTTTCAGACTGATTTTGTTTTTGGTAAATCTGTCCGAGATTGCTTAGAGTTACACCTTCACCAGTGCGATCGCCCACTGCTTTATAATTAACCAAAGCTTGCTGGTTAGACTCTATCGCTTGCTGATACTTGCTTGTATTAGCGTAAACACGCCCAATATTATTAAGAGTAAAAGCAATACCTTCTTGATATTTATTTTCTTGGTAAATACCTAAAGCCTGTTGATATAACTTTAGCGCTTGTTCAGACTTACCTTGACTAAGGTAAATTTGCGCGATGTTATTAAGGTTTAGTGCTTCACCTTGAAACTGAAAAGAATCTTTACCAAAAGCATCACCAACATTGGCACGACTGGTAACTTGTTGCAAAGCTTGGGGATTTTGTCCTAGTGCATCGTAAAGTAACTTTATATCCTGTTTATTTGTCCCCTTGTACTCACCAGTACGGAATTTTTTGTAAATATTTGAAGATTTTTCTGCAAGTTCTAAAGATTTTTGATATTGCCCTAAGCTAAAGTAAGCACCTGCAAGATTATTTAAAATAGCTGCTTCTGTACCATAAAAGCAAGTTGATTTTTCCTTATAGCAGAAGTCTTGGATAGGGTTTAAAGCTTGTTGATAGGAATCTAGCGCCTGAGTGTAATTTCCCAAATTAATATAAACAACTCCAATGTTATTCAGAGTCTCAGCACTACCAATGCGATCGCTGTTGGCTTTGGAGATTGCTAAACTTTGTTGATAAAGTTCCAATGCTTTTTGATATTGACCCATCCTAAAGTATACTGCCCCAGTATCAGTAAGCAGACTTTTTTGACTAGTAGAATAACTAGAATCTTTAGGGTTAGCAGCTTGCAGATCTTTGAGAATAGTTAAGGTTGATTGATAAGCTTCTAGTGCTTTTGGATACTGACCTAAATTTGTATAAACTTCTCCTATATAGGAAAGAGGTACCCATTCATTTTGGCGATCCCGTGTTTGTTTACGAATACTTAAAGACTGTTGCAAAAAGTCCAGTGCCTTGGCATATTCTCCCTTACGCAAATAAACATAGCCAATATTGGTAAGACTGTTAGCTTCTCCAGCTTTAGCATTGTATTTTTTGAAAATCGTCAACGCCTGCTGAAACATTTCTAACCCTGCTTGCAAGTCACCTAAACCGACTAAATCTTTATATACCAGTCCTTCACCGTTATTATTCAGGGTAATCGCCTCTGTAATTTTTTCTTCTGCTGTAGGTGTTGGCGCTTGGGCAAGAATTTGTGTTGAAGTATGAAAGGATAGCAATGGGGAAGCTAATGTCAGCAGGAGGGTTGCAGTAATTAGACGTAGTTGCATAAGTAAATTTTTTATATCTAAAGGGTAAAATCATTAGAGCTTATAGAGACAGTCTTTCTCCCTATAGCCGCACTATCGTAAGTGTCATATTTTACCAAAGCTCTTAAAGATAACCTATATATTAACGTTTATATTTAACAATTAGCCTACGGGTTTTCCCAGATGTATTTTAGTGGTGAGTTACTACCTTGTTATCTTCAAAAAAAAACTGATCTCTTGTGCTAATAAGCTTTGTTTCCTGAAGAGACAAAATCTCACACTATATCAACCAAAGGATTCAAGATTTGGCGAAGACAAAAATACGTGCATAAATAATAGAGACGTTGTATACAACGTCTCTGGAAGCCAAAACCGAAAATTGATACTATTAATTATCGAAAGTAAGTAACTCGTACATCACAGCGGAAAGAAAATTAGTATTTCAAACAACGCAAAAGCCTGGAATCCAATTCTTATGACTTTTGACTTCCGCGCAGCGGTACTAGCCTACTTACTTAGGTGCTGTAAAACCAGCTTTTTCTGCTGTTGCTGTATCTTTAAAGCAGATATCTGGTTTCACTTTTGCATAATCAGGCAACTTAGCAGTGTGGTATATATTACCTCGCTTTTGAGTAACTTTCCCTTTAATAGGTGCATTGCTTGGACAAGTAGTTTCACCTTGTGGCTTAACCCCTAACTTTTGTGCTGCTGCTGGAATCGCAGCATTAGTTCCACTTTTAGCAGTAGGCTTAACTTGAGAAACAGCAGTTGAGTTTCCAGCATTATTGCTAGCAGATTCTTCAGGTTTTTTACCACAACTAACTAACATTAAAATACTTAATAATGTCAGCCCAATACCAAATTGACGTAATTTAATTTGAGTGTTCATTGAATGTCTACTACAAAGAATAATTAAGGATATATTCATGAAAGCTCTAGACAGCACTATTGTGTAAGTGCTGTCTAACAAAATGGCTTTGAAAAATGCCATTGCAATTGACAATTGATTAGCCTGTGTAAGCTAATCACCCATTAATTAAAAAATTGTTCTAGCCAACTGTAACTTGGTCGGTTTGAACATCAGTAGCACCACTAACTCCCCTAGCAGTCTCGACCATTTGATCTAAAATATCTTGAGAAGGTACTGATCCTTTTAAAACTACTGTACCTCCTGTCTGAGCAACATAAAGGCTATCAATATCATCGAAACTACCATCTTCATCAAAAGCAAGGGCAACTCTTTTTGCTAAACCACTTTGGTCATATTCTCCATTCAGTCCTATTCTTTCAGGAGCAATGGATTCTTCACCAGTGTCCTCTGCAACTAAACTTGGCTCAGGGTTAACTTGAGCATCTTCTGGTTTCTCCATGCCAAAAAGTCTTTGTAACCAGCCCATAATTGTATTTTCTCCAATGCAAAATCTCGAATTTACACAAGTAGTTTAACTTGCTTTGGATTTAGATTGATTGTAGTCAATATCATACAGGCATGACTCTCATGTAAGTTGTAATAATTGCAGAATATTAACTCCTAACCAATACAACATCAAGTAAATGATTGTTACTATTTGTTAAATACTTCAGCAAAGTTATTGATAGTGACAGTAAGAGCTTTGTAAATAATTTTTTATTTTTTTAGATTCATGCCATAGAAAATATCTATATTCACGCAAAAACAACTAAATAAAACTTATTATAAAAAACAAATTAGGGTTTAGATCTCGGAGTTCTAATCGCCAGTCTATATAAAAATTCATTCCCATAACATTTGGGAATGAATTTGGCAAAGTTATGAGTCATTGAACCGACTACTAGTTAATAATCGCTGTCAGAGTATTAAAGAATCCAGGGTAGGAAATCGCTGCTGCTTCTGCACGGTGAATCGTAGTGGTTCCAGTGGCGACCAGCGCCGCGATCGCTAAACTCATAGCAATGCGATGATCTGTATAACTATCTACATCACTACCAACTAAGGAAGTACCGCCTGTAATTTCCATCCCATCGGGTAATTCGCTGACCTTTGCTCCCATTTTATTGAGTTGCTGCGCCATAACAGTAATGCGATCGCTTTCTTTAACTCTTAACTCTGCTGCATCCCGAATAATTGTCGTTCCTTGAGCAAATACTGCTGCTACTGCCAAAATCGGAATTTCATCAATCATTCTCGGTATGATATCACCGGCGAGCGTACAGCTTTTTAAACTACTGGAACGCACCCTGATATCAGCTACCGGTTCACCCGCAACTTCTCGCTGATTTTCCAGTTCGATATCAGCTCCCATCAATGCTAAAGCTTCTAATATCCCGGTGCGGGTGGGATTAACGCCCACATTTTCTACTACTAATTCTGAACCAGGAACAATTGCGCCAGCTACTAACCAAAAAGCTGCTGAACTAATATCGCCTGGGACTATTACCTTTTGCCCAGACAATTGAGATGGCCCGGTAATTGTCACACTGTTACTTTCTGGGTCAACACTGAGTTCTGCACCAAACGCCCGTAACATCCTTTCACTGTGGTCACGGGAAAGGGCGGGTTCGGTAACGGTGGTTTGTCCCTCAGTTGTTAGACCAGCAAGTAAAATGCAAGATTTCACTTGCGCAGAGGCGATGGGGGAATAATAGTGAATTGGTTTGAGGGCTTGACCTTGAATTGCTAGGGGTGCTAAAGAATTACCTTTGCGTCCCCAAATTTGTGCCCCCATTTGCAGCAAAGGTTTAACTACACGGGACATGGGACGCGATCGCAAGGAACTATCGCCTGTTACTGTAAAAAAGCGCCCTGGATGCGATGCCAACAGTCCCAACATCAGACGCAGTGTAGTGCCAGAATTTCCAGCATTTAATACATCCACTGGCTCTTGTAAATTCCCCAGCCCAATACCTTTAACTCGGACTAAATCTGTGTTGAGTTCAGAAATTTCCGCGCCCATTGCTTGAAAACAACTAGCAGTGCTGCGGGGGTCTTCTCCTAAGAGAAGCCCTTGAATCTCAGTTTCACCTTGGGCTATAGCACCCAACATCAGAGCACGATGAGAGATAGACTTATCACCTGGAACCCGGATACGACCTTGCAAGGATAGCCCAAAAGGAGGTCGCTGGATAATTAAATTATCTGAAAGGTCTTTTTGCGTTTCTACGGTTATAACAGCAGCCGACATTAGGATACACTGGCTTTTGAAGACACCGGAAGTACATAAGCGATTGCGTGTGCCGCGGCTGTTGACTTCCTCCCTAGTATCCTATCGTCTTTTGTTCTGTAAAACTTAATCAAATCTACCAAAATTGATACTTTTACCTATTGAAGGAGTCAGCTTTCTCTTAGCAATCTAAGTAAATTTGATGTTCATTTGTTAGCTTCTTACACTTCTAAAAGCTACGAAAATTGTTCCGCTTGTGTTTCACCAAATACTCCAGCTATATTAATTTCGTAATCTGAAGATTATTTACAATATATTCACTAAATTTACTTTGAAATTAGCTTTCCGGATAAAAATCGTAGTTTTTGCTTTTTAAATTCGTACCCTAAGTATTTTCAATTTTATTTATCTGGCTTACCAAATAAGCAGATTCAGTTAATATCTAAGCATGTTTCACGATTTAGTTTCTGACCCTGACCTGCTAGAGACCCTGGTGTTGATTTGTTTTTGTTCAATAGCTTTTAGCCCTTATCGCTCCCATGCTGACCCATCACCGCAAGCCCGTGTGCTTATCACTTATTTCCACTGACCTGCCAGTCTGGTCGGTTGTGGAAACTGCCGGGACATTGTATCAAAAAGATACTGACCGCTTTCATTTACTGTTGACTGCACCGCCTTTAATAAGTTGCGAAATAGTGAGTTCCCTCAATCCAGAGGACACGCCTCCCCAAAAAAGGAGCAATGCTTATGCACCCAGCAGTCCGAGGATTTTATGGCTGGAGATTTCCCCTTACCGGGTAATCATGACTATGCAAGGTAACGCTCAAGTGAGTTATCGTCACTTCTGGGAACAGGGTGTTTATGGTGTAAGCCGTTACTGGTTGCCAACTGAGTCATTGCAACCTAATGAGCCTATCCGACTGCGTAATTTCACGACCGCTATGGTTCTCAGTGGGCAAACTTTGCCAGAGCATCTGCGCATAGAGTACGAATTGTGGGCAGAAAAAGTCCAATTGGGACGCTACATCCTCAATTTGGAAATCAAACACTAATCGCAAATTTATATTCACCCTCACTAGTTCAGAAACTATAGCGAGGGTGAATTTTTATTCTGGCATCTGACTGTTTAGTTGTTAAGCTCAACATCAGCTTTTCAAGACAGATCACCACGGGCTTAAGCTCACAACGACGGCATGAAAATAAACGCCCCATGCCCAATTTTCAAGCTAGAGTTTGATCAACCAAAATAGCTGGGTGCGTTTCCAGCTTTCCACTTAATATTGCAACCAATACTTGGCTTTTGCTCATTTGGTACAGGTTTATCTGTCAACACCGCTTCAATAGCTGCACGTAAATCTGCGCCTGTTACAGGTTTGCCATTACTTGGGCGGCTATCATCCAATTGTCCCCGATAAACGAGTTTGCGTTCGCTATCAAATACAAAAAAATCAGGGGTACAAGCTGCTGTATAAGCCTTGGCAGTTTCTTGAGTTTCGTCGTAGCACAAGGGAAATTTCAACCCTAATTCTGTTGCCATTGCCTTTAAAGAATCTGGTGCATCATCTGGGTAGTTTTTTGCATCATTAGCACTAATAGCAACTATTCCCAAATCGCTATTGAAGTACTCATCTCCTAGCAGCGCCAACTGTTTTTGAACGTGTTTGACAAACGGACAATGCCGACAAATAAACATGACTAACAATGCTTTTTTATCGGCAAAATTAGCTAAGGAAATTTTTTCTCCAGATACTACTTCTGGTAGATGAAAATCTGGAGCATTAGTGCCGAGAGGCAACATTGTAGAAGCAGTTAAAGCCATAATTTATCTGGTACTGTGTCCATAAAAACGGCTGATACTGTCAGTTATTTTCAAAATACCATTGATTTTACATAAAATTAGAGACGGGATATATCCCGTCTCTGCGTTTGTTAAAAAAAATTAAAATCAGTAATTTAAATTAGCTTTTACAGATTTGCCAACAGACCAACGATCCCGTGACCTGTGAAAACTTCTAATGCGATGAGAGCCACAAAACCAATCATTGCTAAACGACCGTTGAGGAGTTCTGCATAAGTTGTAAACCCAGTGCGATCGCCTTGCTCATCTACATACACTTTTGGCTCGATCGCAAAGTTGTTCATTAGTCCCTGATCGTCAACGATGGCAGCATTTGTACGCATGAGATTTTACCGACTTGAATCACTATGTAAAGAAGTGTAACGCGATTATTAATTTTTGTAAACTAAATTAGTCTAGCCCAAGGCAGAGATATGATAGTGAATCGTTCTCATGGAGATGTCTAACGAACAGGCTGCACAACTTATTAGTAGGCACTCCCAGCTACCAATTAAGCCTTAACTAGCTCATGCATCGATTCCGCGTAGAGGTTATTAGCAAAACACCCAATCCTCAGCAGGTGATTTATGCCGCCATGCACCAAGACTACACTGAGGGGTTCGTGTTTGACGAGCGCGACTCGTGGCCCTCGGAGTCACAAAGCGGCGAAATTATTGTGAAGCGACTTTTAGCAGGTGAAAGGGGACATTACGGGCCTTTAGAGCATCCCCAGATCTGCTTTAACTGTGGATACTTTCCCCACAGTGTCATGCAGCAGGCGCGTACACACAGGGTAGCTGTATCATTTGATGTACAATCTTTTAGGTATACAGGTAACCAATTTATTGATGTAGTAAACGGTAAGAAAGATATTGAAGATGTTTTCTACCTGCGTCCTGTTGGTTATTACAGTGATAGACAAGGCAAAAAGTACTATTATTCACCAGAGCAAAGAGCATCAGATTTAGAGTGGTGTTTTGAAGCAGCCAAGCGATACAAAGCTGACTTTGAGGCGGGAATGTCTGAGGAACACGTAAGAGGTAAAATGCCTTTTGATTATCGCCAGCATTTTGTAGTTAGTTTTAATTTAAGGTCTTTCTTGCATTTTTGTGACTTGAGAAACAAGAAAGACGCTCAACTCGAAATTCAAAAGTTATGTGAAATGATGTGGCCCCATTTTGCAGATTGGGTGCCAGCGATCGCAGAATGGTATGAAAAATCTCGTTTGGGCAAGGCGCGATTAGCACCTTAAACCCTTTAAATATTAAAAGTTTCAAATCCAAAAAAGCTTTGAATTTGAAATTTTTAATTTTTTGCAAAAGATAAATATTTGAGGAAATTACGGTTGTGGGCCAAATAACACAAGCTACAATTAGCTGCAAGTCAAGCTAGTTAAATTACATAAAAATTAGCGTAGATATGAGTACATTAAGTGACTTAGATATCAAGCGAGAATTAGGAAAAGCTACTTTAATATATCCTTTTAATGAAAGCAACCTTAAAGGAGCCAGTTACAATTTAACAGCCAGTAAGCTCGCATGGAGAATTCAGGATGGAAAAAGCGCTTATGATAGCTCTGTCAATAAAATTATTATTCCTTCAAATTCTACAATTCTAATTCAAACTAACGAAGCTATTTGGGTTTCAAAAAGAATAGCTGGAACGTATCATTCAAAAGTTAGTTGGGTTTCCAAGGGACTAGGACATATTGGTACAACTTTAGATCCTGATTATATAGGCAATTCTTTAATTGCTGTTCATAATCACAGTAACAAGTCGATAGAACTAAATCCAGAAGTAGATACTTTTGTATCTCTCATGTTTTATTATGTTAAAACTAAATCATCGATCCCACATACTAATGATCCAGGTAGACCAGAGATACTCAATCAAGTTCAAGTAAGTGAAGATGAAAGACGCTGGCTTGATGCACCTTTTAGAAAGGATCAAAAACTCTTAAGGAAAAAACTTAAAGAATCTGATGATTTCAAAACCTTCAAGAAGGATTTGTTAAATAAGTTTAGTTATTTATTAACGTATATATTATTACTAACAGTTTTGGTTCCAAGTTTATATATGTATTTTTATCTAGACTCCAATCGTATGGTTCTATCAGAAAATAATTGGTTTAATACACTATTTTCTGTTCTTGATAAAGTGATATTTTTAGTATTCATTGGATTAATTAGCCAATTTACAAATGATGTCCGTAGAAGCTAAAATATTTGCTTGACAATATTTAGGCTAAAGCAAGATGAAGCTTAAAATAAAAAGATTAACTGAATTAGCTATAACTCCCAAATACGAACACTCTAATGATTCTGGTCTAGATTTATTTTCCATAGAAGAGGTAGAAATTATTGCTGGCGATAGTAGATTAATACGTACTGGTCTTTCAATAGAATTACCCGAAAGCACCGAAGCTCAAATTCGTCCTAGAAGTGGTCTAGCTCTTAAAAATCAAATTACAGTTTTAAATACGCCAGGTACGATAGACGAAGGCTATCGAGGAGAAATAGGTGTAATTTTAATAAATCATAGCAAAAGTCCTTTTAAAGTGACTAAAGGAATGAAAATTGCTCAAATGGTTATTACACCAGTAATCCATGTTGAAGTTGAAGAAGTTGATAACCTCAGTCAGACATCTAGAGGAACTGGTGGTTTTGGTTCAACTGGAATTACGGCAAATGTATAAGCTCGTTTATTTTTGAGCTATACGCGCGCTAGCGTCACTATTTCTGCCTGATCCTGATATTTACCTTGACGCGCTTCGTAACTAATAGCACAGGGTTCGCCTTCTAAAAATAGCAACTGCACAACTCCTTCATTAGCATATATGCGACAGTCGGCACTAGAAGAATTAGAAAATTCTAAAGTAAGATGACCTCGCCAAGCAGCCTCAGCAGGGGTTAAATTTGCAATTATGCCACAACGTGCATAAGTTGATTTACCTATACAAATCACCGTAATATTATTTGGAACCTTGAGTTTTTCTAGAGCAACTCCCAAACCATAAGAGTGAGCAGGTAAGATAAAGTAACTACCATTGGCATCCGTATGTAGAGCCGTTGATTCTAGATTCTGAGGATTAAAGTTTTTGGGATCAATTACAGTTCCAGGAATGTGGCGAAAAATGCGGAACTCAGATGGGGAAAGGCGAATATCGTAGCCATAGGAAGATAAACCGTAGCTAATTACAGGACAAACCCCTAAGTCTGGGTCTTTTTGCACTTTTCGGATTAATATTGGCTCAAAGGGTAAAATCATACCTTTTTGAGCCATTTCAGTAATCCAAATATCGTTCTTAATCACAAGTTCACAAGTAATTCAAACCGAACTACTAGCATACCCTAGCTAGTGTCACAATCTGACTTTGATCCTGATATTTGCCTTTATGAGCTTCATAACTAATAGCACAGGGTTCGCCCTCTAAAAATAGCAATTTTACTACCCCTTCATTGGCGTAGATGCGACAGTCAGCATTGGAAGAATTGGAAAATTCTAAGGTCAAATGACCTCGCCATGCAGCTTCAGCAGGTGTCAGATTTGCAATTATTCCACAACGTGCATAAGTTGATTTACCAATGCAAATCACAGTGATATTATCTGGAACTTCTAGCTTTTCTAAAGCAACTCCCAAACTATAACTGTGAGCAGGCAAGATAAAGTAACTGCCACTAGTATCTGTCTGAAGTGGCGTTGATTCTAAATTTTGAGGATTAAAGTTTTTGGGATCAACTATAGTTCCGGGAATGTGGCGAAAAATTTGGAACTCAGCAGCAGAAAGGCGGATATCGTAGCCATAGGAAGAAACACCATAGCTAATTATAGGTTTAACATCTAAAGATGCGTCTTGTTGCACTTTTCGGATTAAGCCTGGCTCAAAGGGAGATATCATACCTTTTTGAGCCATTTGAGTAATCCAGATATCGTTTTTAATCACAAGTTCACAACTAATTCAAATGAAGTACTAGGATATCGTGAACTAACACATTCTTCACGGGCTATGACTGCGGCGGATCTCGGTAATTTGATCTGCTACATCCAAAAGAGACTTGGGTGTTTCTGGCCCAGTTAGGATGATATCGATATGGGGAGGGCGTTTTGCTAAAAATGCTAAAACTTCAGTTTCGGGGATCAGACCAAAGTTGATTGCTAAACTTAACTCATCTAAGACAACGAGAGAATACTTACCCTCGAAGACTACCTTTTGTGTATGTTGCCACAGTTTTTGTAAAGCTTCATTTTCCGTATCGTCTAGCTGTGGTGTATCGATACAGCGAGGCAAATCGCAACGAATCCAATCTAAATGTTGTCCCATTTGAATGGGGCGATCGTGTCCTTGACGAATGCCACCTTTGAGAAACTGTACCACTAACACTCGGGTGCCTTGACCAGCAATTCTCAGTGCTTGAGCCATAACATTCGTAAAAAAGTTACGGTGTGAGCTAGTGAAAACTTGTACTAGCCCTTCAACAGGGGATGGTAAATTGAGGCTTGAATTTACACTTGGGGTATCTAGCTGGGCTACCATAAAACGAAGTTTTAAATATTACAAATTAACAAAGTGATATTCCTGAGACAGGCGATCGCAAATCTACCTGTAAAATCAATTTAATTTTCACAAATGTGTTGTATTTGGCATGTTGCATTCTTAGTCAAGCACTAGGCTTGCCCGAAAGTCAAGAGTTAATGATATTGGCATCGATCGCTTGTAAATGCAAGTATTTGTAAAAATAAAAACACATAACTAGCAGTGAAAATTCATCAAAACCTTGGGTGCAAGAGCTGAAAATCAGTAGATGTTAGATTTCCCATTTGTTTGGGCACAACAGAGTAAGTAAGTAGTGAATTTGACAGGATGAGGAGTGAATTGTTGTGAGATTGGTGATTCTGGGTGGTTCAGGATCGGGGAAAAGCACTCAAGCACAAAACCTTTGTAGACACTTTGATATTCCTAAGATTTCTACAGGTGAAATTTTACGAGAAGCAATGTCTGGCGACAAGCAGCTCCTCTTTCAAGAAGAGAGTCCACCTATGTACCTTAACAATCACCTATGTGATTTGGGCCGCCATGCACAGCCATACGTAGAAAAAGGGGAGCTAGTCCCTGATGAAATGATGATTGAGTTGATTCGGACGCAGCTGACACAGCTTGATTTAAAGTCGGGTTGGTTGTTGGAAGGCTATCCTCGTACTGCTTTTCAAGCAGAGGAATTAGATTTTTTATTGGAATATTTAGGACAAAAGTTAGACTGGGCAATATATTTACAAGTACCAGAAGCTATTATGGTTAATCGCTGTTTGGGGCGATCGCTTCCCGATGAGCAACCCGAAATTGTACAGCGCCGGATAGAGTTATTCTACGATCGCACTATTCCCATACTCGAATATTACGACCGTCGCCGCCGACTTTTGACTATTAATGGCGACCAATCACCAGAAGTTGTGCACCACCATATTCTCAATCTACTTTTAGTTTCTTAAGAAAATCTGCAATTTTACTACAGAGTTTCATTACGTTAGTTTTACGTTGACTATACAATCCGGCCTCTAGAGAGACTGTGGCGCTAAGGTAACCTTAAGGCAGTATTTCATCTGAAAATTTTGAGGCAACTCCAATGGTTTGGCAGCGTCCAGACGGTCGGTACCCCTACCAACTCCGTCCTATCAGCTTTGACAGTGGCTTTACCCGCTTTGCTCCTGGTTCTGTGCTGACAAAATGTGGTGATACTCAGGTACTTTGTACTGTCAGCGTTACTGAAGGAGTGCCCAAGTTTCTAGCAGGAAGCGGCAAAGGTTGGTTAACTGCTGAATATCGTATGCTTCCCAGTGCCACACAACAACGGCACGAAAGGGAATTGATGAAATTATCAGGACGGACGCAAGAAATTCAACGGTTAATTGGACGCAGTTTACGAGCAGCATTAGATTTTGAGGCACTAGGAGAACGTACCCTGACTGTAGATGCCGATGTATTGCAGGCAGATGCCGGAACAAGGACAACAGCAATTACAGGCTCCTTTGTGGCGTTAGCTAATGCCATTTCCCGATTATTGCACCAAGGAAAACTAGAGCGATCGCCCCTGTGCGGACAAATAGCAGCAGTCTCCGTAGGTTTATTGCAAGAAGAGCCATTTTTAGATCTGAACTATATGGAAGATGTAGCTGCAACAGTCGATTTCAACGTCGTAATGAATCAAAGCCTGGAGCTGATTGAAGTCCAGGGAACAGGAGAAGAAGGTAGCTTTAGCCGTAGCCAGTTGAATCAGTTATTAGATTTTGCAGAAAAAGGAATTCAGGAATTGTTAACCGCCCAAAGAGAAGCGATTACCGACTGGGATGAGATTTTTGTAGGCGATTAGGGATTGGGGGCAAGGAAGGGGACGCGGAAGGGGAAAGAATAAATAACTAATGACAAATGCCCAATGCGCCATGCCCCTTCCCTTATACGAGAAAATACTTAGTAAATTTTTATTGTTATTTTGTAATCTTACTGATTAATTTTGTGAATATTTGGTGAGATTAAAAAAATGTGCCTGCTGTGGCTTTAATCAACAAAATACTAATGATGTTAAGAGTTTCAAAAGTTAAAAAGGGGGACTGTAATAAGTTCGGTATTGTATTGCTGGAAGCAGGCACAGTGATGATAAAGCCATGAGCAAAACGGTCGAAGTTCTACCGGATCAGTCAGCTCTAGTTAAACGGGCGCTAGACTTGATCCTGCCCAAGATAGATACTGCTATTAAAGAGCGGGGGCAGTTTACCATTGCCTTAGCTGGCGGCAGTACACCTAAGCCGTTGTACGAAGCGATCGCCAATCAAAAACTGCCTTGGGATAAAATCCATGTATTCTGGGGAGATGAACGTTATGTTCCACCAGATCATCCTGATAGCAATGAACTGATGGCGCGTCGTGCGTGGCTAGACCGCGTTAATATTCCAGCCGCTAACATTCATGCCATGCCGACTTTGGAAGCTGACCCCGCAGTTGCAGCTGCTAAGTACGAACGGCATCTGCAAAACTTTTTTAATTCTGCATCTGGAGAATTCCCGTCTTTAGATGTAGTTTTACTAGGAATGGGTGATGATGCACACACTGCATCTTTGTTTCCGCACACAGAAGCGTTAAAAGTAAGCGATCGCTTAATTACAGTGGGTAACAAAGATAGCAGCATCCGCATCACCTTCACCTACCCATTCATCAACTCGGCTCGTAGCGTCATGTTTCTAGTTGCAGGTGCCAATAAACGACCAGCTTTAGCTCAAGTATTTGCACCCGTAGCCGATGAATTCACTTACCCATCGCGCTTGATTCAACCCCAAGGAGAACTTTGGTGGTTGCTAGATGCCGCGGCGGGTTCAGAACTCCAGACTTAAGTTACCTATCAGGAGTAATTGTTAAAATCGAAAGCTAGAGTTGCATCTGTGGCGAACTTCTGATGCCTGCGGCAAGCCGCTGTGCGTTTACGGCGGTAGCCGCCGCTCAAAGTTCTCTCTGCTTGCCAGTCCCATTTTATGATGAGCTTGAACAAAGGCTTAAATCCATGATCGTCTGCCCTAATTGCAATCACCCCAACCCAGACGGCGCTGTCCAGTGTGAAGCATGTTATACGCCGTTACCAGCGACTAACAACTGTCCCAGCTGTGGGGCAACTGTGCAGGCAGATGCCGCTTTCTGTGGTCAGTGTGGCTATAACTTGCGCGCAAGTGCCGCAGCGCCTCCAACAGCGGTAGCAGCAACCGTCGCACCTGACGTTCCTTTAGAAGTACCACCGTTGGTTACTCCTGACCCACTTGTAGAACTGATACAACCAGACCCCTTGGCAGTTCCCAATCCGGTGGCGGTTTCACCCTTACCGCCAACAGCAGTGGCGGTTCCTCCAGAAATAACAACCCCAGTAGCACCACCACAGGTAGTAGAAATCAGTGCAGCACCACAACCTGTTGTTTCTGGGCAAGGTGCTGCTACTCCACTTCCAGAACCGGAACCGGAACCAGTAGTAGCACCCGAACCAGAACCAATCGCAGCACCCGAACCACAACCAGTAGCCGCAACACCACCACCTGCTGTCAGTCCAGCCAGAACTCAATTACAGCAGGTAACAGCCAGCCTATTCCACGTCCAAAGCGACACCAATATAGAATTGCCCCAAACGTTGTCTGTAATTCATATCGGCAAGCCTAATGACCGCATTCCCCCAGATGTGGATGTCTCTGGATTTCCTAATTCGGAAATTGTTTCGCGGATTCATGCAGATATTCGCGTTGAGGGAGATGCTCATTATATAGAAGATGTCGGCAGTTCCAATGGCACCTACATCAACAATTTGCCACTATTACCGGGGAACAGACACCGCCTCAGACCAGGCGATCGCATCAGTTTGGGTAAGGGAGACATGGTAACATTCCTCTTCCAACTCGCTTAGACAAATTTTGTAGTCAGGACTTTAGTCCTGACTATGAGAGTTTTTGATCCCTGCTTGAAACTAAATAAGTAGATTAGGATGGAAGAAAATACACTCAAGCCGTTGAGGTAATTACGTTAAGGGACTTGACTCATGAGGGAACCAGGAAAAAATTTTGAAAACTTGCTTCCCCAAGAAGCACCGCCAGAAGTAGAACGCATGGGACTAACCTGGCTGATTGCCGCAGCGATCGCGACTGTAGTGCTGTGGCAAGTCCCAGGAGGCGATTATATTTTATACCCCTTTACTATCCTAGCTACTTGGTTTCATGAAATGGGCCACGGCTTGATGGCGCTAGTCTTAGGGGGAGAGTTTCAGAAATTACAGATTTTTGGCAATGGTTCCGGTGTCGCAACTTATCGCATCGCTTCATCGTTGGGGCCAATCGGCCCAGCGTTAGTTGCAGCCGCAGGCCCAATGGGACCACCGATAGCTGGTGCAGCTTTGATTTTGGCTTCCCGCAGTTTTAAGGCAGCTTCCCTGAGTTTGAAAATCTTAGGCAGCTTTTTGCTGCTTTCTACATTAGTTTGGGTACGTTCCTTATTTGGATTTGTAGCAATTCCCTTATTGGGTTTAATTATCTTAGGTATTGCTTTGAAAGCACCGCGTTGGGTGCAGGGGTTTGGTATTCAATTTCTCGGCGTACAAGCTTGTATAAGTACTTACCACCAACTGGATTATTTATTTAGCTACAGTGCAGGCCCTTTAGGACTTTCCGATACAGCACAAATCCAGCGGTATCTGTTTTTACCTTATTGGTTTTGGGGTGCGTTGATGGCGATCGCATCTTTGGTGATTTTAGCCCGAAGTCTCCAAGTCGCTTATCGTCATTAAGAGTTAACTACCGATATAGGCACGTGGAAGGCAGCTTCCCCCAGCTGATGCTGATAAATGTTGATAAGATACACTCTAAAGTTTCCGATTGCAAAATAAGTGCAGAATGGAAGATAAAGGGCAATTTAAATCCAGAGTGTGTTCATGACGGCTGATGTAACTACGGCTACACCTGATTTTGCGATATTATCTCAAGCTGCGGCTACTTATCGAGGCGAGGGGGGTAAACTTCCTTCTGCTTCTTTGATGGTGGATGCGTTGCTAGCAGCAGAAAAAGCTGCCAAGCAGCAACGGCTAACTTATAACTTTGATTCTCTTGTTGGCAAATGGCGGCTTTGCTTTGCTACTGGTACTCGCAAGGTGAGAAAGCGCGGGGGAATTGTCTTAGGCAAGGGTTTGTATCTGCCTAAATTTGCCGCAGCACATATTTCCTTTAGTGCAAGTTCAGAACAGGATTTGGGTAAAGCTGAAATTGGAAATCAGGTGCAAGTCGGCTCGGTGTTAGTGAAACTTACGGGACCAGCAAAATATTTAGGCAAGAAGAATTTATTGGCGTTTGACTTTACCCAAATGCAAATCAGTCTGTTTAGTCGTGTTGTTTACAACGGACAGATTCGCTCTGGTAAAGTGCAAAACGGAGATTTCCACAACCAGCCTATAGCTAAACTACCTTTCTTTGCCTTCTTTTTGGTTACAAAAGATTTTATTGCAGCTCGTGGTCGTGGGGGAGGATTGGCTCTCTGGATTCGGGAGAAGGATGTATGACCTGAAAAATAGCTTCTACCAGTGCTTCTGGCTCCACTGGCTTAGAGAGATGAAGTTGAAACCCCGCAGCAATAGCCTGACGGCGATCATACTCACTAGCATAGGCCGTGAAGGCTATGGCAGGAATCGTCCCTCCTTGTTCTGGTGATAGTCCTCGTACCTGGCGCATCAGCATATAGCCATCCATTTCTGGCATACCAATATCACACAGCAGCACATTGGGAATGAACTGCGTCAAAATTGTTAATGCTTCTGCTGCGGAAGAAGCAACAGTAACCTTTGCACCATGCTGAGCGAGAATAAATTGTGCTAAAGAACCCATATCGGCTTCATCGTCTACAACCAGTACTCGAATGTCTGTTAAGTCCGTAGGCTGGGTTGAAGGTTGAGTGGCTGTAGATGATTCCGGCTCAATGCTCATCGCTGGTAACAGAACTGTAAACGTCGCTCCCAAATCTTCGCCTAGACTTTGGGCTTGAACAGTGCCACCATGTAACTCAACAATCTGACGCACGATCGCAAGTCCTAGTCCTAATCCACCAAATCTGCGGGTTGTGCTGCTATCGGCTTGGCGAAAATACTCAAACACATGAGGTAAAAAATCTGCTTTGATACCTTTGCCATTATCAATAACTTGAATTTGCACTCGGTTATCAGTTTGCTCTAACTTAACTTCTACTCGTCCGCCCTCTGGTGTAAATTTAATCGCATTGGAAAGCAAATTCCAGATAACTTGTTGCAGCCGATTGGCGTCTCCCAATACCTTTTTCTTACCAGGTTGGAAAACGGTTTGAATATGAATAGATTTGGTAGCAGCAGCTAGCTGTACTGTCTCTATCGCTTCTTCAATCACCGCTATCAGGTTAACTGGAGCGGTATTAAGACTAAGTTTGCCCCGCAACATCCGCGAAATGTCGAGCAAATCCTCAACAAGTTGCGCTTGCAGTTTGGCGTTGCGCTCAATGGTTTCTAATGCTTGATTTACTTGTGTGGGTGGCAATTTCTGGGTTCGTAGTAGCTTTGTCCAACCCAAAATCGGATTGAGGGGCGATCGCAATTCGTGAGAAAGTACTGCCAGAAACTCATCTTTCACCCGGTTCGCCTGTTCCGCTTCGGCTCTAGCTTTGCGTTCGGCTTCATACAACTGGGCGCGGGAAATTGCCTGGGCACATTGACGGCTGATTGCCAAAATAAATTCGCGATCGTCTTCAGTTAAGTGCTTATACTCAGTGAAAGTGAGCGACATTCCACCTACCGATCTACCTTCAATCACTAAAGGTAGGGACATCCAGGCGCTGTTATCATATCGGCTGTAAGCTTCAGCTAAATGAGGATAGCGGGTAACTCTTTGGGCAACGGTTTCCATCCACACTGGCTCTCCAGTTCTCACCGCTTCTGCTAATGGAACCGCAGTATTAATCGAAAAGCGTTGCCAAGACTCTAATGAGTAATTCTCATAACCGACAACTTTGACAATTTCTAGCTCTGTTCTGTCTTCGCTCACTAGCACCACCATTCCAGAAGCAGCTTCTAATACTGCCATACTCTGTTCCATGATCACATCGACCACTTGTACAGGAGTCAAGGGTTCAGAAAGAGCGGCTGTAACAGTTTGCAGGCGGGCTGTACGATTTGCGGCATGTTCGGCTGCTTGTCTTGCTTGTTGGGCTTGCTGATAAAGACGCGCATTATCAATAGCGATCGCAGCTCGTCGGGCTAAATCCTCAGCTAGTGTCAAATCCGTTACTTTGTAACGACGATTAGATTCGGTAAATATGAAGGAAATGCTGCCAAAAACTCTTTCCCGCGCTTTTAGTGGGGCAATAATACAGGACTTTAAGCTCAGTCCACGTAAAATGCGTAAATACTCCGGATCGCGAACAGCCGCAGCTAACTGCTCATCAGTAATCTCCATAGCAATTTCACTGTGCCCAGTTTGCATCACCTGAGAAACACCATAGCCATCATCTAAATGCCTGGGATAGCGTTGAGTAACTTCCCATCCTAACTTCACCTTTTGGGGATCGCAATGAGCAACAGCAACGCGGCTGATGGTGCGATCGTCATTGAGCAGATCTACGCTACACCAGTCTGCAAAGTAGGGAACGGCTAGATCGGCAACGCTCTGAAGCGTTTGTTCGTACTCTAATGAAGTTGCTAGGACAGCACTAACTTCTGCTAGAAAAGCCGACTGTTGTTGTGCAGCCTCTGCTGCTGCACGGGCTACCTGCTCTCGTACAAGTTCAACTCGTTTTTCCTCAGCTTGCTTGCGTTCGGTGATATCGCTGAATGCAGTAATCACGCTGACAATTTCGCCTTCGGCATTGCATAAAGGTGAGGCATTAATTGAAAGAATAGAGGTTGTGCCATCGGCGTGGGCGATCGCGTGTTCAACTCCATAAATCGGTTTTCCCGTTCGCATCACCCGCACAAAAGGCAGTTCATCATCTGGAAATGGGTTGCCATCAACGGTTGTAATCGACCAAGATGAATCGTTGTATACCCGTTCAGTGATGCCACTATGAGTTAATCTGAAGATTTGCTCGGCCGCCTTATTGGCAGCGATAATTTGTCCGGCAGAATTTATAATTACAATTCCATCAGGAATAGTCTGGAAAATACTCGATAATCGCGCTTCACTGTCACGCAGAGCATTTTCTATCTGTTTGCGATGGGTGATATCGTGCATGACGACAACAGCACCCTGTTTCTCACCATTGAAATTCACAATGGCTTGACCATTTGTAGATAAAATGCGCGGTACTCCTTCCTGAGGAACAATCATCATCTCGACATCATCAACCTGCTGCCCTTGCAATGCTTGAAACAAGGGAATGTCGTTGGTGTTCATGGGCGTTTTGCCATCTGGCAAATACAAATCGTAGTGTTCTGCCCATTCTTCTGGTAAAAGCGGTTGCTCAGGCAATCCATGAAACAATCGCGCTGCTTGGTTAAATAATTTTAATTGTCCATCAGCATCGCAAGCTACGATTCCGGCTTGAACGTTATCCAGCAGAACATTGAGAAAATCTTGTTCTTTTCGCAGCGTTGTTTCTAACTGTTTTCTTCCTGTAATATCTAGAAAATATGCCAATATGCCAGTTGGAGTGGGAAACAGGCGCACTGTCAACCATCGATTTAACGCTGGATAAAACTCCTCAAACTCAACGGGAAGTTTTTCAGCAATTGCTTGATGGCAGTATTGAGAGAAATGAGTTGTTGAATTTACGAATAATACATTCCACAATAGCTTGCCGAGCAACTGATCTCGGTTTATTCCCAAAAGCTGCTCTACTTTATTGTTGACAGAGGTAACACGCCATGATAAGTCCATCTCAATCAACGCTTCAGCCATGTTTTCCACAATGACTTTTAAGCGTTCTTCTACAGAGCGATCGCCCGCTTGAAATTGCTGAGGAACTTGAGAAAACTGTTCCTGAAAATTGAATAGTTCTGAGCGATCGCTGTTCAGATGAGCCTCCTTCATGCAGGCAATACTTTCACATAAAAGTAATTTAGCCTATCACTAAATTTATAACTGGGGGTTCGCCCATTTTTTTAAGTTAGAGAAATTGATAAATAACACCAATTTGAAAAATGATTGCGACACATGGAAATCTGAAACGCTTATCCATTAGATGTTTCATAATCCAAAATCTAAAATCCAAAATGGTATAACGTAGGGCTATCAATATTTTTGTTGATCTACTTATTAGCAAACGCCCCCACTATTGGAGTGAGGGCGAGAAACTAGAGTTAAGGCATCAAGCGACAGATAAATTCTTTGTAGGGGCACGGCATCCACAATCTTTTTGTATATCAAATTATTTTACTGGTGCCGTGCCCCTACTCATCTGTCGCGTTCTTTTTTCAAAATGGTATAAGTAGTGCGAGCCGAAAAGCTCGCGCGGGCAAGATGCTCGCACTACAAATATTAAATTGTTCGACTTATTTTTACACGACTCCTCAGAATTTTTATGAGGAGCGATCGCCTGTAGAGGTGAGTTGGAAATCAGCCAACCAGTACCTTATTTTCGGCTTGCGGTTGAGAGCGAATTTCATTGGTACAGGAACGACTCTGTTCAACGTCAGCGATATTAGCCATTGTTGTATCCGCAATATTACGCAGAGCTTCTTCTGTAAAAAAGGCTTGATGCCCGGTGATTAGCACGTTGGGAAAGGTAGTTAGGTGAAGGAAAACATCATCTTGGATGATTTCACCTGACAAATCCTCAAAAAACAATTCTGATTCTTGTTCGTATACATCGACACCAAGATAGCCAATTTTGCCAGATTTCAAGCCTTCAATTACCGCTTGGGTATCAATCAACGCGCCTCGGCTAGTGTTAATGATCATCACACCTGGTTTCATCTGGGCGATCGCTTGATTATCAATCAAGTGATGAGTTTCGGGTGTAAGGGGACAATGTAAGGAGATGATATCAGAGTTTGCAAATAGCTCAGGCAACTCTACATATTTTCCACCCATTGCCTCTAATTCTGGGTTTTGATAGACATCATAGGCTAATAGGTGACAGCCAAACCCTTTCATGATCTGTCCCAAAATTAGACCGATTTTGCCAGTACCAATAATTCCGACGGTGCGTCCGTTGAGGTTGAATCCCAGCAATCTATCTAGGGAAAAATTGCCCTCCCGAACGCGGTTATAGGCGCGATGAATTTTGCGATTCAGGCTCAAAATTAATCCGACAGCGTGTTCTGCGACCCCATAGGGTGAGTAAGCAGGTACACGCACAACTGTAATTCCTAACTCCGCTGCCCGATTTAAATCTACATTATTAAACCCTGCACAGCGGAGGACTACCAGGCGAGTTCCGTTTGAGGCGAGAATCTCTAAAGTTGAGGCGTCAACCTGGTCATGCACAAATACACAAACCGCTGGAAACCCGGCGGCTAAGATAGCGGTATCCCGATTTAGACGAGGTTCAAAATACACCAAGTCATGTTGCTGGGGCGAATTTGCAGCTTCTAAAAACTGCCGATCGTAGGCTTTTGTACTGAAGACAGCTACTTTCATGCAAAACCTTAGGTTTGATGCTGCATAGTTTTCGAGTACATAATAGCTTGACTTGAAGAAGCGCGATTGCACCTGTAATGATTGCCAGTCCTAGACCTTCAACCAGATGTAAGCAATTCTTGAATTACAGCAAAACTTTAGAATTTCTAATTTGTAATTACCTTTTGGCAAGGGTTTCAAGCATTTCTACTGGTCGGTTTATTTACGCCTTGCCCTACTAGGTAAACAGGCGGACTTGCTTTACTAACGCTATCCGCCTTACAGACAAACAACAATACTATGAACTTATCCATGATTACAGCTAACGAAATTTATTACATCATCCAATTGCAATATCTTCATGAAAATTATGGATAAGTCGCATTAGCAAAATAAATTCCTCAGTCGATATCCCTTGACTGCTTGCGCATTTTTCAATCTATTGTTGGAGTTAGGGAGGAAAGTTCATAAAAGTGAATACAAATCTCACTCCAATTGTAAAAGGCGATGTCTACGACGGGCTAAGCCTACGCACTGTTGTTGATAAAAGCGATCGCCTCATGAACAACAAGATCCCCGACTTTTTGAAAAAGTCGGGGATCTGAACTCATCTATAAAGGTATTAATATCAAAGTTTTCTGGTAATTCTGCCTCTACAACTAAAATTCCCTCTTTGCGATAAAGGTTTGCTTGTTTATGAGGCAATAAATTATTCATTTCCGAGTTTTGTTTAGTGTCTTCTTCAGTCGCTTGCTGACTCAGAATCTCAATTTTTTCTGTAATGGCTTGCAAAATAAATTCCTCAGTCGATATCCCTTGACTGCTTGCCCATTTTTCAATCTATTGTTGGAGTTAGGGAGGAAAGTTCATAAAAGTGAATACAAATCTCACTCCAATTGTAAAAGGCGATGTCTACGACGGGCTAAGCCTACGCACTGTTGTTGATAAAAGCGATCGCCTCATGAACAACAAGATCCCCGACTTTTTGAAAAAGTCGGGGATCTGAGTCTCCATTTGGGTAAGCTGTGATGTCTGCGACAAGCTGCTATGCATCTACGCATTTACTTAGGAACTTGCACAATCTGAGCGATCGCAATATCAGCAGCCAAGTTACCTTGCAGTAAAAGTTGCTTTGTTCGCTCGTCCCGACATTGAATTATATACTGCTGTTATCCTACACCAGTGTATTTATAGCTATTGAGCCATTTTATAAGAATTTGTATAAGATGGACTGATCAATAACTAATTGATGTGAAAAGATAAATCGCATCTTTCATTACCAAAGTTGGAAAACACATGAACAAAAAATTTGTCCTATCTTTGCTTTCTACCCCAGCAGTGTTTATGTCTATGCTGTCTATGGTCATGATGGCCAAAACAGCTCACGCCAGTCAAACAGTCACTCCAGTAGGTACTCATCTATCTTGTGTACGTGCTCCCCACTCAGCAACTGCTAAACAGGTATGTATACAAGTAAGTAACACTCCTGTTTCTCCAGCTAAACCTGGGATGACAGTAGCGCAAGTGCAATCATCAAATCAGCCTGCGGAACTAGAATTCACCGATGCAGAGAGTGATGAAGCGATAAAATTGTTTGGTTGTGATTGCCCAATCTGCATTAACGCTGTACGTCAGTTACACGGTTTGGCTCCAATGCCTGTCTAATAACTTGGTGAGATAGGCTCAAAATAGATTAGTATTTATCAATACTAAATAACTACTTAAACAAAGTAGTAGTTACAATGTTGTGCAACTTGGTAGTGAACATAAAAAAGCCAGAGAACTTGCTCTCTGGCTTATAGTTGGAGACAAAAGAGTCATTAAATAGAGAAAAATCTAGATTCTTCCCAGGTTATGCAGTCCTAAAATAATACCAGTACCTAAGATATGACCAAAGGCAGTTGTGGCTAATAATGCAGGTACACCTAAACCACCAAATAAATTAGATGAGGGTAGTTCTGGGCCTACATTAGGATACTTGATAGTGGATTTGCCAAAGGCAATAGCGGCAATATTAGCCAAAATCATAATCACTCCAACTGTTGGACTCCATTGCAGGGTTGTGGGAACAGTGGTAGCGGCAAGTAAGGTCGAAGTAAGCAACTGATTCGCTCCTGAAACTTGTTGATTATTAAAATATGATCTGAATATTTCCCTACAAAATTCAAGAAAACAAGCTGGATTTGCAGCAATATTTTACAGTTATTCTAAATACTTAATACAAACCACCACTATTGCCGTGCTGCTTTGTTTTTGTGTAGTACTGCTATTGATAGGGCGATATTTGATAAAGCCTTACTAGCGAACTACTGTGCGATCGCACTTTTCAAGAAGTTAAAGTTTTCTCAATCCGACGGTCGGGGATCAGCCACATGATCGCAACCAAAATGTATACTCCAAAGGCAACCCACGAGTTTACAAAGGCAAGTGGAATTGCCACCGCATACAATACAACTGATATCTTGCCCTTAAAGTCTCGACCGACTGCGATCGCCAAAGCCGAATCTCTGCCGTGATGAGCAACCAAAGCCAGGGTTAGGATGAAATAAGCGATCGCACAGAACAACAGTACCGTACCATAAAGAGCTATCGGCCAAGCAGTAAAATGGTTCTCGCCCATCCAGCCAGTGACGAAGGGAATTAGCGACAACCAGAACAGCAGATGTAAATTGGCCCAAAGAATACGTCCATTAACGTGCCGGACTGCTTGGAGTAGGTGATGATGGTTGTTCCAGTAGATGCCAATGTAAATAAAACTCAGCACATAGCTCACAAATACTGGAATTAGCGGACGCAGAGCAGCTAAATCGGCACCATGCGGCACCTTCAGTTCCAGCACCATAATAGTGATAATGATGGCTAGCACGCCATCACTAAATGCTTCTAACCTACCCTTCCCCATCTGTATACACGCTCCTTTTGTGCTTACTTCAAAGTCAGTTGTCTGTACTTTACCCTGTCTTGTAACCGCTGTGGAGAAGCTTGTTCGTTTTTTGACACTATAAGTTTCAATCCCTAATAGGGATTAGATTTAATTGCAATCCATTAATACAATTCATAGTGTTAGGTTGTGGGAGTTTCAATCCCTAATAGGGATTAGATTTAATTGCAATTTTATGGAAGCCCGTGCAGCAAGTATTTGTTTATTCAGTTTCAATCCCTAATAGGGATTAGATTTAATTGCAATTTGCCAGGGAAATCCGCGTTTTGACTGAGTTTTGGTTTCAATCCCTAATAGGGATTAGATTTAATTGCAATCCAAGGATCGGGCAATGTCGCTTGAGGCTGGTCAACTGTTTCAATCCCTAATAGGGATTAGATTTAATTGCAATTTCTGTGAGTTCGGACTATTGACATAGATCGAATTTTTCTAATGTTTCAATCCCTAATAGGGATTAGATTTAATTGCAATTTCAAAGGTTTCCAGGTTTACAATATGGCTATCTTGTTTCAATCCCTAATAGGGATTAGATTTAATTGCAATTAGATAGGCTTAGTAATTTCTCTAGGACAAAATTTCTCTGTTTCAATCCCTAATAGGGATTAGATTTAATTGCAATTCAGCCTGGGTCTGTTGCGATCGCCGCTGGCGCGTTTCAATCCCTAATAGGGATTAGATTTAATTGCAATTCGCCCACCGTGTAGCCAAAGCTATGAATTAATACCTTTTGTTTCAATCCCTAATAGGGATTAGATTTAATTGCAATGGCAGTGCCGGGGCCTGCCGACACCTGTGTGAGCGTTTCAATCCCTAATAGGGATTAGATTTAATTGCAATGGGTTGTCGTTACAGTCTCGCTCAGAAGAGTATGTTTCAATCCCTAATAGGGATTAGATTTAATTGCAATTTCGGGATTGGAAATCTGCATAGTTGCCAAATCCAAACCCGGTTTCAATCCCTAATAGGGATTAGATTTAATTGCAATCCAATTGTGTTCAAATTCAGCACACAACTCTTTCGGTTTCAATCCCTAATAGGGATTAGATTTAATTGCAATCTTCGATTACAGATTTAACTCCAGCTTCTTGTAATGTTTCAATCCCTAATAGGGATTAGATTTAATTGCAATCAAAAACTTGGAATACGAACTACGCGATCGCCCTGTTTCAATCCCTAATAGGGATTAGATTTAATTGCAATGATGTGTGTTATAGGAGTTAGTTCCCTTATTAGTGGTTTCAATCCCTAATAGGGATTAGATTTAATTGCAATTTTTTGATGAGCATCGGAACTACTAATGTTATTGTTTCAATCCCTAATAGGGATTAGATTTAATTGCAATTTCGGTGACAGTCACACTTGGCGGATTATATAGTTTCAATCCCTAATAGGGATTAGATTTAATTGCAATTTGCCGAAGAGTGTGCTACTGCGCTTGGCTTGGTACAGTTTCAATCCCTAATAGGGATTAGATTTAATTGCAATAACTTATTCCAATGCAAGCCGGAAACCAAAACGTGTTTCAATCCCTAATAGGGATTAGATTTAATTGCAATAGTCAGAATGAGTCAATTGTTTCTCAATACACTGTTTCAATCCCTAATAGGGATTAGATTTAATTGCAATTCCTTCGTATGCTTTTAATATGCATCTTACAAAGTTTCAATCCCTAATAGGGATTAGATTTAATTGCAATAGTTTTTACACCAGTGTAAATGGCTTGAGCATGGTTTCAATCCCTAATAGGGATTAGATTTAATTGCAATTGCTATTGTAAGAGCATGGTAAAGATTGTAATAGTTTCAATCCCTAATAGGGATTAGATTTAATTGCAATTTGTCTTTGGGTATTTGGGGTCAATTAAATTCGTG
The DNA here is from genome assembly GCF_002154725.1 of Nostoc sp. 106C. GTDB lineage: Bacteria > Cyanobacteriota > Cyanobacteriia > Cyanobacteriales > Nostocaceae > Aulosira. The sequence continues at coordinate 189,504 of NZ_MTAW01000089.1, read as the reverse complement.
TTTCAATCCCTAATAGGGATTAGATTTAATTGCAATGTTGGGGGTGCGTGGTTTGCGGATTACCTCCTGTTTCAATCCCTAATAGGGATTAGATTTAATTGCAATGGGGAAGATATCTTTTAGTGATGCCATCTGGTTGTTTCAATCCCTAATAGGGATTAGATTTAATTGCAATTAAAAATCGCCATGCCTTACAACTTCGCCATTAGTTTCAATCCCTAATAGGGATTAGATTTAATTGCAATTCTTTGTTCCAGGTGTACTTGCCGTATACGTAAGTTTCAATCCCTAATAGGGATTAGATTTAATTGCAATGGCTCGCAGTTGGAAGCATTGATATATTTGGTTTTCAAGGTACAGTTTCGTCAACCTCCAATCAAATTAGCTTTTGGGGCATTGAGTTGTCAAGGGTGTCATTGGATAAAAGCTCCAAAGGCTTGTAGAGCATGGGTTAGGGAGTTTGCGTCAACCTCAATAGAGGTAAAAAAGGGTTCAAAAGCAGAGGCAGTAGGCTTTTGGGGCGGAAAATTTGACTATTGTTTTCAAACACCTACTGGTTGACGCCAGATTCAAGGGGGAAACACTGGGAAAATATAACTAATAGTGAAATCAACTACCTATTAACTGCTCTAAAGCAATTTTCAAATCTTGTGTTAACTGGCTTGCAGCTTGGCGAGATGCTTGGCGATCACTTTGAGAATTTACCCAGCGTTCTGTAACCGAAATTGGTTCACCCACGGTGATACGTGCTGTTCGCCAACCTAATCGGGGACGTGCGGGTGTTTTGCGATCGCTAATTCGAGACAGCATATCGAACATGAGTAGCGTTGTTTCAGCAAATCGTTCAGCAGTCGGCTGTTCCTGAATATAGCTAGCGGTGACAGCGACAAAACTTTCGACTAAGCGCATATGTCGCATTCGCAAATCGGCTTCTTCTGCAATCCAGTCTGCCAATCCGCGTTTAAGTGGTGATAAAGCAGCGATATTAGGTACATCTTCACGGTAAATGTAACTCCAGCCAGCCTCTTCCAAGCGGCGACAGCGATCGATGAAATTTCCCTGTGGCTGGATATTAAAATATTGCTCAGGTACTTGTAAAGCCATATCCAGTAGGCGGTGCAGACGGGAAGTTATTTCTTGATTGGGGATAGCAGGGAGATTTTGATGATAGAAACGCCGATAAAACTCTTCCATTTCAGAAATGATATGTTCAGCCAGCCGACAGAGCCGTTGATAGTAAATTTCTGGCTGTCCATTAATATCATTCTCAACTGGCAATACTGGCAAGCCACTCTCAGTTTCCAATTTACTCAACAATCGCTCCAGTTTTGACCAAGGTGGGTTAACGTAGCGATACTGAATAGCGATCGGCACAATAAAAACAGTTTCAGGACGATTGGCTTTGGCTAAATCTTCTACACACCAAAACCCCAGTTGAGAAACACCAGGTTCTAAGGGGCTAACAATGCCGCTATGACCATTAGTACCGCCTTCAGGTGCAACTGCGATCGGGATTTTGCTATTGGCAAATAACTCTCGTGCTGTTTGGATAGCTTGCCTATCTAATCGCTTACCCCGCCGAATTGCTACACCTCCCAGTAAAGAAAAAAACCAACCCAGCCAGTCACCAGCCCACAAAGTCATACCCCTGTCGTAGAGAAAGTGAGAGTGAACCGGAGATTGCAACTTTATTCCTTCCTGACGAGCAACTCGTGGCACAATCCGGGAAAGTAGATAGAACATACTGAGGGGATCGTCTACCTCAGGATGCCGAAACGCCAGCAAAAAGCGAATTTTGCCAGCTTGAAACTTTTCATAAAGCTGGGCTAACACCTCAGCATTTTTAGCTTCAATCTGGATAATACCTGCTGGTAACCAAGGTCGAAGCCGAAAACGCAACAATACTGGCAGCAACCACTTGGTAATCTGGAGTATGGCTACGTTGAAGCGTGGAGGAATAAATTTTAGTGGTGGTTGAATGGATTGAATCGATTTAGGCAAGTTGCTCTCCAGATTGTTTTTCAAAATCGCCTACTTGATTTTGACACTTTTAAAAGTGGGCGATCGCGCTTTAGCGATAATTCTCAAGAACAACAACGTCCAACGCTTCAATGTTTCACTCTATAAGTAAGTAAAATGACGCCAGTTTTGTAAATTTTGCTGTCGATGAGTTCCAGATCAGTCTGCTTAATGGCTTCAGAAAACAATGGAATACCTGAGCCAAAAACTACCGGATTGACCTTGAGGATGATTTCATTAATCAAATTTTCTGTTAAAAGTGTAGTTGCTAAATATGCTCCCCCACAGAGATAAATATCCTTACCTGTTCCTGTTTTCAGTTCTCTTACAAAGTCTATGATATTCTCTGAAACTAGCTCTACATTTGGATCGGGGCTGGTTTCCATAGTGCGTGACAGCACATACTGTTTCATCAAAGGATAGGGATTAGTTACACCAAACTGAAATCCAAACTCGTATGTTTTACGTCCCATCAAGACGATATCATAATCATTCTGGAGCGATTCTAAATAGTCGGTTACATGGTCGCCCTCTGGGATAAATCCTTCGATTGTGTGGTCTTTGTGGGCGATAAAGCCATCTACAGTACAGGCAACATGATACTTGAGTTTACGCATAATAATTCAATTAACGTTCTTTCGTTGAGAACACAAGTTCCTTCGTTGAGAACACAAGTGCTTTGGTTCAGAACACAAGTTCCTTCGTTGAGAACACAAGTGCTTTGGTTCAGAACATAAGTTCCTTCGTTGAGAACACAAGTGCTTTGGTTCAGAACATAAGTTCTTTCATTGAGAACACAAGTTTTTTGGTTCAGAACACAAGTTCTTTCATTGAGAACACAAGTTCCACCAGGCTGAGTTATCCTCAACTAGTATGCCTCTGCGATCGCGCAGCCTAACAGAAGGTTAAACGGCGGATTGTGGGGTTGCGATCGCTTTTATCTTTGTTGTTTCTGTTACTGGTAGTTTTCGCACCACAAAGTAATTCGGGTCTTGGCGCTGCTGAATCAAGGCGGGAATAATTTCCTTATAAGCTTCCCAGCAGCTTGAATATGCAGGCGGAACATCATGCTTGATAACTTCATGCAGTGACGGAAGCGCATGGTATGGCACCATTGGGAACATATGATGCTCGACATGATAATTCATATTCCAATACAAAAAGCGCAATACAGGATTCATGTACACGGTGCGCGAATTCAGACGGTGATCCTGCACGTCTTCGGCTAATCCAGCGTGTTGTGTCATGCCAAAAAATACGTGTAACGAAGCACCGTAGAATGAAGGCAGACCAATAAACATTAGTGGCATCCAACTAGCGATCGCAATTGACCAAGCTATGACGCCCATGAAAATCGCCAGATCAATCCGTGCAGTTAGAATGACGTTGTTGTGTTCGCGTTCGGGAACGTAACTCTTCTCTTCAGCCGACAGCAAACCAAATGAGTGACGCACAATCTGACGCAGTTCCTTCAATCCAGTCTTGAGATTGAGGAGATTCAGCCCTATATTAATGAAGCTTGGCGGACGCGGTGAGGCGATTTCGGGATCGCGACCAACGATCAGGGTATCTGTATGGTGTCGAGAGTGACTCCAGCGCCATAATGTAGACTCACGCAGCACCATAAACGATGCAATTTGATAAACCAAATCGTTGAGCCATTTAGTTTTGAACGCTGTACCATGACTGCACTCATGCCAACGCGAGTCGGCTGCTCCTGCATACAGCCAGCCATAAACTAAAAATGCTGGGATTGCGAACCAAGTACCCCAACTAATATAGGCGATCGCACCAGATGTAATAATGAGTGCGAACCACAACACAGTATCTCGCAGTGCTGGCATATCGCTACGCTTCATCAATTCTTTGAGTTGCTGGCGCGGAACTGGGCTTCTATACCACTGCACGCATGACAGACCTTTCTCAACAGCTTTCACCGATTCCGAACCAACTAAACTGTAATCTCTATGTGTAAACTTGGGTTCCATAAAATTCTTTTTATATATCTATTTGTTTTGACTTTTATCAATTTGTAGCCAGCACAAAACGTGCTTAAAAATTCAAAGCTAAAGTCCTGCCTACGAACGAATATTCCTTCGATCGCTACTTTTAAAGTTGTATTGCTAGCTGAAATAAAGCAAGTTTATGAAATTGATTTGTGAAATGATTTTTCTAACTTTATTTATGCACACGTGTGCATAAACTGTTATTTTTAATCCTTACACATCTGTGCAAAATTATCTATTAAGTTTTTTCACATCTAATTGTACAAATCAAATAGAAGAGCAATGTATCTACATGAAGCTAACAACAAATATTATTGACTTTGTCAATTTGATTATCAGTACTCAGATACTTGATGCTATTAGCCAACTCTTGTAGTTGATTTATCGCTTCTGCACCTTCTAACTTCATGAATTCGTGGTCATCCTTCATTTCTGTCCATGTAATACCGTAATCAGATACTAAAAACCGAATCAGGTGATTTTCTCCCAAGCTAACCATAAATGAACCGCTGTTCATTTGGTCGCCGCAGGTATAACAAGAGGCTGGATAACCCCTTCGATCGAGTACAATTGCCAAGACTTGCAGGTTCATTACCAAGTCTTTGACGAATTCTCGATGTTGTTGCGCTAATCTGAGAAACATTTGTTCCCTCCTTTGATCGCAGTTAGGCGATCGCTTGTATATTATCTTGAGATTGACGTCTAATGTAATTTAGTTGCCAAAATATTCTGTATTCGTAGAGCTGCAATTAATATTTTTTGTTTCCGTTAAATCCCTAAAATTGTTCTAATGTTCTGGACAATTGCCTGAGGAGGCTCTGCAATATCTATATATATGGTTTCTAATGGTTCTTCAAGAGTCTCAAACTGGCTGGTAAGGAGTTGATCGCTCATATAGTGATTCTGACGCTCTTGCAACCGTTTTTGAATCAACTGGTAAGATCCTTTAAGGTAGACTAGCTTAACACGATTGCTATCCACTACCAGAAATTGGCGATAACTGTCTTTTAACGCTGAACACGCTAGCACCACATTTTTATTTTCTTGTAGCCAATGTTTAATAGCTGTTTGTAAATCTTGTAACCAAGGCTTCCTATCAGCCTCACTCAAGGGAATACCTTGCCGCATTTTTTCGACATTCTCCGGCGAGTGGAAAGCATCAGCGTCGCTAAATCCCCAGCCTAACGAATCTGCTAGCAATTTTCCTACGGTGGTTTTGCCAGATCCAGAAACACCCATTACGAGAATAATCATTTGACAAGTGGCTCAATTTTTCTAATAATTGATATTATAATGCACACGTGTGCATAAATAAAGTAAGATAACAAATGAGTAAACGAAAAATCTCAATAGAAGATATTGCTCGAAAAGCAGGAGTTTCTCACACCACGGTTTCACGCGCTTTACGAGATAGTACTCTAATTAGCCCTAAGGTAAGAGAGGAAATTAAGCAGCTGGCGCGGGAGATGGGTTATGTTCCTAATAGTATTGCGCAAAGTTTACAAACTCAACGTACTAATACTATTGGGGTAGTAGTAACTTCAATAGCAGATCCCTTTTTTTCGGAAGTAGTAGAGGGAATAGAACAGATAGCCAGAACATCAGGTTTAAGTGTGTTGTTGAGTACTTCACACCGAGATGTCGATCTGGAAATAGCAGCTATTGATAATTTTCATCGCCGGAGAGTGGACGGTATTCTAGTGGCTGATTCACGCATTAGTAAACAGGATACAAAACAGCTAGGACAAATTGCTGTACCAACAGTATTTATTCATAGCCAAACTCAAGATCCACCGGAAATATTTCACTCAGTGTCAGTAGACGACTGTTTAGGCGCTAGATTAGCCGTAGAACATCTAGTCAGTTTGGGACACACTTCTATAGGATACCTGGGTGTAAGCGATCGCAGCAGGTCAAATCAGCAGCGTTTAGAAGGATATCAAAAAGCTTTGAGTGAAGCAGGTTTACCCCAAAAGGCTTATTGGGTAGCAATTAGTGATGAATATAATGTCAGAACAAGCGATGTTTTTACAGGTCAACAGATGCTACCTAAACTAGTTGCAACTGGAGTGACAGGCATCTTTTGTTACAACGATATGGTAGCGGTAGGTGCTGTTTTAGCCTGTCAAGAACTAGGAATTTCGGTTCCGCAAGACTTAAGCATAGTGGGATTTGATGGTGTTGCTCTGGGAGGTTACCTCACCCCTCCACTCACCACAGTTCGCCAGCCAATGTTAGAAATTGGTCGTTCTGCAATGCAAATGTTACTCGATTTATTACAGGAAAAAACTGTAAAAAACTGCGTTTTATCTCCTTATTTGTTAAAGCGGGGTAGTAGTGCGGTAGTAAACAATCGCCGTAAATGATTTTAATTAAGTAAAAACCACTGTTAATAATAAATCAAATTTTATATACTTAAAAATTTGTGATTCAACATTTTAAAACAGCCTTTTCCGTATCAATTTCACACCTATAACATCCAAAAATATGTCTTATGATAGGTTCAATTGAGAATAATTCATCTCATAAAGTTGTGATTGTTGGTGGTGGCTTTGGCGGATTGTACACTGCACATTCTCTCTCCAAAGCTAATGTTAACGTTACTCTCATTGATAAACGTAACTTTCACCTCTTTCAACCCCTCTTATACCAGGTTGCTACAGGTACGCTATCACCTGCTGATATTTCTTCACCTTTGCGAGCAGTACTTAGTAAAAGCAAAAATACAAAAGTTATGCTGGGTGAAGTTACTGATATCGATCCCCAAGCACAAAAAGCGATCGTAGGCGATCAAGCAATACCCTATGACACATTAATTATTGCCACAGGTGTAAAGCATTCCTATTTTGGTAAAGACCAATGGGAAGAATTTGCCCCTGGTTTAAAAACTGTAGAAGATGCTATCGAAATGCGCCGCCGAATTTTTATGGCATTTGAAGCAGCAGAAAAAGAAACAGATCTAGAAAAACGCCGTGCTTGGTTAACTTTTATCATTGTTGGTGGTGGCCCTACCGGAGTCGAGTTAGCAGGCGCACTTGCAGATTTAGCCTACGAAACCCTCAAACAAGATTTCCGCAATATCGACACATCAGAAACGAAAATCTTACTTCTTGAAGGTATGGATCGCATCCTGCCACCTTACGTACCAGAATTATCACAAGCAGCAGCAGCATCTCTGCGACGATTTGGTGTGGAGGTGCAAACAAAAACTTTGGTAACAAATATTGAAAACGATCTTGTTACCATCAAACAAGAGGATGAGGTGAAAGAGATTGCCTCAAAAACTATATTATGGGCAGCAGGCGTTCAAGCTTCGCCAATAGGGAAAGTATTAGCAGAACGCACAGGTGTAGAATGCGATCGCGTCGGGAGAGTCATTGTTGAACCTGACTTGAGTATTAAAGGCTATCCGAATATTTTTGTAATTGGTGACTTAGCAAATTTTTCACATCAAAATGGTAAGCCTCTACCTGGTGTTGCACCTGTAGCAAAGCAGGAAGGAGAATATGTAGCAGCATTAATTAAACAGCGGCTACACAATAAAACTTTGCCACAATTTTCTTACATCGACCGCGGCAGTTTAGCAATGATTGGCCACAATTCCGCCGTTGTAGATTTAGGTTTTATCAAACTTACAGGTTTTGTTGCATGGCTATTTTGGCTATTGATTCATATCTATTTCTTAATTGAGTTTGACAATAAATTAATCGTGATGCTCCAGTGGGCATCGAACTACGTCACTCGCAAACGGGGAGCCAGATTGATTACAGGTCAAGAATTGCAGCCAAGTGAGTGAGCATCATTAACTAACTTTAACCAGACAAAAAGATGTTAACTAAAACATGGAGTTTATCTCGCGATCGCTGTTTTGCTCCAGAACCATTTCAAAGACAACTAGCCCGTCAATTTTTTGACAGCATTTCCTCTCTACCTCTGGTTTGCCCACACGGTCACGTTGACCCAGCTTTGTTAGCTAATCCAGCAGCCCGTTTTGGTTCGCCGACTGAATTATTGATTATCCCCGATCACTACATTTTCCGGCTGCTCTATAGTCGGGGTATACCTCTGGAATCTCTCGGTATCCCTACTACTGATGGTTCGCCAGTAGAAACCGACCACCGCAAAATCTGGCAGCTTTTCGCCGACCATTTTTACTTATTTCGGGGCACTCCCTCTGGGTTGTGGTTGAAAGACGAACTAACTAACGTCTTTGGAGTGGATGAGCCTTTAACTTCTCGCAATGCTGGACATATCTACGATTACTTGGCAGAACAGTTAGCCTTACCTGAGTTCTCACCGCGTGCGCTATTTAAACGCTTTCACATTGAAGTGCTTTGTACCACCGATGCAGCTAGTGATAACCTTGAACACCATCAATCCTTACACCAAGAAGGTTGGACTCAAATTAGACCTACCTTTCGACCAGATGCAGTAGTTAACCTAGACACTCCAAGTTGGCGCGAAAATCTTGCCAAGTTGGAAAGCACTGTAGATAGAGAAATCAGCAATTACACTACTTTTATCCAGGTTTTAGAAGAACGTCGAGCTTACTTTAAAAAGATGGGTGCGACTGCTACCGACCACAGTGCAGCTACACCTTATACCACACAGCTTTCTGACCAAGAAGCAGAGGCTATCTTTGCTAGAGCATTAATCGGCAAGCTCAATTCATTTGATGCACAGCAATTCACTGGTCATATGTTCGTGGAAATGGCGCGGATGAGTGTGGAAGATGGCTTAGTCATGCAAATGCATTGTGGTGTTACACGCAACCATAACCCTGCAATCTTTGATCGCTTTGGGTCTGATAAAGGTGCTGATATCCCATTGCAACTAGAGTGGACTCAAAATCTACGTCCGTTGTTATCAGCCTACGGTAATCACAAGAATTTTCACCTCATTCTGTTTGGCATGGATGAAAGCACTTACAGCCGGGAATTAGCGCCGCTAGCTGGTCATTATCCTGCTGTATTACTCGGGCCGCCTTGGTGGTTTCACGACAGCGTGAATGGTATGGAGCGCTACTTCGATCGGGTGATGGAAACTGCCGGTCTTTACAATACTGCTGGGTTTAATGATGATACACGGGCTTTTGTTTCTATTCCCGCCCGCCATACTGTTTGGCGACGTGTAGCTTGTAACTGGTTGGCTGGATTGGTAGTGCGTGGGTTAGTAGAAGAAGAGGAAGGCTACGAAATGGCTCAGGCACTGGCTTACGACCTCGCCAAAATTGCTTACAAATTAGATTAATTGTACTCTTGCGTTCTTCTTTGCGCCTTTGCGCCTACTCTTCGAGAAGCCGCTCCGCGTCTATGCGCGAGATAAAGAAAAACGAACCGCAAAGATGCGAAGAACGCGAAGAAAGAGTTTGAGAGAGTTTTTGCGTCAGTCCCAAAGGAACTATCAATGACAGACTTACTGAATAAACCAGATCTAGTTTTACATAAACTTTTTAGCCTCAAAGACCAGGTAGCAGTAGTTACAGGTGGTTCTGGTGTGCTTGGTGGGGCTATGGCACGGGGTCTAGCCTATGCTGGAGCGCGAGTAGCTGTTCTCGGTCGCAATGAAAGACGGGCAGAAGCGGTAGTATCTGATATTACTGCCAACGGTGGAGAAAGTACGGCTGTGCTGGCAGATGTTAGCGATCGCTCTCAATTAGAAATAGCCAGAGACACTATTTTAAACCATTGGGGTCAGATAGATATCCTGATAAACGCCGCTGGTGGCAATATTCCGGCTGCCACAATTACTCCTGATGCGACTTTTTTTGATATGCCACACGCAGCTTTTGCGCAAGTGGTTGATCTAAATCTGGTCGGGACTCTACTACCCAGCCAAGTTTTTGGTCAAGCAATGGTTGAAAGAAATCAACCCCAAGGTTGTATTGTTAATATTTCTTCGATGTCTGCTATCCGTGTCATCAGCCGAGTGGTTGGCTACTCAGCTGCGAAAGCGGCGATCGATAACTTTACTCGTTGGCTAGCTGTAGAACTCGCCCAAAAGTATGGAGCCGGACTGCGAGTTAATGCGATCGCCCCAGGTTTTTTTATTGGGGAGCAAAATCGAGATTTACTGTTAAATCCTGATGGTAGTTTAAGCGATCGCGGACAAAAAATTATTGACCACACCCCCGCTGGACGTTTTGGCGAACCGGAGGAATTACTCAGCACTTTGATTTGGTTGTGCAGTTCTGGTTCTAGTTTTATCAACGGGGTAGTGGTACCTATAGACGGTGGCTTTAGTATCTACAGTGGAGTTTGAGAATGTATTCACTAGCCGTAGATAACGCAGCACTTTCGGATGAACAAGTGTCCGAACTAGTTCATCAAGCTTTAGCAGATCCTCAGTTCAATGGACAGCGCATCCTCGTATTAATTCCCGATGGAACCCGCACTGCTCCCATTCCGCAAATGTTTCGATTGCTCCATCAAGAGTTGAGTAAGAGGGTAGCTGCACTTGATTTTTTAATCGCTCTGGGTACACATAATCCGATGAGTGAATCACAAATTAATCGCTTAGTTGGATTAACTCCAGAAGAGCGAGAGACTACATTTAAAAATGTGCAAATTTTTAACCACCTTTGGCATCTACCAGATACCTTTATTTCTTGTGGCGTAATTTCCGCAGATGAGATAGCAGAAATTAGCGGGGGAATGCTGCATCAAGAAGTTGATGTGCGTGTTAATAAGCTGGTAAATGAATACGATTTAATAATTATTTGCGGCCCAGTTTTTCCCCACGAAGTTGTCGGTTTCTCTGGTGGAAATAAATATTTTTTCCCCGGTATTAGCGGTCAGGAAGTAATTAATCTATCGCACTGGTTAGGTGCTTTAATTACCTGTTACGAAATTATTGGTACACCAGGAATCACGCCAGTTCGCCGCTTAATTAACCGCGCTGCTAGCCTAATTCCTACTCCCAAGTTGTGTCTAGCGATGGTAGTCGCACCAGGAACAAATCAGTTAGCGGGACTTTATATAGATAAACCAGAAGCAGCTTGGGAAGACGCTGCGAAATTATCAGCTAAAGTGCATATTAAATATGTAGATCGGCCTTTTCAACAAGTGCTTTCGGTAATGCCCGAAATGTATGATGACATTTGGACTGCGGCTAAAGGAATGTACAAGCTAGAGCCAGTAGTAGCCGATGGTGGTGAGGTAATTATCTATGCGCCTCACATTACGGAGTTTAGCTATACACACGGTGAAATACTAGCCCAAGTTGGTTATCATGTGCGAGATTACTTTCTTAAACAGTGGGATAAATTTCAAGGTTATCCTGCGGGAGTGCTAGCCCATAGTACCCACTTGAAAGGTATGGGCACTTTTGAGCCTATAAATGGGGAACAAGCACGGATTCGGGTGACTCTAGCGACTGGTATTTCTCCTAAACGCTGTGCTGCTCATAACTTAAGCTATCGTGATCCGGCTACCATTAAACCAGCAGAATGGGCTAACCGGGAGGATGAAGGCATTTTGCTTGTACCAAAAGCAGGTGAAATCCTATACCGTTTAAAGTAAATTTTTAAGAAGGAATTCGACTTTTGAGTTTTGTAGATACAGGTATAAAAATACCTGCTGTGGTGGACGGTGGTATTTGCGAGCTATCTAAGGTTTGCAAACTTTCAAAAGCTGCTTCCCGAACTACGGCTTCCTCTTCCTGAGTGAGTAACAGTTGCAAGCATTCGATAACATTTTGCTGCACCGAAGCATCAACCCGTTTGCGACCGATCAATTTAGTTAGTTGTCGCACAGCAATCAAACGCTTTAAGGGGTCTGATTCGGTTAAGTTGCCCAACAAGCGCTCGAGGTGGTCTTCTTCGCGAATTCCATAAAAATTGACGATTTGGCAGACCAACAAAATTAAAGTTAATACCGTTCCCAAACCTTGGACAATAACACCAGTAGCAATCCAAGGACTGTTGGAGTCAAACCAGATTGCGGCTGCGATGTAAGTGGTAAAAGTGGCAATACCACCAGTACTAACTGCCAAGACTAACCGACGGTTGGGACCGTTGAAAAATCTCTGCATTTTGGACCAGCGTTGTTGCCAGTCCCACTTCTGCATTGAGTAAACTGATAACATTACCCCAACGCCGATGAGCAGTGCCAACAGAAGTTTCCAGTTCCACAACAGCATAGCAACGATAATTGTCAGGAAACCAAGAATGCCTCCTGGCCCAGAGAAACGCTTGAAATTTCGCTGCTTTGAGGCTCCTGTCTTAAGATCTGGAAGCGACCAGTTGGAAAGCTGGTTAATTAATTGCTGCCACGAAGACAAAGCCTGTGTCACGGTGTTTACCTACTAGATTACAAGATTGTTAGTTTATAAGTTTTACTATATATAAGGAAAGGATGAAGCACCCATTTTTTGCTGACATAGCCATTAGCTAAGTTTCCGGCTGGTGACGCACGTAGGCGTAGATCTGCCAGCAATATAAGTCGCCAAAGACTCAGATAAAGACTGAAATTTCATATTTCATCTTTTACCATTACCTCAAGCTGTCATCGAGAATCAATAATACCTTATTCAGAATACTTAGGCTGGGTTAAGGCAGAGTAATTTAGCTAAAAACAAAAACGAAAGTTATCAAGGGTAAATTGACCATCAAAAGCACTGAAGGTCACCGAATGAATATCATTCGCGGCTATAGATAATAGAGTATTGGGGGGTATGGGGGAGTCAGAATTGGCAAGATTTGAGCCTGGTAGTACTGTTTGGGCTACTAGTTTGCGATCGCGATCGTAAGCTGTAAGTACTAGCCGCTGTGAACTTGTGACTAAGGCACTAACCCAGTTAACTGGTTTCAAAAAACTAACTTCTAACAATCCACTCTTAGGCGATCCCATCAACACTGTCAATCCTGAGTGAGTAGGAAAAGCCGGATTTGATGGTTGGATTGCTAGAGAATTATGAAAAATGACACCCCAGCTTTCATACTGGTGCTCTACAGCTTCAAAACATTTCAAATCATCAAAGTTCAAAGAGATACAAGAAGGTGTATTTTCTTGGGTTGTATCAGATGCATCTTTTACATCGTTCACCTGACCTTGCCACTCTGAAGCTATAGCTTGGTTGTGGATATTACAGTCGTCCAACCCAAATCCAGCATCTTCAAACCTTAGTATTTTATCTGTTTTAAGAATAGCCTCCTTGACCATGACACTCCGCCTTAAAATTTCCTATAGAATAATCAATTTAATAATTCCATCAAAAATTATTTTTTCTGTGGGCTGCTAGAGAATTAATCGCTGTTTTTACCCAGCGTTCTGCCTATAACTTTAAGTCTCAAAATTATCCGTAATCTTTCTGATAGATTACCATACAAAACCATGCCAGAATTAATAACCCAGTTATCCAGGCTACCTACTTAAATCCTCATGGGGCGGGAAATACAAGCAACGCCACCTAGTATGTGTAGCAAAAAGATCACAATATCTTCACAGATAATCCAGTAATTTTACATCTACTTAATCTGACGTTGGTGAGAAGTCTAAGAATGATAGATTCACCGATAATAGTGGAGAGTTTAAAGCCTACAGATTATACCAAGCTGCGCCAAGGGGAGCGAGAAGAGAAGAACAGATGAATTTCAATTTCTCCTGTCGATTTCTAGATGCTATTTCTAAACGCAATTTAGTATAAATACTTAGGATTGACTTAAGGATTACCTATGCCAAGCAACCACAACAGTGACTAAAAAATACCTATGTTTCAACCACTAGGATTTGAGCAACGCTCGGTAATTACCTCGCTGGGAAGAATAGTATACTACACGAACACTGGTTCACTTTGGCAGCACGATGTAACCACACAAGGCGAACGAAAAACTTTGGTGTTTCTACACGGATTTGGTGGTGGTTCTTCTGCTTATGAATGGTCTAAAGTTTATCCCGCCTTTGCCAGCGACTATCGCATTATTGCACCAGACTTATTAGGTTGGGGTAGATCTGAGCATCTAGGACGTCATTATAAAATTGACGATTATTTGACAACGATTCAGGAGTTTTTGCAGCAAACCTGTATAGCGCCTGTAACAGTTGTTGCTTCTTCTCTAACCGCAGCGATGACAATTCGCGTAGCGATCGCTCATCCGGATTTATTCAAATCTCTGATTCTCACTACTCCCGCTGGACTTTCTGATTTTGGTGAAGACTACTCTCGCAGCTTTTTTGCTCAGTTAGCCAGTGTTCCGATTGTGGATCGCTTGTTGTACAGCACGGGAGTAGCTACCGATAACGGTATTCGCACCTTCTTAGAGCAACGACAATTTGCCCAACCAAACCGAGTTTACCAAGAAATTGTCGATGCCTATTTGGAATCTGCACAACAGCCGAATGCTGAATACACCGCGCTGTCTTTTGTCCGCGGCGATTTGTGCTTTGATTTATCTTTGTATATTCAGCAATTGACCACTCCCACCGCTATTATTTGGGGACAAAAGTCGCAATTTACTGGGCCAGAAATTGGTCGCCGCCTAGCCGATCTCAATCCCCAAGCGATCAGAGTTTTTCAACATTTAGAAGATGTGGGATTAACACCACAGTTAGAACTACCAGCAGTAACAATTGGCTTAATTCGACAGTTTTTACCTTTGCTGGATTAATCAATTCAATTGTTCGCGATCGCTAGAATGCTCGGCAAAATGTGGGTTTTATGTATTTACAGCGGTCTTCACTTGAGTAGACTACAAGCTTAAAAGCATCAGATGAAGCACGCAAGAGTGTGGTCTCAATCAAGGAAAACTGCTGTAAACCATAATTATCATGGAATTCTTCTATGTTGCCAGTTATTGAAACGATTTTCTTGCGTCAAATGGCTTCAGGCGATCGCCTATCTCTACAAGTCTACAAATTTATCGGTGCTCATCTTGGTAAAAAAGTTTACGTTCAATCTAACTTACACGGCGCGGAAATAGCTGGTAATGCAGTTATTCATCAACTCATTGAGTTTTTCCTATCACTAAATGATACAAATTTAGTTGGAGAAATTTGGTTGATTCCTGTTTGTAATCCGATGGGAGCAAATGAACGTGCTCACCATTTTTCTGCTGGTAGATACTGTGTTTACGAAGCTAAAGATTGGAATCGGATCTTTTGGGACTACGAGAAAGAAGCTGATGATTTAGTAGCTTTTACTAAATCTCAACTTCATATTGATAGAGAGGTCGTCCGACAAAATTATCTAACTACAATTAAACAAAAATTTGCCAAAATTTTAGAAAAAATTAATTCCTCTGCTGGTCTACCTTATACTGAGAAATTTAGCTACCAACTACAATCTCTCAGTTTAGATGCAGACTATTTGATTGACTTACACAGTTCGATCTATCAAGCAATCAACTATCTTTATTACTTCCGAAATCGAGAAGAAAGTGCAAAATACTTCCTCCTTGATTATGGAATTTTACTAAATCCATATGATGGTGACGCTTTTGATGAGGCATTTATCAAACCTTGGTTAGCATTAGAAGCTTGTTTTCAACAGCTTGGTAGAAACATTAGATTTGATGTCGAAGCTTAGACACTCGAACTTGGTGCAGGAATGCAGATGAATCCTGATTCAGTTAGCAAAGGTATTTTAGGTATAAAAAATTATTTAGCACAAAAAAGTGTGTTGCAAATCCCTGGCTTTCCTGTAGCACAAACTACAGATTGTACAATGACTTTTTCAGCTAAAAGTAAAGTCATAAAATATTATGCGATCGCAGGTGGCATGATTCAATCCCGAGTCGATTTGGGTAGTAAAGTCAAGGTTAAAGACAGACTTTATCAAATTCTTAGTTTCAACAAAGAAAGTCAATTACCTCAGGTGATTGATATCTGTGCTGAACATAATGGATTGGTATATGACATTTCGACTAATCAAGCTGTGAATCAAGGCGAATTTGTACTAGGAATTATTCAGTAGTTTCTGCTGACTTCTCTATTATCAGTATTGATAAGTAGGTGGACATAATTAAACATAAAATACCGATTTATGGACGGCAGACAGAAACAGCTTTTTACCTACTGCCTTCTACTTAGCACAATGAAATACAATTACAGCACACCATTCTCGTTAGATCAATACCCTATAAGATAGAAAAATTCCGTGAGTTTGTATACTCCCATCTCTTTTTTTGATATTGGAACACAATATATTTAGTAGTAGATTAAACTTAAGCAGAGGCAATCCCTAAAAAATGCCAGGGTGATCTTATGTTTATTACTTGTCTAAGAAAAAAAACAACTTATCCCAACTATAAAATATGACGGTGGAGCTAAAGGTGACTAGTATTGATAATCACATCTTCTCTTTTTCAGGAGAAGTATCGATTCCCCAGGCTCCTCCTGAATTTAAGTCGGGTTTCATCGGCATTATCGGTCGCCCTAATGTCGGTAAATCTACTTTAATGAATCAATTAGTAGGACAAAAAGTTGCAATTACGTCTCCTGTAGCGCAAACTACACGGAACCGTTTAAGAGGTATTTTAACTACGCCAGAAGCGCAGCTAATTTTTGTTGATACACCAGGAATTCATAAACCTCATCATCAATTGGGAGAGGTAC
Organism: Nostoc sp. 106C; assembly: GCF_002154725.1. Classification (GTDB taxonomy): domain Bacteria; phylum Cyanobacteriota; class Cyanobacteriia; order Cyanobacteriales; family Nostocaceae; genus Aulosira. The sequence goes on along the minus strand of NZ_MTAW01000089.1, from coordinate 172,928 downwards.
TGGTGCAAAATGCCAAAATAGCCATTGAGTCAGTGGATGTAGTGCTATTTGTGGTAGATGGAACGGTGGCTTGTGGTGCAGGCGATCGCTTTATTGCTGAGTTACTGAGTCGTAGTCAAACGCCAGTGATTTTGGGAGTGAACAAAATCGATCAACAACCCACAGACTCCCAATTGATAGATGACAGTTATACACAGTTAGCTAAGTCACACCAATGGCAAACAGTAAAATTTTCTGCCAAGACTGGTGTGGGATTGCCAGAACTGCAAAAGTTATTAATTGAAGATTTAGAGACCGGACCATTTTACTATCCGCCTGACTTGGTAACTGACCAACCAGAACGCTTTATTATGGGCGAATTAATTCGCGAACAGATTTTACTGTTAACTCGCGAAGAAGTTCCCCATTCGGTTGCGATCGCGATTGACATGGTCGAAGAAACTCCAAGTATTACTCGCGTACTCGCCACCATCAACGTCGAGCGAGATTCCCAAAAAGGAATTCTCATTGGCAAAGGTGGTTCAATGCTCAAAGCCATTGGTAGTGAAGCTCGCGAACAAATTCAAAAGCTGATTTCTGGCAAAGTCTACCTAGAATTGTTCGTCAAAGTCCAGCCAAAATGGCGTCAGTCTCGCGTTAGTTTAGCAGAGTTAGGATATCGCGTAGAAGAATAGTAAACTTGGTCATTGGTCATTAGTCATTGGTCGTTAGTCATTGGTCGTTAGTCATTAGTCATTGACTATCAGATAAACAACAAAGAACAAAAGACAAAGGACAAAAAACAAGTGACTAATGACCCCTAATTGATAACAGATAAATACTAACCAATTGAGAATGTCTCCAGATACTGGCTCCTTCTTAAATCTGCCAACAGATGCGCCGCCGTTGCGGGTATTAATTGTTGAAGACGATCCGATGATGCAACTGGGACTTGAACAATCATTAATGGTTCATCCCCAGTTGGAAATTGTCGGACAAGCGGAAGATGGCTATTTGGGTGTGCAAGCAGCACTCCAACTCAAACCTGATTTGGTAGTGATGGATATCGGGTTACCGCGACTCGATGGAATTGCAGCGACACAGCAAATTAAAGCCGCATTACCAGAAACTCATGTAGTGATGCTGACATCTCACCAAACGGAGACAGAAATTATTGCGGCCTTGTCTAGCGGTGCAGATGCCTATTGTATCAAAGGTGCTAGTGTAGAGCGACTTTTGAGCGCGATCGCTGCCGCAGTTGATGGTGCAACTTATCTCGATCCCCAAATTGCGCGGCGAGTAATTGAAAATCTCCGAACCCCCACAGCCAAGGGAAACACTGCTAATCTTTCGCAGCGTGAGTTAGAAGTATTGAAACTGATGGTAGACGGGTTAAGCAACCCAGAGATTGCCGAAAAACTCTATCTCAGTCCCAATACTGTGAAAACTCACGTACGGGGGATTATGAATAAATTAGCAGTGGATGATCGCGTGCAAGCAGCAGTCGTCGCATTGCGTTCGGGATTAGTTTAAAAGACATTGGGTCGTAAGAGATATGATTGATCTCGAATACGCCGCAAATCTTCTTCTACTTGTAAAGCCGTTCGGCGTCTCGCCTGATTCTCTGATTCTACTTGAATGTCAGGTTGTTTTTGGTTAACTGCAACATCAGATTGCTTGTCAGACTTAGGCTGAATCTCGAACCAGGATTTCAGGCGATCGTAGAATTTTAAGGACAACATTAGTTATTCTCCCTGGAATTCAGCTGCTCTTTTAGGTTACAAGTGGCAGTAGGGAGTAGACTTCATCCACCCGTCTTACCTGATTGGGTGAAATAATATTATTTCTCTAAGTCTCAAAGGCTCATTCACGAGTATCAAAGACTCGTTAATGGAGTTCCAAGCCTCATTCGCGAGTATCAAAGACTCGTTAACGGAGTTCCAAGCCTCATTCACGAGTATTAAAGACTCGTTCGCGAGTATTAAATCTCTTGTATAAGTCGATATTTTGGATATTGAACCACAGATAAACACAGATGAACACCGATATTTGTCTGTGTTTATCGGTGTTCATCTAAGGTTCCTTTTACAAATTATTAATGTTGATGGACTCGCTCAAATAACCACAGTGAAGAGACAGTACCAACGAAATGAGCTGCAATTCCATTGATGTTTGCTACCGCCACAAAGACATCAAGCGCTCGAATAATTTTATAAGGATCGGTGATTGCTACTCCCGGAGGCTGGGAGATAGATTTTGCTACCAACACTCCTACCGTTGAACCAGCACCGAGGAGAGTTAAAAGTATACCTATCAAAGCTGCGATAATTCCTAGCCGAATTGCCTTAACTGTATCTGCTTTACTAGGATGAAGCGCTGGATTCGGATTTCCTAGGCGCTTACCGATGCGAGTGTAACGAAAATCCCAATAGACGCTAAATAATAATACAACTATTCCACACGCAGCCCAAAACATCCCCACCCCAAGACCTGCATTCGGCTGATCGGCAAAGCCTCGTCCAGTAGCAGCAAACAACAAAGCCAAGCCAGAAACCACAGCCAGTCCCAACTGTACCCAGAAGGTAAGCCAGCCTGTGATGCGAATGGTATTAGCGATTCCTTGAATGACTGGTGCTAGCGAGCGCGTTTCTGATTCAGTTTGCATATTACTTTCCATCTGATTAGCTCCTCCCCTAATCATCAAGAATATGTCTATTAGCTTGCCCCATACCCCCATCCTCAGACAGAATCACTACCACTTCCTGGGAAATACAATCGCAACTATATAGTAATTGGGAGCCGCAACAGTGGCATTAATTCCTTATGCCTAAACAGCGTCAAGTCATTAACCAGATTGCTCAACAAACTTTTGGCTATGATTGCTTACGTCCAGGACAGCAAGAAGTCATCAAAGCAATTATTGAAGGCTACGATACCCTAGCTGTTATGCCTACGGGTTCTGGTAAATCTGCAATTTACCAAATTGCTGCCTTACTAATTCCTGGTATCACAATAGTTATTTCTCCCTTACTTGCTCTTCAACATGACCAAGTACAAGCGATTAAAGAACAGAATATAGCAAAAGCGGCTGCAATCAACTCTACGATTAGCAACTCTCAACGCCAAGAAATTTTTACTAACTTAGAAAACCAACAATTAGAATTTCTGTTTCTGTCTCCAGAGCAATTTAATAATGAAGAAGTACTGACACATTTGGTAAATGTCAAACCCTCTCTGTTTGTAGTTGATGAAGCGCACTGTATTAGTGAGTGGGGACATGATTTCCGTCCTGACTACCTACGCCTGGGAGCAGTTATTGCAGCGCTTGATCATCCTCCTGTATTAGCGCTTACCGCCACAGCTTCTCCTGTAGTTCGGGATGAGATTGTCGAACGCTTGGGGATGCGCGAACCACAGATATTTGTGCGTGGTTTTGACCGCCCAAATATTTGGCTGGGTGTTGAAACATTTCACGAGGAAAGCGAAAAGCTGAATGCTTTTCTCAAGCATATTACTGCTGCTAAAAAGCCTGGAATAGTTTATGCAGCTACTCGCAAGCATACAGAGAAACTGTCAGCAATTTTACAGGAAAGATGTATTAAAGCTGCTCATTACCATGCAGGAATGAAGACAGCGCAAAGAGAGCAAGTACAAGCTGCATTCATGGCAGATGAATTAGAAGTAATTGTTGCTACTTGTGCTTTTGGTATGGGTGTGGATAAATCGAATGTGCGCTTTGTTTTTCACTATGACATCAGCGATTCTCTGGACTCTTATTATCAAGAAATTGGGCGTTCTGGAAGAGATGGAGAGAAAGCACAAGCAATTCTGTTTTACTGTCCTAATGATTTGCAAATCCGTCGCTTTTTTGCTGGTGGTGGCAAAATAGATGTTAATGAAGTTTTACAAGTAGCCGAAGCAGTGCAACAGGCTGATGAGCCACTCGATTTAGAAGATTTACAGGAAGTAACAGACCTATCTCAAAGCAAAATTACAAAAGCTGTGAGTCGCTTGGAAGAAGTAGAGGCTGTAGAAATTTTACCAACTGGTGAGGTAACCACCAGTGAAGTCGAAGTTGACCAAACGACCTCAGTCCAAGCAGCCACCCTAGCACAACAGCGACGACAACAATTTATGCGATCGCGTCTGGAAATGATGCAAAATTACGCCCAATTACGCGATTGTCGTCGCGAGTATCTACTGAACTACTTTGGCGAACCTGTAGATAAGAAATGTAAATTTTGCGACAACTGCCAATCGGGAATTACTGTCGAAGAAGCAACTTTTCAACCGTTCCCTGTGAATAGCTATGTAATTCATACCAACTATGGTACTGGGCAGGTAATGCGCTATGAAGCAGATAAAATGGTGGTTTTATTTGAAAAAGTAGGATACAAAACCCTTGCCGTGGAAATAGTACAGGGACTATTAAAGCAAGTAGATTAGCAGCACCGAAGTTGACTCAGAAACACAGCGACACGGAGACGCGGTGAACTGAAATTTTCTTACTCTGAGCGTCTCCGTGTCAATCTTGACAGAGTAGAGAAATATCCCTGACTGATAACGACTTATCGAACCCAAGGATGATGAGAAAACAAGACTAAATTGTCAAGATTAGACTTGAATACTGGATATTTCAGTAGTTGCTAGCGATCGCAAAGGATAAGGCGGCATGATTAGATCGTGGATGGTAATTGGGGGTGTAGCTTTCGTAGTAGCCTTAGCGGCCAATTTTATTACACCAAGCGATCGCAAGTGGTTCGAGCGATTGCAAAGACCCAGATGGCTAACTTTTGAAGCAGCAATTCCCATTATCTGGACGGTAATTTTTATTTGCGGTGCTTGGTCAGCTTATATTGTTTGGGAAAGAAACCCAGAAACCAGTAGCACTTGGTTACTGATGGCTTTATACCTGCTTCTAGAAATTGTGACTATTGCCTACACGCCTGTTATGTTTCGACTCCGCAGCCTGAAAATAGGTACGATTATCGGCGGCACAGGCTTTATTATTGGGCTATTATTGACACTTACAGTTTTAACTACTTCTGGTTGGGCTGCGCTGTTATTAGTTCCTTATTTACTCTGGAGTCCCATCGGTACTTACACTACTTGGCAGATGCTTCACCTCAATCCGCAAGCAGCCTAATATCAATTTTAGATTTTGGATTCCTTACTACCACTTCTTTCAATATACAAGGGTGCGTTATGGACATAAGTCCTAACGCACCGAAAATTTTCGATGCTGCGTTAGCCTACGGCATAACATATCCTTGTATATTGAAGTTATAACAATTCCCTGAATTTGGCTAAACTCAGGGAATTGCCGCTGGGCTTTCTGTTCTAAGAGTTGTAATTATCCATTTTTATGGTTAATTTTAAAGAGAAACTGTCGCCTTTTTTCTTGCTGACGTACTCTTTTTTCTTCGGTGAGGCTATCAAAGCAGTAAGGGCAAGTAATGCCTTCTTCATACTTAGGTGAAGCCTTATCTTCCGCAGAAATTGGGCGACCGCAACCTTGACACATATCATAGTTGCCTTCTTCCAAACCATGACGGACAGCAACTCTTTCATCAAAGACAAAACATTCTCCTTCCCACAGGCTTTCTTTAGCGGGAACTTCTTCTAAATATTTAAGAATACCGCCCTTCAAGTGATAAACTTCTGCAAAGCCTTGAGACAGCATAAAGGATGAGGCTTTTTCACAGCGGATACCGCCAGTACAAAACAGCGCTACCTTTTTGTGTTTATTCGGGTCAAGCTGGTGGCGAACATATTCGGGAAACTCACGGAATGTAGTAGTTTGAGGATTTTCTGCCCTTTTAAAAGTGCCAATATTCACCTCATAATCGTTGCGGGTGTCAATCACAGTTACTTCAGGATCAGAAATCAACTCATTCCATTCTTGGGGACTGACATAAGTCCCAACCTGCTCATTGGGGTCAACTTCAGGCAATCCCAAAGTGACAATTTCTGACTTCAACCGCACCTTCATACGCTCAAACGGTGGAGTGTCAGTATAAGATTCTTTATGTTCTAAGTCTGCCAACCGAGGATCGGAACGCAGAAATTCCAGAACTGAGTCAACAGCCTGGCGAGAACCTGCAATTGTCCCGTTAATCCCTTCTTGTGCTAACAGAATTGTTCCCTTAATACCTTGCTGTTGGCAGTAAGATAACAAAGGCTCTCGCTTCTCGGCAAAATCTGGCAAACTGACGAATTTATAAAGTGTTGCAACAACTAGGCTATTTTCTTGCTTCATTCCTTTGGCAAATGAACCATATTAAGTTACAATAACGACGGTAGCTTAATTACCTACCTTTTTAATTTTATGGGGGTTTAGCTCAGTTGGTAGAGCGCCTGCTTTGCAAGCAGGATGTCAGCGGTTCGAGTCCGCTAACCTCCATTCAGGAATAATTCCTAGTTGCCAGCAAGTTCTATTAGAAAGTTAACTTTACGCCGCTAGAAGTTAGATGAATTGGACTGAGACTTAAGGCTGCCTAAAATTACACCCAATTGTACAGCAAACATCCCAACTACCATACTACCTAGCCAATAGAGTAGAGCTACTGTTGTATTGCCTTTATCTATTTGAGTAAAACTCTCTAATCCGTAAGTAGAAAAAGTGGTATAAGCACCGCAAAAACCAGTTGCGATCGCTAACCGAATTTCCGGTGAAAGGGTTTTAAACTTTTGCTCGTTTAAAGTGTAAAACAAAGCAATAATAAAACAGCCTGTAACATTAATGAAAAACGTGCCATAGTAGGAAAAATCTTTTCCAAAAGTCGCTTTGGTAAATTCAGTGATAAAGTAGCGTCCTAAAGCACCGGGAATCGCACCCAATGCGATAGCCATGACAGTGCGAATCAAAGCATTTTGCATTATTAAAAGTTTCCTCCTAATTAAATAGTTGGATAAAAATTGGTATTTTTGTTTAATTGAATCGCTATTATCCCACAATTAGCTGCGCTAAATAACGACCCACTATAATACCAAATACTGCTAAAATCGCACTGCCTGCCCAGTAAAAAATAGTGGCTCGCTGCTTGCCATTGCGCCACAGTGTTAATGTATCGTATCCGTAGGTTGAGAAGGTTGTATAAGCACCCAAGAATCCAGTTCTTACCAGCAAGTCTATCTCAGGTGGAAATTCTTTAATTCCTTTAAATAAGGTGAAGAAAAAGCCCATTAACAAACAGCCTGTGAAATTGATAATAAAAGTTCCGTAAGGAAAGTTTGTACCTATGGCTCTTTTGCAAAATTCAGTTAAATAATAGCGACTCACAGCACCAGGAATCGCACCGATAGCGATCGCAAGCACACCGAACAGAGTAACATTTTGCATACGGTTATTGTTGCACTTCAAACACTACCGACAGGTTATTTGCTGGCATCTGGTAAATTTCTTTAAATCTCAGGTTATGTATACTCGCTGCTGCTACAACATCTTCTAGTTCACGTACACCCCACTCTGAATTTTGTGCCCGTAAATACTCATCAAAAGCTGCATTACTCGGTGCGGTATGTTTTCCACTTTGTTTGAACGGGCCATATAGATAGAGGATACCACCTGACGGCAGGATACGGCCAGCACCCGCCATTAGCCCCAAACAGGCTGACCAAGGTGAAATGTGAATCATGTTAATGTTGACAATGGCAACAATTAGTGAATCTTTCAAGGCTTCACTCAGCCACTCAGGTAATCTATTTTCCTCCACTGCCCAAACAGGTTGACGAGCATCAAGCTCAAGAGGTGGATAAAGATGATCGCAGGGAAACTGTTTAGCCCAGGCGGTAATGCTGGCTCGCAATTGTGGATTGGGATCAGAAGGTAACCATTTACGAGGACTGAGGCGCGGGGCAAAAAATATTGCATGTTCGCCAGTACCGCTAGCTATTTCCAGAATAGTGCCACTTTTGGGCAGTACTTGTAAAAGCACCTCCAGAATGGATTCCCGATTGCGCTGAGTTGCTGGTGCGTATTGTTGCATATCTTGTGGTGTGTTCATTTAGCTGGTCAGCAAATTATGAATTCTGGCTCCAGTCACAACTCTTGTGGCTAAAGACTTATTCTTTATTCATATTTAACCGCGAGCAGTACGAATCCGAACTGTGTAAATCGGGTTAACATGGCGTTGGAGCCAAATGTGCGAAAGTTCGAGCTTGATGAATGGTTTCTATTACTATCAAACATGGGTACTTATGGCGAGTGCTTGGGCAACCTGTGCAGCATAATGGATTTATTTTTGTTCCTGTTCTGGGAGAACTATACAACGGAATAGCTATAAGGCCATATCGTAGAGAGGAAGAAGCTCCAATGTTTCCTCTTACAGACTATCTAGGAAATCAGGTTCCAAAACTTGTCAAGAGTTGTCGAACTGATTTCACAGAACTAGTTGATGCTGTGTGGGTACGTGCCAGAATTCCAGCTATATTTGGCTTTACACCGTTAAGTTTGCCATTTCCTGACTACAAATACGCATTGATAGAACAAATGTTCGTAGCTTGTGAGCAATGTTCTGTAAATGGTGACTGGCTAGCCTACCCCTTTATTTGTGAAGATTACGACCTGCGTGTTGGGTTAAGGTTTAGTCCAGATCCTTTATTCATTGAAACGTATGAGCGCATTGCTAAAGCATTTTGGGAACTACTTCTGCTTGAGCCTGAGAATGTTCAACCATTTTGTGATGCTTACTTGCACTACGATGAACTTTTTGAAGAAGAATGGTTAATTGTGGTTTTCAAAGATGGTGAGTGCATTGTTGAGCCATCCGAATGCGATTTTTTATTCTAGAAATCTCCTGTTAATCAACCAAGCGAGAAGCCTAACTAGCTGCATAGGATAGCAATATCATCACTTTGCTCATAAGTATAATCCAGCTAGAAAAGTGGCTGAAAAAATTTATCTCAGCCACTTTAAACTTAATCTTAAAAAATAAGCTTTAGCAAAAAAGTTATTTAGATTGTTGTAGCGAGTTGCGATAAAGTCAGGCAATACATTAACTTGCCCGCTTATCTGGTCTAGAATCTTTGAGATTCAAATATTAGCAAACAATTTGCGCAAATCATCCATCTGTTTTTGAAATTGTTGCAGCATTTTTTCCATATCAGTCATCTGATCATTTCCGAGACTGTTGTAACTGTTGGTATTCAGATTGTCGTCATAATAACGGAATTTTGACCAGAGATTTGCATTTCCAAAACTGTCATTGCTTTCCGTTTGTGACGGAACGTTCGAGCTAAAATCTACAGTATAATTTTCTGCGATCGCACTAGCGTCAAAGCTAGAATTAGAAAATTGTGTACTATTTCCTGCTATCTCTGCAATAAACTGGCTTACCAAAGAGCCAGCGCTAAAGCCAGTATCTGGATTTGGTGCGCTATTGCCTGCGGTCTGTGTAATAATTTGACGCACTTGCGCATCAGTCAGATTACGATTAGCACTCAGCATCAAAGCCACTACCCCGGCAACATGGGGAGCAGCCATAGATGTACCGCTATAATTAGCATACTGATCGCCTGGCACTGATGAGTAGATATTAACTCCTGGCGCTGTGACGTAGGCGAGTTGACTGATTCCTGGTTGATTAGAAAAGTCTGCAATGTTATTGTTTTGATCCACAGCCCCAACTGCCAATCCCCACTGATCTGCATAGCTAGCAGGGTAAGAAAGTATCGGTAATCCATTATTACCCGCTGCCATAACAACAACTACCCCTTTCTTGCTGGCATATTCAATAGCTGATGCTAGAGAACTGTTAGGAAAATCGCTACCTAGGCTCAGATTAATCACATTAGCTCCTTGATTCACGGCATAGTAAATGCCTTGAGTAATAGAACTAACAGACCCCGAACCAGAATCGTTGAGAACTTTGACGGGCATAATTTTGGAATTATAGGCAATACCTGTAACACCAAGGCCATTGTTTTCGCCAGCAATAGTGCCAGAAACATGGGTGCCATGACCATTTCTATCTATGGGGTCATTAGTGTTGTCTACAAAATTCCAACCGTGAACATCATCTATGTAGCCGTCGCCATCATCATCGACACCATTACCAGCAATTTCTTTGGTATTAGTCCAGACATTATCCCTTAAATCTACATGGTTGTAGTCAACTCCAGTATCAATGACAGCGACAACAACATCCTGACCAGTATATCCCCTTGCCCAGACTTCTGGCGCTTTCACAAAGTCAGCACCCCAACTATTTCCACCTACATCGGGAACATCAGCAAAGGTATTTTGACCAATAGCTTTAGCAACTGCGGCTGCTGCATTTACCTTACCATAACCAGTACTAGAGTCATAACTCAGTGCGCTAAATGTATCTCTACTATTTTTTGTTTTAAAAGCATTGTTAGTGGGATCAAAGCTACTACGAACACTGGTCTTTAACCTGTAGTCATCTTTAGTGTTTAAAGTATCTACTGAGGAGACAGGAGTGACATTTAGCCCGTTATCAGCAAACGATTTTTTATTAGTGTAATCAAGGGGCATAAGTAATTTCTCCTCAAAGATAGCAATCTTTTTATTGATAGCCAGAATTTTTAAAACCTCTGTCACAAAAAGGTTTTGATTACTCAATAGCTATCATTGCCAATAATTACTATGAAATTAAGCAGCAAAAAGATATTTTAATTACAAATAAGCTAAATAAAATTGTGTTTCTAGAAAAAATTAGTCATCCAGTTGAACCTTACAATTGTTTTGTTGTTATAGTCATACGGTTTTATTTGAAAAAATAACTTACTCTTTCGGCTTAAGTATAGGGGAGCGACGTCATAGCGCTTTCCACGCCCATGCTAGTCCGAAAGATAGGCGTATAGACATGAAGTGCCTTATACCATTTCACAAAAAATATGATGTAGATGTAGGTTGGGTTGAGGAACGAAACCCAACATTCCAAAGTCTTTTAATTGTTGAGTTTCACTGAGTTCAAACGCCACTTCACTCAAGTCGGGAAACCCGCTCACGTGAGTGGCTATCCAACCTACGCATCTGTCTCATTTTTTGCTGGAATTGGTATTACCATATACCATAGCTTATTGGGTGCGTAGGCGTAGTCCGTTGAAGACATCGCTCTTGCACGAAGCAAAGCAAAAAACTTTGTATTATGAGGCTAAAATAAGCTAAATTTATATCCCCGACTTCTTGAAGAAGTCGGGGATATGGATAGCAACGTTTAAGTTAAAGTTGAAATATTCTCATTGCGCACAAAAATAGTGCTAATCAACATGGATTTTCCAGTAGCGTTTCTCGTTGTAGTGTTATTTACTATTGTGTTTGCTATAAATATTGCTTATTTATTTTGGAGGAATCAACAAGAAAATAAAAGAAGTAATACATTTAAAGCTATGACTACTCAAATAAAAGCAACTTTTTTAGAAGATACTAATAGTATTAAACTAAAATTATATAATTTTAAATTATTAAATGCTGGAATGAATAGTTTAGTTAAAAACGTATTATTTTTAAATTTTGTTGATGTAAAATTATACATTTTTGATTATAAATACTCAGCACTTGTTGGCAAAGGTAAAGATGATTATTGGCAAACAGTTGCTTTATTTTTAGATCCTAATATAAGACTTCCTAATTTTTTACTCAAACCAAGGGGTATTATGGCTCAACTTGGTAATTTTTTAGGTTCTCAGGATATAAAGTTTAAAGCTTATCCCAGATTTTCTGAACAATATTTGTTGCGAGGAAGTAATGAGGATACCATTCGCTTAGTATTTAACGACAAGATACTTACCTTCTGTGAAGCAAAAATAGGGTTCTACCCACCCATAAAAACGACACCATCTTTAGAAATAGCAGATACAGGCTTTATTTATTACCGCGAAAATATACGTCTTCAACCTGAACAAATAAAATCATTTATGCAAGAGGTAATTGAGGTTTTTGATTTGTTTAAAGCTAGAGCATAGTTAACATCTATAAGTAAATCCAGAAATTAAATCGGATTACTATATAGGAACAGTGAGAGGAATTCCATTATCTGTAGGTTTCAATTTAAGTATATAAGGAACGGCTTTCAATACCCACTCAGAAACGGGTGTATAATTAGCAGCTTCTTCCCCGAAACTAATTTCTAACATATCAGTATGAATGATTCCGGGATTGAGAGGAATAGCAGCCATCCCATTAGGTAATTCTTGGGCTAAAGAACGAGTTAGTCCTTCTATTGCCCATTTAGAAGCACAGTATGGCGCAACTTGAGGGGAAGTAGAGCGTCCCCAACCAGAGCTTAAGTTAACAATAATGCCCCGGTTTTTTTCGATCATTGCTGGGACGAAATGACGAATTATATTCACTACCCCTTTAATATTGATATCAATTAGGTGGGAAAACTCGTTGGCGGGAACCTCCCACAAAGGCGCTGGATAATTAATCATTGCAGCGTTGTTAATCAGAATATCTGGTGGTTCATATTGGTGAAATAAATATTTTGCCCAATTTTTTACTTGCTGCTCACTTGTTACATCTACAGCCGCGAAATTATTAGGTGAAGCAAACTTTTGGCTTAGTTCCTCAATGACTGCTTGTGAACGAGCGCAACCGAGGACAGTATGCCCTTCACGAATAAAACCCTCGGTCATAGCGTAACCTAGACCTCGACTTATACCTGTGATTAAAATGAGCTTGGCCATGCTTTTTTGCTATTATTTAATCCTAAACTACCTAAGTTTTTTGGAAATTTGCTTTCCTGCAACCGGACTCCAAAGTACAAGCAATACAAGTCCAGAAAATAAAACCCACAACTGAATATTCTTTGCAAATGTTTGTTCTGTAGAGGAGGAATAATTAACCTGAGTCCAGGGTACTAAAGTTTTACCCCAAACTAAAAAATCATCAATTACCAGCAATAACCCTAAAGCATAGGATTTTTCCTCACCCCATACTAGGGGTAATCCTAAAATTTCTGTGATTAATAACGTACTTTCAAACAACTGACTATCTTTATAGGCACGTGCTGGAGCAATACTAACAATTGTACTGGTTGGGCCAATGCCAAAGATAATTGGCCCAGAATCAACATCTGCATCACCATCAGTGCTAATGGGATATTCTCTCACAATGAAAAAGCCCAAAACTGAAGGAACAAATTGTTTGCCAAACTGAGCATACTGTTGTTTTGCAAACTCTGAATCTAATTCTACAAGAAAAGGTAGAAGGTAAACTTGGCTAGTACCGCGTGCGCCAATATCAATTTGTCCAGTTGTAGCGTCAATTTTGTGAGGAATTAATCCAGTTTGCGGATCTAGATGCTGACGAGTATAGCTAATCCAACGCTGAATTACTGACTGATAATTACTACCAAACAATTCATTGTGCAAAGCTAAAGATGCTAAAGCTACGGTTTGATCGCAAGGCCAAGCTTGTCCGGGATAAGCATCAATGGTAGCAGTTGGACTTGTTGCAAAGGCTTGGGCTAACTCTTGAGATTGGGTATGAAATCGAGTAATATCTTGGGGCGATCGCTCTTTTGCTAACTGAATTTTTAATAGTCCACCCAATAGTCGATTACTCCAACCTAAATAAAATACGCCATGAGAAACTTGGGTATCTGCTGTAAAAGGTGCGCGTCCTTCGGGTGTATCAATTTGAGATAAAACCCAACGTACTTCTTGAATTGCTTGCTGGCGAAGTGGTTCGGATTTTGTAGACAGCGCAACATTTACCCAACTGTAACCATAGACTATATGACTAAAAAACCATCCTTCTGGAAAAAATGCCTGCATAGTTTTTCCTTCGCCTGCATTTAACCGTCGTTTGATGTTTTTTAATTGCATCAATGTATCAGGATTTAATTTTTCATGTGCATAATCTTTGGCTGATACTGTTAGCAAACAAAAATTTACTCGCAAGAGGAGCGCACTAATAGCTATAGTGAAAATAATATAAGTCCAATAGCCAAATTTCTGCAATTTATTCATATTACAGCATATTTAATGAACTACTTGTCTATAAGCCAATGCTTTGGTAAGGAAATGAAACTCTCTAACACTAAATTTTTTACCCCTTCCCAAAAATTTTAGGCTACTTCAACATTAATTTTTCAAAATTTTGTTTACTATCCTCTACTTGTCTATTGGAACGTTTTGTCATTATTTATATAGCATTTTTTCTTAGCTGTTGAAAAACTTAGCTGTGCTTTCTAAAATATGAATGCTAAAGTCTTGAACGAGATTTTTATTCGTAAAGACATAATATCTTTACTTTTGGTGAAAGCTCAAGCTTTCCTTCAATAACTCAAAACAAGTTTGAGCTATTACAAGTTTCATTAAACTATAGAAAATAAGCTCCTGTCTACTTGATTTAATCTTTCTTTTCCTAAATAGGAATAGGTGAATCAGAAAAGCATGGTTATAAATATATCAAAAAATAATGTGTCATTATTTTGGTGGAAGGACTTTCTGTAAGGTATGAAAAATAGTGAAGCAAAGCAATTTTGAATTGGTATTATGCCTTAATTGGCAACGTAATTACAAACTCTGTCTTCTGTTGGGGAATGGCATCTACTTCAATTGTGCCTCCATGAGCTTCCACCACAATTTGATGTGCGATCGCCAATCCTAATCCGGTTCCTTTGCCGACAGCTTTAGTGGTAAATAAATGGTCAAATACTCTCTGCTTAACTTCCTGAGACATTCCCGCTCCATTATCCGCAATCCGAATCTCAACGTGCTGACCTGATTGGGCTACACGGGTTTGGATGGTAATGCAATTAGGTTTAGCAGCGATCGCTTCCATACTCTTCCCTAGATTAGATTCTTCTAGGGCATCAATGGCATTTGCTAACAAGTTCATAAATACTTGGTTGAGTTGTCCAGCAAAGCAGTCTACTAAAGGTAGTACACCATAATTCTTAATCACCTCAATCGCTGGACGGAATTCGTTGGCTTTCAAACGATGTCTGAGAATGAGTATTGTGCTGTCAATACCGTCGTGAATGTTGAAAGGTACTTTGTAATCAGTATCAGTTCTGGAGAATGTTCGCAAACTGATACTGATACTACGAATGCGATTGGCACCCAAACTCATCGAGTCGAGTAACTGGGGTAAATCTTCGCGCAGGTACTCTAAATCAATCGCCTCAATTTCATCTTCGATATCTGAGCCGGGATCGGGAAACTTTTCTTGGTAAAGGTTGATTAGCCCCAACAAATCTTGGACATAATTTTTGGCTGGTTCAATATTTCCAGAAATAAAGCCGACGGGATTGTTGATTTCATGAGCAACGCCAGCCACTAAATTTCCCAAGGCTGACATTTTTTCACTCTGTACTAGTTGCAGTTGCATCTGCTGCACCTGTTGCAGAGATCGCTCTAATTGTTGACTGTAGTGCAGCGATTTTTGATACAGACGGGCATTTTCTAGAGAAATAGCTGCTTGAGTACAGAGAAGATTGAGGATATCGACGCGATCGTCAGTAAATGCACCAATCGAGTGATTGTTTTCTAAATACAAAATACCTAGTAAGTTGCCTTGATGCAAAATAGGGCTGCACAAAATACTCCTGGGTTGATGCTGCTGAATGTATGGGTCATTGATAAATCTAGGATGTACAGTTGCATCAAAAATTACCAGTGGTTGCAAACTACGTTTCACCGTGTTGATGGGGCTAAGAGGAACTTCCAGGCTTTCTTCCATCGGTTGTGGATTGAGTAGCGTTGCAGAATTATCTATATTAGCGATCGCCTGCACCAGTAAACGACCGTTCTCAGATAACAGCAACGCACATTTATCAGCTCCGGCATTTTCCAAGGCGACGTGCAACAAACTAGAGACGAGTTTTTCTAATTCAATTTCACTCGAAAGAGTTTGAGAGGCTTTGAGAATCACGGCTAAATCTAAAGCAACAGAAGCAGTGCTATTACCTAAAGAAGAGGAATTGTGAGAACTTACTCGATTAGATACAACGATTGTTTCGTTAGTTGAGAAAGCGAAAGATCCTTGTTCGAGGATAGGAGCTAAAAGTTGGGGATAGCGAGTTTCTAAATCGATAACCTTGGCTTTACTTCCCCAACGGGTATAGCAGTAATAAGCCTCAATCATGTAGTTTTGAGCGATGTGCTGTTTGCCCCAGTGAAGATAAAATTTGGCGGCGAGTTCGTTAGCGATCGCTTCTTGCTGAATGTAGCCCTGCTGTTTGGCATTTTCTATAGCTTGGTCATACATTTCGATAGCGGCGGCTTTGTTACCCAGCACCCGGTTTCTTTCTGCTTCTACCAAACACCACAGATGTTGATAGTTCATTGGGGCATGAGTTGCCCACTGTTGCATCTGTGTCTGGTTGTCTGCTATCTGTTGAAGATATTGCTGCTGTTCGCTAGCTGATACATCTGGGTAATGCGCTAGGAGCGAGAGAGACGTATACAGATTACATATTACAAGATGAATTGTTCCTATAGCACCAATTTTGTATTGTTCTGAGAGCCGAAGATTTTCCACAGCATCAGCATAGGCTGCAAATAGATAGGCAAGAATAGCCTTTTCTAAATAAAAAACAAATAAGGTAAGCGCCAACTGATATTGAGTCAATATTGGTAAGATTTCTGCTTCATTGCAACTATCACCAACCAAACGCAATTTATCATTTGCGCGATCGCTTAAATTTAATAGGAATTGTCTGCCTAGCTTGCTATGAAGTTGCTGAGATTCCTGCTTTAAATTTTGCATAATCTCAATATACTGAGTCTGCTGATGAATTCTTGTTTCTAGCTCTGGTTCAGTATGAAAGGCAAAATCACAATATGTCATAGCACTGTAGCAGGCAAATTCTAAATCTCCACTTTCCAACCCAATATGAAATGCTTCCTGCAAAGGTGCCAAACTTTCTCGCCAGTGTTCTTTCCAACAACGAATGCAGCCATTAAAGATCATGTATATTTTGCACTTGAGCTTTCTGCCATCAAAGCGATCCAAGAGCTTTACAGCTAGCTGACCAAACTTGTATCCAGATTCAATATCTCCGATCGCACCGCAAACGAACAATCCATAGATTACATAGGCGTAGGCTGCGAGGCCAGAATTGCCATACTTAATACACAGATTGACCATCGTAAAGACAATCAGCGGATACATCTGGGGGTTAGCAAAGAACACTGCTGGTCCGACGGTCATCAGAATTCGCAGTGCGGCTAGTTTATGCAGGTCGGTCATTTCTGGCAGGTCGAGCAATGCTTCAATCTTTAAGGTAGAAATCACCTCTTGCTCTAAATTGACACCTAACATCTGCAAAACTTCTAACGCTATATCTAGCGCTGACTGCATTTGAGACTGAGAAATTAAAGATTGAATTTTGATTTCGTAAACTCTGGCTTTTTGTAATGTATCTTTGACATTTTCTAGAAGCGTCTCTATTTGCCGATCTGCTTGCTGATAGTTCGTATTCAGGTATTCTGCTTCTGCTGCTGCTAAATACAAACTCAGTGTTAAATCATACTGAGTTTGCCAACTATCCGCTTCTAAAAACATTATGCCTGTATTAAAATATCTCAGTGCAACTTCGTAGGCTGTTGTAGATTTTGCCTGACGACCCGCTATTAGATTGAGATTCGCTAATTGCTCTCGTTCGCTAGGATTATCAATCAGTTCAGCACTCAGGTTGAGATGGTTAATAATATTAAAAATCTTCTCGTGCTGGTCTACTGCTGATGTATTGCTTAACAACCGTCGCCCAATTTTGAGGTGAGTAGCTTGCTTCTGGTCTTGGGGAATCAATGAATAAGCCGCTTGCTGGACGCGATCGTGCAAAAATTTATAGCTGGTGGTGATTTTTTTTGGTCGATCGTTTACTAATGACTCGCGATCGCTCAAGAATATTTCTTGTTGAAAAAACTTATAAACATCATTCTGCGGTAGAATCAACCCGTCTTTCAGAGCTATCCACAAATGGTTGGCAGTTTGGATTGGGGATTTTTCATAAACGATCGCTAGTGTTTCCAAGTCAAAAGAATTACCAATGCAGGCCGCTAACTGCAACACTTGTTGAGTGGCTTGAGGCAACTTCTGGAGTTGAATTGCCATGAAGTTTACTACATCATCAGTCAGGGCAAGCGATCGCACCTGTGCAATGTCACATTCCCAGTAACCACCATGAAAATTAAATGCAATCAGTCCATCCTCATATAATGCTTTGAGAAACTGAGTTGTGAAGAAGGGATTTCCTTGAGTTTTGCTAAATATCAACTCTGTCAATGGCAAGGCTAACTCTAGCGAACAACTGAATGTATCGGCAAGCAACTGATTCACTGACGACAAATCTAGGGTCGCAAGGGTAATGGTATTGACTGTAGCCTGTGACTTCTCAATTTCTTGGAGCGTCAGCATCAGTGGATGAATTGCAGAGACTTCATTATCCCGGTAAGCGCCAATCAGTAAGAGATATCGGCTATCTATTTCGCTCATTAACAGTTGCATAAACTTGAGAGAAGCAGAGTCCGCCCACTGCAAGTCATCAATGAAGATTACCAAAGGATGATCGCTGGTCGTGAACACCTGAATAAATTTCTGAAACAGGATGTGAAAGCGGTTTTGAGCAGCATTCCCAGAGAGTTCAGGAACAGCAGATTGTTTACCAACTATGCCCTCCAGTTCTGGGATGACCTCAATGATGACTTGAGCGCTTTCTCCCAAAGCACAGAGAATCTTGCTCTTCCATTGATCTAATTGGGTATCAGTTTCACTAAGCAGTTGCCCCATCAAGTCACGAAATGCTTGTAAAAAAGCAGACAGAGGAATATTGCGCTGAAACTGGTCAAATTTACCTTTAATAAAGTAGCCTCGTTGCCGCACAATCGGTTTATGGACTTCGCTGACTACAGCAGTTTTGCCGATACCCGAGAAACCTGCCACTAGCATGAGTTCGCTGCGTCCTTGAGAAACTCGCTCAAAAGCCGCTAGTAAACTTGCGACCTCGCTATAACGACCATAGAGTTTTTCTGAGATGATGAAGCGATCGCACACATCTCGTTGTCCAATCTCAAACCTCTCAATCTGCCCAGTTGCTTGCAGTTGGTTCAGACATATTTCTAAATCATGTTTCAATCCCAAGGCACTCTGATAGCGGTCTTCGGCATTTTTTGCCATCAGTTTGCTGATGATATGAGACAGCACGGGAGGAATATGAGGATTCAAGCTGTCAGCACTAGGAGGTTGTTTGGCAATATGGCAATGAACTACTTCCATCGGATCGTGAGATTGGAAGGGTAACTGTCCGGTGAGTAGTTCAAAGAAAGTCACGCCTAAAGAGTAGAAATCACTGCGGTAATCAATTCCTCGGTTCATCCGTCCAGTTTGTTCTGGTGACACATAGGCGAGTGTGCCTTCCAAAACGTTAGGGCTATAAATTTCTTGAGTTTCTCTAGGCAGTAAAGAAGCAAGGCTAAAATCAATCAACTTCACCTGCTGGGTGTCTGGGTTAATTAAAATGTTGGCAGGCTTGATGTCTTTGTGGATGATACGCTGGCGGTAGAGTTCATCAACAATTGTTGCTAGGGCGATCGCAATCTCCAAAAACGCTCTCAGGCGATCTGAGTTGCTCGTGATTTCTTGGTGTATCCACTCTCGCAAACAGATACCGCCAAAGTCCTCCATCACCAGCGCATAGCTATTATGGTAAGGTTCCAGGCTGTAAAGACGAACAATACCAGCTAGCTCAAGATTTTTGGCAATGGTGTACTGATTACGGAATTGCAGCAATTCATTGAATGTGGGATACTCCTGCTTGAGCAGTTTAATGACTACTGGTAGTTGATCCACCTCGTGGATTGCACGGTAAACTAGCGTCCTAGAGCCTGCATACAAGCGATCGCTAATTCGATAACCCAGAATCTTGGTAAGTGGCTCAACTGATGTAGTCATTTTTAGTAACCTTTTTGACAACAAAACTGATTCATTTACAGTATTTTTCCCAAAAGTTAGCGGTTTCTAACTTACTTAATAGAAATGCTCCAATCTCTCAAAGCATTATTATTACGTGAGTCGATCCTCTATTTTTGAGATAAATCAGCCAAAGTTAACTAGTTTTTAAATTTTGAGTTTTGAGTTATTTTTTACATTCTGATAACTAGCGATCGCTGTTGGCTACTGTTGTCTTAAACTATTCAAGTAAAGGCAGACCAATGTTTAAATCCTTGGTTGGGGCTGATGTGCAAAAAATTCAATTCGATAGTTGCTCACCTCAAGACCTAGCTGCGCTTCTACAGCCGTAATAATTTCTTGAGGAAGCATTACCATCACATCGATAACTTGTCCATTATCCAAACAATGCACATGAGAGTGGCAAAGGGTGGGATGGCTATAAAGACTACCTTCTGCCTTTTCAATCCGCTCAATTGCCCCAGCGTTTACCAAAATAACTAAATTTTGATATATCGATGTATAACCTATTTTCTTGTCTTGTTGACGCAAGCGATGGTAGATCGCGCTTGCGGTTAGATGCTCATCGGTATCCCACAGCAGTTTCAGGATGAACTGGCGCTGCTTAGTTAAGCGCATTCCCCGTTCACGGCAATACTCTAGAACATCTTCGTAAGATTTGAGTTGAGGAGCCATAGTATAAAGCTCCTAAAGTAATTTTCCAGGAATAGATATATGTTACACAAAATCAGCCCAGAATGCGTACTTAGTATGACTACACAATGTAAAGTAATTAATTATTAAA
This sequence comes from Nostoc sp. 106C, assembly GCF_002154725.1. Taxonomy (GTDB): domain Bacteria; phylum Cyanobacteriota; class Cyanobacteriia; order Cyanobacteriales; family Nostocaceae; genus Aulosira. Next base: position 152,274 of record NZ_MTAW01000089.1, on the reverse strand, counting down.
ACATACTCATATCGACTATGAATAATTGTGAAAACTGATGATACTTTCCACTTAATTCTTACAAAATTGAAGTAAGCAACATTGTGGAGAGCGATCGTCATCCTCATGTTGTACAAATACAGCACATATGAATGACCAAGGAGAATTCTATGCTTTGCAGAGTTTGTGCGGACATCAGAACTTGCCACTAGCGGGAGGTAAGGTCTGGCAAGGAGTAATAGATTGCCCTTGGCATCATTTTCAATATGACATCCGCACGGGGGAGAATCTTTACCCGAAACGTATTTACCTACTGAATACTCTCCCCAAACTAGGTGAGCAAATATCTCCTCTGTGTATCTATCCTGTACGAATAGTTGATGAACAAGTGCAAGTAGAAGTGCCGCAAGCCTGTGAGTCAGGCTAGGAAATAGCCGATGCTATATGCAAGGTGATTTCAGTTCTCAGGTGGAGTATACAAGCCCAGAGATAACATTGAGAGGCAAATTATATGAACGCCGAAGATCTCCTGAGGCGTTATGCAGTAGGAGAAAGAGATTTTCATACCGCAGATCTACATGGAGCACACCTGCAAGAAGTAGATCTAAGTGGGGTAGTTTTGAAGAAGGCAATCTTGTCTGAAGTAGACCTAAGTGGGGCGAACCTAGTTGGGGCAGACTTGAATGGGGTAGTTCTCAAGCAAGCTAACCTGAATGGAACACGTCTAAATGGATCGCATTTAGTTGGCGCAGATCTAGATGAGGCTAACTTAAGCAATGCAGATCTAAACGGAGTTGTTTTGTGGAGAGCAGGTTTAAAGAAAGCAATCTTGTATCAGGTTAACCTGAGTAGAGCAAACTTGGATGAAGCGAATCTTCACGGGGCAAACTTGAGTAGGGCAAACTTAAAGGGTGCAAAGCTAAGTAAAGCAAACCTGAGTGAGACAAATCTAACCGAAGCAAACTTTTGTCGCGCAACTTTGATTGAGACAAAACTGATTTTGGCAGATCTGCGCGGAGCAATTCTGGAGTTTGCAGAACTGACTAAGGCCAACCTCACAGAAGCAGACTTAAGCCGAACAAACCTGGAGGGTGCCAACTTGAGAGAAGCAAACCTCTGTAAGGTAAACCTGAGCGGAGCGAATCTAACAGGAGCAAATTTGTACAGAGCAAATTTAATTGCAGCGAAATTAATTTTGGCTGGTCTACGTGGAGCAAACTTAGAACAGGCAGAGCTGACTAAGGCAAACTTAACTGAAGCAGATTTAAGTTGGGCACACTTGAATAATACAAACTTGAGTGGAGCATACCTGCGTCGGGCAATTCTTACAGACGTTGATTTAGATTCAGCAATCCTGCGTGGTGCAGATTTAGTTGAGGCTAAACTGGGTCAAGTAAAGATGAATAACGTAGATCTGAGTTGGGTTACAATGTCTGATGGCAAAATCCACTTGTAGGCGATCGCTTTCCTCATTAACTACCTAAAATCTTGCTTGCCATACAAGAATTTGAAAAAACTTAAAAATCTACAATTCAGCGTGCCCACTGCTGCAAAATATAAGCGTAAAAAGCTTCTTTATCTACCTTATCCATTGCCAAAATTTTCCGACCTCCAGGGACTACCTTAGTACGCCCCTGGCTAGGCCCATTAGTAATAATTTCTGTTTCCCACTCTCGCAGTTGATAAAATTCTGGGTGTCCAAGATAAGCCGTCGCTAACACATCCCAAAAATAATAATCTTGGGGGATAACTAATGCATAACATTGCCCTGCCAAATCAGAAATCGGATAATTGCGCTGTTGTCCCATTTTTTGCACTAACTCTGATGTCACAGGTACATTATTAGTTAAATCCAAAGGACACATAATAATTTCAATTTGGCTTTCCCACACCCGCGCTGCTGAAATTGGGTCCCAATAAACATTCCATTCCGCAGAACCGTCTTGTCCTGGTTCCCAATTCTTTTCTACATTACCAGGGACATTTAACGCACCCCCCATCCAGACAATCTTTTGAATTTTCGCTTCAATGTCTGGTGCTTTATCTAAAGCCACCGCCACTGTCGTCAAAGGCCCAGTTACCATCAGAGTTACTGGTGCAGCCGCTTGACGCAAAACTCTGACCATAAAATCTTGGCCTGATTCACTAAGCAACTGCGTATTAATAGTTTCGCTTTGATTGAGAATTGGTAGATGATCAACGACAAAGGAATCACGACGATAGAGATAGGGGAAAGGATTGATACCGCGCACTGTGCTTTCTGCTACCGGGATATGAGAAAATCCCATCAAATCTAAGATTTTACGTGTAGCGCTAACAGCTGGTTGCACATAGCAATCAGCTGGAGTGACAACAACACCAAGTAGTTCCACACGATCCATCGTCAACAACAGCATAGTTGCTAGATAATCATCTACACCACCATCGTGATCCATTAATACGAGTTGTTTTGACATACAAGGAGAATTGAATAATGGATGAATTTATGCAAGCTGCAATTCAAGAAGCAAAACAAGGCAGACAAGAAGGTGGAATTCCCATTGGTTCGGTTCTTGTCAAGGATGGCAAAATTCTCGGCAGAGGACACAACAGGCGTGTACAAGATGGCGATCCTGTTACTCACGCCGAAATTGATTGTCTCCGCAATGCGGGGAGAGTTGGCAACTACAGAGGTACAACACTCTATTCAACATTAATGCCATGCTATTTGTGCGCTGGCGCAGTTGTGCAATTTGGTATTAAAAAAGTTATCGCGGGAGAATCCAGAACTTTTCCTGGTGCTAAAGAATTTATGATATCTCACGGCGTAGAAGTAATCGATCTCAGCCTTGATGAATGCGAACAAATGATGAGTGAGTTTATTGAAACTAATCCCGAACTGTGGAATGAGGATATTGGGAAGTAGGCATGGGGCATTGAGCATAGGGCATTAATTATTTGTATCCCTCATCTCCTTTGCCTGGAAATATTAGCGTGCTATGTTAATGCATCCGGATGCAATGTGATTGTATCAGGTAACAATGTTAATGCATAGCGATGTAATGCGATTGTATCGGGTGACATTTTCTCCCTTGTACCCCTCATCCCCTCTCTGCGTCCTCTGCGGTTCAAGAAACACCCTTCTCCTTCAAAAACGCATCAAGCGTTAACCTATCAGGCAAAGAAGTTTGGGCCCCTGGTTTTGTTGCAGCCAAAGCACCCGCAGCTGCACCCCAAACAACCGCCTGATGTAAAGAAACTCCTTCATAAAGTGCTGCTGCTAAACCGCCATTAAAGGCATCACCAGCAGCAACCGTATCAACCACCTGAATTGGAAACGCTGGTACAAAAAAACTTTCCTCAGCAGTCGCACAGAAAACGCCCTTAGCACCGAGTTTGACGATCGCACATTTCACACCCCTTTGCAATAAAACCGCTGCGGCTTTTTTTGCCGACTCTTCTGTATTTACCGGAAACTCTACTAATTGCCCTGCTTCCACCTCATTTGGTGTAATGATATCTACTAATGAATAAAGTTCATCTGGCACATGAGATTGTGCGGGTGCAGGGTCGAGAATAACTTTCACTCCTGCTTGGCGTGCCACTTTGGCAGCAGCTACCACAGCAGAAATTGGAATTTCCAATTGTAATAGTAGTGCGGAGCTTCCTGGTAATAAATGGGACAATCGCGCTACATCTTCTTGATTGACACGCCCATTAGCACCAGGAATGACAATAATTTGATTTTCACCTTTGTCATCTACAGCGATAATCGCAACTCCAGAACTGACAGTCTCATCTACAAGAATATTGTTAGTCCGGACACCAGTGTTTTGCAAATTGTTAATCAATTCTGTGCCAAAACTATCTGCGCCTACACGCCCCACCATTTGAGTTGGAATTCCCAACTGTGCCATTGCTACTGCTTGATTTGCGCCTTTCCCGCCTGGTACTTCAAAAAACTCATGCCCTAATAGTGTTTCTTTAGCGATTGGCAATCGGGGTACTGTCGCTACTAAATCTATATTGATGCTGCCAAAAACAATAATACTCATGATGCTGATTTTAAAAGTACTTAGCCTCATGCTACAAGAGGCGATGCCTACTACTATTAACGACACTGCGCGGATGACGAACGCACTTACTCAAATAACCAAGTATTTCTCTACTTTTGTGGTGAGCAACAATATAAAAATCCTTTAATGCTAGACATGAAAGAACTGTCGCGACAATCTTGTAGGAAATTACACGCTTCTGAGTGCTATGCCAAATATAACTCCTGACAAATAGCAACTAATGGCAGTGCATCCTAAAATAATAGACAGGATTTAGTGTGGCATCTATCTGCCGTTTTGATACCAATGACTGAGCAACGTGATGCTGATTCACTGTCAGCGGATTCTCAGCAGTTAAGTGAATCTATTGGCGATCGCTTGGAGTCGGAAACTCTGCCCACGGCGAAACCTGCTGATGATTCTTGGCAAAACCGGATTGCTGATGTTTGGCAAAAGGCAACACCTCGCCTAGTGCAATTATTACCCGTAGACCAAGTAGCACAGACGATTGTTAAATGGTTTAGTGTCAGTGAAACTCAGATTGCGGAGATTTTGGAGACAGTTCGAGCAGAATTGCCAACTACAGAAGCCCTGTTGATTGGTAAACCCCAAGCGGGTAAAAGTTCGATTGTGCGCGGATTGACAGGAGTTTCTCCTGAGATTGTTGGTCAAGGATTTCGCCCCCATACGCAACATACCGAGCGCTATGCCTATCCTTCTGATGACCTGCCTTTGCTGATTTTTACAGATACGGTGGGATTGGGAGATGTCAAGCAGGATACTCAGACAATTATTCAGGAGTTGGTTGGAGATCTAGAACAATCAACTCGCAGTGCCAGAGTTTTGATTTTGACTGTTAAAATTAACGATTTTGCCACTGACACATTGCGTCAAATTGCCCAGGATTTGCGTCAGCAGTATCCAGATATTCCCTGCTTGCTTGTAGTTACTTGTTTGCATGAGGTTTATCCTCCAGGTACAGTCGATCATCCGGTTTACCCGCCAGATTATGAACAAGTGAATCGAGCCTTTGATGCAATCGAAGCAGATTTTGCTAAAGTGTGCGATCGCTCTGTTCTCATCGACTTCACTTTAGAAGAAGATGGCTACACTCCGGTATTTTATGGTTTAGAAGCATTTCGAGATAACTTAGCCGAACTACTTCCAGAAGCCGAAGCCAAAGCAATTTATCAGTTATTGGAACGAGAGGAAACTGGTAAGCAACTTGGCAACCTCTACAGAGATACGGGACGCCGCTACATTTTGCCCTTTGCGATCGCGGCAGCTACCGTTGCCGCTGTACCATTGCCTTTTGCGACAATGCCAGTGCTGACTGCTTTGCAAGTATCTATGGTAACTGCGCTGGGCAATTTGTATGGGCAGACTTTGACACCATCTCAAGCAGGTGGAGTTGTAAGTGCGATCGCAGGTGGTTTTCTAGCTCAAGCGATCGCAAGAGAGTTAATCAAATTTGTCCCTGGTTTTGGCAGCGTGATTGCTGCATCTTGGGCAGCGGCTTACACTTGGTCGCTTGGTGAAACAGCTTGTGTATACTTTGGTGATTTGATGGGTGGTAAGAAACCCGACCCGAAAAAGATTCAGTCTGTGATGCAAGAAGCTTTTAAAGCAGCGCAAGAACGGTTTAAGGGCATTCAGCCTAAAGGGTAGTCTTTAGGGCTTTTAAAAAACTAACTCTAATTGAGTATTTTAATGTTGTAAATTATCAAATTCTCAGGATATTCCTCAAAATTACACTAATTTTTGATTGCATATTTACAGGATAATTTATCTGACGCAGAGTAGCAAAGAAGATAAGGATTTTAGTTTTTAATATACAGCAGAATTCAGGATTCAGAATTTAGAAGTAAAACAGTCTTGATGCCACATTTTGAGATTAGACCTCTTGCATAAGTCGATTTTTTGAATATCGAACCACAGATAAACGCAGATGAACACCGATATTTATCTGTGTTCATCTGTGGTTTTTTTATTCTTATTCGGATTTTTGCAAGAAGTCTATTGAGTATCTGTACTTTACCAACTTGAAATACGCTGTATACATGTTAAGCTGATGCGCGTCTAAATTGCATATTTAGTTGTTTAGGTCGTCAAGAGTCAAGAGGAGCCAGCGCTGTGGGCGGGTTTCTCGACTTGAGTGAAGTGGCTTCCCAACCTACGCATCTGTCTCATTTTTTGCTGGAATTGGTATTACTAAAAATCAACTCTATCGCAAGGCTTCGCCCACCACTTTTCCAATGCTATGCGGTTGCTTGTTGTTGAAGCTGATAAATCACCAATCCTTTGAACCAACACTATTCTATCAGTTACACATTCTCAAAACCTGAGATTGAGAACTACGCCACCATAACGTTGTTCTGATTTTCATAGTTTTGCAAAAACTAAGATACTGGCAGGGAATACTAAGTACAGGAAGTAAAATTTTACCATGAGGTCAGTAGAAATGGCGGCAAGCTCCACTCCTATCATTCCCGGATATCAAATAAGCTCTCAACTTTATACAGGCTACAAAACCAAAGTCTATCGGGCTATCCGAGAGCAAGAATCACTTGCAGTCGTCATTAAACTTCTAACATCTGAATATCCCAGTTTCAATGAACTATTAAAATTTCGTAATCAATATACAATTAGCAAAAATCTCAACATTCCTGGTATCGTTCGTCCTTTATCACTAGAAGCCTACGGTAATAGTTATATTTTAGTGATGGAAGACAGAGGGGAAATTTCACTAAAAGAATACATTAAAGATACTACCCTATCGCTTGAAGAATTTTTGGAGATTGCGATTCAATTAACCCAGATTCTTCATGATTTACACCAAAACTTTGTGATTCACAAAGATATTAAACCAGCAAATATTTTGATTAATCCTCAAACAAAACAAGTTAGGCTTATAGATTTTAGTATTGCTTCGCTTTTGCCTAAAGAAACGCCAGAAATTAAAAATCCAAATATTTTAGAAGGAACGCTGGCTTATATTTCTCCGGAACAAACAGGCAGAATGAACCGAGGAATAGACTACCGCAGCGATTATTATTCTTTAGGTGTGACATTGTATGAATTATTCACAGGAGAATTACCATTTAATTGTGATGACCCGATAGAGTTGGTACATTGCCATCTGGCGAAAATGCCGCCTCAGCTAGAAAGTATAAGGAAAAAAATACCAAAAGTCTTATGCGATATTGTTATGAAGTTAATGGCGAAGAACGCCGAAGATAGATATCAAAGTGCTTTGGGATTAAAGCGTGATTTAGAATTTTGTTTAGCTCAACTCCGAGATATAGGAGAAATTAGAGATTTTGAGATTGGTCGGTGGGATGTTTGCGATCGCTTCCTCATTCCGGAAAAATTATATGGTAGAGAAGCAGAAGTAGCTAGTTTATTACAAGCATTTGAGCGTGTGACTTACGGTACATCAGAAATCATGCTAGTAGCAGGATTTTCTGGAATTGGGAAAACTGCTGTGGTGAATGAAGTCCACAAACCAATTACTCGTCAGCAGGGCTATTTCATCAAAGGTAAGTTTGATCAATTTAATCGTAATACTCCCTTGTCCGCCTTTGTGCAAGCTTTACGCGGTTTAATGGCGCAATTGTTGTCAGAATCAGACGCACAATTGGTACAGCGGCGCAATCAAATTCTGCAAGTAGTTGGAGACAATGGGCAAGTTTTGATTGAAGTAATTCCAGAATTAAAGCAAGTAATTGGTAAACAACCCCCTGCACCAGAACTATCGGGAACGGCGGTACAAAATCGGTTTAATTTACTGTTTCAAAAGTTTATTGCTGTGTTCACCACAAGGGAACATCCACTGGTAATGTTTCTGGATGATTTACAGTGGGCGGATTTGGCTTCTCTACAGTTAATTAAACTGCTGATGGAAGAGCAAAAATATTTGCTGTTGCTGGGTGCTTATCGAGATAATGAAGTGTCAGCTGCACATCCATTTATGTTAAAGATGGAGGAAATCAAGAAAGCTGGTAAGACTGTCAAGACTATTACTCTTAATCCTCTTTCCTTGAGCGATACCAATCAGTTAGTGGCTGATAGTTTACATTGTCCGACAGAGCAAACGCGTCCCCTAACAGAATTAATCAATCGCAAAACTAAAGGCAATCCTTTTTTTATCACGCAATTTCTCAAGGCTTTATACGAAGATAAACAAATTAAATTTAATCGCCAGCAGGGTTATTGGGAATGTGATTTTGCTCAAGTCAATGCGCTAGCTGTGACTGATGATGTAGTGGAATTTATGGCGACTCAGTTACAGAAATTGCAAAAACAAACGCAAAATATTCTGAAGTTAGCTGCTTGTATTGGTAACTCTTTTGATTTAACTACTTTGGCAATTGTTTCACAACAGTCGCCACAGGAAGTAGCAGATGCTTTGTGGCAGGTTTTGCAAGAAGGATTGATTTTACCGCAAAGTCAAGTTTATAAGTTTTATCTCAGCCACGAGCAAGAAGTTAATAATAATATTGAAAATGTTACTTATCGCTTTCTGCATGATCGCGTCCAACAAGCGGCTTACTCTTTAATTCCCGATGACCAAAAACAAGTTACTCATCTGGCTATCGGTCAATTATTGCACGCGAACACACCTGTAAATCAACTAGATACATATATTTTTGAAATTGTCAATCACCTGAATATCGGCATTGATTTAATAACTCAGCCTGACAAAAAACTGGAGTTAGCTCAACTGAATTTGCTGGCGGGGCGCAAAGCCAAAGCCGCGATCGCCTATAATGCTGCTGTCAAATATTGCACTCAAAGCATTGACTTACTGCCCGCCGATGCTTGGACAAAACATTATAAATTCACCCTAAATCTGCATAACGAGCGTTTAGAAACTGTCTGCCTGAATACAGACTTTGACAAGCTGGCAGCATGGGGTGAGATTGTGTTGCAATCTGCCACTTCTTTGCTAGATACTATCAAAGTCTATGAAGTCCGAATGATGGCATTCCGGTCTCAAGGTAAATTTGCCGAAGTAGTTGAGACTGGGTTGCAAGTTTTGAAATTACTCGGTGTGGAATTTCCAATACAGGCAAATATAGCAGATATTAGCGCAGCAGCCGAACAGACAAGGCAACTATGGATAGGTCGTAAACCCCTACGTTTGCTGGATTTGCCTGCGATGAGCGAGCCGCATCATCTGGCAGCTATGCAAATCTTGACAAAACTAGTGCCTTCTGCACATATTGCAGCTCCTCTACTTCTACCACTACTTATCTTCAAGCAAGTGGAGATGTCTATTCAGTATGGAAATTCACCTATTGCCATTTTTTCATATGCAGACTACGGATTGATTCTCTGTGGTGTCATGGAGGATATTGATGCTGGGTATGAGTTTGGACAACTTTCATTAAAATTACTAGAACAACACCAGATTAACGCTTTTAAAAGCAGGGCTTACTTTATTGTCAACAGCTTTATTCGGCACTGGAAAGAACCATTAAATCACAGTATTCCATATTTGCTAGAAGCTTATCATAGCGGCTTAGAAACTGGAGATTGGGAATGCGTGGCGTTGAACTTAGTGGCATATAGTCAGTATAGCTATTGGAGTGGTCGAGAATTAAATGATTTGGCTGAGGAAATGGAGACTTATCAGCAAGTCATCAGCCAGGTCAAACAACAAGCAACGTTAAAATATTTAGAGTGTTACCAGCAAGCGATTCTGAACTTATTAGGACAAGCTGAAGTTCATTATTGTTTACAGGGCAAAGTATTCAATGCCGTCGAAATCTTGCCTAGCTTACAAGCTACTAGCAATCGCACGGGGTTATTCTATCTTCATCTCAATCAAGCTGTTCTCTGTTATTTGTTCGGAGAATATAAAGCAGCCTCACAACAAGCAGCCTTAGCAGAGCAGTATAGTGATGCTGTGATTGCCTATTTCATCGTAGTTGTCCGGGTTTTTTATGATGCTTTAATTCATCTAGCACGTTACACCGATGCTAACGCTGAAGAAAAATCAGCCATTTTAGAGCGAATCAATGCTCATCAAGAAAAACTACAAACTTGGGCTACTCATGCTCCGTTCAATCATCAACATCGCTCTTCACTTGTGGCAGCAGAACGCTATCGAGTGCTTGGTCAATTTGCTGAGGCAATGGAACATTACGATTTAGCGATCGCCCAAGCCAAAACTCACGGTTATGTGCAAGATGAAGCACTCAGCAATGAACTGGCAGCTAAATTTTACCTGAATTGGGGCAGACAGAAAGTCGCCGCAAGTTATATGCAGGAGGCATACTACTGTTACACCCGTTGGGGCGCACAAGCCAAAGCTGAGGATTTAGAAAACCGCTATCCTGATTTACTACACGGTATTCTCCAACAGAGAGTACAACCACTGCATATGCTGGAAACACTATCGAGCAGCCTTAGTTCCGTTATCTCGGTTCATAATCCCACAGGTTTGCGCCGTTCTTCTAGCACCAACATCAGTACCCTCGATTTTGCTGCTATCTTCAAAGCCTCTCAAGCCATTTCTGGCACGATTCAACTGGATGAACTGCTGCACAAATTAACACAGATTATTCTGCAACATTCTGGAGGCGATCGCTGTGCCTTAATCCTACCTAATACTCAAGGAGAATGGTTGGTAAGAGCTATTGCTACAACTGAAACTACAGAACTTTGTGCCGAACCTTTAGAGGACAACCCGAATTTACCACTCAAGTTGATCCAGTACGTCAAAAACACACAAGAAGTTGTGATGATTGACGAACTCAAAACCAATTTACCTGTAATTGATGAATATTTAATTCAACGACAACCAAAAAGTTTGTTGTGCTTGCCAATTCTCAATCAAGGACACTTAATTGGGATTTTGTATTTGAAGAATCGCTCAACTAGTAGTGTATTTACCAGCGATCGCATCCTCATTCTCAACTTTCTTTGTACCCAAGCAGCCATTTCTCTAGATAATGCCCGTCTTTATCAAGATTCACAAATTTATGCACAACAGTTAGAACAATCTCTGGAAAAATTACAGCATAGTGAAGCCCGTTTTCAGAAACTAGCAGATAATGTTCCGGGAATGATTTATCAAATCCGAATTAAAGCCGATGGTTCAGCTTCAGTTCCCTACGTTAGCTCTGGATGTCAAACACTTTACGAAGTAGCCGCAGAAGATTTCATGTCAGGGAAATGTAGTATGCGTGATTTTGAACATCCCGACGATGGAGCAGAGGCTTTTCGCCTAACTATGGAGTCAGCGAAAAATCTCACCCCATTTCGCCATGAATGGCGCATTGTAGCACCTAATGGAAATATCAAATGGATCAAAGCGGCTTCTCAGCCAGAACTGGACGAGGATGGTGAAATGGTGTGGGATGGTATTTTAATTGATATTAGCGATCGCAAACTTGCTGAAGCTGCCATTGAGCAAAAATCTCAAGAACTGGAAAATGCTCTTCAAGAACTGCAACAAGCCCAACTGCAAATTATCCAACAGGAAAAAATGTCTGCACTTGGTAACTTAGTTGCTGGGGTAGCTCATGAAATGAATAATCCTTTAGGTTTTATTTCGGCTAGTCTCCAACAAGCTAAACCTATTTTGATTGATATCACCGACCACCTAAAACTATATCAAAAAGCTCTACCAAATCCTGAAGCAGAAATTCTCGATCATGCTGAAGAAATTGACTTAGACTATAGCTTAGAAGACCTACCAAAAATGATCGATGCAATGGATATGGCTGCTGAACGATTAAAAAGTATCAGCACCAGCTTAAGAACTTTCTCCCGTGCCGATAAAGATTATAAAGTGACATTTAACATCAATGAAGGCATTGATAGTACAATTTTAATTCTCAAACATCGCCTGAAAGCAAATGAGCAACGTCCAGAAATTGCAGTCGTAACTGAGTATAATAATTTCCAGCCAATTGAATGCTTCCCTGGGCAATTAAATCAGGTGTTTATGAATATTCTAAGCAATGCCATTGATGCTTTAGAAGAATCAAATATTGGCAAGAGATTTACAGAAATTCAAGCCAAGCCTAACTACATCAAAATTACAACTTCATTATCAAATCAAATTCTGAGAATTGTAATTGCTGATAATGGTAAAGGTATGAATGAAGAAGTTAAACAAAAAATATTTGACCATTTATTTACTACTAAGGCTGTGGGGAAGGGAACTGGATTGGGACTGGCGATCGCTCGACAAATCGTGGAAGAAACCCACGGCGGCAAGTTGAGTTGTCACTCTGTTTTGAACGAAGGAACAGAATTTATTATTGAGATTCCAGTATGAATTTATCGGGACTTAAGTAGGTCGGCGTGAATATTTATCGTTGGGATGAGGCAGAAGGCAGAAGGTGAGCCAGCGCGGTCTTGGGGGTTTCCCCCATGAGCGACTGGCGAACCCGAAGGGCAGGAGGGAAGAGGGTTTAAGCCTATTTGATTTTTCAAAACATAGTTTTGTTTTTCCACACCTTTCTACTTAAACAAAACAGAAAAGTTAAAAAGAGTAAAATGATTAAACAGCACAGCTTTTACATTGAAAGAAGCTGATGAAATAAACCACTCACTCCCGCAGCAATACCTCCATGCTTTGAAAGATGGTGTCAACGGTTTGATAATGTGTTGAGTCATCAGGCTCAAAAAAGAGAGTTTAGGCACTATATAGGGATATTACTATACAAAAAAAGTTTGATTTAGAGCTATTTCACTTAGTCTGAAAAATATTCTGTACCATTTTTTTATCTACACTATCAGCCGCTCGATCGAGTGCTGCTATCTCGCCAGAATCTAACTGCCAATTCAAAGCGCCAATGTTTTCTTGTGCCTGTTTCACGGTCTTTGCGCCAGGGATAGGAATAGTTCCTTTACTGATGCACCAGTTAATTGCTACCTGTGACATAGTTTTATTTCTAGATTGTGCTACCTCTCGCAAACAGGCTAAAAGCGGGTCGATACCTGGCAATAACTGCCTAAACAATAAACCGCGGATACCTTTAGGAAAAGGCCCTGTCTTGGAATATTTTCCTGTCAATAGCCCCAATCCCAAAGGACTATAGGCAATAAGTTTAATCCCCAGGCGATCGCAAACATCTTTAAGTCCTAGTTGGATCACAGGATATGTAGATAGCAGAGAGTATTGAACTTGCAAAGTCGCGATCGCCACACCGCGATCGCTAAACTTCTTATGCACGCGTTGGAGGCGTTTAGGGCCGTAATTAGATAATCCCACAGCCTTGACTAATCCTTGCTCATAAAGGTCAGCCAGTCCATCCAAAAGCCTCTCTTCTTGCCAAGGAGCATAATTTGCTGTAGACCAATGCATTTGCACTAAGTCTACATTTCTTCCCAAGCGTTGGGCAGAAGCTTTGCCAGCTTGTACCATTGATTGACTTGTCCATCTCCAGGGGTAAGCAGCCAGCTTAGTAGCTATGCAAATTTTTTCTGTGTTAATACCTTGATATTCTCTAGAAAATTTTCCCAGAAGTATCTCACTGCGTCCCTTCAATCTGCCAGTGCCGTAAGAATCACCCGTGTCAAATAAAGTTACACCGTTGCTAACACAAAGGTTAAACACGGCTTGCAACTCGTTATCCATGCTTTGATCGTATCCCCAGAGCAACTGGTTTCCCCATGCCCAAGTTCCACAGCCCATAGTTGGGAGCGATAGTTCCTGGCTAATCTGCATATTTACTCGCTGTAGATTTCCTAATTCCCTGAAAACAAGGTTTCTCAAAGTTCATTATCAGGCAATTGGGCACTATCCTTAGCTGTTGGGATGAGAAGCGAACAACGATCGAGGTGTAGCTGTTTGAAAATGATGCGTGTTACATTTGTATTACAAAACTCTAATACCTTCTATAAGGCTATATATCTACTTTTTAGATATGTACCTATTTTGGGGATATTTAAGCGATCGCTGAAACATTAAATCCAAAATTTTGTGTAATACGATGCTCCAATCTAAAACTAAAGATAATTATTCGTATATTTTTTTACTTTATTCTTATGACTGCTAACTCTACTAACCGCGTTGAACAGGTGGCGCGAGAAGATTTAGTTATGTTTATCAATGCTTGTCTTGCCTGCACCGGACAGCGTGAGTTTTACGATGATGCTTATGGTCAGCGAGTATCAATAGACTTTTTACATGATTATATTCTCGGTAATTACCGCTTGCTTTATGCACGTTCCTTGGCAGCAGGGATTAACCATTTCAACCAAGCGCAAATTATCCTGAAGCTGTTGGCAACGGGAAAGGATACATTGCCAGAACATAAGGCAGAGGAAGGAGCATTAATTGCCCATGCACTCAATGCTTTGCCACCACAACGCGCTTGGGGTGTATTGCAGCAGTTGCGTCACCGCCGAATTAACAACCGTCGTAGTCGGGCGATCGCGCGTGATTATCTGAGTATGCGGCGTGATGTGAGTTTTGATGCTGTGAAGTATCGCCCAAAGGTAAGAGCAATCGCATCTCATGCGCACCTGAAACTTCAAGGTGAATTGGGTACTTTTCTCTTCCGCAATTGGAAACAAAAGGTTTACACAACTGAGTTATTTGAGAAGTTTCGCCAAGCACACTACAGTGCAGAAGCGATTTATAATTTGCCTTTTACTGTGGCAGAGGGATTGGCAACTAAGCACAATATTAAGCGCGATGTGTTTTTAACCCGAATTCAACAGCAGATGACTGTGGGTGAAAAGTTGCGTTTGCAAGGTGCAGCGGAACGTACTGAGAAAGTGGAAATTGATCTAGATTTAGGACGCTTGCCTCTTACTAAGTTGGCATTGTATATCCTGTCGTTGCCTTTGGAAACGAGAAAACAACAAAGGGATGTTTTTCACCAAGCTTTAGAGAGATCGGCGCGTTTTGTGCTAAAAAAAGCGCCTTTAAAACTCGGTAAAGTTGCAGCAGTTTTAGATTGTAGCTATTCCAGTTCGGGATCGAGTGAAAAGCGCCGCCGTCCTTTGGGCGTAGCCCTGGCTACTCACTATTTATTACAAGCAGCATCAAAAGAATATCGTCCTTTTTGGACAATACCCGTAGAAGACGCTTTGCAGGTACGTCCCTACGGACAAACTGACTTAGCAACACCACTATTAGCAGCTTTAGGTTCTGGCGCAGATTTGGTTGTGATTGTCTCTGATGGCTGCGAAAACTATCCACCCAAAGGTGCAGCAGAAGTTTTGCGGGTCTTTCGTACTAAGTTAGATCCCTGGCGACGGACTTCCATCATCCATTGCAATCCGGTATTTAACTCGGAAGATTTTTCTTTGCGTAACCTCAGCCCATCCATCCCCACAGTGGGATTGAGAAATGCAGAAGATTTACCGACCATGCTAGGCTTTGCTCGTTTTGCTGATGGTTCTGCACCTTTATCAGAATTAGAAGCATATTTAGCTGAACGAGTGCAACAAATGTTGATGGAAACATGAAAGGTAAGCCTTTGAGGTCGGAAGTTGAGCCTTTGAGGCTGAAAGTTGCACCTTTGATGTCGAGAGTTGCGCTTTTGAGCAGAACAACTACATCTTTTTTGTCTCACGCAAAGACACAAAGGCGCAAAGAAGAGGGTAAAAGTGGTTCTTTTGTCTCTAGTAGCGTGTGTTGTCGCGTAGCGCAACGCACCGTCAACAATCCAGAGTGCGTTAGCTTACGGCGTAACACTACAAACTTTACTAGCTACTCGATATAAATTCTGATTCTTAAATATGGCAACCAAACACAAATTATTAACAGATATATCCTTAAAAGGTTTAGAAATTGCACCTTCCCAAATCCGGGGCGCAGTCCGCATTGTACCGCTACTGCGGCGTGAGGTGCGGGGAGATTTACGTTTAGTGCGACGTGGTTACAACGAAGACATAACTATTGTTTCCTTAGAAGGGAAAACCGCGGAAGCAGGGATGAAATATTACTCCTATGTGCCCCACGGTTTAGTAATTTCCTGGAGTGAGGATGGTAACCCCATAGCCACATTTGGCGGACAGATGCTAAAGCCTGACGGTAAGCGTTTGGATTGTGGTTGTGCAAGCGTGCGGTTGATGCATCGTATGGCCAAGCGCGAATCCAAGAATCAATTGAGATTTCTTCCTCTACACTTGGCAATGGAAGGTTTTCTTTCACTGTTTTTCTCAGGCCCGGATATTGCTTGGAGTGAGTATTCTAAGTATGCTCTTTCCCACGGACTGGGTTCGCGCTCCGAAATGTCTTTCAGTGGACATTATATTGCGGGATTGGAAGACGCTTTGCGTGTATTTGAGATTCATCCCAGACAGGTTGGGGTGTTGGTATTTGTTGCCGAGACTTTAGCATCAGCATTTGTGGTTCCCACCCCAGAAGACTATCGGGCTTTGCACACCAGTTTACTAGAGGACTTCTACGGCGAGTTGATTTATGAGTACAGTCTGATGTTCGACACGCCTTTTCCAATGGATTTATCTGTCAATGAGTCTAAAATTAATAGTTTGGCAGATTTGAGAAGTGCGATCGCTAAAATGCGATTCGATTGGGCATCTTTTCAGGGATTCATGGCAGAAGGACTGTTACAGCGCCAGCTGCGTTCTCAGATAGTTTACACTGCTGGCCCATTTGTCCTGCAAAGATTTATCACTAACCTGCTTCCCAAAGAAGAAAACCATATTGGAGAAGCGATCGTTCGGGAGAATGGAGAACTGGAGTATCTGAAAACTTATCGCCTATCTGCCGCCCAAACTCGTCGAGTTTATTTACTCAGTCAGCTAGATTTGTATAACTGGAACCTGGATGCTACAGCTAAGGCGCTTGGTAACACCCGTGAAGAGTTTGTGCTGCGGTTGGAGACATCTGGCTTTGGCTATTTAATGAATCAACAAGTACGAGATGCTGCTAGGAAAAAAGCTAAAAAATGAGTTATTGGGCATTGCTTATTTGCTCTTGTGCTTTTTCATGCATACTGCTGGAGTTGAACTAACTCACTAACTGCCTTAGCTAACTCATCTAAGTTAATCGGCTTTTGGAGATACTTTTGATAACCTGCTAAATATGCATTTTTCCGATCCTCATCCATAACATAAGCACTGAGTGCGATCGCTGGGGTTTTTCTACCTCGCTCTAAGTCAAGTTTTTTGACTTTCCGCAGCAGAGAATAGCCATCTTCATCTGGGAGGCAAATGTCGCTAATTAAAACATCTGCTTGGAAGCATAAGATTATTTCTAGAGCTTCGCTCGCTGAAGTGGCTGCTATAACCTCTGCCCCCTCCAATTCAAACAGGATGGTGAGTAGCTTTCTTGTATCAAGGTCATCATCAACCACAAGTAAGCGTAAACCCTTAAACGAAATAGGTTTCTTAAACATGATTTCGACCGTAATGAAAGTTCAAAAATTGGAGTAGCAATTATATCCAAATGCACTGCTCATCTGAAAAGCATTTTAATCTACACTCATATTAAAGTTAAACGCACTCAGAAGTAGATGTCTGTCCTATTTCGCACATACAAATATAAAAATATTTATCTATGCTTGCACACAGGCAAATCGCCCAATAACCGAGTAAATTCGGCTTTCACTATCCGGTAACACTCGCAGGATGTGGCTTCCAAAGCCTCTCTATCTAATATAGTAATGTAACCGCGGTGGTAGCTGATTATTCCTGATTGGCTAAGGATACCAGCCGCGACAGTAACACCAGAACGCCGTACACCTAGCATTTCAGCAATAAATTCTTGAGTAAGAGGAAACTCTTGCGATCCCAGACGGTCAGAAACTTTCAGCAGCCAGCGGCTCAACCGCTTCTCCAACCTATGAAGACGATTGCAGGCTGTTCCCTGCGCCATTTCGGTAATTACAGCTTGTACGTAGCGCAGCAGCAGTCTTTGCAGAGATCCACCCCGATCAAATTCGGTTTTGAGTACATCTGCATTTAACCGCACACTATAGCCTGGGATCTGCACAATAGCTTTGATGGATGAAATATTGTCTCCCAAAATTATAGGAATGCCAGCCATACCTTCATGTCCCACTAAAGCCACTTCCACTGTAGAACCATCATCCATCATGGCAAGTTCAGAAATTATGGAACCTTGGGGAAAATAAGCGTATGCGATCGGTTCTGCTATGTCGTAAATAACTTGTTGATTTGAGAGCCGTACTATCTGCAAATGAGGCGCAAGACGTTCATATTCCGTACATGGCAAAGCTGCAAGCAGCTTGTTTTTTGGGTGTGTTAAGGTATTATCTACTGACATTAATATTCTCCTTAATTTAATTGCCTGTAGAAAAATTCACTCAAGGCATAAAAAGAAGAATTACGAATCTTTTCTTAATGTCAAAAAATGTATTTTCCAGAGCCAAATTATTTACTTCACTGGAATCAATCACACAAGGCACAATCTACAGTGCCTCTATCTATAGCAGGAGCCAGGAGGCAGAAGGCAGAAGGTAAAACTAGTGCTAGTCCTAGCATTCACGCTTTCAAAATGTCCTAACTTATGTGACTACGGCTATACTTAGCCATAGCTTTATCTTCTATTGTAGCTTACTTATAATTTTTTTAACATAACAAATGTGATGAAAAATCAAAATAATTGTGAGAAAAATTCTATTAATGATTTATTGATTCTATTTAATAAAGTTGATTTAAATATGAAAAAAAATTGTTGATAAAATCACAATTTATTGTAACAATACGAGTTAAAAAACTAGATTTGTATCACTAGTTTTGGATCAAAGTTATGTAAAGCACATCTAAGTAGGTCGGCGTGAATATTTATTGTTGGGATGAGGCATGAGGCAGGAGGCAGAAGGCAGGAGGGAAGAGGGTTTAAGTCTATTTTATTTTTCAAAACATAGTTTTGTTTTTCCACACCGTTCTACTTATTTTGAGAACCATAGTTTTAAAAGTGGTGGGAGCAAGATGCTCCCTGCTCTTCGTAGTGGGCTTTGCGTCCCGTACTACTCCAGGCTTCAAAATGGACGAGGTTTATTTGATTTTTTTGAAGCTAGGTACACCTTTATAACTTCTTCTGCGTTCCCTGCCTCTACGAGTGGTTTAGGAATCAAATTGGATTGCTATAAATACTAAAAAGACGCGATCGCTCGCGTCTAGTTATCATGGATGAAAATGATATCAGTAATGAATCCCAGCTTGTTTAAACCTGTGCAAAACTTCGCTCAAGCGATCGCAATCTGCAATTAAACTGATCCTGACATATCCTTCGCCTGCAACGCCAAAGGCATTACCAGGGGTAACTACAACACCAGTTTGCTGCAAGACATCAAGGGCAAAATCTGTGGAACCAACACCCACAGGACATTTTACCCAGAGATACATTGTCGCCTTGGTTTTGGGAATATCCCAACCCAACTCTCCTAACCCTTGGATGAGGAAATCGCGGCGGGTGCGGTAGCGTTGTTGGACTTCATGCAAATAGACATCTGGTAGTTGCAATGCGGTTTCGGCTGCGGTTTGCAAGGCAGCAAAAATACCATAGTCCAAGTTGGTTTTCAAAGTGCGTAAACCTTGAATCACATGGCGGTTCCCCACCACAAACCCCACACGCCAACCCGCCATATTGTAGGTTTTCGATAAGGTGTGAAACTCTACACCAATTTCTTTTGCGCCGGGAATTTCTAACAAGCTAGTCGGTTGATAACCGTCAAAAGCTAACTCGGCATAACATAAGTCATGCACCAAGAGAATTTCATATTTGCGGGCAAAAGCAACGATTTCTTCAAAAAATTCACGGGGTGCAGTAGCAGCTGTCGGATTGCTGGGATAGTTGAAATAGAGGATTTTCGCTTTTTCGGCAACTTCATCGGGAATCGCTGCTAAATCAATTAACCAGTCGTTCTCTGGTTTGAGAATCAAGCTGTAAACTTGCCCTCCAGCGATTACCGGGCCGCGAAAATGGGCGGGGTAGGCGGGAGAAGGTACAAGAACTATATCACCAGGGTTAATGTAAGCGATCGCTAGATGAGCTAATCCTTCTTTAGAACCCAGTAGCGGCAAGGCTTCGCTATCGGGATCGAGAGTCACACTATAGCGGCGATTGTACCAATTGGTAATCGCACGGCGGAAACTAGCAGTCCCCTCAAAAGGTGGATAACCATGATTGGCGGGATTTTGCAAAGCTTGCATTGCCGCTTCTACCACCGGTTGTGGTGTCGGGCCATCAGGGTTTCCCATCCCCAAATCAATTAAATCTAACCCTTGCTCCCGTGCCTTTGCCTTCAATTCATCAAGACGGGCAAATACATAAGGTGGTAGCTTCTGTATGCGTTCTGCTGGGACAATCCAATCCAAACTCATTCCTCAACCTCGTCACTTATTCCCCTGACTGAGACACGATTTACCGTGTCTCGACTATCTACTGGTGCAGTGGTAGAAACCATCGCCGCCATTAATTGTTCCAGCGCCACTTTAAACGGTAGTCGATGGATATCTGAATTTGGAACTAGCGCTATTTCAGCTGCTGTTTGCAGTTGGGCTAAGGTAATTGTGCCCAATCCCAAATCACTTAATTTTTGTGGCAATCCAATCTCTGCATAGAACTTCAACAATTGTTGCCGTGCCGCTGCTGCTAGTTGATTGCCTTGTACCATTTCTTCTAAACGCAGTTGCACCAAAATTCCATAGGCAACTTTTTCACCATGAATACTGCTATGTCCGGCAATATGAGTTAAACCATTATGCACAGCATGGGCAGCAACGGTACGACACTGCGCGCCTCCTAGTCCACCAATTACCCCAGCCATTAAAACTGTGGCATCTACAACTTCTCGCCAAATCTCACTACCTGGTTCGTTTAAGGCGGCGGTTGACTTTTGCAGTAAAATATCCCGCAAAACTCGTGCTTGTTGAACTGCGGCAATGGTTAAAGTTTGTTGTGAGTGTCCGCTACTTACAGAAGCTTCGTACCATTTAGCGATCGCATCCCCAATTCCAGCTACTAAAGTATGCTGTGGTGCAGTTTGAATCAAGTCGTAATCAAGTATCAGTAAATCGGGACAGCGAGCTAATGCCACATCATAAAGAAATGCCCCTGCTTCAGAATACACATTCGAGAGGGCAGACCAAGCCGCACAGGTAGCTGCTGAGGTGGGAATTGTCACCACTGGCAATTGCAATTGATGCGCTAATAACTTAGCTGTATCTAGAGCTTTGCCACCACCAAAACCGATAATCACATCCGCTTTATGTGCTTTTGCTGCCTTAGCTAAAGATTTGAGGCTGGCTTCACAGCAATCTGCACCATAGTCAGCTTGGGCTAATTGTAACTGTCGTTGTTCTAAAATTGGTTGCAAACTCTTTTGGATAATGGCAAGAGTGCGATCGCCCGCCACAGTTAAGGGACGACTTCCCAAACTGGCGATTTCTGCTGATGCCGATTGTAAGATGCTAGAACCACGAATTACTTTTGCAGGCGCGATCGCTAGCGTCAATAATGAACTAGATGTTTGAGTAGACAAGGTTTGAGTAGAAAATTGATTGGGCATATTACTAGTTTGCCAAAACCTTGATATTCCTTAATCAAATTAAAAATACAAATAACGATTATGCCGAATAGCTATAAGTTATGCTGTTTGCCATCATTAGCAATTCCTATGACTCAACATTTGGGTTTGGGGCTGAGGAAGAACCAATAATTTTTCCTGACACCATTACCAATTACCCATAGGCTGATTAATTTTTTCTCATTAGTGGAATTGCTAAATTAATATCTTAATCTAAAAAAATAATAATTGTATACTGAAATACAAAAAAAAATATGTTTTCCTGATAACAGGCAAACTAGATTCTGCTTGCAGGATTATACTGAATAAATGAGGCAGTCTCAGTTGCGAAAAACCTTGCCGCATATAACAAATATCAATTTCAGAATCTAGGGATATAAATTCGATAACTGATGCAAACAACACAATATCTGCGAATTGAGGAATAAGCAGCCAGCAATGTTACGTGGGGCGTTTATCTGCTTTTATCCAAGAGTGATCGCCTGTGGAGGTTCTCGCTTGAAAATGTGGCATAGCACATGCGGTAGTGATTTACATAGGTGCTGGTGAACCTAGTAGTGTAGGGTGGGCATTGCCCACCAAAACGAGGATATGATGCACAATGCCAATCCTACGTGTTTTTCTACATAATATTTCAAAAACCAAAAACGAATCCTATAGCAGTTCTGAAGCTAATCAAAGTGCTACTCACGTTTTTTCGTTAATCGACATCATTATCAGCAATCTTGATAATTTGAGAAGTTTGATTTGCCGATTTTAAAGACAATTGCTCATAAATTTGTCTGGGAGGAGTTCTTAAATTCCAAACGATTCCTAGCCATGAAAGTAGCTTCAGAATGTAATGAGTAACATCTATTTCCCACCAGTAGAATCCTTGCCGTTCTGAAGCCGGATAATAATGATGATTATTATGCCAACCTTCACCTAGAGTAATTAGAGCTAAAAACCAATTGTTGCGACTAGTATCTGTTGTGTTAAAGCGACGATACCCAAAGATATGGGCAAGAGAATTAATTGTGAAAGTCGAATGATAAAGCAGTAAAGTACTTAAGAAAAATCCCCAGACAAGCATTTGTAAGCCAGTCGTTTTTAGCTGAGGAATATAGTGCTGAAAGAGTATGCCAATTCCAGTCAAAATGATTGCTAAAACAATAGGGACAGTCATGTGAAAACGATTTAACCACTGCAACTCTGGATATTGTGCAAAATCGCGGACATTCCTTTCATCTGTTTTGGAATATTGAGGACACATCACCCAGCCAATATGCGACCACCATAAACCATGAACAATAGGCGAGTGAATATCCTGTTTTGTATCTGCGTAGCGGTGATGATGACGATGATGTGCTGCCCACCATAGTGGACCTAACTGAGCTGAAGCATTGCCTAGAACAGCAAGAACAAACTGAAACCAACGCGTTGTTTTATAAGTGCGATGTGAAAAATAACGGTGATATCCTGCTGTCACTCCAAACATCCGGATGAACCAGAGAGCAAAGCATGTAATTAGCGCCGCCCAACTAAAGCCTACCCAAAAAATTAGCAGGCTACCAATATGAATAGATATAAAAGGAATATTACCTAATATATCTATTTTATATTCTTGTCTAGATAACATAGAGAACCCTCAAAAGACATAACTGACCATAGAATTTAGCCATCAGGTGCAGATAACCATGCAACGATAGATGGGGTACTTCTAAAGCATGAAAGAGCGGTGCTTGAAATTAACTTTTGGCAACCGTTGGAGATGTATAATATAAGTTCATCATATTTGAATTTGTTACACAAATATATAAAATTAATATTACATTCAGACATTTGTCATTCACAGTCATTTACTTATACGTATAAACCCAAAACCCAACATTCATAAGGTGTTTACAGCATAGATTGCACAAAATCACCCCTGATTTTCAGTGTGAATAACTTTTGGAATGGTTTGATTTCGATAGAATTAGAGTACATCCTTTGGCTTGCGTATAACTTCACCCAAGCGGAAGATTCACAGCATAAGAAAAGCTAGAAAATCCATAGTGTTCATAAATGTTGAAGTTCTAAGTTTTAAATATGAGTTATTTAATTTTATGATCAGGCGATCGCTCCAAGCATCACTCACTGGGATTCAACAGGCTAAAATTTTACAGTAATTTATAGGTAATAAAGCTTTTAATTTTCAGTATGATTTCACTTTAGCGTGAGGCATAACAAATTGTTGTCGTTATGCCTCACGTTCTTTTACCGACATTTCTAAGCGGTGGGCTTTGGCAACTGAGCAAATTTTTCTGGGTAAATTTCTACAGTGATCTCAGAGTCTTCACGACTAGCTAGTGATCGCTTGATCTGTCCCAAGTATAGTGGTATCGAAACCCCTGGTTCTGGGTGGAGCAAAGTCCGCGCACGAATTGTCAGATAGTTGTCATTTCGTGAACCTAAGCGTCCATAAGAATACAGATTACTAGCTGCTTGACGTAAAGTAGCTTCTAATGCTGAAGGCGTAGTCTGGGGTGAGATAGCAATTACTGCTTGTGTTGAACCATTATCATAAACTAGACTGAACCGCCCTGCGCCCGGAATCACAGTGCGACTCAAGGGTACTAACGACAGTGCAAATAAACCACTCGTCAGCACCAGCATAAAGCCAGTTGTACCCACCAGTCGAAAGCGAATGCCCCATTTAAGAATAAAAGCCAGAACCGTCAAGACAGTAAATACCAAAGTGGCAATACCTGACCATTGGGTGTATTGAAGGAAGTCAGCTGTTGTGAGCATAAGGTTGGCTACTGAGGCGTCATTTTTCGATTACGGACAAAACCATTCTACCTAGTACTTACACCGTAGGAATTACTGCGGCGATCGCTTTGATGCAGATGAAAGCTCGATTCGTTTGTGCAATCCTCTTGGTCAACGTAAGTTCGATCTATTGAATGGAACTCTTTCCAACCTTCTCGCCGCAATCGGAACCCCGGTGTAAACACAGATAATTTATCGGTGTGTATTTCTTGTTTATCTGTAATTCCATTATTTATAAAAAATTTTAAGCTGATAATTTCCACAGCTTATATTATTAAGAATTCCGACAATCAATAGAGCATCATTCTTATAAATTGAATAATTCTGCTATTTTTTTAGCAATATTCTTGATGAGTTAATCACAAAAAAATATATAAAAAAAGGCATCTACAAGAGATGCCTATCATGCAGGAAAACCCCCAAAAGGGTTATCCGTACACCTTCCCAACAATCAGCAACAGTGACTAACTTGAATTAGCCACACTCACAGACGTGAATAACAGTAATTTTATTAACTGCAAATGAGAAATGACTCCAGTGCATACACTGAAAATATGATGTGGTTTATACATCCATATCATCAAGCTGATGCGCTTATAGATTATAATTTATGCTGTTAAGTCTCTCAGGCTAACCTCATGAGTTAGTGTGCAAAATCAATACCTTATACTCAAAATAGTCTCGAGGGCTAGTTTTCTTTAGCGTTCAATCTATGGTCTTGGTCGTAGCGATAGACTACTCCACAAACAGCAGATAAAACTAACCATGAAAGCGTATTTAATCGAAAATCGTAGAGAGTGACATCAACAGTATTGAATAACAACCACCCAAATACAACTACGAGATAACTGAAAAATATTAATCTATCTTCTTGATGTATAAATTTTGAGTTTCGTAGTAGTTTAATAGATGCAATTAAGATCCAAGCGATTAAAGCACAAAATAAAACAGTACTTGGCAGACCAGTTTCAGCAGATAGCATCAAAAATAAGTTGTGGGGATGACCCAAGGAAATCTGCATTTTAGCTTGGTATAATGCAGTGAAATTGCGTAAACCCCAACCAGTCCAAGGATGTTGCTGAGTTAAAGACCAGGCAAATTCCCATTGGGTTTTACGCATTAAAGCAACTGGTCTGTCGGGATACATATCGTCATTTAGTCGCGCCCAAAAGAAAGCTGGAACGAAGTGACGAAAAAACTGGGCGATGGATAAGGGAGCGAAAGCTGCCAACAAGATGCAAGTAACGACACTAGCAACGCCACCTACAAGAATGCGCCAACCTTGGTAAAGTGCATAAGCTAAACAGACAAAAATTGCGATCGCCCAGCCATTGCGCGAGTTGGTAAAAATTAAGGCAATAAAATTGAGAATTCCCGTTACAGTTAAAAAGATGAAGGGAACTGATGAATATTGAGTGTTCCTTTTAATCAACTGCCATTGTTCTAGCCCCAACCCTAAGCCTAAAGTAAAAGTTATTACTAAATAAGCAGCTAAGGTATTAGCGTGCATTAATATTGATGACATCCGACCTGGTGGTTCTCCTCCAGGCGCGATGATCCACTCTACTACAATCCACAAAAACGTTAAATTCAAACTCCAGCCCAAAAATAACTGTCCCAAGCCCAAAATTGTGATGGGAACGGAAGCAATTACTAAAATCCAAGCCAATTGTCTTAATTGGGCAGGTTTCTGAATCAGGGCACTCAGTCCGGCAAAAACGATAAAGTACGGTAATAAATTAAATAAACCGACAAAAGCTGGGGTTTTGTCATAGGCAAACCCAGCACTAATAATCAGCAATATACTCAGAACAGCAAATCCCCAATTGAGGGGGCGGCGGATAATTTTGCCCAATTGCCGCCCCCAAGTAATTAAGGATGCCAAAACTATTAATACAGCTCCGAAAAAAGGACTCAATGGGAAGAGAACAAGTCCCAATTGAGTCAAATTCCAAGGTAATTGCAAAGCAGGATTGGGATGGTAAACAGCTTGGTTCAAGCTAGCTCCCAACATTCACTACGTGTAAGACGAATTTGCGCTAAGGCAAAAATAGTAGGAATAATCCGACCGTAGTTAGTAGCGATCGCTCTCCACCCCAAATCTGCAAAAAACCAAGCCCACATGACTGGCCCAATAAAGGCAAAGACACTGCGAACTGCTCCATAACGAGCTGCATTTACAGTCATACCCCGTTGTGCCATTTGCAACGTTAAATAGCTTTGAAACTGCGTTGTCGCTGCTGCTGAGCCTTCAATTGCTGCTTGTTTGGCTACTTGATAGGTTGCAAAGTGTATAGCAAATTGGCGGGCAATTTGTTTCAGTACAAGTGGTTGGACAACAGAAGTGACAGCTATGGCACTACCACCTTTAAAAATTAATCCTAAGGGGTCACGTTGCAATAAAATTGGTAGCGGTTCTTTGGCTTCTGATTTAATTAGGTGACGCTGCACCTGTACAGTTAATTTTTGCTTTTCTTTTTCCGGCAACTTTTTCCACACATGTCCTAATAGATGCAAAAATACTTCTGCTTCTAAATCAACCGTTGCTAATTGACTAGAATAAGGTATTTTTAAATACTTACATACTTGAATTAGCGCTTGTCGATAAGTTACCTGGTTAGTGCGTCCTCGCAATACTGTCATCCCATCTGCTGCCAAAAAGCGAAAACGATCCTCTAGTGTATCTAACCAAGCCTTGCGGTCTTGACTCTGGACTTCGATCGGTTCAGGTGTGTGAACGTAGTCTAAGGGATTAAACTTACGACTAAACAGAATTGCCGTTAAGTCTTGCAATTCTTCTTCAGTTGCAAGCTCTAGAGCCGCCCTCAGTTCATCCAATTTCCCTTCCTCCCTTCCGTGCTGCTTTCTGTACCCTATTCTACTATTAGCTTTCAGCAGTCATTTAGTAACGTTTGTTGCAAGATTCGGACTTCATCAGCAAATTGTCCTGCTTTATTCAGTGCCAGGACATGTCACCCCACGTCTGCTCGTTTGAACTGTAGTGACAGGTAGTAATTATTAACTTAGTTGAGAATATCTAACCATTCTTGCAATATTCGTAACTTATCCGCATCGATTGCCAATAAAGAAATTAACACCAATTGCCTATCCGTCAAAGGCGATATCTCCTAACAAAGTGATTTTTATTTAAGCATAAATACTCAATCGATCCCTAGCTTTGTTTCATCCTGAAGGTTCGCCCTGCACATGGACTGCTAACGACAAGCCACTTCATGTCTACGCACATCTTCTATTTCTTTGATCGGTTGTTTCAATCTATACCATTTAAGGGCGCACAGCTAGCTGTGCGCCCCTACCTCATGTATTTGTCGCATTCTTGTTCAAACTGATATTGCGTATATTACGCGGAAACAAAGGCACAGTTGCATTTTGTTCCATATCAAGATTTCTCAACATATAGTCTTACAAACAAGCATATTGAGTAATTTAACAATTAATTTTTTCTGAATTTTCCCAGGATTATTACTTATAATAAAAGTCTAAAATTTATCATTACTTGTATTCATTTAATTGGTGCTTATTGGTAGCTTCTCTATCTTTAGCTCAATTACTGTAAGCAGCACATGGGAATTTTACTGATTATCTCTGATTGAACATTTGACGGGCACAGTTCCCTGTGATTGGAAGTAGGGCTATTGGTTGACCAACAGCTTGACCGAAACTGGCTTTACTTACAAATTGTCTTGATTGTTAATTTGTCGGGGAGTGACAAAAGGATTAAAACATGACTACCGTCGGCTCTAAGCCAACATTGAATAGGCCTCTCAAATTTCGCTTTAAGCTGAAACCTCTGACATTCGGCTTTGTTTTAGCAGCAGTACTAGGCCAGTATCAGGAAGCACTCGCCCAAACTCCAAATCCTCAAACCTTACCGCCTGGACGGATAGAAGAGGTTCCTGCTACTCCCTTACCTGCGGATGTATTACCGAAGCCACCAGAAAACAATCAATTGCTTCCGCCACCAACACTACCAGAACCATCAATTCCAGGACAGGATGACTCTAATGCCAAATTTCGAGTCGATCGCATTGAAGTTGTTGGCAGTACAGTCTTCAAACCACAACAGTTTGCTGCAATTACCAATCCCTTCGTTGGCAGAGAACTGACATTTGCAGAATTACTGCAAATCAAAGATGCGATCGCCAAGCTTTACATTGATAACGGTTATGTCACTACAGGGGCATTGATTACACCGCAGACAGTAGAAGCCGGAACAATCAAAATTCAGGTAATCGAGGGTAGTCTGCAAGAAATCAAAATCACTGGTAACAGACGATTGCGCAGTCAATACATTCGCGATCGCATTCTACTTGGTGCGGGAAAACCTTTAAATATCCCGCGCTTAATGGAAAAGTTACAACTACTGCGCCTCGATCCGCGGATTCAAAATCTATCAGCTGAATTGCAGATGGGTGTAAGTCCGGGAACCAATATATTGCAAGTCGAGGTTCAAGAAGCCGACACATTTTCACTCACAGCTACCCTCGATAATGGGCGATCGCCCAGTGTTGGCAGTTTCCGTCGGGGAATAGATCTCCAACAAGCCAATTTACTTGGTTTAGGTGACACCCTGAGCGTCGGATACGCCAATACCGATGGCAGTAATACAATCAATCTCAATTACGCACTACCAATTAATCCTCACAACGGCACTCTCTGGTTTGGTTTTAACCAGGGTTGGAACAACGTGATTGAAGAACCATTCAGCGTCTTGGATATTCAATCAAATACCACATCTTACGAATTTGGCTATCGCCAACCATTGCTGCAAAAACCTACTCAGGATTTAGCTGTCGGATTATCGTTCTCGCGCCAAGAAAGCCAAACAGAGTTGGGCATTGATAACATTGGCCCGTTTCGACTTTCGCCTGGTGCAGATGCCCAAGGAAGAACCAATATTTCTGCCCTCCGCTTCTTTCAGGAGTATACCCAGCGCAGCAATCAGCACGTGTTTGCTGTGCGATCGCAATTTAGCTTGGGTGTAGATTGGTTCGATGCCAATGTGAGTGATGATGGCCCGGATAGCCGCTTTTTCGCCTGGCGGGGACAGGCGCAGTGGGTGCGACAGTTAGCACCAGATACTTTGTTTTTAGCTAGAGGCGATTTACAACTAGCAGCAGATTCTCTAGTTCCTTTAGAACAATTCGGTCTGGGCGGACAAGTAAGTGTACGAGGCTATCGTCAAGACACATTACTCACAGACAATGGCATGTTGTTTTCGGCAGAGTTTCGCTTGCCAATTTTACGTGCGCCCAAGCTAGGAGGGGTGCTGCAACTGACACCCTTTATCGATGTTGGTAAAGGTTGGAATACCAAAGGCGACAATCCCTCACCAAGTACGTTAGTAGGTACGGGATTAGGGCTGCTATGGAAACAGGGCAATAACTTCTCAGCTCGTTTGGATTGGGGTATTCCGCTGACATCAGTAGAGGGTGAAAAGCGATCGCTTCAAGAAAATGGAGTGTATTTCTCAGTGCAGTATTCGCCGTTTTGAGGGAACTCTATTTATATAAGTATTGTTGGAAACCGAGAGATGAAAGCGCCCTCTGTTTGCTGGGATTTGGTTAATGGAATTTTGACAGGTAGCATATTTCTCTGGTGTGGCTTTGCCAACGCCCAGGTTACATCTGATGGCACTCTTAATACAAATGTTTCCCAAAGTGGTAGCAATTTTATCATCAATAACGGCAGTGTTGCCAACAGTAATTTATTTCACAGTTTCCAGCAATTTAGCGTTCCTACTAGTACTTCAGCCATCTTTGATTTAGTTAACTCACCAAACATAACTACCATATTCGGTCGGGTTACAGGTGGTAGCATTTCTCACATTGATGGCATGATTCAAACCATCAACAGTAATAATCCTGTGAGCCTATTTTTGATCAATCCCAGTGGCATCATCTTTGGCCCTAATGCTCAACTGAATATTGGTGGATCGTTTGTTGGTACAACTGCAAATAGCATTAAGTTTGCTGATGGTGCAGAGTTTAGTGCGATTAATTCCCAAACTCAGCCCCTTTTAAGCATTAATGTTCCCATTGGTTTGCAAATGGGCAGCAATCCGGCGGCGATCGCTGTCCAAGGCACAGGACACTCCTTGAGCAATCCCAATCCCAATGGATTGCCGCCGATCAGTGTGGTTCCTAGTGCTAGCGAACTACGGGTACAGCCAGGACAAACTCTAGCTTTGGTAGGGGGCAATTTGGATCTGAATGGGGCAACTCTAACTGCTCAACAGGGGCAAGTAGAATTAGGCAGCGTGAGTGGTGTAGGATTGGTCAGCCTCATACCCACAGTACAAGGCTATACCTTGGGTTATGAAAATGGGCAAAGCTTTGGCGATATTCAACTAGCACAGCGATCGCTAGTTGATGTAAGTGGCATTAATGCAGGATCTGTACAGATTCAGGGGCAAAACATTAAATTTACTGATGGTTCACTCATACTGACGCAGAATTTCGGTTATTTACCCGGTGGTGAAATTCACTTGCAAGCATCAGCAGCGATAGACATGATTGGTAGAACCG
Source organism: Nostoc sp. 106C (assembly GCF_002154725.1). GTDB lineage: Bacteria > Cyanobacteriota > Cyanobacteriia > Cyanobacteriales > Nostocaceae > Aulosira. Next base: position 121,425 of record NZ_MTAW01000089.1, on the reverse strand, counting down.
ATGCAGGAATTTGGAGTGGAATTCGCAGTGAAACTTTCGGCAGCGCAGCAGGCGGTAATATCAGTGTCATTACTCCCAAGCTGACAATCCAAGAGGGAGCAGGGTTGAATAGTTCAACTATAGGAACGGCTGCAAGTGGCAATATCGAAATTCAGGCAACTGCTATTGAACTGTCTGGATTTTCACCAAGCAATCCTAGAGACATTAGTACTCTTGGTACTTCTAGCTATTATAGTTCGGGTAACGCTGGCGACATCTTTGTCAATGGCAATAGTTTAGTAGTATCAGGTGGAGCTTCATTAGGTTCAGCTACATTTGGTAGTGGCTCTAGTGGAAAAGTGACAATTCGCAACAATCACACGACTGTAATGGGAGAAAGTCCCTTTGGCTTCTATAGCAACATTGCCTCAACCACGTTTGCAACCGGAAACGCTAAAAAATTGTCGCTGGATACCGCCAAGTTACAAATTCTCAATGGAGGGGCAGTTGCTGCAACTACCTTCTTCACAGGTAATGGTGGAGATATTAGTATTAATGCCACGGAATCAATCGAGATTAGTGGTCGTAGTCAAAGCAATTACAGCAGCATCAACTCATCTGTCCTTAGCTTAAACCCACAACTCCAGCAGCTATTTGGTTTGCCAAACATACTAACAGCCAATGCGGGTAATGTGAGCATTACTACACCCAACCTGATGTTAATGGATGGCGGAACAGTGAGTGTTACTAGTCAAGGTAGCGGCAATGGTGGCAGTCTCAACATTACAGCTCATACCATTCGATTAGAGCGTCAAGCCAGCATCCAAGCAGCAACAGAATCGGGTAATGGCGGGAATATCGCTTTAGATGTTGGGAAGTTGTTGCTGCTGCGTAGCAATAGCGCGATCGCAGCCACCGCAGGCGGTAATGGTAATGGCGGTAATATCAATATCAATGCACCAATCGTTGCTGGAGTGGGAAACAGCGACATTATTGCTAATGCCTTTCAAGGTAAGGGTGGCAATATTCAAATCACCACTCAGGGAATAATTGGATTGCAGTTTCGTCCCGAACTCACCCCAGAAAATGACATCACCGCTAGTTCCCAATTTGGTATTAGTGGCACAGTTGAAATTAATAACATCGGCGTAGATCCCAATTCTGGCTTAGTAGAATTACCTGCAAATGTCAGCGATCCATCCCAGCAAATTGCTACAGATTGTGCCAGCAAGCAAGGCAGTAAATTTGTGGCTACGGGACGGGGTGGTATGCCGCAAAATCCCACACAAGAAGTGAAGAGCGATCGCACCTGGTCTGATACCCGCGACATCTCTGCATATCGCCAAACTAGTAATGTAACTGCCAAAACACCTACATTGCCAGATGTCATTGTGGAAGCTACTTCCTGGTATCGTAACGCCCAAGGCAAAGTTGAATTAGTTACGGCACAATCTCCCGCACATATCCAGCCGCCGTTAACTTGTGCTGCGGTTCCAAGAGTTGATTTGTCCAGCAATTCAAATATTTTGAATGTCAAGCAAGCGCCATGACTTCCAGCGCTCAAACAGTTCCCCACTCATGTTAGGAACAATAACATTTAAGGAATAGTAATTAGGTATAAAAGGAGACTAATAATGAGGCTGTTTTCTGTTTATTTGAGTTTGATGAATCGAATATGGGCAGGTTCTATACTGCTACCAATCGGAATCATGTTCTTTGGCAACAGCTACGCAAATGCTCAGATAGCTTCAGATGGCAGCCTCAATACTACTGTCTTCCAGAATGGCAATAACTTCACGATTACTAATGGCACTGTCACAGGCAATAATCTGTTTCACAGCTTCAGCCAATTCTCCGTACCTACCGGAGGCTCTGCCTTGTTCGACAACGCCACCACCATTGAGAATATCTTTGCGCGAGTCACTGGCGGTAGTACATCTAATATTGATGGTTTGATTCGTGCGAATGGTACTGCCAACCTGTTTTTGCTTAACTCAGCTGGGATTATTTTTGGAGAAAATGCCAGTTTAAATATAGGTGGTTCATTTCTAGGAACGACAGCAAATAGTATTAAATTTAGCGATGGTGCAGAGTTTAGTGCAGTAAATGCTAATAGTACTCCTTTACTAACTATGAGTGTACCTATCGGCTTGCAGATGGGTCAAAACTCAGGAACCATTACCGTGCGGGGACGGGGAAACCTGTTGACAGATAGTACTGGCTTTGGTCAAGCTAATGCCAGCAAAAGCCCCCCCGGATTACAAGCTGGAACAAATCAAACACTAGCTTTGATTGGCGCTGGAGTGAACTTTTCCGGTGGAGTTGCTTCCACCAAGGACAGTGGGCATCTAGAAGTGGGCAGTGTCAAGAATGGACAAGTTGGACTTAAACCCACTCCAACAGGCTGGATTGGTGATTATTCCAACGTGCAACAATTTAATGATATTGATCTGGCGCAACAATCGCTGCTGAATGCCACTGGTAGCAATGGCTCAATCCTCTTACAAGGACAAAACATTAGTTTGACTGAGGGTTCTGCTGCTTTGCTCCAAAACCTGGGAACACAATCCTCTGGAGGAATTACAGCTAATGCCACAGGTTCCCTAAGTCTGACAGGAAATACAGCCAACGGTCAATTAGGAAGTTTGATCCAAAGTAACAATTTTGGTACAGGTCAGGTAGGAGATATAGCAATCTCGGCCACCAACCTCTTCCTGCAAGATGGCGGAAGAATTGTGACTAGAACTCGGAGTCAAACAGCAGGTGCAAACATTGTCACCAATGTGGGCGGTAGAACCGAGATCGGTGGCTTTAATCGCGCCAATCCAGCTATTTATACTGCGATCGTCACATTTTCATTAAATAGTGGTAATGCAGGGAACATCACGGTATCCACTGGGGATCTCAAGCTTCTCGATAACGGTAATATTATTTCTGTCGCTGTCAGTTCTGGACAGAGTGGAGCAATCCAAGTAAATGCCACCGATATAGTGGAAATTACAGATCCTGGCAGTAGTCTCGCTACCTTCACTCAGGGATCGGGTAATGCAAATAGCGCAGTTATCAATACTGCTCGATTAACAATCCAAAAGGGGGGGTCTTTAGGTTCTACGACTGTAGCAAGTGGTTCGGCTGGTAGCGTGGTAGTCAACGCTTCTGAATCCATCGATATTGCAGATAGTTTTACCGAAGGTAGTGTCACTGAATTACCCGCTCGCATTTTTTCCAACGCCGAGATGACTGATGCTGTTACTCAAGCTATCTTTCAACTCCCTCCGATACCTACTGGCAATTCAGGTTCTTTAATAATCAACACACCATTGTTACACCTGATCGATGGAGGAGCGGTGAGCGTCAAAAATGATGGAACTGGTAAAGCTGGAGATTTACAGATAAATGCTAACTCAATTGTTCTAGACCAACAAGGCAACATCACTGCATCCACCGCCTCTGGTAACGGGGGAAATGTCAGATTAAACTTACAAGATTATCTGTTGATGCGTCACGATAGCGTTATTTCTGCTACATCTGCGGGCACAGGTAATGGTGGTAACTTGTCAATTACCTCCCCTGTGATTGTAGGTTTAGAAAACAGCGACATGATCGCCAATGCGGTTCAAGGTCGTGGTGGTAATATTAACATCACTACTCAAGGTATTATCGGTCTAGGATACCGCAATACTCTAACTCCTAGAGCAGATTTGACCAATGATATTACAGCTAGTTCCGCATTTAATGTCAATGGGACAGTGGAAATTAATAATATTGGTATCGATCCCAATTCGGGTTTAGTTGAATTACCAGTAAATGTCACCGATCCATCCCAACAAATAGCTACAGGTTGTTCTGCCAATACTGGTAGTACTTTCGTGGCGACAGGACGAGGTGGTGTGCCGCAAAATCCGACACGAGAAGTAGGGAGCGATCGCACTTGGTCTGATATCCGCGATATCTCTGCATTCCGCAAAACACAAGCTTTACAAACTCAAATCCCTTCATCACCAGAACTTGTCCAAGCCACTTCTTGGCATCGTAATGCTAACGGAAAAGTTGAGTTAGTTGCAGCACAATCTTCTACCCATACTCAGCAAGCATTAACCTGTGCTGCGATTCCTCAGAGTTAATTTTGTGAAAAATTCAAAAATTTCTCATACCTTCCTTGTCGCTGGTTAATGTTAGCAACAATACGATTATGGGAACACTAAATTAACTACAAAAATCAATATAAAAATCTACTAAAAATGAAATTATATCCTATTTATTTTGGATTGATGAATCGAATTTATGTAGGTTATATACTGCCATTAGGAATCATTTTGCTTTGGCACGGCTATGCCCATGCTCAAGTTACCTCTGATGGTAGCCTCAATACTATTGTCTCCCCAAATAGCAATCACTTCACGATCACCAATGGTAGTACCGCAGGCAGTAATTTATTTCATAGCTTCAGTAAATTTTCTGTCCCGACAGGTGGTTCAGCAACATTTGATTTAGTTAACACACCAAATATTAAAACTATATTCAGTCGGGTAAGTGGTAGAAATGTTTCCAATATTGATGGGTTGATTCAAACTCTCAACGCGAATAATCCTGTGAGTTTGTTTTTGATGAATCCTGCGGGGATTATATTTGGACAAAATGCCAAATTGGATATTGGCGGCTCGTTTGTGGGAACAACAGCGAATAGTATTAATTTCAGCGATGGTTTCAAGTTTAATGCTACCGACACGACAACACCCCCTGTATTGACGATGAGTGTGCCTGTTGGCTTACAAATGGGACAAAATCCAGGAGCGATCGCCGTTCAAAGTACGGGATACAGCTTAAATATTGCTAATATCTTATCTCCAATTATCCGTACTCCTAGTCTGACACAACTGAAAGTAGAACCTGGAAAAACTCTGGCGTTGGTGGGTGGTAATCTGAATCTAAATGGAGCCACTCTGACAGCTGAAACTGGTCATATTGAGTTGGGTAGTTTGGGTAGCTCAGAATCTGTTGACCTGATATCAACGGCTCAAGGGTATACGCTGGGGTACGGGAACGTACACAGCTTTGGAGATATTCAAGTTACCCAAAAATCCCTACTAGATGTCAGTGGAGTCAATGCTGGTTCTGTGCAGGTGCAAGGTAAGCAGATTCAATTTACCGATGGCTCACTGTTACTGGCGCAAAATTACGGTAATCTTCCTGGTGGCAACTTGCATCTTCAGGCAACCGAAAGCATCAATCTGACTGGTGCAGCCAGCGGGGTTCGGAGTGAAACCTGGAGCCAGGGAACTGGGAGCAGTATCACTGTTATTACCCCTAAACTCAATCTCTATGAAGGAGGAATATTAAGTAGTAACACTTATGGGGCGTCTGACAGTGGGAATATTCAGGTTAATGCCAAAAACGTAGAAATATCTGGGTTATCGCCCCTTAATGCCAGTGGCAGTTTTATTAACACCAGTACCTTTGGTTCTGGAAATGCAGGTAATATTCTTGTCCAAGGTGATAGTTTACTCGTATCCTATGGTGGCGGACTGTCTTCCGTATCGCGGGGTGTTGGTTCAAGCGGTGAAATTGTGGTTCGCAACCTAGATACCACCGTGCAGAGTAGTAATAGCTCTCCTTTTGGCACAAGAATTGCCTCAGTCACTTTCAACGTTGGCAATGCTAAAACTTTAACCCTAGATACCGCCAGGTTAAAAGTTATAGATGGTGGTGCGATCGGCACTAGTTCATACTTAATCGGTCACGCTGGGGATGTGAAGATCGATGCTACAGAATTTGTTGAAGTTAATGGTTATAATCCATTAACACCAAGTGCTATTAGCTCCTCTGCCCTGATTCTCAACCCAGTTTTGCAGAAGTTATTTGGGCTATCAGAATATAAACTGACTGCTGATTCTGGTACGGTTAACATTACGACACCAAACCTCATCCTGAAGAACCAAGGAACTGTTACCGTTACCAATCAAGGCACTGGTGATAGTGGCAGTCTCAAAATTAATGCAAATAGTATCCAATTAAAAAATCAAGCTTTCATCGAGGCCAGGACAGAATCCGGTCATGGTGGCAATATCGATTTACAGGTGGGGAATTTGTTGCTGCTGCGGAATAATAGCCAAATTACCTCGACCGCAGGCGGTAATGGTAAAGGAGGGAACATTAACATTAATGCACCAATTATTACTGGTTTAGAAAATAGTGATATCATTGCTAATGCTGTGCAAGGAAAAGGTGGCAATATTGCCATTACCACTCAAGGTATTATTGGTCTGAATTTCCGCAATACCCTGACTCCGAGAGAAGACCTTACCAACGACATCACAGCTAGTTCCGAATTTAATATCAATGGTACTGTTCAAGTTAATAACATCGGTATCGATCCCAATTCTGGTTTAGTCGAATTACCTGCAAATGTCACCGATCCATCCCAACAAATAGCTACAGGTTGTTCTGCCAATACTGGTAGTACTTTCGTGGCGACAGGACGAGGTGGTGTGCCGCAAAATCCGACACGAGAAATAGGGAGCGATCGCGCTTGGTCTGATACCCGCGACATTTCTGCATACCGCAAAACTAGCAATGTTACTGCGCAAATGCCTACATCACCAGAGGTTCTTGTTCAAGCAACCTCCTGGTATCGCAACACCCAAGGCAAAGTTGAGTTAATTGCAGCGCAATCTCCTACACATTTACAGCCGCAGTTAACTTGTGCTGCGCTTCCAAAAGACAATTTGCCCAAAAATTCAAATATCTAAATGCCAAACGATTGCAATTACTCCCAGTGCTCAAACAATACCTTTGTCACTGGTGTTAGAAACAATAACATATAGGGAATATTAAATTGGTATAAAAGGAGACCAAGTAATGAAGCTGCTTTCAGTTTATTTGAGTTTGATGAGTCGAATGTTTGCGGGTTCTATACTGTTGCCAACAGGAATCATGTTTCTTAGCAACGGCTACGTCAATGCTCAGATAGCTTCAGATGGCAGCCTCAATACTACAATCTCTCAGAACGGCAACAACTTCACGATTACTAATGGCACTGCTGTAGGCAGTAATCTGTTTCACAGCTTCAGCCTATTTTCCGTGCCTACAGGAGGCTCTGCCTTTTTCAACAATCCCACGACTATTGAGAATATTTTTGCGCGAGTTACTGGCGGTAGTACGTCCAATCTTGATGGTTTGATTCGTGCTAACGGTACTGCCAACCTATTTTTGCTCAACTCAGCAGGCATTATGTTTGGCCCCAATACTCAGTTAAATATTGGTGGTTCCTTCATTGGCAGCACTGCGAACAATGTCATTTTCGCTGACGGAACGAAGTTTAGCACCATTGATGCTACCTCTGCACCTTTATTGACCATGAGTGTGCCTGTGGGGTTGCAATTGGGAGCCAATGCTGGAGCGATACAAGTTCAAGGGGCAGACTTGCGAGTTAAAACCGGACAAACACTAGCGTTAGTTGGTAGTCAAATCGACATGACAGGGGCAAAACTGACGGCACCAAATGGACATATCGAACTATGGGCTGTGCAGAATGCTGGGATTCAAATGGAAAATCAAGCTCAATGGCAACTGACGAGTCCTGTGGCTACGACAAATTGGGGCACAATTACGTTACAACAAGCTTCATTGGTTGATGCAAGTGGAATTAACGGGGGTGCAATCAACATCCGTGGACGTGGGTTGACGGTGCAGGATGGGTCGAATATTAGTTCTACTACCTTTGCTGGGCAAGGTAAGGGAATTACTGTCAAGACCACAGACTTTGTTGACCTGCTGGGTGCTTCTCTCCCAGGACAATTTAATCCTGGCATTGGAACTTCTTTAGGTATCTTTTTTGGACCTCCAGCAACTGGACGAGCTGGAGATGTAACAGTAGAGACAGGACGCTTAAAGTTAGCAAATGGAGCTTGGCTTCAGTCCTCTTCTAATGGCAACAATTCTCGATCGGGAGATGTAACTGTTCGGGCTTCAGATATACAGGTGGTAGGTTCTAATCCATTTTTTGAAATCCCCACCTCGATTACCACCACTCTCTTTAGTGGCAAGAACAATGAGAGTGGAAATATTTCCATCGAAACAAATCGAATGCGGCTGCAAGATGGTGGAATCGTCAGTACATCTTTGATACCCTTTAACGGTATCTCTCCTCCCACAGGCAAGGCTGGAAATATCTCAATCCGAGCAACTGAGAGCCTTGATATCTCAGGATACACACCCTCTCTACTACTGTCTGGAGTGGGTACGAGAATTGGTCAAACAGAAGGAGATGCGGGAAATATCTCAATCGATGTTGGACGTTTGCATCTGTTTAATGGCGGGTCTATCCGCAGTACTTTATCAGGAAAAGGGAAAGCGGGAAATATCACTATTCAGGCGCAAGAGGTAGCAGTTAGCGATCCAGTAATTGATGTTATCAGCAAATTAGCTGGTGGCATTACTGTTTCCGTGGGTGATAATTCAGTAGGTTCAGGTGGAAATATCGCCTTAACTGCTGACAACCTACGGCTCTTTAATGGAGGACAGATCACCTCTTCTAGCCAGGGTCAGGCAAATGCGGGGAATATTAACTTACAGGTTAAAAACATTGATATCCAGGGTATGTCTCAACCTTTAACTAACGGTCAAATTGTGCCCAGTGCGATCGCAGCATCTTCGACAACTAATTTTAACGCCGGAACGATAAAAATTATATCTGATATAGTTAAAATACGTAATAATGCGGAAGTGACCGTGAGCAATATAGGAGGCGGAGATGCAGGTAATTTGAATATTACAGCCAATAATATTTTCCTCGACAATAAAGCCAGTCTGCGCTCGGAAGTCAAAGGAGGTAGTCAAGGTAACATTCACCTCCAAGCAAATGATGTTTTGTTGTTACGTCGTGGCAGTAATATTACAACTAATGCCACTGGTACTTCTACCGGAGGTAACATTGATATTACTGCTGGAGCTATTATTGCCCTTCCTGACGAAGATAGCGATATCGTTGCCAATGCGGTACTCGGAAGCGGTGGAAATATTCAAATCACCACCCAAGGCATCTTTGGGCTGAAATTCCGTCCCCAACTCACTCCAGAAAGTGACATCACCGCCAGTTCTCAATTTGGGGTAAGTGGCACGGTTCAAGTTAATACTATCGGTATCGATCCAAATTCGGGTTTAGTCGAACTGCCTGCAAATGTCACCGATCCATCCCAGCAAATTGCTACAGGCTGCGCGGGTGATGAAGGCAGTCGCTTTGTAGCCACGGGTCGCGGTGGCATACCACAAAATCCTAATCAACAGGTAATGAGCGATCGCACTTGGTCTGACACTCGCGATATCTCTGCATTACGCAAAACTGGCAATGTGACTGCCCAAACGCCTACATCACCAGAGGTTCTTGTCCAAGCAACTTCCTGGCATCGTAACGCCCAAGGCAAAGTTGAATTAGTTGCGGCAAAATCTCCTACAAACATACAGCCACAGCTAACTTGTGCTGCACTTCCTAAGAGTTAATTTTCTTGAAAAAGACAAACTTAACAGGCAATTTCTTCATAAAAACCCACTTCGCCGCTACACAATTACTTTACTAAACAAACTCTTACACTATCAGTAAATATCTATGACCTTCCCCATTAAAAAATACCATTGGCTATATATAAGTCTGAGTATTTTAAGTTTGTGTTTGGCAGTGACTATTACACCTGCTAGAGCATCTGTACCATTACCAACAACTTCTATCCTGAATGTATCAGCATCGACTCAGCCTACCAATTGGCTAGAACAGGGACGAAACCTCTACCGTTCGGGACGCTTTGCAGAAGCGGTGACAACTTGGCAAACGGCAGTACAAAACTACCATACCCAAGGCGATCGCACCAATGAAGCTCTCAGCTTAAGTTACCTTTCATTAGCACAACAAGAACTTAATCAATGGGAAGCAGCTAGCCAATCTATTGAACAAAGCGTAAAACTATTGCAAACAATGGCACCTCCTGCCGATGCAATTGTTTGGGCACAAGTACTGAATACACGAGGGAATTTGCAACTGCATACTGGTAAAGCCGAAATTGCCCTGGAAAGTTGGCAACAAGCGCAAAAATATTACGAACAAGCAGGCGACCAACTGGGCAGCTTGGGTAGTCAAATCAACTCTGCACAAGCTTTACAAAGTTTGGGATTTTATCGTCGTTCTAAACAGCAATTAGAGGCGTTAAATCAAAAGTTAGGAGCGATGCCAGATTCGGAAGTGAAAGTTAGTGGGTTGCGATCGCTTGGTTTAGCTTTGCAAACGATCGGTGATTCTGGTAGAAGTCAACAAGTGTTAGAGCAAAGTTTAGCGATCGCGCGCAAACTCGAAACCACACCTCATTTAAGTTCCATCCTGCTGAACTTAGGAAAAACTACCTTTGACTTGCAAGATCCACAGGCGGCATTAGACTATTTTGAACAGGCAGAACAGGTAGCGACAAATCCCAGCGAGCGCTTACAAGCAAGTTTAGGACGTTTCAAACTTTTGCTCGATTACAACAAGCCTGAGTTGGCTACTTCACTCGCACCGCAACTACTACAACAACTGACAGAACTGCCTCCTAGCCACACTTCCCTCTACGCAGCTATTAATTTTGTTGCCAGTGTAAATCGGCTGTCAAATCCTGACCAAATTGTACCGCTGAAAGACTTGGCACAACTGATGGCAACCACAGTCAAGTCTGCACAACAAATCCAAGATGCTCAAGCAGAAGCTTATGCACTGCATCAGTGGGGAAAACTCTATCGTCGTACACAGCAGTTATCACAAGCACAGGAATTAACTCAGAAATCCCTTAACATTGCGCGTCAACTCCAAGCTGACGATATTATTGCTCAATCTGCTTGGCAAGTAGGACAGTTGTATAAACAACAAGGCGATCGCCCCCAAGCAATTAGTGCCTATACTGAAGCAGTCAAAGCTTTAAAGTCCCTACGAGGGGATTTGGTTGCTGTCAACCCTGATGTGCAGTTCTCCTTCCGTGAAAGTGTAGAGCCTGTCTACCGCGAACTTGTAGGTTTACTTCTAGATGGACAACCCAGCCAAGCCGCACTGACGACAGCTCGCGATTTGATTGAAGCACTGCAAGTTGCAGAACTCGATAACTTTTTTAGGGAAGCTTGTTTAGATCGGGCGCAGCAGATTGACCAAGTTGACCCGAATGCAACTGTCGTGTATCCGATTATTTTGAGCGATCGCCTGGCAGTCATCCTCTCCAAAACCGGACAACCGTTGCGTTACTATGTAACACAAAAATCTCAAGCAGACATCGAACAAACTCTAGATAAATTATTAGTGAGCTTGAATCCTGTCTCAGATTCCAAAGATCGCGATCGCTTGTCCCAAGAAATTTATGATTGGCTAATTCGTCCTGCGGAAATGGATCGAGCCTTCAAAGACAGCAAGACACTGGTATTTGTATTAGATGGTCGGTTACGTAATATCCCCATAGCAGCCCTGTATGACGGTAAGCAATATCTGATCGAGAAGTATGCTGTTGCCCTTTCACCGGGAATGCAATTGATGACTGCGCGATCGCTTCAGGAAAACCACATTGATGCGATCGTCGGCGGTATTAGCCAATCTCGTAATGGCTTTAGTGCTTTGCCTGCTGTGGAAGCAGAAGTCAAGCAAATCTCGAAGGCGGTGCCATCTTCGATGTTGCTCAACCAGCAATTCACCAGTCAAGCCCTTGCCGAGCGCGTGAAATTCAGTAGTGCTGATGTTGTCCATCTAGCAACCCACGGACAGTTTAGCTCCCGTCTCGAAGATACCTTCTTACTTACGTGGGATGGACAAGTCAACGTTAAGGAATTGTCCGAACTCCTCAAAAATCGTAGTGGTGAATCATCAAAAGCGATCGAGTTGCTAGTACTTAGCGCCTGTGATACGGCAGCAGGGGACGATCACGCCGTTCTAGGACTAGCAGGCTTGGCTGTCAAATCTGGCGCTCGCTCAACCATCGCCACTCTCTGGCCCGTCAAAGATAAAGCAGCCGAAATGTTAATGACGCGCTTCTATGACCAATTACGACAGCCCAAAATCACCAAAGCCGAAGCGCTACGGCAAGCTCAAATCAATATGATTCGCCAAACTGATTTCCACGATCCTTTCTTTTGGTCTGCTTTTGTTTTGGTTGGCAACTGGCTTTAATTACGTAATCATACTGAGAAAAGCCTAGTGATTTACCACATATTTTTTACGGTATCCCAGCCAAATTTCGTTTATATTGCTAGTAGGTATTTCAGCATTTGACTGTTAGCCGAAACAATTTTACAAGCTTCTTCCCACAATCAGACTAAGTGTATTTATTGTTAGTTTTTTAATGAGGTGCAAGATCGTGAAACGTCAATATTTAGCTAGTACTTTGAGCGTTATCGCTCTGCTTACTAGCAGTACATGGAACAGTGCTCATGCTGTGACATTTACTCCACCAATCAATAATGGCGCTCCCAGCCAAGCGACTGGGGGAGCTTCCCGTGGCAGTTTCTTTATCCCTGCTTCTGGGAAAGGTGCTCCTAGTCAAGCAACAGGAGGAGCGTCCAGAGGTAGTTTGTTTACACCTAGCGCTGGGAAAGAAGCTCCCAGGCAAGCAACGGGAGGCGCGTCCAGAGGCAATCTCTTTACGCCTAGTGCGGGCAAAGGTACACCCAGGCAAGCAACGGGAGGCGCGTCCAGAGGTAACCTGTTTACACCTGCTTCTGGAAAAGAGGCTCCTCAACAGGCAAGTGGGGGAGCTTCTCGCGTTGGGACTTACTACTTAAATCCTTCAACTGTAGGAGCAGCAGGCCCAGCAGCTTTAATTGCACTCCTACCCCAAAGCTTTTATGGCACAACAGTATCCGAACGTCCCACAATTCTTGTATATCTTCCTGCTTCTAATGCACAAGAAGCTGTGTTTAGCCTCAAAGATGAAGCTGGTAATACCCAGTATCAAATGACCATTCCCGTTGCAGGGAAAACTGGGGTAATCGCTATGAAATTACCCACCGATGCACCCGCTTTAGCTGTTGGAAAAAACTACCATTGGTTCCTCGCTGTCAAAGTTGATGAACAACTCAGCCCAAGTACGCCTTATGTCGATGGTTGGATTCAGCGCATCCAGCCTACTACTGAACTGGCAACAGTGATGCAGCAAGAAGATGCTTTAAAGCGGGCAGCGGCTTTTGGTAAAAATGGCGTATGGTATGACTGCGTGGAAACACTAGCAAGCCTACATAGCACTCAACCTACCAATGTGACAATTACCAAGCAATGGGAAGAACTTCTCTCCTCAGTTAACTTGAAGGAGATTGTCACATCTCCGTTATTAGCATCTGCAAACTAATAGCAATTTGGGCATGGGGCATGGGCAAGTAATTATTCTCCTTGTCCTCCTTGTCCTCCTTCCACCCAGTCCCTAATCTTTTTTAGCGCAAATATGTGGCGCAGATTCCAGACTTTCATCCAACGCACTCGTAGCGTTTTGATTATTACTCCCAGTATTGCCTTGACAGTTATTGTCGGTCAATCCTTGGGATTTTTCAATTTACTTGAATGGAAAATTCGCGATGAATGGGTTCGTCAACAATCATCTCCTGCGATCGCTGATGAAATCGTGATTGTGACAATCGATGAACGCGATATTCAATCGGTGCGTAAATGGCCAATTCCAGATTGGGCATTAGCAAAATTACTCGAAAAGATTCGGGCACAGCAGCCTCGAGCCATCGGCTTGGATCTTTATCGAGATTTACCCGAGGGAAGCGGACATGAGGAACTTGCCAAAATCTTTCGCAGCACTCCCAATTTAATCGGTGTTGAGAAAATGACCGGAGAGCGTGTCAATCCACCACCCGAATTGAAGAAACTCGATCGAGTCGGATTAGCAGATTTAGTGTTGGATGGTGATCGCTTTGTGCGTCGTGCCCTTTTGACAGCAGTTGATGCGAAAGAGCAAGGCACGCTCAAAGCTGGGCTGGCAACCCTTGTGGCGCTCAAGTACCTGGAATCGGAAAAGATTACCTTAGAAAGTATTGACCCCAAGCAGCAAAAGTTTCAATTGGGCAAGGCAATTTACCTCCCACTGAGCAATCAAGAAGCAGGCTATGCCGATGCTGATTTAGGCGGCTATCAAATTCTGCTCAATTGGCATGGTTCAGAAGCGGCATTTCGCACAGTTGCTATGCGTGATGTCTTAGCAGGGCGAATTCCAGCCAACCTCATGCGCGATCGCATGGTGTTTATTGGGTCAGCCGCCGCTAGTACCAATGATTTCTTCAACACACCCTTCAGTTCCTCCTGGATATCAGCTCAAAAAACTATGCCTGGGGTTGTTGTCCATGCCAACATTGCTCATCAATTGGTGCAAGGGGCAAAAACAGGAAAAGCAAACCTGCACGGCATTTCTGGCATAGCTGTGTCGCTCTGGATTATTTTATGGTCTCTTATCGGTTCTATTGGTAGTTGGCTGTTATCTAGTAGCAGGCTGCGGATTCCAGGTGGCAAAATTCTCTGGGCAACTGTAGGCATCAGCGGTGTGTGTATAGGAGGCAGCTATGGGATGTTTTTGTATGGCATTCTGATTCCAGTCACACCTGCGTTAGCTTCGTTTATCAGCAGCGTGATTGCGACAACAAATGCTTATAAACAGAAGCAATTAGAACAAACAAATCACCAATTGGAAATTGCCAACGCTCAACTATTGGATTATTCCAAAACTCTGGAGTTCAAAGTTGAAGAGCGAACTCATGAACTGCTAGAGGCAAAGCAAGCTGCTGATGCTGCTAACTCTGCAAAGAGCGAGTTTCTAGCAAATATGAGCCACGAGTTACGTACACCGCTTAATGGCATCCTTGGTTTTGCGCAGCTATTAGAAACATCGCCAAACTTGACAAAAAAAGATCTAGAAGGAGTCAGGATTATCTACGATTGTGGGAAACATCTGCTGATGCTGATCAATGACATTCTTGACCTGTCAAAAATTGAAGCTCGTAAATTAGAATTGGTTGCAACTAATGTACATTTGCCCACTTTTTTACATAGTGTCACCGAGATTTGCAGTATTCGAGCAGAGCAAAAAGGAATTGCATTTAATGTCTCGATCGGCGATTGCTTACCAGCTGTGATTCAAGTAGATGAAAAGCGGCTACGGCAAGTTTTGATCAATTTACTAGGTAACGCGATCAAATTCACAGACAACGGTAGCGTCACCTTTAAAGTAGATGTCATTGAGCGAGAGTTGTCACAAACGACACATCAAAAGCTTCGCTTCCAAATTGAAGATACAGGTATTGGAATGTCACCAAACCAACTAGAAAAAATCTTTTTGGCCTTTGAGCAAGTAGGTGAAGCTGGACGAAAATCTGAAGGTACTGGCTTGGGATTAGCGATCAGTCAAAGAATTGCCGCATTGATGGAAAGCCAAATTCAAGTACAGAGCCATCTAGGTGAAGGTAGTCTGTTTTGGCTGGATTTGACAGTAGCAATACCAGTAACCCATGACTGGCAAACAGAGACAATCGCCCCAAGCGATCGGAAAATCATCGGCATTCAGGGTAGCACACCTCTAATTTTGATTGTTGATGATGATGACAAGCACTGTTCGATGTTGACTACTTTACTGCAAGGAATTGGCTGTCGAACCTTGGAAACAAACGACAGCAAACATGGATTACATCTGGCCAATGAACATCTCCCAGATGTAATTTTGCTCGATCTAGCCATGCCTAATATGGATGGCTTTGAACTCATGGTTCATTTACAAGAAAATCCCCAAACTCGTAATATTCCGATTATTGTCTCTAGCGCTAACGTATTTGAGGAAAATCGTCAACGGAGTTTACAAGCAGGAGCAACAGCATTTGTACCCAAACCCCTGCAAATTGATGAACTCTTCAATGCATTGCGTTCTGTCTTTGAGACAGCAGCGAAGCTATCGCTGCTCAAAGTCGAGTGGATTTATGCTCAATCTACACCAGAGAAGTCATTTTCCCAACCTGAGCAGAAAGCAGATGCTGAATTGGCTTTACCATCACACGATGTTTTACAGCAACTCTATCATCTGGCAATGATGGGAGATATTCCGGCGATTGAGGGAATTATAGGAGAGCTAATTCAGCAAGACAGCCAGCTAACTCCCTTTGCAACTGAGTTGAGTAAACTTACTGCCAACTTCCAAACTGCAAAAATCCGTAAATTCCTTAAATCTTTTGTCACAACGGAGTTACCTCAATGATGACCAATTCTCTTTTGAAGCCCATGCACATCCTTTTGGTAGATGACAACCCCAACAATCTCAAAGTGCTATCAGAAGCGATTCAAGGATGTGGTTGGAAAGCACTAATGGCCACAGATGGGGAGTCCGCAATCGAACAAACCGAATACGCTCATCCCGATCTGATTCTCCTGGATGTAATGATGCCTGGGCTGGATGGATTTGAAACTTGTCGCCGACTGAAAGCTAATCCACTGACGCAAACTACTCCAGTGATTTTTATGACTGCTTTATCTGATGCTACAGATAAGGTAAAAGGACTGGAAATTGGTGCAGTTGATTACATTACCAAACCTTTTCAACAAGAAGAAGTAATTGCTCGATTAAAGTTACACCTAAAAATTTCCCATCTCACACGGACATTAGAACAACGGGTCGAAGAACGCACCGCCCAATTAAGCCAATCTCTACAACAGTTAAAACAAACCCAACTCCAACTAATCCAAAGTGAAAAGATGTCCACTCTAGGACAACTGGTTGCAGGTATCGGACATGAGATTAATAATCCAGTTGGTTTTATTGGCGGTAATCGCTCTCATATTGAGCAATATGTCAACAATCTGCTGCGCCTAGTACATCTCTATCAAGAAAAATTACCCCATCCAGACGCGGACATCGAAGAGCTGGTTGAAGAAATCGATTTAGCGTATCTGACTGAGGATTTACCCAAATTGTTGGCATCAATGGCTCAAGGAATTGACCGCCTGAAGGAAATCAGCTTATCGCTGAGAACCTTTGCTCGCTCGGATATGTCATCTAAGGTGGAATATCAAATTCACGAAGGAATAAATAGCACCTTAATGCTGTTGAAACATCGACTCAAAGGTAATGGCGATCGCCCCAAAATCCAAGTTATCACAAAATACGCTGAATTACCCCCCATCGCTTGCTATCCTGGACAACTCAACCAGGTATTCATGAATATCATCGCTAATGCCATTGATGCATTTGATGAATTCGATCGCAGCCACTCTTATCAACAGATAGCTGCTGACCCCAATACTATTACTATCACTACATCGATTGAGCCTCATGAAGGAACTGTCAGCATTTGCATCCAAGATAACGGCCCTGGCATGATTCCAGAAGTGCAAGCTCGTATTTTTGAGCCATCTTTCACCACCAAGCCTGTAGGCAAAGGAACAGGACTAGGATTGGCTATCAGCTATCAGATTATTGTCGATAAACATAATGGACAAATCAATTGCTTATCAATCCCAGGCAAGGGAACAACGTTTATGATGATTCTACCTATTTAGCTAGGGCTTGTGGGCATTTTTCTCTATGAATAATTTAAAAATACTCTCTATGAATGAAGCGATCGTGTAATTTTATTTAATTTTATATTACAAATAATTACTAACAAGCAGTTTCTCAATTTCAAATAATACTTTCTCTCCCCATTGGATATTATTTATTATTTAAATCTTCTTGTTACAAAACTTTGTAATTTCCTACTTGATAAATTATTCTTTAAAAAAAGTATAAAAAGATGGTAGCAATCTCGTTGAATGTGCGATTTTTTTGCTCGTAGTTGCTGCTGTTGGAATTAATATCGGCTAAGGTATTTACTTCTATCTAATGTTAACTTTTTCAACTTTTTCCCCGAATACATATATCTATGAATAGACTGGTTTTTCAGTATAGTAAGTTACTATTTTAGGAATTTGCTAAATGAATGTACAAAACGATAATTTGTTTAGGCTACATAATTCACAACCAAAATCCTAGGGTGAGAAGTCTTATTGACTTTAATAAGTAATGTAAAGGATACCATAGAGTTAAGCTTAGTTAAAATTTGACAAGAATAAACTCTAACGGCTTACCAAAAAAATTGATCCCTAAAAACTTATGCTGCGTTTTGTGTAGTTTCCTGATACTAAATTCAAAATTTGGAATAATTGGCATTAGAGAGATAAAATATCGGTACTTTCCCACTCTATTGAGTGCTGTTGCTAGAATTTATACTAGGTTTAGGTATAAGTTTTAACTAATAATAGACAGAAGATAGATGTTTAATAGTTGTACCGAGATAAAATTTTTAATTCAGGGTTAGACCATCTCTTAATGCAAATTATTTCTAGCGGGTTCTCTTAATAAAATTTGCACCTGTACTAGTTATTAACTGGATAATAAAGGAGATGAAATTTATGAAAACTGTAGTTAATTTAACACAACAATCAGTCCTTGGAGAGATTGAAAGTGTATTGGATACATATCCATACCAGCCTTATCAACAAGCTTTTGCTATTCCTGACTTGCGTCAAGAACTAATTGCTTTTGTCCTTAGCCGTATTCCTTGCCTTTATTACACAATGTCTGAAGGGCTTCCTTCTGCTGAGGCAGAAAAAGAATGTTTGCTCAACTACAAACTACCCCGTAGTCCTTTGGAGCAACAACTCCATGTACAAAATTTGATTCATCAAGGCATTTACTCAATCTTTCAAGAGAAATCAGATTGGATTAGCCATCATCTTTGTGAAAAAGTTCAGCCTGGTTTGGAACCATCTCACTGGTTTGGATGAACTATAGCTAGGAATGAGGAGTTGTTTTAACTCCTCAGCGTTTACTTTTCACTTTTAAAGGATCGTGTCCCCAATTCATTAATGACTAGCGCCAGCGCGTATTTTCCACATCACCTTCAGGCTGCTGTGCTGAGTGACGATGGATATAGCTGACGACTTTTTTCATGTGCGATAACTCATCATCAGTGTAGTCATCTTTTGTCTTTTCTAACATTTCGATGATCCGCTTACCGGATTTATGTCCGATTGATTCATCGTGATCCTTTTTTTGTCCTACAGATTGAGATTCCTCCGTCTTCAGCCAAGATTCTAGCTCTTTTGGTGTCATGTTGACTGAGGAATAAAATTCATCTATTACTAATTTGACATCTTTACTCATAAAGCCAAATTACTCCTCAATGTTTTCAAGAGCCTCAGGTTTATGAGCGGCTTCTTTGCCAGTTTTGTCGCTTTTGACTAAGTATTGGGGATTGTCTTTAGACGCGGCGACATGATGTCCTTTGATATCTGTAGGCGAAGTCAATTTTTTTTCAACCTCGCCAGTGGTTTCACCTTGGGCTGTATTCCACTTCACCTTGTCGCCTTTGCTTAACTCTTCAGCCATAATTTGTCCTTGCTGCTGATTTATACCTGCTCATTATGTTGACTATGGCAGCGTAATTAATCAGTCGAGAGGCATAAAAACCGCTATAGCAAGCTAAAGTGTTATTTATAGTAAGTCTGCAAGGGTGGAAAAAGATGAAATTGAAAGTGCGGTAAGCGTACTCGTTCGGAGAACCCGCAGCGTAGCTATGCCGTTAGGCTAATCGCAACAGCCAAACTCACCGTTAATAGGCTTGATAGAATATCGCTAGATTAGCCAAAAAGAGGTGGAAAATGGCAACAGTTAAACTTGAATTCCATCTATCTTCAAGAATTTGCTAAACGCTGTAAAGCAGTTGAGACAGCCAGATTTACAGGAATTTATATCTCAGGTTATAACACTACAAATGCAGAGAAAAGCTTCTAGATTGCTACTAAAAATTAATCACAGCATTTCAGAGTAAATACAGAATTCTTATGCCAAATTGCTGGCTAAAAGAGAAGCTGTGGCGGAATCTGCTCAAGAATGTTATAAGTATTGTCGAAATCAAGCAAGATTGGTTATTCAACTATTGTTAATAACACAGATCATACCCAGAAGTCAAAGCGGCAAGTTATACCATTTCACAAAAAATATGATGTAGATGTAGTGGATGTAGGTTGGGTTGAGGAACGAAACCCAACATTCCAAAGTCTTTTAATTGTTGGGTTTCACTGAGTTCAAACACCACTTCACTCAAGTCGGGAAACCCGCCCACGTGAGTGGCTCCCCAACCTACGCATCTGTCTCATTTTTTGCTGGAATTGGTATTAGCTCTGGATAAAAACTAGGAAGAATTCCTTGCTGTAGGATCGCGCTATAGAATCATCGTTGTCAATTGTGCTACACCTAGAGTTATTATTTTTTAAATATCAGTTGCACACCTCATCACTTATTTAGGTAAATTGCATGACATTTGACAAAGAAAAACGGGTTCCAATAGTGTTACAGCTTAAGGGTTCGGTTATCAAAGCAATTGCTAAACATGTTATATGGTGTGGAATTTTCGGTACTATTGTTTGGATACTTCACTATTTTAAATTTCCTGTTTCGCAACCTATTTTAGGGAGTGTTATTCCTAGTATCGTTTTAGGTTTATTACTTGTTTTTCGCACAAATACAGCATACGAGCGTTTTTGGGAAGGAAGAAAAAGCTGGGGTTCTATAGTCAATACTGTTCGGAATTTGGCGCGGCAAATCTGGGTGACTATAGATGAAATCTCTCCTGAAGACAAAAAAGATAAAATTACAGCTTTATATCTATTAGTAGCTTTTGCTGTGGCTACTAAATTGCATTTACGGGGGGAACCTGTAAATCATGAGTTAAAAGAATTAATGCCGTCCTCTATGTATCTTGAATTAAAGATAATGAATAATCCACCCATAGAAGTAGCTTTCTGGATTGGAGATTATTTACAACGGCAATATGACCGCAATTGCCTCAATAGTTATCAGTTAATATCTATACAAGAGTTATTGAATAATCTTGTAGATAATTTAGGTATTTGCGAGCGCATTTTAAAAACGCCTATGCCCCTTGCTTATGCTATTCATCTTAAGCAACTGTTATTACTGTATTGTCTCTTATTACCTTTTCAGATGGTAGATAGTCTTGAGTGGTGGACGGGTTTAATTACTGCTTTAGTCAGTTTTACTTTATTTGGTATAGAAGCGATTGGCTTAGAAATAGAAAACCCTTTTGGTTATGATGCCAACGACTTACCCTTAGATACGATTTGCAAGACCATGAAGCGCAATATCGATGATTTAACCAGCTTAACTCCCAATGTGCGTAGGCATAGCCCGTCGTAGACATCGCCTCGAGATAATTTGATTAATGCCGAAGATTTGAGCTTCGGCAACTAGCAAGATATGAAATAGGGGTAATCTTCATTAAGATTCCATTCCTGATTAAAATGATTGCAAAAACAATACAATCTTAACAAAAAAATAACCACGGATAAACACCGACAAACACCGATAAATTATCTGTTGTTTCATCTCTAAAACATTTACTTATGCAAGAAGTTTATTTGAACTTGCATTAATTTTATAATCGCCTAATCGCAATTTCTAAACCTTCACATACACTTGTAAGAAAATCTAAATCTAAGCTAGCAATCGTATCACTAGGTTTGTGATAATTTGGATTGCGTAAGAATGCCGTATCTGTCACCATAATTGCTGGATAACCTGCATCCCAAAAAGGTGCATGATCGCTTAGTCTAGTTTGCCTAACAATTAAACCTCGATTTGGTACTGGTAGCCACTGACTAGATATACCAAATTTGCGAATACTCCGACTCATGCTAATTAAGTCAGGTATTGTCCGCAGATTCCCAATTAAACCAATAAAATCACCGCGATTTGGGTAAAAGCGTTCTAGTGGAGGTGGATAACTTTGGCTACCTGGCGTAGAATCTGTATAACCCAGCATTTCCAAAGACAACATCAAGCGTAATGGCTGCTTTTGCTGGCGCAACAAAGCTGCATAGTCAGCACTACCCAGTAAGCCATATTCTTCCATATCAAAAGCAACTAGGCGTAAGGGATATTTTACTGGTTCAGCCGCAAACTTCTTGGCCAATTCCAATAAAACTGCCACACCTGTAGCATTATCATCAGCTGCTACTGTTCCAGGGACAGCATCATAGTGAGCAGCAATTAAAATTGGTGGCAAATTTCGCTTTTGCCTTCTTGCTTGAGCAGGTAAATTTAGTATGAGATTTTGGCAGGTTTTGCTCCCTACCTCAAAGGTGTGGATTTCCACACTTCCCCATTGAGCAAATTGCTGTCGAATATATTCTTGGACAAAAAAATGTCCAGCTGTTGCCATGTAGGGATCGCGTTCTCGCGCTATTTCCGTCAGGTAAGTTTGTAATCGTTCTTTTAAATTCAATTGTTTAAATATAGTCGCAATATCAAAATTTGCAGGCAGAGGGAAACACAGAGCAAGTATGATTAAAGTGCATTTCCCAATTCTAAGATGCGTAAAGTAAATAGCTTGGATAGCAAGGGTTGAGGGTGTTTGAACACACCAACCATTGTCAATGTTATCCTAGTCTTGCAACTAGCTTCTTTAGCTAAAATCCCGATCCTTTCTACCTTAATAATGACTATTATACCGTTGAGGGGTTTTCATCCCAGAGCAAAAAGCTAGAGGCAGTCTCGCCCAATCATAATAAATATAGTAATAGTAAGACACATTTAGGAGAAGAGTAACGCATGGGCAAGGTAGTCGGCATCGACTTGGGTACAACCAACTCAGTAGTCGCCGTAATGGAGGGTGGCAAGCCGGTGGTGATTGCCAATGCAGAAGGAATGCGAACAACCCCCTCCGTTGTGGGCTTTAGCAAAGAAGGCGAAAAAGTCGTGGGTCAAATGGCACGACGACAAACCGTTCTGAATCCCCAAAATACTTTTTTTGCGGTGAAACGCTTTATTGGACGCAGGTATAGTGAGCTAAGCCCAGAATCGAAGCGTGTACCCTATACTATCCGCAAGGACGAAGTCGGTAATATTAAGATTGCTTGTCCTCGGTTGAATAAGGAATTTGCCGCCGAAGAAGTTTCGGCAATGGTGCTGAAGAAATTGGCAGACGACGCCAGTACCTACTTGGGCGAACCAGTAACAGGGGCAGTGATTACGGTTCCTGCTTATTTTAATGATTCCCAGCGACAAGCCACTCGTGATGCTGGCAGAATTGCTGGTTTAGATGTGTTGCGGATTCTCAATGAACCTACTGCCGCTTCTCTAGCTTACGGATTGGATCGTGGTGATACGGAAACCATCTTAGTATTCGATTTAGGTGGTGGCACCTTTGACGTATCGATTCTAGAAGTAGGCGATGGGGTTTTTGAAGTTAAAGCCACTAGTGGAGATACACAACTTGGTGGTAATGATTTTGACAGAAAAATTGTAGATTGGTTAGCAGAGCAATTTTTAGAGGCAGAAGGGGTAGACTTAAGACGCGATCGCCAAGCTTTACAACGTCTGATGGAAGCTGCGGAAAAAGCCAAAATTGAACTTTCTGCTGTCAGCGTTACCGATATTAACTTGCCCTTTATCACCGCGACTGAGGATGGTCCCAAACATCTGGAAACTCGCATCACTCGTTCCCAATTTGAGGATTTGTGCGGTGATTTGGTAGGACGTTTGCGGACACCAGTCAAACGAGCATTGAAAGATTCTGGACTCTCACCCGCAGACATTGAAGAAGTGGTGTTAGTAGGCGGTTCCACCCGGATTCCAATGGTCAAGCAGTTAGTGCGTGACTTAATTGGCATAGAACCCAATGAAAACGTCAACCCCGATGAAGTAGTAGCAGTAGGCGCAGCAATTCAAGCTGGTATTCTTGCAGGCGAACTTAAAGATGTGCTGCTTTTGGATGTAACGCCCCTATCTGTTGGGTTGGAAACCATCGGGGGCGTAATGAAAAAATTGATTCCTCGAAATACTACCATCCCAGTGCGCCGTTCTGATATTTTCTCTACTTCAGAAAATAACCAGAATACTGTGGAAATCCACGTAGTCCAGGGCGAACGGGAAATGGCAGCCAATAACAAGTCTTTAGGACGTTTCAAGCTGTATGGTATTCCCCCAGCACCAAGAGGAATTCCCCAAATTCAAGTGTCATTTGATATTGATGCAAACGGGATTTTACAAGTAACAGCCCTGGATAGAACTACTGGTAGAGAGCAAAGTATCACAATCCAAGGTGCTTCTACCTTGAGTGAATCTGAAGTGAATCGGATGATTCAAGATGCTCAAAAATATGCTGATATCGATCGCGAACGCAAAGAACGAGTAGAAAAGCGCACTCGTGCTGAGGGATTGATTGGCCAAGCCGAACGCCAACTTAGAGAAGTGGCGTTGGAGTTTGGGATGCAGTTCGCCCGTAGTCGCCGCCAACGAATTGACAACATTTCTCGGGAACTGAAGGACGCTTTAAAAGACAACGACGATCGCGGAATTGACCAAGCTTACGCCGATCTACAAGATGCTTTGTATGAGCTAAACCGGGAAGTCCGCCAGTATTATGCTGAGGACGAAGACGACGACTTATTTGGTACTATTCGCGACATCTTTACTGGTGGCGACAAAGAACGGGAACGCGATTATCCTAAAGATTCATATTGGGATCGTGATTCCTATGGTAGAGACTCTACTAGAGACTACGGCAGAGACTCTACTAGGGATTATGGCAGGGATTCTACTAGAGATTATGGCAGGGATTCTACCAGGGATTACGGGAGAGATTCTAACAGGGACTTTGGCAGAGACTCTAACAGGGACTTTGGTAGAGATAATCGTTCTTCTTCTGATAATCGGTCTTCTCGCAAACCTCCTCGTCCAAGCTACCAGGATAACTGGGATGACGATGATGACGATTGGTTGTAGTACTCCTGAGCTACCACATGGGTTTAGTAGTCCGGAAAAGCGAGTGAAATTGCTTCAAAATTCGGATTTGGTAATTGGTAATTGGTAATTTGTTATTAGTCAGCAGTATTTAGGAAAATAGCCGACAACTGACAGCACCCGTTACTTATTACCAAAATCTCAAATCTAAAATTTAAAGTTGAATAACTGAACTATGCAAAATTTGCAGAATTTTCGCGATTACTACGAGATTTTAGGAGTACCTAAAGAAGCCTCAAGTGAGGAAATTAAAAAGGTTTATCGGCGTTTAGCACGACAGTATCACCCCGACCTCAATCCTGGAAACAAAGCAGCTGAGGAAAAATTTAAGGTTATTGGTGAGGCTTATGAAGTCCTTTCCGATCCAGCCAAGCGATCGCAGTACGATCAATTTAGCCGCTACTGGAAGCAAAAAGGCTTTAATAAACAAACGCCAAAGAGTAAAATTTGGGATAATCCGGCTAACAACCGTAACAGCACTCAAGAAGTAGATCCTGGGCAATTTGCAGATTTTGAAAGTTTTATTAACCAAGTAATCGGTGTCGGCGTTGGTCGTAAAGACACCAGAAATGGGTCAGCTAGCAACACGAATAGCGATCCGTTCCGTACCCCAAAAAGTAGAGTAGAGTACACAGTACCCAAGAGCCAACCACGCCCCACCCGTCGGGATATAGAAGCTAGATTAACCCTACCATTAGAAAAAGCTTATGTAGGTGGTAATGAACGCATTCGTCTTGAAGATGGGCGATCGCTAGAAGTAAGTATGCCTACTGGGATGGTAACAGGTCAAACTATCCGACTACGTAACCAAGGCATTGGTGGCGGTGACTTATACTTAAAAATTACTGTCGAGCCGCATCATTTGTTTAAGCTAGACGGTTCCAATATTGTTTGCCAGATACCTGTGACCCCCAGTGAGGCTGTCTTGGGAGGACACGTAGAAGCACCAACTCTTGATGGGCCTGTAAAGATGACCATTCCCCCGGGAGTTAGATCTGGTCAAAGATTTCGGTTGGCGAATAAAGGCTACCCCAATGACAGTGGTAAACGTGGCGATCAGTTGGTGGAAATTCAAATAGTTACGCCAAAAACTATTACTCCTGAAGAACAAGAACTCTACGAAAAAATCCGCCAAATTGAAACTTTTAAACCTCGTGCTGATTTACTGAATTAGGGATTTAGATAATCGCTTGTAATTTTAGAGATGCAACATGAGAGTAAAAATCTGGCAAATAGTCACGATACTCTCTTGGTGTTTAGGTTGCATGAATTTTTAACAGGGCTAACTGAAGCGATACCAGCAAGGAATAATGACTTGGACGCGCAATGGAACCTGAAATTAGCAGCACATTTCACACGTCCTTGGTCTGAAAGACGAGGAATTGAGTCAATTGATCGCAATGCTGAAGTCATACTTGTGAAAGTACCATTGAATTTACTATCTGATGTCCTTGCAGCTAAAGCAATTGAATCAAAACGCGATGTCATAAGTTCAGAAATTGAAGTGTCAGGTTCTTTCGTGTTCGCATATCAACTAGTTGGACATGATTGGTCTATTATTGTTCCTGATATACTCAGTGATTTAGCAGTTTTGTATTCAACAGAGTTAGCTCAGCTTTCAAAGCAGTTGGAACAGCCAGTTATTAGATTAATTGTGAGTGACACTAGCTGCTGCATTAGCTATGAATTGTTTGAAGGTGGAGAACTTGTTGAGTGCTTTAGTGGGTTGGAATATGATGAATCACCTGAAGATTTTGATGAGCACAGTATCGAGGCTCAACGGTATATCTTGTCTCCCTACCCAGATGACTATCCGGAAGCTCAACAAACAGCATACTTTTGGTCAATTCGTCGTCAAATAACAGCTAAAGAGATTGGCAATATTTGGGATTTTACATATCAATTTCTGTGCGATCACGATGCATTTGATCCGGCCATTGACTGCGGAAATTTACTAGGAGAATACTTTTTAAGCGTGGCGATCGCTACTTAGTTAAAAATCCAGAGTTCACTTTAGTAATGGGTACTGGGAATAAGATTACATCAGTGCCAGATATAATTAGAGTTGATTATTTTAGATTTGGCAATTGATGCTAAAAATTTATCTGTTGCCGTTCAGTACAGAATTATGCCATGCATAAATCGCTTTAATAGTTTTGGTAAGTAAGCAACAATTTTTATGCCACCTCATACATCACAATTTTGGTTTATTGGTTTTATACCGCTTGTAATTTGGCTAATCCAACCAACATATTTTGTTTGCACATTTTCAAATTTAGCTAGCTTCATCCAATCATCTACACTCTCTGCGGCATAAGCTTGGGAATAAGGTTCTTTGAAGATTTTGATTAGCCATGCAGCATGACGCAGCCTTTTCTGATTACCATCAAGAACAATCAATTGTCCTCCTGGTTTCAGGAGGCAGAAGCATTCTTGCAAAATTAACTGAGAAATATTCGGTGGCGTTTCGTGGAATAAAAACGAGGCTGTCACTAAATCAAAGGTAGCTTCTTCTAAACCAGTGTTCTCAGCTAAACCATGCAACCATTGAATATTCAATCCTGCTTGTTTAGCTTTGTAGTCCGCCACAACTATCATATACGCAGACAAATCTAACCCGATGACTACCGCTTGCCCAAAAGCTTGCTTTAACATCAAAGTTGCAGAACCAGTACCGCAACCCAGATCGAGAATCCTTGTTGGCTGAGACTTAATTGCAGTAATTAACTGCTTGCGAATCCAAGTTTCATTGGGTGGGGAAGCAAAAGCCGTCACCGGATCGTAAGTCATCGCTGCTACAGAATTTAGATAGCCACCTGCAATACCATGAAAATTCTGGCTGCTGTAATAGTTGGGATAAATCAAGTCTGCTTGTCGCCAGACATCGCTTTCTTGCTGCCAATCGATAGTTTCATACCACCGCAGTTTATCATCTCCAATTACTAGACGCAGCAGCGACTTTAAAAAAAGTTGCCCAATCGGATAATCAATTATTGACACAGCAACCTCACCTGTTTCCATCACCGTGATATAGCAGTCCCAAATCATCTGTGAGACACTACTAATGACAAATGACTGTTTATGAAAGTCAATCACAAATCAAATAGGATTGGATACCATGAATTTAAACTATATAAAAGAAAAAATTTCCCCTATTATAAAAGTTATATCTACAGTGCTGATAGCCAGTGCAATTGGCTTGGAATTATGGAATGTTTATGCAGTAACAAATAATATTCAAGTACCCAGCAGCCTGAATCCTATTTTTTGGATTGAACGCTTTGCTGTTAGCTGCCATTTAATTGAGGCAGTTATAGCAGCTTTTTACGCACCTTCCAGAAAGAAGATGCCAATACAATATGCTACTTATACTTTTTTTGTCGGCACAGTTGGTTTGTTAGAGTTATTTGATAAAAAAGATAAATAGCTGCGTCTTTTATGCAAGCACTAATTAACATATCGTCTGAGAAAAATATCAGGCGATCGCTCTAGAACTCAGAGGCGATTATAAAGTAAATAATTAGACGACACATAGTAGACAGCGATAGGTGGGCACTGCCCACCCTACAGTAAATGGCTAGGATTTTTCCTAATTTTAGGTAGTTACTGAGCGTTGTTTGGGTTCAGGAATTTGACGCCCTAATCGTTGAGCAATTTCTACCCATTCTTGCATGATAATTTCTATATTTTGCAGTGCTTGTTGATAACTTTCTCCATCGGCAGCACATCCCGGTAATTCTGGAGCTTCGGCAATAAATGCTTGGTCTTCTTGGCTCCAGTAGAGAATTATTTCATAACGAAGATTCATTTTTAATTCCTATCTGGTACTTCAGAATGGCTGCACGCACTAGTTTAACTTGGTAGGCTTTAGCTTTGCCTTTTTTGTGCTGTAGGTTTAATATTTCTGGGATATCTTTTTTGGTGAAGATATAATTTCCGCCACGAATTTGCTCATCAAAGCCTAGTCTGTTTAAGAGTTGCCATAGTTGAGCAAAAGGGATTGCTGTATCAGAAGTCCCCGCTAGAATTTTCGCTAAGATTGGATCTGGTTGACTCACGTGTTTGAGAATGTCTTACTGCATCTATAGTCTCATATTTATTTGAGAGTGTCTTGATGTTTAGATAAATGCAATAGAGCGCTTCTTGCGCATAGCCAACGTCGCACGTAGCTAGACCTGTTTGCTGAAGATGAGGTTGCTTCATCTAAATTGAACTTAGGATAGGAGAAAGGCAAAGCTAAATTTTATATTTAACGCAACTTAATCACTCTGAAAAAATAAAAATAAGACGGTTTTTTAACTTTTTGATGGCACAGATTACAAATAAAGTTTATTGAGCTTTCTTCAGCAATCTCAAACAATACTAATTATCACATGGTATCAATAGTCAACAGTCAATAAGACCAGCGTCAATATTGACCATTGACTTTCTAAAATAGATGTTCGCTTAATTTATGCATTTGCATCTTTGCCATCTTTGCCTACTAAGGTAGGAGTAGGATTGGTTTTAGCTTGAGAGGCATTTTTTAAAGCAACCCAGCTACTAGCAATTGGCATTCGCCAACCAGTACCAAAGGCGCGATCGGTGATTTTTAGTCCAGGAGGTGCTTGTCGCCGCTTAAATTCAGCACGTGCAAGCATTTGGATAACTCGGTCTACAATTACTGCATCGTGTCCGGCGGTGACAATTTCGGCGGCTGATTGATGTTTGTGAATCAGGCGTTCCAAAATGTCATCTAAAACCTCGTAAGGTGGGAGAGAATCTTGATCGACTTGGCCTGGTTTAAGTTCGGCGCTGGGTGCTTTGGTAAGAACATTTTGGGGAATAATTTCGCTGTTACGATTTAACCAATGGCAAATTGAATAAACGCGGGTTTTGGGAACGTCTGCAATTACTGCCAACCCGCCATTCATGTCGCCATAAAGGGTACAGTAACCAACTGCCATTTCTGATTTATTGCCAGTAGACAAGAGGAGATAGCCGAATTTGTTAGCAATCGCCATTAATAAGTTACCCCGAATCCGAGATTGCAGATTTTCCTCAGCAATGCCAAACTCAGTCCCAGCAAACAACTCAGCTAAACTGCGATCAAAGCATTGCATAGGTTCGGCAATTGGTAATACAGTAGTTTTAATGCCGAGATTTTCTCCTAATGCCAAAGCATCGCTAATCGAATGTTCGGAACTATAAGGAGAAGGCATCAGAACACCGAAGACATTTTCTTTGCCGAGTGCAGCAACAGCGATCGCAGCTACCAATGAGGAATCAATCCCTCCACTTAAACCTAGTACTACTTTAGCAAAGCCACACTTATGGGCATAATCGCGCACGCCTAAAACCAAAGCTGACCAGATTTCTTCGTCTTCAGACTGATATGCAGGTGCTACAGTACCTAACTTAAAATCCCGTTGTTTTTCGTCAAATTCAACGATTACCAAGTCTGCCTCAAAACCACGGGCACGAGATATAATTTCACCTTGACGGCTCAAGGCAAAACTGCAACCATCAAATATTAGGTCGTCATTGCCTCCGATTTGGTTAGCATAGATCATCGGCTGTTGAAAACGCACTGCACTATGCTTCAGCATGAGTTCTCTAAATTGCTGCTTGCCGACAGTGTAAGGTGAGGCAGACAAATTCACAATCAAATCCACACCCAAAATTGCTAAATCAGCGATCGGGTTGACTGCGTAAGTGCGTTTACCCCAAAATTCCTCATCATTCCATAGATCTTCGCAAACAGTGACACCGATATGCAGATCGTCCAAGGTGAAATAGTTCGCTTGTAACCCTGGTTCAAAATAGCGGTATTCGTCAAATACATCATAAGTAGGTAAAAGCCGCTTGTGAAAAACTTGCTTTACCTGTCCGCCTAGCAATAAAGCAATGCTATTAAATAAACCTTTACCACCTGTAGTATTTGCTTTGAGATTTTCTTCTACAGTTCCTACTAAAACAGCTAAATTTGGTGGCAAATCTCTCGCTAATTTTTTTAGGGTAATACCCATCGTCGCCACAAAACTAGGATTTAGCAATAAATCTCTTGGTGGATAGCCGCACAAAGAAAGTTCTGGTGTTAACAGCAACCGCGCACCACCTGCTACGGCCTGTTGTGCTGCTTGCAGAATTTGTTGGGCATTTCCGGTTAAATCACCAATTTTAGGATTAAGTTGAGCGATCGCAATTTTCATATTAGTTATTTGTCATTGGTCATTTGTCATTGGTGAACCAGTGCGGTCTTGAGGGTTTCCTCCATGAGCAACTGGTGAACCCGAAGGGTCAATTGTCATTGGTCATTTGACTTTTGACCATTGACTCTGGACT
The DNA here is from genome assembly GCF_002154725.1 of Nostoc sp. 106C. Lineage (GTDB taxonomy): Bacteria > Cyanobacteriota > Cyanobacteriia > Cyanobacteriales > Nostocaceae > Aulosira. The sequence goes on along the minus strand of NZ_MTAW01000089.1, from coordinate 90,289 downwards.
TTACAGTTAAATAAATACCAAAGGCTTATCCTTAAAAGGGTCAAAAGCTTCGGCGTCAAACTTATACAAACTGGCCGGACGACCAGCACCACGCGATACCTTAATTCCGGTATCGCATAAAAAACCTAACTTGAGTAGACGCGCCCGAAAATTAGAATAATCGGAGAAGTTTTCGCCTAAAACTGTGGTGTATAACTGATATAAATCATTTAAAGTAAACATTTCTGGCAAAACTTCAAAAGCTACCGGGCTATACTCCAACTTATTGCGTAAACGCCTGTGTCCGTAAGCTAAAACTTGATTATGATCAAAAGCTAATTGAGGTAATTGTTTCACCGGATACCATGCTATGCCAGTGACTCCATCAGCAATTAATTCTGCTTCCTCAAACCGCACTAAGGCGAAGTAGCTGACTGAGAGATAACGCACACCATAACTATCGGTAGCTTCCCGTGGATCGCGATTGGGTCCGCCAAAGGTATATAGCTGCTCTAAATAGAGATTTTTCACGCGAATTTTTTCAGCCATGATCCGATAGGCAGCATCTTCTAAAGATTCACCTTGACGAACCAAAGTACCGGGAAGACTCCAACAATTTAAAAATGGTTCCTGCTGTCGCATAACCAAGAGCACGAGCAGTCGATTTTGTGCAGTATCTACAGAAAAAATTACATTATCAACACCAACTTTAAAATCAGCCAAAGGTTGTTGATTTAACGGAGTTGGAAACTTTTTGTGGTTGCGTCCTGGCATTTGTACAAATGCTCTTGATGAATATAGGCAACGATAGATGGAGTTAGAGCTTGAGAATCTCCATGTTCGCGATAGGCTGTCGAGGAAATATCTAGTCCAGTTAAGCTGGCGATCGCCATTTTCCCGCCTAGCTTTTGCACTCCCTCTAAACTAGACTCATCTATCGCATATCCCGGTCGCGGTACTACTAATAATTGCACTTGCCGCAACAAATCTTCAACTTGATACCAACGGGGTAGCTGACTCAGTAAATCTGAACCAATTACTAAGGTATACTCGGTATCCTCTCCCCAACGAAGTTTCGCTTTTGCCACTGTTTCTAGCGTTCGGAAGCTACTTAACTCCTGTTCTAAAGCAATATTGTGCCGTGATGTCTGGATATCCGCAATCAACAATCGCAGCATTGCCGCCCGATGTACTAATGCTGTTTGATGAGTTTTAAAAGGATTATCCGCAGCCCAAACTGCCACCCAATCATAACGCTCAGATAACCAACCCAGAATCGCCTGATGCCCAGCTGTTGGTGGATCGGCACTAGTACCAAACAAAGCAATTTTTTTCATCTTACTTTGCATCCTTTGGAGTTTGTTTTTTAGTCTCTTGTGTCAATCCTTGCAGGGCGTTGGAAATTTCTACATTCACTGATACAGGACGATCTAATCGCCTTGTCTGTTGTGGTAGACTGGCGACCGAGGCGGCGGTACGATGTCGAATTGTTGCTAAAGACTCTGGCGGTTGCAGCTGTTGACCTTCCTTCATCACAAGTTGCAATAAAGGTTCTTCGCCTAGAGAAGTTTCTGTGGCTAATCCCAATCTATCTACTTTTATTGTGCCTCCAGCGAAGGAGCGAAAAATTTGCTTGCGTCCGGGATAGGTAGCTTTGTCCCGCGATTCTTTCATGACGGGGATACCATCAATTTCTACAAGTTTATAAACACCATTGACAGGCGCACCTGTAACTAGTCGCGTACCTAATCCATAGCCATCAATTTGGGCACCAACGGCTTTGAGTCTGGCAATTTCCCACTCGTCCAAGTCGCCACTAGCAAAAATTGGCACACCAGGAAGCAGCGATCGCACTTGTTTTGACAAGGTAACTAAATCTCCCGAGTCTAACCTGACTCCAGTCAAATGCATTTCCCCAGAATTTACTTTTTGAGCTAACCGTTGGGCAGCAGCGATCGTATCGTAAGTATCAATCAACAATGGCGCACCCGGAAAATATCGATGAAACGCGCTAAAAGCTTGTTCTTCACTACCTGCCATTGCTGAAAGTGCCATCACCAAAGCGTGAGCCATCGTACCACTGGGCTTTTGGTTGAGTTGTAGCGCGGCTAACACATTAGAAGTTGAATCCAATCCTCCTGCTAACGCCGCCCGCGCTGCCCACAATGATCCTTGGGGGCTAAATGCCCGTCTTGTACCAAATTCTAAAAGTGTGGCTTGTTCTCCGGCTACATCTCTAATCCTGGCGGCTCTTGTGGCAATTAAAGTTTGATAATTAATCGTATTTAATAGATAAGTTTCTACTAACTGTGCTTGCCAAAGGGGTGCTTCCACCCGCAACAATGGCTGATTTGCAAACACAGCGGTTCCTTCTGGTACTGCCCAGACATCTCCAGTAAAACACCCTTCGGCTAGCAACGACCAAAAGCGATCGCCAGCTTGACTAAAAATTCCCGTTGCTTGCAAAGCTTCGATCTGAGAGGAACTAAAACGCAATTTTTTCAAATATTCCAAGGCTTGCGCCAGTCCCATCGCAATTAAATAGCCAAAACCCTCTGGTAACTTCCTAGCAAATAATTCAAAGCTGGCCTGTTTTTGTTCTACACCTTCACCTGCATAACAAGCTGCCATTGTTAGTTGGTAAAGGTCAGTCAGCAGGCTGTAATCCTCAGCAGCAAAATTCAGTTCCTGGTTAGGGTAATCTTGCTGTTGTTGATTGTTTGTATATCTCTCCAAGTCCGGGAAAGTGGTCATGCCGGAGCGTCCTTACAAGAATGCTTGTATTATTATGGTAACTTTCACCATAAATAATGTCAAGCCTTGGCAAGTTCTGTAATTAATGGTTCTAAAAAATTAGATTTATCAGCAGATTAATCTAATTTTCATAAATTATTTAATATTTTTTAATAGTTATAGCTAATAATATAGAAAGTAGCTTGCCAAAAGTATAATGAAATGTAACAATAAGTTGTCTGAAAAATTAGCAGCATCTTTGTCAATCAAGGGTTTGAGAAATAGCTAATTTACAATTAGAATTAAACACAAAAGTTTAACTAGCAAAGAAGCTAAAGTATTGCAAACATATCTGTAAAAGTATTGCAGAGCTTGTTGATATATTGAGGATTTAAGCAAGGGTAGAATATCAGAATTAAAGTAAAGACATCACCAATTAATGCGACTCATAAAAAGGAGTCTAAGATTATGGGTATTTCCAGAATCATCGCTAGCATAACTCAATTTATTTCTGAAGCCGCAATGCGGATTTTTGGTCCTAATGATGATGCTTATCCTGTGATTGGTGTTCAACCCTTTACAGGCGATCCTTACAGAAAAGGTATGGCAGATGATTGGTAAATAAAAGATTAGTCATAAATGAGATATTTTGAAATTAATAAACTAAAGGCGTGAGGTTTTACCCACGCCTTTTTGTTTAAGGATGCTGATATTCAGTATTGAATAGGAGCATAACAAAAATCAACTTTTAATTTAGATAGTGCAGCTTGATAATTAAAGGCTAATCAATGTCTCTCATCAAAGTTAATAGTATTGTTTAAGGTTGAGTAGACTTTTCTAGGAGGGCTTTTTGTTGCAACCAATCTTTACCCACTTGAATACTGACATCAGAACCGATATTCCCAGTGCTTTCCACGCGTACTTCCCCAAATCCTAAAGTTTGGCGAACTACTTCTGCACTGTTACCATCTCCTTGTTGAGCGACAATGTGAGTCACATCCAAAGGTTCACCCCAAGCTTTGGCTACAAAAACATTGCGATATCCAGCTTTTTCCAAGGATCTAATTAAAGGTCGCAAATTAGTGCGATCGCTACCTGTGCTATCTTGAATAGCTACACGTAAAGAACCTGGTTCAACAGTCTGCTGTTCTTGTGCTTGTGTTGATTCCACACCATAGTGTTTTGCCATCAGCTTGGCAATCCCATCTTTATTGGGTAACCAATAGCTAGCATCAAATTCACCTTTTTCGCTAAAGCGACCTGGAACCATTAACATCTGCATATTTGAGCGATTGGTTCGCACACCAAAACCCACTAGCGCCAACAACTCCTCAACAGCCAAGTTGGTATCTATGTTTTCTTTAACGACATCAAGTACTTTTGGCAATTGAGTCACAGTTGCAGGGTTAAGTGACTGATCCATCAAAGCACGCAGCACCATTTGTTGGCGTTGAATCCGCCCAATATCCCCGAGTGCATCATGGCGGAACCGTAATAATTGCAGCGCCTGATCGCCATTAAGATGCTGTTTACCTGCCTTCAAATTGATGTACAAATGCTGGGATTCATCTTGATACTTCATATCTTTGGGAACGTAGACAGTAACGCCACCCAAAGCATCAATTAGCTTGGCAACCCCCAAAACGTTAATTCGGATATAGCGATCAATGGCTACTCCATTTAAAAGATTGCTGACTGTTTTGGCGGTTAAGGCTGGTCCACCTTCAACATTGGCAAAATTAATTTTTTTGATGCCATGCCCTTCTATTTCCGTGCGTGTATCTCTGGGAATCGAAAGCATGATAATTTTTTTTGTCTCTGGATCAAATTTGATCAAGAGCATGACATCAGAAAGACCATCAAAAGAGTTTACCTGAGGCTGGTAGCTGAGATTTTTGGTTTCGGCAGGAGGATTTTGAACATCTGGTGGGAGTACGCTCATCCCCATAAGTAAGATATTGACGGGGCGAGTTAATTGTGAAAATCGCAACCCACTTCCAGAGATGCGATCGCCATCGAATACTGCTTCTTCTTGGGGACTAAGTTGGGCTTGCTGTAAATTACTGGTTAAAGAAACTGCCAACAGTGCCCCTGCTGTAGCTGAAACCATCGCAATACCGCTCATACCTACCCAAAACCACAACCAACGTCCAGATTTAGAGCTTTGGATCTTTTTTCTGCTGGCTTTGGAGACGTTTGCCGATGGGTTTTCTTCCGCCGAAGTTCTTTGAATGGTCACAGACATCCTCACACTTACTGATCAAATCCGGTACATTTGCAGACTAATAAATATGCAGACAAATCAAACGATGATAGCTAATTCTTAATTATTAGTGCTAACTTTTTGATTGTTGTGTCAACCACAACACTTATAGCAGTCTTTTTCTTTTTTTTCGACAAATTGGATGATGTGTTATTGCAGTATGACAACAATAAACGACTTTGACCAGATCCCTTAAGATATAATCTTTAATTTGGCAAAAAATTAAGTAAAAGTACTGACCTAATTATTACCTAGAAATTAAGATAAATACTTGCCAATCACTCGCTCGGCAAACCGACTAAACCCTGGCAAACGGTGAGATTTTCCTTGAATTAGGCGAAAAATCAACCAGACACTCACCAAAAAGTAACCAGAAGTGAGAAAACTATTGAGAATTAATAGTCGCAGTCCGAAAAATTCTAAATTCTCAGCCCCGGTTGCTAACAAAAAGTAACCCAAAAACCAGGTAAATGCCAAAGTAATAGACAGCCGGCTAGCAGCTAGTTGTTCCCGACTTCCCTGACGGCGATAGAGAGTCCACAGCGATGGGAAAAAGCCAATAACTGGAATCAAATACACAAGCAGCTGTGTTTTAGGGGTGGCTGAGTCTTCATCAGGAATTAAGGATTGGGAATATGAAGAAGACGCGGTGACGGAACTCTCCCTGTCACTGTACCCCCATGTCTGTGTGTCTGTTGACTCAGATGCAGGCGAATTGTGATTTGGTTGAAGATTTTCCATTTGGTTGAGTCTAATCCTAAACTAGGAAGATGAATGAGAGTCATGTAGTTAGAGATAATAAGCTGTAAAGAAGGATTTTATTTAGTTCTATCCTGTAATCGGCTAAAGATGCAGACACGCAAGCTACTCGACTGGTGGGAGACACTAACACCCCTAGCGCGCATCACAGCGATCGCGTTATTCATTCCGCTGTTAGTGCTCAATGGTTGGGCAATCTCGTCAATTTTTAATTATTTCCACTCCCTGATAGTCATTTTAGTTGGAGCCTCAGTGCTAGCATTTCTGCTCAACTACCCCGTTAGCTGGATGGAGCGTCACGGTGCTAGGCGAGAGCCGGTTGCTATTTTAGTATTTCTATTGGCTTTATCAATTTTATTAGCGTTGGGTGTCACCCTGTTTCCGCTAGCCCTTACGCAAGCTCAGCAACTAGTGGCTCGCTTGCCAGAGTTAATTGACTCTGGACGTTCCCAGTTAATGCTGTTAAACGAGAAAGCAGAGGTTTTTGGCTTACCGATCAACCTTGATGCCCTAGTCGTGCAAATTAACGATCGCGTCAAGGGACAATTGCAAGCGATCGCCGGGCAAGTTCTCAATCTAGCTGTAGTCACAGTCACTAGTTTGCTAGATTTCGTCTTGACAATGATTTTGACTTTCTATCTTCTACAACACGGAGGTGAACTCTGGCAGAGTTTAGTAGAATGGCTACCCTCAAGATTTCGTGAGCCTTTTTCTCAAACAGTACGTCTGAGCTTTCAAAATTTCTTTATTACCCAGCTGATTTTATCTACCTGTATGGCATCAGCTTTGATTCCGGCATTTTTGTGGTTGAAAGTGCCTTTTGGGCTATTATTTGGGTTAACTATCGGCATCATGGCTCTCGTCCCTTTTGGAGGTTCCGTAGGCATTGCCCTGACTACCTTATTGGTGTCGCTGCAAGATGTCTGGATGGGGGCAAGAGTCTTGATGGCAGCAGTTATCGTTCAGCAAATTCTGGAGAACTTAATCGCCCCCCGGATTTTAGGGAGTTTTACAGGTTTAAACCCAGCTTTGGTAGTGATTTCAGTTTTGACAGGGGCGAGAATTGGGGGCCTTCTAGGTGTAATTGTGGCAGTACCCAGTGCTGTTGTGATTAAAACCGCTATCAGTGTCATACGTCCTGCGACACTAAGCGGTGATACTGATGAATATGCCAATTCCGGGGACATAGCTGCACCCGTTGCACCAGAAGCATCCCCAAAAACTGAAGCGAAAAGTTCCCTGAGTGTATCAGAAGCTACATCACCTTAGAAAGTTAAAATTCAAAAGCAAAGAATTTTGAATTGTTTACTGTGGTTCGACAATTGAACCCATAAACAAAACGCTTCCTGTCTGATTATCTCGAATAGCACAAAAGAAAGGACGGTCAACAATCATTCTGAATGGTTCTGGTTTTTGCATAGCGGATGTTGCCACTATGCCTACTGAAGTTGCCGCTGCGGCTTCAGTGCCTTCTTCATTTACTTCCACAATAGTTTTATGCTTAACCTGGCTAATTGCAAGGTTTTCGCCAATACCAGAGAAATTAGCTTTGGTGCTAAAAGCCTCCTCCATACCTAAGGCTTTTAGTGCATCATTGAGCGTAACTTCATAGTCTGTTTTAAACCGAGGCAAACGAATCAATCCTTCCCGCTTGCGGAATTGAGTCATCCATTTGTCCCAATTCTCAGTATTCAAGTTTTGATATAAGGCTTGCAGGCTTGAGTTTTGTTTAGGCAAAAAGATATAAAGGCTGATTTTACCATCTTTGCCATAAGGCAAACTCACTGCCTGAAATTGCTCATTTTCTTGGTATCTATAGTCGCCATCTTGCGACATCATCGGGTGCTGTTTTTGTTTCCCAGATTTTAGAGAAAAGGGCAATACAGCAGTTTGACTTTTATCAAATTCGTTGCTCCATTTTCCTTTAAAGTAGATGGCGTTAATCAGAAATAGTACTTGGTCGGGTTGAATTTGATCAACTATTTTGTTGATTTTCCCCTGGGTATTATCCTTAACCCAGCTATTGATAATATTGGGTGCTTCCCGATCTTGAAAATTTAAACTCGTCACCTTGGCTTTGTAAAAATCCTGATTTCTCTGGAGAAAGCCTGACTTAAAGCTGGTGTTTTGATTCGCCCAAAGGGAGTTAGCAATAGTCAGTTGTACATCAGTCTCAGGATTTTCTAACAGCTTTTTTAATGCTGCATAAGATGAGTTAATTTCTGACAAATTTAAACCCTGGAATTCCAGGGTTTTCGCCATAGCTTTTTGGGTAGAGCCACTAGCTCCATTGTAGGTCATAGCCAAGGCGATCGCTACACTCGAAGGAGAAAGAAAAACGTTCTTTTCACTACTTTCCTGTTTCAGAACTTCTGAAAATAGTTTGAAGCCAAATTTATTGTTGGCATTAACTAATTTTGTATCAGGGGTAGCGGTTTTTTTTGGCAGAGGAGACTCTGAATTAGGCAAACGAGATTGGGCCAGTGCGCTCGTATCACCATTGACTTGAGAACAGCCTAATACACCCAAAAGTACAACGCTAGCAGCAGCCAGCACGTAACGTCTTCCTAACCGCACACCGTAACGTCTTTGCAAGAAATTTTCTTTCACACCACTAAATTTCTGCCGATTCATTCTGCCACCTCGTTCGCCATAGATTTAATGACTTCTCAAGTGTTAACTATGGCATTTACTACAGCAGAAAAACCTGGCTGTTACAGTTTTGGTAACAGTAAATAATTTGCAGCAATTCAATAGAATTTATGCAAGCTACTAATTGCTAATTGAGTAGGCAATACACATCCATGATTATTAGCTATTTCCTGATTATTAGCTATTTCCTGATTTTTAGCTAAACGTATTTTAAACTACAAAACAACTCAATAATTTCTTCACGCTGAATTTGTAGTAATAAATAAATATAATAATTTCGGTCTGGATTTCGTGCAAAGTTTCTCTAGTATGAGGCAAACTTTGCTGAGAATAAAACGCTTCTACATTCTATCCCAAAACGGGTATAAATACTCCTTCCTATCGCTGAATGTCATCTGGATAAATGCGTTGGTAGTTGTTTGCAGAATTGAAAAAAGTAGTAATCTACCCAATGAGTTACCATATAGCAGATATCAACGATAATAGTATGTTAGGTTAAACCCCTCACGAGCGTTGAAATCATTAAAAAGCTGAATAGAAAATCGTGAGGGGCAACAAAGGAAATAAGGAGGTCTAGGAAGACAGAGCCAAAAACTAATGACTCTTGCCTATTACCTTTTGAATCTTGACCCTTAACCCTTAACCCTTAACTTGATTCTATTTATTTTGAAACTCCCCAATAGAGCTAACGGGTAGAGTCCACCAAGCTAAAGCGTAAGGTTGACTGGGTTCATTGACCTGTTGGCGCATCTGGATGCGGATTTTGTAATTACCATTAGCAGGAATAGGGCAAAAAATATGTTCTACACTATCAACTTGACTGATAGATGAGCAAACAGTAGCAACATCTGGATTTTGAGCATCAGCTTTTACCAGATAGAGATCGAGGTTGTTCAAACCGCGATCGCGGAAAGTATCTCCGACGTCATAAAGCTCATTTTTATTCTTATCGTCGAGCTCTACCAATCGGTCCCAAGCCAAGGTAATAGCAACAAAACTTCCTTGTTTTAAGGGTTTTGCTAGGACATATTCTACAGGCGCAAGTGCATCCACAGTTCGGTAATCCCAACCAATGGCAGGCACAGCAGTTGATGGTTGCCATTGACCTGCACTAAATTGCTGATAAGCGCGAAATGCATTCAAATGGCCTGCTCCTATTTGGGAATCTAAGGGAATTTTGGGGTCTTGATAAGCATCAGAAGCTAGCCAGTCTTGATTTTGTTTATCAATGAGTGTCCGGGTCATTCCCAAGCGCAAACCATCTCCGCTATCTTTAACCTTGTCTGCGGAATTAAGCAATACAGCTTTCATCACCTGGTGATGGCGAGAATCAATACTCCAGTGAGGTTGTTTTGTGCGCAACTGGCGATCGCCAAATTCCTGCAACAAAGCAACAGTACCTGTAACGTGAGGTGCTGCAAAACTTGTACCTGTGACCTTATTAACTTTGCCATCTGGATTGAGCAGAGCAATATTACTGCCAGGTGCAACTAAACTAATAGCACGACGCCCACCGATATTAAATTCTTTGCCTGCTAACCTACCATTTACTCCTTGGTTAGCACCTGCGAGATTAGAAACGTCAACTTTACTAAAAATCCCTTCTCGACGGGATGAAAAAGCCACGTTTACTCCATTAAAATTATCTGTAGGAATAGGAATACCTCCTTTCCCTTGGTTGCCAGCGATCGCATACAACACATCATGAACACGACTGGACCAATCAATACAGAGGGTGAGTAAAGCATTGCCATCTAAAATAGCATCAGGACGCGGATCGCGGTTTAGAGGTTCACCAAAACTGAAATTAATGGCACGAATATCACCATTATTTTGTAATGCAATGTGTTGTGCCGATAAACACTCTTCTGGTTGACCCATGTTTTTAGTCGAGCCAACAGCTGAAGAATACAATCGCGCCTCAGGAGCAACCCCCGGCCAAGCTTTGTCTTTACTGACCATCACACCAGCAACATTGTAGGCATGGGGATCAACGCCACTATTTGATTTAGCTGGACCATTGCGTAAGAAAACTGCTGCTAGGGATACAGCACGATTTTTAGACACGGCTTTATCCCAACCAAACATTCCTGGACGTCCAATTTCTACCTGACCAATAGCAATCTTACGACCGCTTAAATTATAAGGAGGTTGGTGTAGCCTGAGAGCATCAATACCGTTGGTTCCTAAAGAAGTTTGTAAAACTGAAGCCAGCGCTGGCACACTCAAACAAGAAGCACTTAGTCCCCACAATACCCAAGTTAGTTTTTTATTCATAGTCATTAGTTAATTGGTCAGTCAAAAGGCAATAGGTAAGAGCCAATAGTTAGATTATTTCTTCCTTCCCCCGCTCCTTGTCCCCTTATCTCCCCAGTACCCCAGCTACTCTACAAAGGCGGGATCAAATTTATGAGCGATGGCTAAATATTTTGTTACAATGTTTACAGACGAGGATGCTTGAAAACCCACCAGCCATGACCCAAAACCTATCTAAAAAGCCCATTGTGATTTCTCCATCTATCCTATCAGCCGATTTTAGCCGTTTAGGTGACGAAGTTCGTGCTGTAGACGCTGCTGGAGCTGATTGGATTCATGTCGATGTAATGGACGGTCGTTTTGTACCTAATATTACGATAGGTCCTCTGGTTGTGGAGGCGATTCGTCCGGTGACAACAAAGCCGCTAGATGTCCACTTAATGATTGTGGAGCCAGAAAAGTATGTAGAAGGCTTCGCGAAAGCAGGTGCTGATATTATCTCAGTACACGCAGAACACAATGCTTCACCGCACCTACACCGCACTCTAGGACAAATCAAAGAACTCGGTAAAAAAGCAGGAGTTGTACTCAACCCTTCCACACCTTTGGATTTTATTGAGTATGTACTAGAACTCTGCGATTTAATCTTAATTATGAGCGTCAACCCTGGTTTTGGCGGTCAAAGCTTTATTCCTGGTGTAGTGCCCAAAATCCGCAAGCTGCGTCAGATGTGTGATGAACGCGGACTCGATCCTTGGATTGAAGTGGATGGAGGGCTGAAAGCAAATAATACTTGGCAGGTTTTAGAAGCTGGAGCTAATGCGATCGTTGCTGGTTCAGCTGTATTTAACGCTCCTGATTATGCTGAGGCAATTACAGCAATTCGTAACAGCAAGCGTCCTACACCAGAACTAGCTAAGGTGTAATCCATAATGAATTAACTATACGACACAAACAAAGAGGGTGGGCATTAATGCCCACCCTTATTTTTTACAGAGGCTTTTGCTGAATATTCAGGCGTTGATGAATTTTTTTATTATTCTCATCTACTGATTCTTGCCCATTGAGTTGCTTTCCAAAAACTAAAAAATAAAGCAGCCGAAACCAAAGCTCCAAGATTCCATTTAACAGAATTCTTGAGTAAGTTTAGTCCCTGAGAAGATTGAGTAGCTTTTGCTTGGTTCTGAATTTGTGATTTAGCCTTAGAGACTTCTGATAAGATTTGGGTTTTTACTTCCTGAGTACTTTTACCATCTAATGAGCGACCTTGTGCCTTCAAGAAATTACTTATTTGCTCCGGTGTAGCTTCGCTTAGTTTCTGTTCTACCTGTTCCGCCTGGGATAATTGTTGTTTGGATACATTAGTAATTTGCGCAGCACTTTGTTTACTGAGACGAACAGTGTTACCAATTCCTAAAGGTATTAGTAATAAAAAGATTAAGGCTAACAATAAAGTTAACCAAGATATTAACTTCAAACTGAGGAATTCCCATTTGCTTCGAGAATGCAGTTCTCCATAAAATATTAGCGCTAGACCAATTAAAGGCACAGGTACTCTTTCAACCAATGCTCCGAAAGTTTGAAATTCCCAAACAGGATTCATAAAGTTGGGTGGAACCAACATCTCAACTACGTCGAACAATGCTAATAGCAGCAGTCCGTAGCCAAGCATTCGTAAAATTCTCGTTGAGCCTATTTGGCTAAAAGCAAACTCTTGTAACTCTTGTACCAAACCGGGAATGAATTTATCGCTACTTGATTTAGTCATGTTCCTAGCACAATAAAAAACAGAGATCTGAAATGAGGGAAATTTGTGGTTTTGGATAAAGGCTTTGTCGCTATTAATTCAAATAACATTAGACCTTTTCTAAAACTTTCTAGTTATATAAATTGGCAAGATACCTTGCTTAGATACAACCCTTATGTAGTTCTTACATCTATAGCCTCCTAGCAAGGAGGAACGGTATTATAGTTTGCATGAAAGCGTGAGACTATGCAAATATGGTCTTCAAACAATGCAAGACTATTTAATTCGTGCTGAGACTGTTCGGATTTTGGCTTATTAATACTCGTCGTCAGAAAAACTTTTACTAAAACGAAGATTACACCACCTAAGGTTATAGCCAAAAACATGATTCGCAGTTGTTTCCACAAAGTCATCACCTTTAAAACTCAGCTACATCCTAAATTGGTTACTTCCCACTCCGGCAACAGAAAAGATAGAATAACACCAAAATCAGCACTGCGATCGCCACGTAGTGGAAAAGTATAAAAAAAGCTAATGGTAGTTTTTACCCTGGTAAAGCCCTGACAAATATTAATTCTTTTATTGCCTATACAGTTACCGATAACAATTAATGAAGTATTTCATCTTTGTTTCGTTTTGACTGTAATGGTAATTTTTCCGTAATTATCCTGAAAAAACCGTAATTATCATTACGTGCTAAGTATTTATAATCAAGGATTTTAGTAGAGCTTAATCAAATCTTTAATTTCATTATTTTATAAAACTTTATTGCACTTTATACCAAAAACAAGATTTCATCAGGATTATCAGTGGAAAGCAGGTTATTTGCTATATGAATTTTGTGTAAATCTATTCTGCGATTTATAGAAAAAAGTACTTATTTACACAACATTACAAGTAAATCTTGAGTGCGATACGTTTTTTAGGTAATGCTATTATCCATCCAAGAATGTATGGGAAGGAGTGCTTAAACATTGAGTTATAAATTGTACACTCAATTCTTAAGCACCCAATACTTATACCAATTTGAAAAAAGAATGCGACAGATTGTAGGGGCACGGCACTGCCGTGACCTCTAGAATATTATTGATATGTCGCAAACATTATTTGATTTGGTATTAGTACATACTTTATATGAACGCAACTATGTATTAGTTGTAGCTTCTAGCTTATGCTTTTACCGTAGCTTGTTGTTGCTGCTTTTGTTTGCGACGCAAAGCCACACCAAAACCTGCTGCTGTCAATGTACCCAAAATAGTTATAGGTTCGGGAACAGAGTTAGGTGGTTGCACTACTGGGCCCTGACCTACGTTTATGAGACTTGAGTCAATTCCCTGTGTGAAGTCGTAATAGTTATCGTAAGGGTCTACATCATTAACTTGGTAAATAGCTTGTTGTGTATTCACAAGGCTGTTAAAGAAGTTGCTAAGAGTTGAGGCATTAGTCACATGGAACCACCCTGTATCCAGAGTATCATTGCGAAAACCACCGCCGCTAAAACCAGCACCACCAGCATTTCCTAGCCCATTGGTATTTTCAGTATTAACACTGCTCCAATTACCAAAGTTAATGTTGTTTACCAATAGTGTATTATCATTTTCATCAAAGTCACCTGCCGCAGTATCACCATCATAAAGACTGAAACGAACAGCAAGCTCTTTCAATCCACCCCCAAGCGCTCCTGTGATTGTTGGAGTAAAGCCGCTCTGAATACCGATAGTGCCAGGATTGCCTTGGTAAGCAGATGGAGTACCACTATTATAATAACCTATGTACAATTGACTAGCTCCCAATTGGCTAGTTACTCTTGTATTGTTCAGACCAATAAGATCCAAGACAATTCCACCTACCGGGCTGATTCCACTGGACAATGCTCCTCCAGAAGTTGGGGAAGTGAGAGTCAAGGTAGTTGCCTGCGCTGACCCTGCTGCTTGAAAAGTAATAATACTGAGGGCTGTTGCCGTTGCCAGTTTCAACAAACCTCTTCTGATGCCAAATCTACTCATGAAAATTACTCCGTTTTTAAGGTAAAAATTGGTAGTAGATGTACCCAAAACTGGAGTTTTCCAGCACCCAAAAAATTGGACATGATAGTTCATGCCATAGAAAATTAATCAGCTTCTCAAATCCAAAAGCAGCAACCAAAATAGCTGAAGTCTGAGTATTGCTTCTGCATTTGATCTGTTAAAACTATAGGGGATAGCTCCTAAGCAAATATCCCTGTAATTAATATTGCAGTAGAGAATATACTCTTAAGAAAGAATACTTAAGTTTATGAAAAATTTATAGTATTTACTTTATCAAGGTTGTATCTTTTATATTGCTAAATTCAGGAATGAAAACGATTACACCCATATAATGGGATAATTTATTGTATAAATTTTATGTAAATTTAGCTTCCTTGTTACTTAGTCACTATGTTTTATTCACAATTTCCTAAATGCGACACCTCCTCTAAGAAGTTTTAAAGAAAAAAAGATGGGTAATGCCCACCTTTACTTACTCAATATTTATCATTTAATTGAGAATCAGCGCTTACTTGTGCCTACCTAGCCACTTGGCTGCTGCAACGCCGATAATGCCCGCAACAACGGGATTGCTGAGGAATTTAATAATCCCTGGTTGCTCTGCTAACACCTCACGGAAAACGTCGGGGTGGTTGTGATAAACGAAGGATGCAAGTTTGCTGACATCATCAGCGCTCATGCGGCTGGCGTGATGAGTGGAAAGACCAAGTTGTTGTTCTAGATGGCGCTCATCGAGTCCTCTTTCCTTTAAATGCTTGAAAAAAGCGCGTGCTACATCATCGCGTTCGTTGGGTTTGATTTGTGCGATCGCCTGTTGTAATTCCGGCTCCATTTGGCTAGTGGGAATCTTCTCTGGATGTAAAGACCGACCAAATAACTGACGACGCTGATCTGGTGTAGTGCGTTGAGCAAAATCGTCAAAGTTTTCGTATTCGGTGGTTGAATCTATTGTTACATCATCTAAAGATTCAACATTTCCTCCAGCCAAATCTTTCATGATTTGACGTTTGTATTGTTCGCTGCTTGTCACTTTGGTTCTCTCCTTTTTCAGGTTAATTTTTAATCACCTGACATTCTGGGAACTTTGATTATCTGCAGAGATTAGTCTTTGGCTTTTATTGCCAACTCAGCAATTAGGTATACTGAACTTGGCTTGTTTGAGTGTCGTACTTAGCTGTCAAAATCAGTTTTTTGTCAGGAGCATAGACCAACACTGTTAAGTCTTGGTTGGGGAATTGCTTGCGAAACCCTTGTACTAAAGATTTTGCTAATGGTCGTACCTCTTGAGGACGCACTTGTGGGGAAATAACAATGCCTAGTTTGTTGTTATCACGCACATAGGCATCTTTAATTAATCCGTTAGATGTTTGTACAACCCAGTTACCAAAATTTTGCCCTGAGGGACTATTACCTCGCTCTAATTCTGTATAGGTTACATCTCGACCAATTGCTGGAGTGCTGGTTGTGCGGTCAAGTTGTGCCACGTTACTACCACCACAGGCAGTGGTTATTGTCAGAACCAAAATCAAGATGCCAGCCATCAAGATTTTGCGACTCTGCTGAAGCAGAATCATTGTTTTACCTCCTAAAAATCATTGAAGAGTAAATTAAACAGCCTGTATGCCTATCTTTAAAAAGCTTTTCGATTCACAAAATCTCGATAAAGAAAGGTCATAATACCCCTAATATTCCCCTTGCTATAAAGAGAATAATAGGGGTCAAACCTGATTGCTAATTAGCCTTTATTTTTGCAGAAGTATTTGCACCTAGACCTGATTTCTAAAACTTAAGCAAAAAATATTAGCTTTAGTCAATTTTTTTCTTGACGTTATCTTTCACATCTTCTATGCCGTGACGAACTTCGCTTTCGGCTTGTTTAGCTTTACCTTCAACTTTGTCTTCTGGGTCACCAGTCAGGTTACCTAAAGCTTCTTGGGCTTTCCCTTCAATATTTTTACCTGCGGCTTTTGCTCTATCTTCTATGCTCATTTTCTACTCCTTCTTTCAATAAATAATTAGTTTCAAAGTTGTATTAAGACTCCGAAACTTTTTGTTATTACCCTTACAAAGTAGCTTAAAAATTTTTTCTTAGCCTTCTGTCACAAGATATATTAATTACCTATGCAAATAGAGAGAGAAGATATGACATAAATGATAGATATCTTGTTGTGATTTAACAGCTTAAGTCGATAATAAGAACTTATCCTGAAATTTATGCTCCTCATTTCATAAGAAAATTGGCTTTATCGTAATGCTTGGAAAGTAAAATTTATCAACTAACAATTGAATAGCCAATTATGACAGTACTTATAATTATTTTTAAGTAGGACTTACGCACTTCTACGAATTATTAGCATTGTTGGCATCTTGGTGTCCAATTGCCGTATTGGACGCCACATGCTTCAAGTCGGCACAGCCGCCCAACGCAGTGGCTCCTCCCATTACGATGGCAAAGTGGCGTTAGCGCAAGCAGTAGCGACGCAGGAGCGTCAACCGAAAGGCTGTTCGACAAATTAAGCTTTTCAGCAATTTTTGCGTAAGTCCTGTTAAGAAATCCTGAATAGTTCACGCTAATATTGTTGAATATTAAATAAATAAACCCAGTTCTCTAAAGAACTGGGTTTATAAAGTTATGAAGAGAATTTTTATATTTAATCTAGAAAGCCCATCAGACCATCAGAATCATCAATCTCATTTGGTGCTATCGGACGGTTGCCGAATGTTGAATAGCTTTCAGAAATTACCAATGTACTTGAGCTAACTGGGCGAATACCAGAGAGATTGATATTTTCAACAACTTGGAATGTATTAGCACCAATTGGACGAGTACCCATTGCGTTATAGGTTTCAACGACTTCTAACGTACTGGTGCTAACGGGACGCACCCCAGCAATTGAGAGTTTTTCAGCAACTTCTATGTCGCTAGCGCCTATAGGACGAATTCCACTGATCGCGAGTGTTCCTTGAGTCTCATTGTGCACTGGCTGATCCTTACCCTGTTCGACTTTATCTGTATTCAAGCTATTACCCTGATTATTTTCTACTTCCACTGTACTTTCTCCTTTTAGCTTGGCACGCTTTTGTCGAGGACTGACTGCCTTGCCAGTGCTACTAATGCTCATAACTTAATTCCTCCGGTTTGTTAACTCGTTTTTACAATAATTAAACTGATGTGAATTTTTTTCTATATAAGAGAGTTTAACCTTAAAAAACCTCATATAGGTATAATTATCTTTAAAATGTACACATAAGTAAATGCAATAAGTAAAATTTTATAAATAAAGATTGCTATTTATCCATTTAACTAATCTGGTGCCACGAGTGCAGAGTGGGATCGCTACTATGGGAGAGGATATTTCTGGCACAACTGTATGACAGAATTTGGTCTTCAAGCTCCCTTTAGTCCAACTGGCGATCAACCACAAGCGATCGCGCAACTAGTAGGCAGTATTCAAGCTGGTAATCGGTACCAAACTTTACTGGGTGCTACGGGAACCGGTAAGACATTTTCAGTAGCAGCAGTTATTGAGAAAATTGGTAAACCTACTTTGGTACTGGCCCATAATAAAACTCTGGCTGCACAGCTTTGTAACGAGTTGCGGGAGTTCTTTCCTAATAACGCCGTTGAGTATTTTGTTAGTTACTACGATTATTATCAGCCGGAAGCGTATATTCCAGTTACCGATACTTATATCGAAAAAACAGCTTCGATTAATGATGAAATAGATATGTTGCGTCACTCAGCGACGCGATCGCTTTTTGAACGCCGTGATGTGATTGTGGTTGCTTCCATCAGCTGTATCTATGGTTTGGGTATTCCAGCAGAATATCTTAAAGCTTCAATCCCCCTACAGATAGGTATGGAAGTGAATCAACGCCAGATTTTACGAGAATTGGCATCTGTGCAGTACAGCCGCAACGATATCGAAATGGGTCGGGGACGTTTTCGCGTCCGGGGGGATGTCTTAGAAATTGGCCCCGCCTACGAAGATAGAATTATTCGCGTCGAATTTTTTGGTGATGAAATTGATGCGATTCGTTATATTGATCCAGTTACAGGTGAAATTATTAGCAGTCTGCAAGCTGTAAATATCTACCCAGCACGCCACTTTGTTACCCCAGAAGAACGCTTAGAAGTTGCTTGTGATGATATTGCAGCCGAATTAAAACAACGCAAAGCAGAATTAGAGGAAGCTGGGAAATTATTAGAAGCGCAACGCATAGATCAGCGTACACGCTATGACTTAGAAATGTTGCGCGAAGTTGGTTACTGTAACGGCGTAGAAAATTATTCCCGCCATCTAGCAGGAAGAAAAGCAGGGGAACCCCCAGAATCTTTAATTGATTACTTTCCTAAAGATTGGCTGTTAGTGATTGATGAATCTCACGTTACCGTACCGCAAATTCGTGGGATGTACAACGGCGACCAAGCTAGGAAAAAAGTTCTAATTGAACATGGATTTCGACTTCCCAGCGCTGCTGATAACCGTCCATTGAAAGCAGAGGAATTTTGGGAAAAGGTGAACCAGTGTATTTTTGTTTCTGCAACCCCAGGAAATTGGGAATTAGAAGTTTCTGATGGTCATATAGTTGAGCAAGTGATTCGACCAACTGGGGTAATCGATCCAGAAATTTCTGTGCGTCCGACAGAAGGACAAATTGATGATTTATTAGGCGAAATTAAGGACAGAGTTGACCGCCAGGAAAGGGTTTTGATAACTACGCTAACTAAGCGCATGGCGGAAGATTTAACAGAATATCTAGAAGATAACGGCATTCGCGTGCGTTATCTGCATTCAGAAATTAACTCCATTGAACGGATTGAAATTTTGCAAGAATTGCGTGCAGGGAAGTTTGATGTGTTAGTGGGAGTCAACTTGCTGCGGGAAGGTTTGGATTTACCAGAAGTTTCCCTAGTAGCAATTATGGATGCAGATAAAGAGGGATTCTTACGAGCCGAGCGTTCTTTAATCCAAACTATTGGAAGAGCCGCACGTCATGTCAAAGGACAAGCAATTATGTATGCTGATAACCTCACAGATAGCATGATTAAAGCTATCGATGAAACTGATAGACGACGTGGAATCCAAATGGCATACAACAAAATGCATGGAATTACACCTCAACCGATTGTGAAAAGATCAAGTAATGCTATTTTGTCTTTTTTAGAAGTTTCTCGGCGGTTAAATGCAACAGATTTAAAAGAGGTAGACGAACATATAGATGAACTACCGTTAGAAGACATTCCTGACTTGATTGTGAAACTCGAAGCACAGATGAAAGAAGCCGCAAAGCAACTAGAATTTGAAGAGGCAGCAAAATTCCGCGATCGCATTAAGCATCTGCGGGATAAAATGTTGGGACGTTAGTACTTAATCAGGATAGCAATTAAGAGAATGCTCTTAATTGCTATCCTAAATAAAGTTAATGATTTCCCGATCGCGCCGATGGTTGCTTTACCCGATCGCATTTTGATGAATGCAGAGGAATATCTCATTTGGGAACCCACCCAAGAGCAACGCTACGAGTATTGGGATGGGGAAGTTGTAGCGATGAGTGGTGGTACGCGCAACCATAATCGGGTTTCTCTCAATATCGCTACTACTGTACCTTAGTTTTAAATCTTACTTATATACTCTCTCCGTATTTTCTCATATATTATTTAGGATTGCTATATCAATAAATTGAGTTGAGTTTTATCCAGAGCGCGATCGCTTCGCCCCCAAAATGTAAAACTAGAACGCTTGATTAAAACTATATTCTCTCGTAAATTCAGTTTTTATTAACTATTGCTTAGGCTTAAAGACTGACATAGTAACTGTATTGCCAAAGTATAGATAATTACAACAGCAGTATATTTGAAAACATCTTTCTCCTCCAGCCTCCCCAGCTTCCCCTGCTCCCCCAGCTTGCGAGGCTCGACCGAGCACCTTTCTTGCCCGGTCGCAGCTATTTCAATAGAAAAGTATGAGTTAGTTTTGTCACATCCACATAAATATTGTTGACGTATAACGACCTAGATAAGCGGCGGCAGATTACCTTGACATCATCACTCTTTTAGAGACTCGCTGGCGCGAAAAATTATGGCTAATAAGCGGTAATTTTATCTGGAACGTCGAGCCTTTACCTTCATTGCTCATCACATGAATATGACCGCCGTGAGCCTGGACAATTTGTTGAACAATCGCCAATCCCAACCCAAAACCACCGCTTTCTCTAGCCCGTTCTGTGTCAACCCGGTAGAAGCGATCGAAAATGTAAGGTAAATCTGCCTCTGGAATTCCAATTCCAGTATCGATGACCTGAATTACTGCCCGATCTGGGTGAGGTTCTAAGCGTAACCAGATAG
This sequence comes from Nostoc sp. 106C, assembly GCF_002154725.1. Taxonomy (GTDB): domain Bacteria; phylum Cyanobacteriota; class Cyanobacteriia; order Cyanobacteriales; family Nostocaceae; genus Aulosira. The sequence continues at coordinate 69,524 of NZ_MTAW01000089.1, read as the reverse complement.
TTCCACCAGACTGAGTGTAATTGCAGGCGTTGTTGAGCAAGTTTTCAACAGCTTGCCGTAGCAAATCGGGGTCAGCCCATAACTTAATAGGTTGTTCTGGTAAATGCCCGATCAACTCGAGCGACGCTTTTGCAGCAACAGTAGTATAGTGAACGGCTAAATCCTCCAGCAAGTTATTAAGATTTACTTTTTTGAGAGATTCCGGAGTTAATTGTCCTTGATGGCGAGCCAACAGCAGTAGATTATTGACCAAGGTACTCATCGACTTCGTGCTATCAATAATGTTCTCTAGTATGGGATGAAGCTGAGGACGGTCTGTTGCCATTAGTAGCCCGACTTGGGCATTGGTCAAAATCGCAGAAAGGGGCGATCGCAATTCATGAGAAGCATCTGATGTAAAGCGTTGTAGTTGGTTATAGGCTGACTGAACAGGCTGCATAGCTATACCACCGAGTACCCAACCTGTAAGTCCAATTAACCCCAATGCTACAGGCACCGCTAGGGTCAACATTAACTGAAATTCTCTGAGATCGTTTTGAGTTTCTGTCAGCGGAATAGCAACTTGCAGATAGCCGATGACCGAATTTCCGCCTTGCACAGGTAGCGTAACTTGACGAAGCCAAATTGTCTCACCTGTTAATTGGTCAATGGACTTAATCGTGAGAAAGCCAGATGCTGTTTTTAATTGCTCTGGAGGTGGAGTACCAAAAAACCGTTTGAATTTGCGATTCGGGTCATACCAGCGAACATAAACCAGTTCAATATCAGCAGGATGAGAACCACTACCCAATAGCGGTATATTGCTCAGATCGACTTGTTTTCGTCCTTGATACAGTCGGTATTGCGAACTGGCTGCCATTAGCTCTGCTCTTTTATAAAGCAGTTGATCTAATGCTTTGAGCTTGTCTTTTACTTCAAGATTATAAATGACTCCCGCAAAGAGAATGAGAATGCACCCCATTGAAAGGGTAAACCAACGAGCTAAGTTACGACGACTGCGGTTAAACACAAGTAGAAGAAGAATTCACAAGCTAGAATTCAAAATGCAATCAAATCAAAGTAGCATTCTACTTGATTGTAGACTCTCAATTAAATCTCAAGTTGGTTCTGGAGGGTTGAGGCGATAGCCCATACCATAAACAGTTTCAATCCAATCTCCTGCTGCTAATGTTTGCAACCGTTGGCGAAGTTTACGAACTAGAACAGTAATTCCATTGCTTTCTGGCTCACTACCCCACTCCCATACGGCTTGCTCAATTTGGTTACGAGTGAGTACTTGCTTGGGATGACGCATGAAATACTCTAGTAACTGAAATTCTTGGCTGGAAAGAGAAACAGTTGCCCCAAGTCGCTCCAGAGTCAGTTTGTCGAGATGAAGTTCGAGGTCTGCCAAGCGGAGAGTGTCTCCTTGCCAGAGAGGCGATCGCCTCCTCAATGCCCGCACCCGCGCCATGAACTCTATAATATCAATTGGTTTGACTAGGTAGTCATCTGCTCCCGCATCTAATCCGATGACTTTATCAGGTGTGGTATCTTTTGCCGTGATCATTAGTACGGGAGCTGTTTTTCCCGCCGCCCGATACTGTTGACATAAACTTACACCACTAATTCGAGGTAACATCCAATCCAAAATTAGCAGGTCATATTCTTTTTCGGTCAAAAGCCATTGAGCCGTTTCACCATCCTTGACACCATCAACGCTGTGCCCAGCCTGTGAAAGAACCATTTGTAGCGGCATTAATTGCTTTGGATCGTCCTCTACCAGTAAGATTTTCATCACCTTTGTGCGGCTCGGGCTTATTTAGAATAATGCATTGAGGCAATCTCAACATCTTTCATCAGTCAGAATGAATGTGTAATAACTTGGCAAGATCGCAGGCAGGTGTAGTGTGCGGCATATTAGCAAACGTTGGCTGCAAGGACTGGGATTAGAATTTTGGTTGCCTCTACCAGTAGTAGCGATCGCATTTTGGTTTGGCTGTAGTTTTCTAGCTGCTGGGCAGTTAAGTCAATCCTACTCTACAGAGAAAAAACTTCAGTCAGATACTCAACTCGAAGCACGGCTATCAGTCAATGTGTTGCTGATTAACGCCACTGTTAACCGAACTCAGAAAATTACTCAGGTAGAAGTCGAAACAGCAGACCCCATCCTGAAGCGATTGGAATTAGAACTGCCAACAATAGAATTTAGCCAGATAGAAGTGACAATTGCCCAAGAACTAGGTCTACCCCGTGAGGATGTTAGGAAGTTAGTGCGCTATGAGATTGTGAATTGAGATTGATAAATGTGTTCTGCCTTTGTTTTCAATGTTTGGTTCATGGCTTCAAACCCTTGGCGAACATCAATATTTAATCGACGCGCCAGCAGAGGTACTAGTAAGCCGTGGAAAGATTCTTGCTGAATGAAGCGAACGAGATCGCTTGCTAACGTCTCAATGATAAAGCTGTGTTCGCCTGTCAATAGTCCTGGTATCAAAAAATGCCCTAACCAACGCAATTTGCGATTGGGTTCTACGGTAATCACAGTAGGTCGAAAGGTCATAATATTTTTACCTGGTGGCTGAAAGTAAACGGTTAGCTGTGCCCCTTCAATCAGCGAGCCATTAATTTGACGAATAAACAAATTCCAACGTGGAAAACTAGCAAAATCAGTCAGTAGGTTCCAGACTTGCTCATCGGATGCCTGAATTTCGATTTCAGTGTAGATTTTCATGGGTGTAAGTTGATAGGAAAACCAGAATTAAAGCGCAGTAGCAGATCAATCATCAACCGCGACTAAATTCTTCTTAAAGCTCATATGCAGCTCCAATTATCAATTACTTCATTCACAGGTGTTGTCTTCTAGCTTGAGGGACAAATGTGATTCAAAAGTGAATGTGAGTAGGATAAACGAGCTATTCACTTTTCGTTCACATTTATCAGCAATCCTGAAATAGAAGCATATAAACGAACTAACCTAACTGAGGCGTGAAACGAATACCTAATCTAATACGGCTCATGCTCATACTACAAAACTATAGCTTCCTAATATTTGGAGATAAATAAAGCTTCGTTTTCAACTTACTTATTTTTATAGGAGACGTTGTGATGAATTTCAGTGCAATTAAAAATGCAGTAGGCATCATTTCTACCCGTGAAGCTGCAACACAGGTGCTTGATGAACTCAGAGCAATTGACTTTCCTATGCAGAAAATTTCTGTGTTTACTTTAGACTCCGAACGCGAAAAGTTGCACAAGGATGCTAATGCGAATAAATATACTATGGCTCCAATTGAAGGTGCCAAAGCAGGTGCAATTACAGGAGGAACAGCTGGGGGATTCCTGGCACTCACAACCGGACTTGGCGTATTAATTATTCCCGGTTTTGGCCCGGCGTTAGCGGTTGAATCTGTGGTGGGTATGCTGCTGGCGGGTGGAGCAAGTGCGATGTTTGGCGGTGTTTATGGTGCTTTTCAAGGTTGGTTTGCTCCCCAAAGGCAAGCGAGATTCTGTGAGCCAACCACTCAAGAAGAATTTTTAGTAATGGTAGAGGGAACAGTAGATGAAATTTATCAGGCAGAATCGATTCTGCGTTACTGGGGTGTGCGAGAGTGGCGCGTTTATGAATCTAGCAAAAAATTCTCTTAATAACACCAATTTTAAAAAATAGAAATCCAGATTAAATCTGATGAGTCTTAATTACAAATTAATTTAACGGTTCTTTCAATTTGGAGATAGAGATGACAGCAAATACGATCGCTACAAATACTTTTCCTGAGACAACAAAAGATTTACTCAACTATGAATGGCATACTCTGGCGGAACAAGAGGTTGTGCAAACGTTAGGCAGCCATTCACAAGCAGGCTTGAGTCATGAAGAAGCCACCACCCGGCATCAACAGATGGGTGCAAATCAACTGACTAGTAAAGGTGTAAAAAGTCCTTGGCTACGATTTCTAGAGCAATTTAATCAACCACTACTATATATATTGCTGACGGCAGGAGTAGTGACGCTGCTGCTGCAAGATTGGATAGATGCGGGGGTAATTTTTGCTGTCACCCTGATTAATGTCATTATTGGCTACATTCAGGAATCGAAAGCAGAAGGTGCGATCGCTGCTTTATCCAAAGCTGTGACTACCGAAGCAACTGTGATTCGCGATGGTCAAAAAACTCGTCTGGCTTCGAGTGTACTTGTTGTTGGCGATTTGGTACTGCTAGCATCTGGGGATAAAGTACCTGCGGATCTGCGGCTATTAAGTGTGCGTGGATTGCAAGTTGACGAGTCTGCTTTAACAGGCGAATCCATTCCAGTGGAGAAAGCAACTCCATCGCTAGCTGTCGAAACCCCATTAGCCGAACGCAGCAATATGGCTTATGCAGGAAGTTTCGTCACTTTTGGACAGGCAGAAGGAATTGTAGTAGCGATCGCAGATGCCACTGAAACTGGTCGCATCTCGCAGTTACTTGAAAGCAGCACAAATCTCAAAACACCGCTAACGCGAAATATCGATAAGTTTAGCAAAACCTTGTTGTATGTCATCTTAAGTTTGGCTGCCCTGACATTTGCAGTCGGATTAGGACAGGGCGAATCTTGGATTGATGTTTTCAAAGCAACTGTGGCTCTGGTAGTCAGCGCAATTCCGGAAGGATTACCTGCAATTGTCACAGTCACGTTGGCGATAGGGGTTTCCCGGATGGCACGACGTAACGCGATTATTCGCAAGTTACCCGCCGTGGAAACATTGGGAAGTACCACCGTTATCTGCTCTGACAAAACTGGCACGTTGACCGAAAATCAGATGACGGTTCAGAAGATTTATGCAGGTGGGCAACACTATACTGTCAGCGGTGTTGGTTATGCCCCAGACGGTGAAATCCTGATGAATCAGCAACCGATTGATTTTAATGCAGATGGACATATTGCTCTTTGGGAATCCTTGGAAGCAGGATTACTGTGCAATGATTCGCACATCGAATGGCGAGACGGACAGTGGAACTTAGTCGGAACCCCAACCGAAGGAGCATTGATTACGGCTGCTAATAAAGCCGGATTGACACAAGAGAATCTAGAGCAAGAATTACCCAGAATAGATACCATTCCCTTTGAGTCCGAATTTCAATACATGGCGACTTTACATGAATTAGATGCAAAGCGAAGGCTGAATGCGATCTATCTCAAAGGTTCTGTAGAGGCAATTCTCCAACGATGCGATTACATACTTGATGCTCAAGGACAAAAAGCAAAGCTTAATCCTGCCGCAGTGGAACAGGAAGTTGCTCTGATGGCAAAGCAAGGTTTACGAGTGCTAGCTTTTGCGAGAAAAGAAGTTGCTGCTAAACGATCCTTGGATCGCCACGATCTCGCTCAAGAACTGGTATTTTTAGGACTTCAAGGCATTATCGATCCGCCCCGTTCTGAAGCGATCGCCGCAGTCAATGCCTGTCAATCTGCTGGTATTCAAGTGAAGATGATTACTGGAGATCACGCGCTAACCGCAGCTGCGATCGCCCGCCAAATGGGAATTTGCTCGACTGAAGCACAAGTCTTCACCGGACAGCAATTAACTCAGATGGATGAAAAAGAATTCGCCCAAGCAGCCGAACAAGGTATGGTATTTGCGCGAGTTGCTCCAGAACAAAAGTTGCGTTTGGTGAAAGCCTTGCAACTCAAGGGCGAAATTGTTGCCATGACTGGAGATGGTGTCAATGATGCTCCCGCCCTCAAGCAGGCAGACATTGGTGTAGCGATGGGTATAGCAGGCGCAGAGGTTGCCAAAGAATCTGCGGATATGCTTCTAACTGATGATAACTTCGCCTCAATTGAAGCTGCTGTGGAGGAAGGGCGCGGAGTTTACGGCAACTTGCGAAAAGCGATCGCCTTCTTGCTGCCGATCAACGTTGGAGAATCGATGACGATTTTAATTGCCATTCTCCTGGCAACTGTGCTTCCCATCTTACCAATCCAAATTCTCTGGCTGAACATGGTTAGCTCAGTAGGGTTGATTGCTCCTTTAGCCTTTGAGCCAAAATCTGGACAACTGATGCAGCAACCACCACGCAACCCTAGAGAAAAGCTGTTATCAGGTAGTTTACTCAAGCGCATCTTAGCGATTTCTGTCTTCAATTGGGTAGTAATTTTTGGAGTGTTTCAATGGATACTTCAAACTACAGGCAATGAAGCCTTAGCTCGCACGATGGCGATTAATGGGTTGGTGGCAGCAGAAGTCTTTTACCTGTTAAGCATTACCCAGTTTTTACCATCTCTGGTTGCCAGAATCCAGGGTAAACGCACACGCGTAGCATATCCACCGGCGATCGGAATTGTGGTTGTAGTGATTTTACAATGTCTGTTCAGCCAGTGGAGCATCATGAATCAGTTTTTTAACACAACACCTTTGACATTGACCCAAGCTCTCATTTGCATGGGTATAGGTTTGCCAGTAGTGTTCATAGCTCTCATCTTGCAGCATTTCGATCCGCTCAACTAGTCGAATTGGGGTGTACCCTTTAAAAGCAAAAAGCAGTCAAAAAATCTGAAAAAGTTAGACTTCTTGACTGCTATTTCTATCGTATCCGCTATTTTACAGGCTGGTATACATCAGATATTCAACATTTGCTACGTTATTGTCAAACCATCTCTGATGAAGTCTGCACTACTGGTTGCGGCTGAGGCTGGAACATGAACAAGGAGTAAACTACATCTCGGCGGATGTTGACCATCATATCCAAGAAAAGTTCGTAACCTTCGCTCTTGTACTCAATCAGCGGGTCTTTTTGACCGTAACCACGCAATCCTACAGATTCACGCAAGGCATCCATTTGTTGCAGGTGTTCTCGCCACAGAGTGTCAATGCGTTGCAAGATAAAGAAGCGTTCGGCTTGCCGCATTAATCCAGGCTGAATTTGATCGATCTGGGCTTCTTTGATGTCATAGGCAATTCTTACCTGTTCATGCAGGAAGGCTTTAATCTCGGCTACTGCCATATCTTCTAACTGATTTGCCTGCATGTCTCCCAACAGATAGACAAATTCTTTGACTTTATCCACCAACTTTTCTAGTTCCCACTCTTCTGAGGGTAAGTCTACGTTGATGTAGTAGTCAACGATCTCATCCATCGTTTTTTCGGCGTAGGTAATCACCTGTTCTTTCAAGTCTTGACCTTCTAGCACCCGGCGGCGTTCGGCATAGATAGCGCGACGCTGATTGTTCATCACTTCGTCGTACTCAAACACCTGCTTACGAATGTCGTAGTAGTAGGTTTCAACTTTTTTCTGTGCACCTTCCAAACTGCGGGTAAGCATCCCCGATTCGATAGGCATATCTTCTTCAACGTTGAAGGCATTCATTAACCCAGCAACGCGATCGCCACCAAAAATCCGCAACAAGTTATCCTCTAAACTTAGGAAGAATCTCGTTGAACCAGGGTCGCCTTGGCGTCCAGCTCGTCCGCGTAATTGGTTGTCAATCCGTCGCGATTCATGGCGTTCTGTACCAATAACGTGCAAACCGCCTAATTCTACTACTTCTTCATGTTCGCGGGTGGTGAATTGTTCGTATTCCTGCTTGATCTGATTGTAAGCTGCCCGTAATCTTTGGATTACAGGGTCATCAATGGGGGCTTTTTCGGCTGCTACAGCGATTTTTTCTTCTGCTTCTAATTCTGGTAAGCTGCGATCGCCATACTCACGCACCGCCAATTCCACTGCTTCCTTCAATTGTTGCTCTGTCTGTTTGCTCAACTGAGTAGGGAAAATTTCTGGCGAAGCTTTCCAAGTTTTCACTTTTTTGCCTGGGACAAAGCCTTGACCACCACTACTTCCAGTTGGCAGGCCAGCAGCTCTTTGGATACCAAAAGTGTCTTCATCTTCTGGCTGGACAATCCGAGGCATAAAATATTCCCGCAATTTCAGGCGAGCCATATATTCGGAGTTACCACCGAGGATGATATCAGTACCTCTACCAGCCATATTTGTGGCAATAGTTACAGCACCTCTACGTCCAGCCTGAGCGACAATCTCTGCCTCACGTTCCACGTTTTCTGGTCGGGCGTTGAGTAACTCGTGGGGAATTTCCATTTCCTTGAGCAGCTCGCTCAAATACTCAGATTTTTCCACACTTGTGGTGCCCACCAGTACAGGTCTGCCCAGTTCATGCATTTCTCCACATTCGCGCGCGATCGCCTTCCATTTGCCTGGTTCTGTCTTAAACACCATGTCAGACAGGTCTTGGCGTCTTCTGATTCGGTTGGTGGGAATTATCGTGACTTCAAGTTTGTAAATTTTTTCAAACTCTGCTTCTTCTGTTTTTGCTGTTCCCGTCATTCCACCTAGTTTTGGATAGAGCAAGAACAGGTTTTGATAAGTAATCGTCGCGAGAGTTTGAGTTTCTGGCTGAATTTCTACGTGTTCTTTAGCTTCAATTGCCTGATGTAGCCCATCACTCCAACGTCTTCCTGGAAGTACCCGACCTGTAAATTCATCTACGATCACCACTTCTCCGTTGCGGACGATATAGTTTACATCCTTGAGGAAGAGTTCTTTAGCTTTAATCGCATTGAATACAAAATGCGCCCAAGGATCTTCTGGGTCAAATAAATCTGTTACACCTAAAAGTTCTTCCGCTTCTGCAAAGCCTTCATCTGTTAGCAGCACGTTACGAGCTTTTTCATCTACCTCGTAATGCTCATCTTTTTTCAAAGTGAAGGCGATTTCGGCAGCTTGTAGATATTTTTCTGTCGGTCTTTCTACCTGTCCCGAAATAATTAGTGGTGTCCGCGCCTCATCAATTAAAATCGAGTCTACCTCGTCAATAACACAGTAATTGAATGGGCGTTGCACCACATCTGCCATTGACGTGGCCATATTATCCCGCAGGTAATCAAAACCTACTTCGCTGTTAGTAACATAAGTAATATCACAGTCGTAATTTTTCTGGCGTTCACTGGGAATCATGCTCGCCTGAATTAGCCCCACGCTCAAACCCAAGAAACGATGCACTTGTCCCATCCATTCCGCGTCCCGACGAGCCAAGTAATCGTTCACGGTAACAACGTGTACACCTTTACCAGTCAAGGCATTTAGATAACTCGGCAATGTCGCAACTAGGGTTTTACCTTCCCCTGTCTTCATTTCAGCGATTTGCCCCTTGTGCAGAATAATACCACCCAACATCTGTACATCAAAGTGCCGCAAGCCTAAGACTCGCCTTCCTGCTTCCCGAACTACCGCAAAAGCTTCTGGCAGGATATCATCTAAGGTTTCGCCTTTGGCAAGCCGCTGTTTAAATTCTCCTGTTTTGCCTTTTAACTCCTCATCAGAAAGAGCTTTGATTTCTTCCTCTAAGAGATTAATTTCCGTAATGTAAGGTTGGTATTTTTTAAGTTTACGAGCGTTGGGATCGCCCAACAAGTTCTTTAGCATGGCAGGTTATGGCACTAAATAAAGGGGGATGGGAATTAAAGTTTCGGCATAGATTATAAAAATTTAACCCAACCCAGCCTTCTTGGTTGTTGATGGGTATGAAATGAGAATTAACTCACAAACAGCAAAAAGGCTGGCCAATCACTTTACTAAATGATTGGTTTTATTTCATATCTTATGTTTGGACTTTATTAATAGTATCATTTCACCCCCAGATGAGGCAGAGAACGCCGACCATGCTCAAGTAGCGATTTCCCCATACGGGGATTTGTTATTTTTCCCCCTTGTCCGCCTCATCCCTTCACGGCGAGTTCTCCAATTCTGGAGTCAAGCGACGAAAATTGTAGTCACTTGCACTGGGATGGCAGCTAACACAACTATTCATCTGAACAGGGCGTGGTAGCTTAATTTTTGGATGCAAAGCTTTGAAATAACGCGAGTTGTTGATGCGATAGGGTATTTCTTCGTCTTTTCGTTGGGAACGGGAGAAAGTTTGGATATACTTCCAAACTAAGATGCGCGGTGGATCTACTAGAGGCTGTAGCTGTGCGCCGTAGTGCTGCGAGTCTTCCAAAAGATTTTTCCAGGTTTGGGTGGGTAAAACTGCTGGTGGTAAAGCTATATGACAAGTTGAGCAGTTTTCCAAATATAATTCCTGCCCCAGTTTATATTGGGCAGGCACTACATCGACTGTACCAATTTCCAAGTTAGGGGTAGCGCCTTGGGCGTTGCTAGCTAGGGCTAAAAGCCAACCCATAGCCAGACTCCACACTAAAATTATCAACAGTAAACCAAAAGGTTGGCGTTTGAATCGGCGTTCGGCGTCTCGCCGTAGCGCTTCGCGATCGCTTTTAGGCCGAGATCTACGCTTCACAAGATTTGACATTCCTCACATTCCCAAATTATTAAATCAAGCACTGACATCAGGGACATTGAATTATCACTATTTATTGTGCGACGCGCAAATTTTTGCAGATGTTCTCATGATTGAGCAATCTGAATTACTGCTATTAGAGGAATTGCGGTGCAACATCATCTTAAATCCCTCACCCTGTTTACTTTAATATTTTCTTTAATTTGCCCTATAGCATTAGCAGCTAACAACCGCCTAGCACTTAAGGATACTTTACCTCAATTGACAACGTCCCAAAACCGTCAAGCTGAATCAATTGCAGCATACGAGCGATCAGCAAGATTCTTTGAAATCTGAATTTAACTAGAGAATACAAAACTTAGAAAAAATTTGCGCGATCGCCTGACAAAGACAGAGCTAAACTTGACACTCAAAACCTTTGAAGTGTTGGCAATAAAATTGTCGAATTCCAAGAAGGTATAGTATTAATTAATGTTTTGATAGTTAAAGATAAAACTTGGTTGTTGTAATCTTAAAAGTGTATAAATTTCTGTAAATGAAACAAAAATTAGTATTTGTACCAGCAAGTACCAAGAGCACCTACAACGCCTAAAAGGAATCTCACTGACTACACACATCCATATTATCGAGCACCGTTGATTTTGATTGGCAATGGGTTGTAATTTAACTTAAATCAAAATCTTTTTGTAATGAGGACTCTAGCCCTCATTACAAACTTAGGGAATGGGAACCGATCGCAATAATCGTTCAACAACACTTCTAGCACTACGGCCTCCCCTAGGGATGAGGCGATGACAAAGAACGTGAGGAACGAGAAATTTCACGTCATCGGGAATGGCGTAATCGCGCCCTAAAATAAAGGCTAGTGCTTGGGTAGCTTTTTGTAAGGATACTGTACCGCGAGGACTGACACCAAGAGAAATTTCCTCATCCTGTCTTGTGGCCCGTACCAATTCCAAAATGTACTTTTGTAAAGAAGTTTCTACTCTTACTTGAGAGCAGAGTTGACGCAATTGAGCTACTTCTGCCAAAGTAATGCAAGAGCGTAAATCATCAATCTTGATATTATCCGCGAGATTTTGCAGCATTTGAAGTTCTTCTGTCTCTGAAGGATAGCCCAAACTCAAGGACAGCATAAACCGATCCATCTGCGCTTCTGGTAGAGGAAAAGTGCCTTGATACTCAATTGGGTTCTGGGTAGCAATCACAAAGAAAGGCGTGGGAACAGCACGAGAAACGCCATCAACTGTTACCTGATGTTCTTCCATCACTTCTAGCAAAGCTGACTGAGTACGGGGTGTAGCGCGATTGATTTCGTCAGCTAGCAGCACATTGGCAAATATTGGACCAGGGAGAAAGCTAAATTCGCCGCTTTTTGGGCTCCAAATGTTAGTACCAGTAATATCAGTAGGTAGTAAGTCAGGGGTACATTGTAGCCGTTGGAACTTACCATCAACTGAACGAGCCAAGGATTTAGCTAAGAGGGTTTTACCCACACCAGGAACATCTTCTAGTAAAGCATGACCACCGCCTAAAAGAGCGACTAGCACCAAACGTATTGAGTCGGTTTTACCAACGATGGTACGAGACAGGTTTTGTGTTAGAGCGTCAATTTTTTCTCTCATGCACCGTGGGATTGGGGAATTGGGGAATTGGGCATCGGAAACAATTTTGGATTTGCGATTTTGAATTCGATTTCAATCTAAAATCCAAAATCTGTCTTGAAAAGTTTGCTCAAGTCGGGAAACCCGCCCACGCAACTTTTCGCAAAATCTAAAATTCCTTGTCCCTAGTCCCCTTTAGTGTTCCCAATCACTGCTCAGAACTCATCACTCAGAAAGCAAAACTTCTTTAGCGACAGTGCAATCAAGTTGAATTTGCGTTTTCAGAGCCTCTAGAGAAGAAAATTTTTGTTCGGGTCGTAAAAATTGTACTATCTGCACAGCCAGCTTTTTGCCATACAAATTTCCAGACCAATCGAACAAATGAACTTCCACAGATGTATCAGTACCATCGACTGTGGGACGGTTACCGATATTCATCACTCCCAATAGGGGGTGAGCAACATCTGGTGTTTCATCGATAATAAAAACACGGACAGCATAAACACCTAAGCGCGGCAAAAACTTATCTTTTGGTAGTTGGAGGTTCGCTGTAGGAAAGCCAATAGTTCTGCCAAGTTGCTTACCTTGAATCACAACACCAAAGAGAGTGTAAGGGCTTCCTAGGAGGAGATTTGCGCTTTTGATATCCCCATTCTCTAGTGTTTGGCGAATCAGTGAAGTGCTAATTGGTGGCTCTTGAGTTGGCGGAATGCTGAGACAATTACTGTCTGTTGGCAAGTTATCATTACCTGTATAGGTTTCTAAGGCAACAATTGTTACAGGAATGTGATACTTTGCGGCAAGTAATTGTAAATCTTTTGCTGTACCAGTGCGCTGTTTGCCAAAACAAAAATCTTGCCCAACACTAAGTTGCTGACATCGTAGTTGCTGCACGAGAATCTTTTCAACGAAGTCTTCTGGTGATAAAGCAGATAATTCCTTATCAAAGGGCAATAATACCAGCTGTTCTATCCCCAGCGATCGCAATTTTTCGACTTTTTCATCTAGTGGAGTTAACAAAGCACGGGGTTGTCCCGAAAAAAACTCCTGTGGATGGGGATGAAAAGTGACAACAGTTGAGTATGTATGCTCGTGTGTTGATGCTGTGGGGTTTCTTTGTTGGCTTGTTGCAGTAGTAGAGTCAGAGGGTGAGAGTTTTAGCAAATTTCTCTCATCTGCAACCAACTTTTGCTCGCCCAAAGTAGTCTCTGGGACTTGTCTTTTTGTCTGCTGCAAAACTGGTTGAATTACTCTTTGATGACCAAGATGCACACCATCAAATTTGCCAAGAGCAACAGCAGTTGGCGTTAGCAGCCCTTCTGTCGAAGAAGCAACCCACACAGAACACCCATTTTGAGACAAATTTAGCACGTGGATTCTGGGATTTTAGGTTTATTTAGCAATCAGCCACAAGCTACCTTATGGGTAATCGCTTAGAGGAGGACACGCCTGACGAACTGGCTACGACTTCACTTGATTGTGAAGCTGGAGCCTTTTCGGCTCTAACCCTGACATTTTGTGCCATCAGCCGAGGTGTTTACACTACCCCTATGGCTAATAGCCAAAGCATACCCCACAGGAAGTCGCAAGCAAGGGCGTCTTGTGCCATCGCTTGACCGCTCGTTGCTGAGTCCAGAGAACCCCACACCAAAGCCAAAAAGGCGGCTATTTTACCCCCAAGGGCACAATAGAGGTAGTCTCCAGGCATTTACCTTACCCTGGCGAACCCGCAAAGCGTGTCCTCCAGTTTTCGCAGTTTACCCCAAAGGTAACCTCTCCCGCTGAGAACTTCTGATCATCAATCTAATCTAAAATCTACCATCGCTTCGACTGCAACGTTTACACTGAAAAGTTGCTCACAGGACAAGATTCTGAAAAAGAAACAGAAACAGGAATATTGAGCACCATTCCTTCCCTAGCCATAATTGCATTCGGAAATTGCTCAACTACTTGTTTACCTACACCATCTAAAAAATCATCATTGTGTGCAGGATCATGGTGAAAAATTACCAGAGTTTTGACTTTAGCGGCTATAGCTACCTTAACAGCTTCTTGCCAAGTAGAATGTCCCCAACCAATTCTGGGCGAAGTTGGAGAATGATACTCGTCATCAGTATAGGTAGAATCATAGATCAGGATGTCAGCATTACGAGCTAGCCAGAGGACATTTTCATCCAAGCGATCGGGAAAATGTTCTGTATCGGTAATATAAGCAGCAGCGCCATCACGCCAATTAATTCGATATCCTACAGCTTCACCTGGATGGTTGAGTGGTGCTGTTTCTACAGTAATGTCATTGATATGTATTGGTTGCCCTGCGGTAATGTCACAAAAATTCAAATTTGCCTGCATAATTTGCAAAGGCACGGGAAAATTTGGGTGAAGCATTTGGTCATTGAGACGCTGTTCGATTGTGGAACCATCAGGAGCAATTGCGCCGTAGATCTTAAAATTGTTCCCCTTGATAAACCCTGGAGCAAAGAATGGAAATCCTTGCATGTGGTCCCAGTGGGAGTGGGTGAAGAATATATGACCTTCTATCGGCATTTGGTGCAATAAAGATTGCCCCAAAACATGTAGCCCGGTTCCACCATCGAAAATTAAGCGTTTACCCCCTACTTGCATTGCAATGCAAGGGGTATTACCGCCATAACGCACGGTGTGTGGCCCTGGACTGGGGATGCTGCCGCGAACGCCCCAAAATTGCACGGTAAATTGGTTATCTAACCTAGACATGGGTGTTGCTTGCTGGACTGAGCGGGCGATCAATAAAACAAATTGTTACTTATTTTTATTCAGTTTATGCGGTCTTACCATTTTGGTAGAGGAGAATTTCTTGGTAAAACAGCATACCCTTTTTAAGGCTAGTTTTGTAAACCTGAGTGAGATATTACTAAGCACAAGCCTTAAGTTGTTTGGGCTTAAGTTTAGCAGTGGGATCAAGAGCGTTTCTACTTTATAGCCTAAATTTAGCGATCATGTATTTAACTACCTCCAGAGTTTCAAAGTTTTCTTTAAATAACAAAGTTTTCACGGAAATTTAAATTCCCACTCTGACAATTGGGTAATTCCAGTTGCGTAGGTGAGATTGTATTGTAATGGCGTTATACTAATGTAGTTTTTACGGATAACATGCACGTCTATAGGTATGTTTTGAGGTAAATTTAAGCCTTCTGGCGCTTCTACATCCTCTAAAACTTCACCAGTTAACCAGTAGTAGGTTTTACCACGAGGATCAACTCGCTTGTCAAAAACATCAACGTAGCGTCGCACTCCCTGACGAGTGATTGTAACTCCAGCAATTTCTTCCCACTGTACTGGGGGAATATTAACATTGAGCAACATCAACTCTGGCAGGGGTTTTACCGCCAGTTGTGCTACTAAAATTTGGGCAAAGCGAGCAGCAGCTTGAAAGTCTTTAGATGTATGACTGGCAAGACTTAAGGCGACGCTGGGAAGACCTTCAATTATACCTTCCATAGCAGCAGACACAGTTCCGGAATAAAGAATTTCAGTTCCCAAATTGGCACCTTGATTGATGCCAGAGAGCACCAAGTCGGGGGGTGACTCTAATAAAGCCCAAAGTGCCAATTTCACACAGTCAGAGGGAGTGCCATCGCAAGCCCAAGCTTTGACTGCGGGATGAAAAATAGACTCCACAATTTCCGCGCGAATTGGTTGGTGTAAGGTTAATCCATGTCCAGTCGCCGATCGCTCTCGATCTGGGCAAACTACAGTCACATCATGACCTGCCTCTGCCAAGCTGTTGGCCAAGGTACGAATACCCAAGGCAGAAACTCCGTCATCATTGCTAATGAGTAATTTCATCGTTATTGGTTATTAGTCATGGGTCATTAGTCATTAGTGATTTGTTATCACTCATTTGTCAATGTCAGGTGTCACAAGCCTAAGCAAAAAAAACAATCCTCACACACCTAATCACCTCTAAACTGGTAAACAGAGGTTTGGTTTTGACCCTTGCCTTTGACCTGTTAAGGTCATATTACTAAGGTCACTGGTAATTTGTTCTCAATTGTGGGACTAATGACCAATGTCGAATGACTCATGATTAATAACTAATGACTAGCAATTTAGAGGCTCAACTTTTAGCACTACGGCAGGAAGGAGAAAAAGCGATCGCAGCCGCTGATACCTTAGAACGCCTGGAAGAACTCAGAGTCAATTATCTGGGTAAGAAGGGGCAACTTGGGGCACTGTTGCGAAGTATGGGGCAAATGAGTGCAGAGGAACGCCCAAAAATTGGGGCGATCGCCAATACGGTTAAAGAATCCTTACAAAATAGTTTAGACAAGCAACGCACTGCCCTAGAAGCGGCTCAAATTCAAGCCCAGTTAGAGGCTGAAACTCTGGATGTGACCATGCCGGGAATTTACAGCCCCCAAGGTCGTATCCACCCTCTAAATGGCATCATCGACCGGGCGCTAGATATATTTGTTGGTATGGGCTACACCGTAGCTCAAGGGCCAGAGATGGAAACAGATTATTACAATTTTGAGGCGCTGAATACCCCGCCTGACCACCCGGCCCGTGATATGCAAGATACCTTCTACCTACCAGATGGCAATCTCCTGCGTACTCATACCTCTTCAGTGCAAATCCGTTACATGGAAACTGAAGAACCACCGATCCGGGTAGTTGCACCAGGGCGAGTTTATCGTCGAGATAACGTAGATGCCACTCATTCGGCTGTTTTCCATCAAATAGAGCTTTTAGCCATTGATGAGGGACTGACATTTACAGACCTCAAGGGTGCGATTAAGATATTTTTGCAAGCGATGTTTGGCGATTTGCCAATTCGCTTCCGTGCTAGTTATTTTCCATTTACAGAACCCTCTGCTGAAGTCGATTTGCAATGGAATGGTCGCTGGCTAGAAGTTATGGGTTGCGGTATGGTCGATCCAAATGTGCTCAAATCTGTCGGTTATGACCCAGAAGTTTATACTGGGTTTGCTGCTGGTTTTGGTGTCGAACGCTTTGCGATGGTTTTACATCAAATTGATGATATTCGTCGCTTGTACGCCAGCGATTTGCGGTTTTTACGGCAATTTTAGGCAAAAGTCAATAGTCAATAGTCCAGAGTGATTGTTGACTTTTGACTTTGGAAAAGTGAAAAAATTTATACAAATTAACGAACCACAGAGACGGGGAGAACACTGAGGGAAGATAAATAGAGACTAGTATTTACAAAGGACAAATGACTAATGACAACAGCGATCACAATGTCCACAACGCCAGTTAGCAGCTTTTTCGTCAAAACCAAAGGCGTTTAATAAAAACTGCCAGCGACACTGCTTGGTATGCAAATACTGATTCATTTGCTTGGCAGCTTGTAGTTGGGTTGCAGATTGCTTGTCCACATCTTGTTTGATGATGTAATGGAAAGGATCAAGCCAGTTTAACTGACCGCTGCTGTGGAGTAAAGAAAGTGTCATTGTAGCTTCGGGAAATTGTCGTGCTACTGTATTCACTTCTCCCTGTTTCGGTAGTTTTTTTACCAATTGTTGCGCTGTTTGCTGCTGCGATCGCATTTGTTCTTCAAAAAACTGCTGTCTTTGCTTATCCTCTGAATCTAACCACCCTGTAGGTTCACTTACCAAAGTCAGCGCTTCGGCTGGTTTACCGTCTCTGCCAGCACGTCCAATTTCTTGCACATATTCCGAAAGCAGTAGCGGCGCGTGAAAGTGAATTACCCAACGCACATCTGGTTTATTTATTCCCATACCAAATGCACAGGTACAAACCACAAATGGCATCTTGCTACTTAACCAGCTTGCTTCCACAGCACGGCGTTCTTCAGCACTTAATCCTGCATGATAACTAGCTGTGGCATAACCCATCTCTGCTAACCATGCTGCTAACTTCTCACTATCTCGTCTGGTACGCACATAAACTAATCCAGCTTGTTGCGGTCTATTTTGAATAAATTTGACCAATTTTTGCTTTCTACCCCTTGGAGTCCAAGCTATGCAGACGTTGAGATGCAGATTTGGACGGTAGGGATTGAGGCGATAAATATCTGGTTGTTGCAATTGTAAAACTGTAGAAATGATTTTTTGAGCTAAAGGGTCAGCAGTCGCTGTAAAGGCTGCAAGGCTAATTTTTGTTCCAGGTGGTTTTGATTTAAGTAATGCCGATCGCACTGTCCCTAATCTGCGGTAAGCTGGTCGAAATGTCTCTCCCCACTGCACTAAACAATGAGCTTCATCCAAAATGATGCCGTTAATCTGCAATTGCGGTTGACACAATCTCTCCCAAACTGGAGTACTCAGTAAAGTTTCTGGTGATAAATACAGTAATCTGAGTTTTTGCCTATCCAACGCTTGCAGCGTCAAGCGACGTTGGGGTGAAGGTAGTTCGCTATGTAATAGTGCTGCACTCAGGTTTAACTGACGTAGTTCTTGAACTTGGTTTTCCATCAGTGCCACTAATGGGGAAACTACCAAAGTTAATCCTGTTTGTAAAAGTGCGGGAAGTTGAAAACAAATCGACTTGCCCCCACCTGTTGGCATAATAATCAGTGCATCTTTTTGCGCCAATAAACTGCTAATAATCTCTCCCTGTGGCGAACGAAAATCGTCGTAACCCCAAATTTTTTTAAAGGTAGCAAGAACTAAATTCCAAGATGTTGTTATTGGTTGATTCATAATTAATAGTAGATGTACCCATATCTTTGCTGAATATAGCCTCTCTCATTCAGATAACGTGTCAGTAATTTCATCATCTTATGCTGCAAACATTTCAAGTCCGTTTTGAATGCCTAGCACATGGTTGGATATCTGTTAAAGTTTTAAACCTCGTCCATTTTGAAACCTGGAGTAGTGCGGGACGCAAAGCCCACTACGAAGAGCAGGGAGCAAGATGCTCCCACTACTTTTAAAAATATGGTTATCAAAATAGATGTGGTTTAAGTCAAGAACAGCAACTATCATTCATTGCTTCTTATACACCTGACAATTCATTTATTGAACTCATAGATGCAGTGCTAATTTTTGTGAAGAGAAGCGATCGCACAGTTGTCAGATGGAATACTGAACCAATTAAATATGACTTTCACTTTTATAATAATGATCGGCAGGCAATGTTAGATATTGTAAAGCTTACAGATTGCCGGACTAATAGTTTAACAAATAAACTAGTTTTTAGAATAAATAGCTCACCTATGGATTATATCGACGTTACGGTTTGAAAAATTTGACAGAACCAGAAAAAATGATAATGCGTTTACATCCCAATGGTTATGAAAATTAAGGTTTATTCTTGCTAAAAGAGGTTTCAAGCTTCAGTATGTGTATAATTCCTCAAAAAAAAATCCTTGCAGATCTCCACAGGCGGTGAATCTGCAAGGGTTACAGGCTTAAATGTATTTAGACTTTCTGCGGAGTTCCTTTCTCGGTCTTCTCTTTTGATTGCAAAGATGCGTACAGCCGATTCAGTGCATTAACGTAGGCTTGAGCTGATGCAACGATGATATCTGTGTTGGCTGCGTGACCAGAAAAGATGCGCGATTCATGTCTTAATCGGATAGTCACTTCCCCAATCGCATCAATACCTGCTGTTACTGACTGTACAGAGAACTCAATTAGCTGGTTGGGTACGTTTACTACCCGGTTGATTGCTTTGTAAACAGCATCTACAGGCCCAGTACCAATTGCTGCATCGGTTAATTCTTCACCTTCTGGAGTGCGCAGAGTGACTGTGGCGGTAGGCTTAGCATTGCTACCACAGGAAACTTGCACCAATTCTACCCTAAACAAATCTGGTGCTTGTTGGATTTCATCATTGACAATCGCTTCTAAATCCCAATCAGAGATTTCTTTCTTTTTATCAGCGACTTCTTTGAATCGGATAAACGCTTTATTTAATTCGGTTTCTGATAGTTCAAAGCCCAATTCTTTCAAGCGGGTGCGGAAGGCATTTCTGCCAGAATGTTTGCCCAAAACTATTTGATTGTCTGTCAAGCCAATCAATTGGGCATCCATAATTTCATAGGTGAGCTTGTTTTTTAATACACCATCTTGATGAATGCCAGATTCGTGAGCAAAGGCATTTGCCCCGACAATTGCTTTATTGGGCTGCACTAGCATCCCTGTTAAATTGGAAACCAGGCGTGAGGCTCTGTAAATCTCCCGAGTGTCGATATTTGTGAGTGGTTCTTCCGAATCTGCTGGGCGTCCTAAGAAGGGATTGAAATATTGCCGTCGGACATGCAAAGCCATAACTAATTCTTCTAAGGCTGCATTTCCTGCACGTTCGCCAATCCCATTAATAGTGCATTCTAATTGTCTAGCACCATTCTTAACGGCTTCTAAGAAGTTAGCAACAGCTAAACCCAAGTCATTATGTCCGTGAACGGAAATAATTGCTTTGTCAATATTGGGGACGTTTGCTTTTATCCCCTTAATTATTGCCCCAAATTCGCTGGGGGTTGTATAGCCAACAGTATCGGGAATATTAACTGTTGTAGCGCCAGCTGCGATCGCTCGCTCTAATACTTGATACAAAAATTCCGGATCGGAGCGTCCTGCATCTTCGGGAGAAAATTCTACATCATCAGTGAAAGTTTTAGCATAAGCAACCATTTCTTCGGCGATCGCTAAAACTTCTGATTTTGTCTTTTTCAGCTTGTACTCAAGGTGAATATTAGATGTGGCAATAAAGGTATGAATTCTGCCTTTAGCAGCTGGTTTAATCGCTTCTGCTGCTGTTTTGATATCATCTTGCCTTGCTCTTGCCAAACTACAAATCACAGGGCCATTTTCTGTGCCAACAATTTGGGCAATTTTGCTGACTGCTTCAAAATCTCCAGGACTGGCAAAGGCGAACCCGGCCTCAATTACATCTACGCCCAGACGCGCCAGCTGCTTAGCGATAACTAGCTTTTCGTCTATGTTTAGGGTTGCTCCTGGACACTGCTCTCCATCTCGTAATGTAGTATCAAAAATTATGATTCGTTCTGGTTGGGTGATCATTTTTTGTTATTTAGTTTAGGGTGGACTTTTCGCTATAAATAACTAGGATTTTAATTTTTTTATTTTTACATTTGTAAATAATTGTTAAATATATTAACCTTCAGTTTTTTCTATTCTGTCTCTAATATCATTCAAATCTATATATCTATCAGTAGCATTACGTAATTCTCTAGCTATCATTCCCTCTGTCGAAACTACTGTAATATGTGTATTTTTTGAGCGTAATAATTCAATTGCTCTCTCAAAATCTCCGTCACCACTGAATAAAACTACTCTATCGTACTGATCTACTGTATTAAACATATCTACAACAATTTCAATATCTAAATTAGCTTTTTGCGAGTACCGCCCGGATGAATCATCATAATATTCTTTAAGAATTTTCGTTCGGACTGTATATCCTAAACTAATTAGAGCATCTCTGAAACCTCGTTGATCCTGTGGGTCTTTTAAGCCAGTGTACCAGAATGCATTAATTAATGTTGTTTCTGATTGTTCGTTTTTAAAGTATTCTAATACTCGCCGTGGGTCGAAAAACCAGCCATTTTTTTGTTGAGCATAGAACATATTGTTTCCGTCTACAAAAATAGACAGACGATTCATTGGAGAACCCATAGAAAATTACACCTAATAATAGAAAAGAATTTTAGATTGAACAATAGATTATAGCAATTATCAAACGCTCAATTTGCTAATATCTATAAAGTATAACTTCATGTATAGCTTTTATCTTAACCTCTTTTAATTCATAAAAATGGTGGAAACATTAGAGCAGATCCTGGACGCTGAAACTTTTTCATTCCAGACGCTGCAAGACTTACCCTGTGATCAAAATCTACCAATAAAATTGACTTGGTAACAGCATTCTTAACTGTATAACAGTCAAGTTTACTCCTAAAGAGGTATGGTAGATGTTCCAAGGTAGAATGTAGGCTAATGCCCATCTCTAAGTTTTGCCATCAACAACAGCACACACTTTTTGGAAAAGATCGCCGTTGCCGCAGTGGCAGAAGTTGTTCAAGAGAAACTTCTAGTAAATGCTCTACTAGGGGCATAGCTGTTGAGTTGGATAGCTCCTTACATCAACGCAAATGCACAAACAAAGCATCTCTGGTTGAGGTCTGTAGAACAATCACAGATTGCACCTCTTAGCAGAGAATCATGTCGGCAGTGTTGAGATGGGGAGACTCCTGCACAGAGGCGATAACAATGCAAATTTGTAGAGGAATAATGGATAGTTTACAAATGTATAAGTTTTTCATTTAAGTCTTATTTCAATGTGGTTGCACTAAAACAGGGTCTGAATAAATAAATAAAAGTGTTGTACCTAAATTAATCAATAACACGATATGGCAGAAGAACCTACATCTAGCCTAACTAAAAAATATGTCTCTACTGCCAATAGACGGTCAGGCAAACCGACAAAAGCAACTTCGACCACAACATCAACCTACCATTCCCATCTGATGACTTGGTTTGGTCATCTGCTGGCTGGTGCTTCAGCAATCGGAGCAGCAGTGCTGAGTACTTCTGGGATAGGCATGGTGCAATTGATGGAAAGTCAGGCGGTTTCCACTTTTTTTCAACTGCGCGGTTTAGTTGCGCCTCCAGAAGACATCGTGATTTTAGCAATTGATAATCAGTCTATATCAGTCCCTGAACAGTACTATAAAACAAATCCACAACAGTATGCTTACCTGGAACCACTGAAATCTTTTCCATTTAAACGTGCTGGATACGCCCAAGTAATAGAAAAATTGATGCAGGCTGGTGTCAAAGCTGTTGGATTAGATGTAGTTTTTGATACGCCAAGTAGTTATGGGGTTGCAGACGATCGCCAACTCCAAGCAGTCTTGCAAAAATACGGCAGTAAAGTTACCTTAGCAGCGCTATATGAAAATTCTGAGTCACATCAAGGAACTTGGAATCAACTAACGCAACCTCAGCCAATGTTTCGTGTAGGGGCTGTATCTATAGGCACAGTTAATTTCCCTCTAGAGGTAGATGGCAAGATTCATCGATTAGCGAGTGAGTTTAATAAGTCATTAGATCAACAAGATCTCTTAATAGATAAGGTGCCGTCTTTTGACGAAGCAGTGTTAAGGGCAGCTAAAATTAATTATTCTCGACCAAGAGGCGATCGCATTAATTTTTGGGGACCAGCCGGGACATTTGAGGCAATTCCCTTTTGGTACGTACTCGACCCACAAAACTGGAAAAACTATTTGCAGCAGGGAAAGGTTTTCAAAAATAAAATCGTGGTGATTGGAGCCACAGCACAGTTAGGCAATGATTATCATCCAGTAGTGGCTGGCAACAATGGGGTGTATCCTCAACGCATGTCAGGAGTAGAAATTCATGCCAACGCGATCGCAACTTTAATGAACAATAAAGCGATCGCGCCAGGAATTGTCAGTCTACCCATGCGAGGTTTATTTGTGCTAGCTATAGTCACAGGAGCAGTCTTCCTCTGTACTAGAAGCAAGCGAGGCATAAATCGATTTATAAACAGCATTTTCCTAGCCAGTATTTGGGGAGGGATGAGCTATGTATTATTTGTACATGAGCAGTTAATTTTCCCCACAACTATACCAATGGTAGCGATCGCCTTAAGTGGATTGTCTTACCTAGGAACTGAAGTGGCCAGAGAAAGCATTAAAAAACGCCAATTAGTAGATATCTTTCAGAAATATAAATCTTCTCCAGTTGTCCAAGAAATTATCAGTCAACAAGGTGACTTACAAGATCTACTTCAGCAACGTGATTTAGCCGTCGCTGGGAAAATACTTGGTGGACGCTACAAAATTGTTAAAGTTCTCGGTTCTGGCGGATTTAGCGAAACCTATATTGCAGAAGATATTCAACGTCCAGGAAACCCTCGATGTGTAGTTAAACAGCTAAAACCCGCCAACACCAAATCGACGACATTACAACTTGCTAGACGTTTATTTAACTCTGAAGCGGAAACATTGGAAAGATTGGGAAAACATCCTCAAATTCCTCAGTTATTGGCTTATTTTGAACAAGACGAAGAATTTTATTTAGTTCAAGAATATATAGTTGGTCATCCTCTCAGTCAGGAATTGCCACCAGGACAACCCCTTCTAGAAACCACAACTATCGAGATTTTACGAGATTTATTGCAAACATTGGCATTTGTGCATCAAAACAATGTGATTCACCGCGATATTAAACCAAGCAATATTATCCGGAGACATTCAGACTGGAAGCTAGTATTGATTGACTTTGGTGCTGTAAAACAAGTCACTGCGCCGCAAATGGAAAATCAAGAACAAACTCCATTTACCATTGGGATTGGCACTAAGGGTTATGCACCCAACGAGCAATGTTTTGGCCGCCCCCAATACAGTAGCGACATCTATGCAGTCGGTATGATTGGGATCAAAGCTTTGAGTGGTATCGCACCCCATGAGTTCGATAGAGATGCTGATGGAGAGTTGCAATGGAGAGATAAGGTAATGGTCAGCCAACCCTTGGCAGAGATTCTCAGTAAAATGGTTTTGGAAGACTACAAGCAGCGCTATCAATCTGCAATAGAGGCTCTAGTGGCGTTTGATCAGTTGGTAAGATATTCAGATATAAACTCTGCAAACGAAAACGGCTCATCAATGAAAACTGCACCTTCAGATGATCCTGATGCTCCTACCACACCTTGGGAAGAACGATCTTAACAGAAGTTCATACTTAGTCTTTATAAACTATGTAGATCGCAGCGCATTGGTTTCAACTTAACGTAAACCCTTTGTAAAGTCGTGATCTTGAGTTCACTTAATTACCAATCAGCCCCTCGTTATCCCACCCCTGTTTTGTCTGACGACAAAACTTCGGAGGAGCAGAGTAAGGGGAGGGGTGAAACACTTGCGCCATAAAGGTTTGAGCTTAAGTTGACATGTATGAACGCATTAGCTCCCTAAGGAATTGCTGACGCTCGTCGCTACCGCTGCGCTAACACCGCTTTGCGTCTACGCACTTTCAGGCAAAGCCTGTATAGATTAGACGTTTATCTATATATATTCAATAATATTAACAATTTTGGACTTATCACCCTGCCTTCCTAGTCTTTGGTAGGGTTTATTTTTCCCATTTAATTGTTAACAAAGAGCTAAATTGCAATAACGAAAGCATTTAAAACTTGACATGATTTGTATTGCGATCGCAAGACGAAAGAGTATTAATGATCAGTCCTATCTGTTAAACTTCAGTACTCACAGAGCTTTCAAGGGGTAGGGAGCCAAGACGTGTATGTCAGATTTATGGAATATTTTTTTTAGTTCCGGACCTTTTATCCCGCATGGGCACTGCTATCTATGGCAAACTGATTTAGTGTGGCTGCACATCTTATCTGACGCCCTGATTGCACTAGCTTATTACTCTATTCCAACTACACTTTTCTACTTCGTTAACAAGCGGCAGGATCTACCCTTCCATTGGATATTTCTACTTTTTAGTGGATTTATTGTAGCTTGTGGCACAACTCACCTCATAGAGATTTGGACGCTTTGGCATCCAACCTATTGGCTGTCAGGATTAATCAAAGCTGGAACCGCAACCATATCTGTATTTACAGCTGCACAACTTGTACCGTTAGTTCCACAAGCCTTAGCGCTTCCTAGCCCGGCTCAATTAGAACAAGCAAACCTACAACTGCAAACACAAATAGCCCAAAGGTTAAAGATAGAAGCGGAATTAAGAAAGTACCAAAATCAATTGGAAGATTTGGTTGCTGTGCGCACTAATGAAATTACTAAAACCAATAAACAATTACAGCAGGAAATCGCTGAGCGTCAGCGCATATTAGAAGCTCTACGGCAAAGTGAGGAGCGTTACCGTTATTTGGCTGAAGCAATTCCTCAACTTGTATGGACAGCTGATGCTAACGGAGAAGGTGACTATTTCAACCAAAACTGGTGCAATTATACTGGGCTAACATTAGAGCAATCCTTGGGTTCTGGTTGGGTAGCAGCATTGCATCCAGATGACGTAAAAACTGCTCATGAGGTGTGGTTAAATGCTGTTAATAACGGCACTTTATATGAAATAGAATACCGCTTCAAACGGGCGGCTGATGCTTCTTATCGCTGGCAGTTAGGGCGAGGTCTACCGCTTAAAGATGAACAAGGTCATGTAGTGAAGTGGTTTGGAACTTGTACGGATATTGATGAACAAAAACAGCTACAACAAGAACGCGCCCACTTACTGGAATTAGAACAAACAGCAAGAGCTAAAGCAGAAACAGCCAATCGAATTAAAGATGAATTTCTTGCCATACTTTCCCACGAGCTACGTACTCCAATGAATGCGATCCTGGGCTGGTCAAAGTTGTTGCAAAGTAGCAAATTAGAACCTGAAAAGACATCTCAAGCGCTAGCAACAATAGAGCGCAATGCCAAATTACAAGTGCAACTAATTGAGGATTTGCTCGACATTTCCAGAATTTTACAAGGCAAACTGACGCTTAATGTTACCAATATTGACTTAGAATCTATTGTCTTGTCTGCACTAGAAACAATGGCTTTAGCTGCACAAACCAAGTCAATACAGGTAAGTACAGTATTTGAACAAAATGTAGGGCTAGTATTGGGAGATTCTACTCGCTTGCAACAAGTTGTTTGGAATCTTCTTTCTAATGCTGTTAAATTTACTCCTAAAGGGGGAAAGGTAGAAGTAAGATTGGGCAAGGCTGATGGCTATGCTCAAATCATAGTTAGCGATACAGGTAAAGGAATTAGCGCTGAGTTTTTGCCTTATGCATTTGATTACTTCCGTCAAGCAGATAGCAGTTATACAAGAAAATTTGGTGGATTAGGTTTGGGATTGGCAATTGTCCGAAATCTCGTTGAAATGCATGGTGGTACAGTCACAGCAGCTAGCCAAGGTGAAGATCAAGGAGCAACTTTTACAGTCAATTTACCGCTTCCGCAAGACAAAAATGAAAGTTTGAATGAACACAATTACTCCTCTTGCTTAACACCTAACTCTTTGTCCCTAGCTGGTGTGCAAATTTTGGTTGTTGATGATGATGCAGATTCGCTAGAGTTTGTTACTTTTGTATTAGAGCAAGATGGGGCTGAGGTAATTGCAGCATCTTCGGCATTACAAGCCTTACAAGTCATAGAACAGAAAAAGCCAGATGTATTAGTCAGCGATATCAGTATGCCCGATATGGATGGCTATACCCTAATGCACCAGGTGAGAGCTTGGAGTGCAGAACAAGGAGAACAAATTCCGGCGATCGCTCTGACTGCTTTTGCCAGAAAATACGATGAGCAGCAAGCACTCCAAGCCGGGTTTCAGATTCATTTAGCCAAACCTGTTAACCCAGAAGAATTAGTTGCAGCCATTGTTAGACTGGCTGGGATACGACGAGGAAATTGCCAGGATTGCTAATTTTGGCTTAAAGTTTTACTAATTTATTTATAAAGCAGCGATCGCTACATATTTTATTATGAAACAATTTTATTAATACTAATTACACGTTTTATTTCTGCTAATAATACGGTAGGTTCTACAGGTTTATTAACAAAACTTTGAAAACCTGATGCCAGAGCCATGCTACGACTTTCGTCAGAACTAAGAGCAGTTAGAGCTATCGCTGGTATCTGTCGTTGTGTTGAAATGCTGCTTTCTCTAATTTTACGAATTAACGAATAACCATCGACATCTGGCATAGCAATGTCAGAAATTAGAATATCAAAATTTAACTGTTTAATTGTTTCTAAAGCTTGTGAGACTGATGTTGCTGTTTTTACCTGCAAGCCGATGTTTTCAAGGATAAACGTAGTTAGGATCAGGCTATCTTCGTTATCATCTACTAACAGAACTCGCAAGCTATCTAGAGATTGAAAATTTTTTGTATCTTCTTGGGGATGTGGATCTTCAGCATTAGTTGTCATGGTTAATATGTGCCTCCTTAGTTGCCTGCATCAATTACGGAGGAAGTCTCACGAGACAGTTATGTAATAGCTGTCTCGTGGGAATCTAACAACAAGCTACCATAACATTAGGCTTATGCCAGGGGAAATATTTTTGGCTGAATGCAATATACAATCTCTTTGAGCCTGGATGAGAATTTCTACTTTGATTTTAAGCTTTCTGCCAGCGAATTTGAGCTAAAAGTACAGGAACTCAAGAAGCGCTAGATATTTATCATGTTTTTCTCAGTATAAAGCCTGTTTCCGCATCCCTAGGTAATTAAGGCTAATAACTGATATAACTGACGAAATCAGACATTGACAACGCTGTCATAATTTATTTTCCAGCAAAAATGTGCAAAACCTCTTCTGGATAAGGTTTGTGAGCATTGCGATCGCACAACTTGTAATCTGCTGGAAATTTATCTTTTCTGCAAAAATAGCTTTAAAGGCGGGTGCGGGAATTGTAGACGCGTACGCGAAGCGTTCTCGTTGGACGAAGTCCTTCCCGAAAGGTAGAGATAAAACCGATAACCCTAAGTTCTTCTTCCCCGAAAGGCAAGTTGTTAACAAGGATAACCCGCCATGTATTTTGATTTATAAAGCATGAAGGATGAAAATAAGATTTTTTGATTTCATCCTTCATGTTTCAGCCTTTTTAAAGTTCACCTGTAGCCAGCATCTGGATGATGCGAGGTGTTCCAGGGTCGAACCCAGCTAAATCCCAGGACAGAGGATCTTGAGGATCTACCAAGGTAATGTTGTAAGGTGCAAGGGTCACATACACTGCCTTGGCGTTGGGATTTACTTTTTGGCGATACTGTGCCAATGCTTGACTTGGATGCTTAGACCCAGCCCATGACTCATTATCAGTCCAAAAGCAAACTACATCTGCTTTGAACTTGTTCTTAATCATCCAGTCGTAAGCTACAGAAGCATCTGTTCCACCAAAGTTTTGGTTGCTAGCTTTGCGAAGTGCAGAACTAAAACTATCTTTGGCTGTGATACCTAATTCTCGAAATTCGGTAGCAAAGCCGCGAATCATGTAGTTTTGCTCTGCCTTTGCTGTTACCAGTGCCATTGTAGTGGCAATTTCACAGCAGCTTAAGCCCACTGAATCAACCACACCCCAAGACATGGAGCCGGAAACATCAACAGCGTGCATGAAAACTTTGCCTGTGGGTTGCACAACATCAAAAGACAGTTCAACCGCCTTTTCTAAAATGTCTACAATCCGGGCAACTGGTTCCCAAGTCTTCTGGCTGCGTCCTAATTTGCCACCAGAGTGATAAGTCTTGAGCGCTTTCAAAACATCAATCGGATGAATGCGACCTTTACGCAGATGTTCTTTGTTGTTCAGGACTGCTTCTACTCGCAAGATATTAGCGCTTTCATCAGCTCGCAGTACACCCAGTTCTGTCAAAGAACCAAGGTTACGCAGCATTGCACCTATTGGCATTTCTTGGAAAAGCAACTGCCAAGCTTGTTTATCCATTTTACCCACAGGAGCAGCCATTTCGTGAGTCAGGCGTCCTTGTGCGATCGCTGTATGAGTTTCGGTAGGATTGCGCTTCAGCCACTCATACCACCAAATCTGCGCCAATGCCTCAGAAGGTATGTCTGCTGGCAAATCTTCCCAACCTTTAACTACCCACTCAAATAATTCGCGATGAGTTTCTGTAGGTGGTTTGACATGGAACAACCGCAATGCATCTCTGTGAGAGAAGCCTTGACGCTGTTGATATTTCAACAGTTGATAAGCTAAACCCTTGACATCTTCGCGAGATAACCAAGTTTTCCCAACTTCGCGCACTACCTTACCAAATCCCCGCAGAGATTTGGTGTAGTTCAGCCATTCGTAGAAGTGGCTACCTGTGCGAACAACTTGCCCAAAGATTTCACCAAATGCTTTTTTAGCTTCTGGTGTTTCACCCATAGATAGCAGCACCAATGCCAAGATAGGCGCACTGTTGTTGATGGCGCGGCCATCGCTAGCATAGAGAATTTCTTCTGCCACACGCCCTGGATTCTCTGCTACAGCTTGTTTGACAACATCTACAAAATCTTCTGTTAATTCCTGTTTGCCAGCGTAGTAAGTGCTTTTTGCTGTACCAATCAACAGACAACGGCGCAGCACTTTCCAAATACCCGCATCAAACATATACCCACCAGAACGCCCCTTAATCATCTCTGCTTCTCGTCCGGGTATAGGCTGAGTTTGCGGTGTATTTGTTTTCTTTTTAGTAAAAAAGTTGTAATTCATAATTTCATCTCCCGGCCCTTGCGGGCAAAAATGAAAAGTGGCAGGGCAGGATTTGAACCTGCGACATCCCGCTTGGAAGGCGATAACCCTCATTCTTCGGCCTTTACAGGCAAGGAGCGAACAAGGATGTTTTAGGCGCTCTACCACTGAGCTACCTGCCACATGAAAAGTTATGAGTTGTGAGTTATGAGTGCTGAGTTTGGAATTTTTAACTCAGTACTAAGTTCTGATTTTGGGGGGTAGAGTAGGATTTGAACCTACAACCGATGAATTAACGATAACCCTCGACTCGTCGGCCTTTTCAGGCAAGGTTATGAACCAAGGACTATGGGTAATTAACCCGTTCATTGCTCTACCAGATTGAGCTACCCACCCACATGAAAAGTTATGAGTTGTGAGCTATGAGTGCAGAGTTTAGAATTTTTAACTCAGTACTCGGTACTCAGAACTTAGTACTGATTTTGGTGTAGTGGGGCGGGATTTGAACCCGCGATTGCTCGTTTTGCATACGATAACCCTCAATTCGTCGGCCTTTTCAGGCAAGGAGTGAATAAGGATATTAAGCGCCTTACCACTTGGCTACCCACCACATGAAAATTCAAAATTAAATTTTGGGTGGCGGAGCAGGATTTGAACCTGCGACCTCTCGAACCCAAATCGATAACCCTAATTCGTCGGCCTTTGCAGGCAAGGGGTGAAAAAGGATGTTTAGCGCTCTACCACTGAGCTACCCGCCACATTAAAAGTTATGAGTTGTTAGCTATGAGTGCTGAGTTTGGAATTTTTAACTCAGTACTGATTTTGGTGTGGCGGGGCAGGATTTGAACCTACGACCTTCCCGATTATGAGTCGATAACCTTCATTCGTCGGTCTTTTCAGACAAGGGATGAACAAAGATGTTTTTGGCGCTCTACCACTGAGCTACCCGCCACATTAAAAGTTATGAGTTATGAGTGCTGAGTGAAAAATTCAAAGCTTAGTACTAATTTTGGTGTTTGGTGTAGCGAAGCAGGATTTTCACCTGCACCTCCAGAACTTAAATCAAGGATATTTAATGTTATTTGCGGTAACCCTCGATATGTCGGCCCTTGCGGGCAAGGTGGGCGCTCTGGTATTTGAGCTATCCGCTACGGTTAAAGCTTACTCCTTTTGGAACATCGGCTTGTATTATTAATGTAGTATGTGTATTACTAGGTGTCAAGTATTTAGGACGCTGAGTTTGAAATTTATGATTTTAGTCAAAAAGTTATCTATAACTCCTAGAGCTTCCCACCACTATCCCGAAATGAAAAAGTATATATAAACATAGTTATTATGTTTTTGCCCATCTGACATCATTGGCAAAAGCTGCTTTTTTAGGCAAAACTCTTGATTTAAAAGGCTTACAAGCTGAATAATTTGCCAATACTTCAGGCAGCTTACAGTGCATAAAAATTATTAATTTTATATTTTTCCAACAAATTTGCCGTAAGTTTGCCAAAAGATACAAAAAAATGTCACAATTTTTGCCAAGATAATAATTATTTCTTTTCTAACAATTCACTTGGCAGCAATGAGCATGAGTGAAAAAACATTAGAAGGCAGCGGGAAGGCTTTTCTCGTTCTGCTTTTGCCAATCTCGTTTTTGATTATTTTCCTTGTTTCTACTTGGAAATTCTGGCTGGCTTTAATGCTGCTAATCATTGGTTTCAATATTTGGCAGTGGCATCAATGGCAACAGTGGTGTCAGCAAGTTAATCCAATTTTTCATCGATTGATTCAGGACACTCAAGGCAGAGTGACACCGATGGACTTGGCAATCAAGGGTAATTTTTCTGGAACAATAGCCAAACGCTACCTAGATACTAAAGCCAGCGAATTTGGTGCCAGTATTCTGAATTCTGAAGATGGAAGTCCAGTCTATTACTTTATCAATGCCACCATTTTGGGAAGCATACTTGAAAGTAGTGAGCCTGTTAAAGAACTTCCGTCTCAATCAGTTGCCCAAGCTGCTCCCATATTACTGGCACCAACGCTACCACAGCCCCAGCCAGAAGAAACAGAGGCTGAATTATTGCCTCCAGCAACTCATGAAGAAGTCAAAATACCTTTGGAAAAACAATTACTTTTTGGCTCTCTGATTCAATCAGAACTTGCTAAACGGCTAAATGTTTATTCCAGCACAGTATATAAAAGGCGAAATGACCCTGACTTTCCTGAATGGAGCCGCAGTCGCGATCCAGATGGCATTGCCTGGTCATTCTCCCGAAAATCTAAGGAGTTTTTCCCCTTGGATGAAGATAAAAGTTAAAACTAGAAACTTGATTTTCCTAGCTTTTTGCCAAGGAAAAAATGTCTAAAATCACTCAACAGTGAACTGTGAGGAGTTTTTCAGATGGGATTGAAATTAACCCATTTCTGGAATTCATAAGTTTGAGTTGAGGTATAAATCCCAACTCAAACTTTGATAACTAAATAATTGCTAAATAATTTCACTTTTGAGCTTTTGCGTCTAAACCTACAACTGCATTGATGGAAGTTAATCCGCTTTCTTCTAACTTAGAAAGTAAACCTGTGAGAATGCGACGTACCATCATTGGTCCTTGGTAAATCCAGCCTGTATAGACTTGAATCAGGCTAGCACCAGCAGTAATTTTTTCCCAAGCATCTTCTGGGGTAAAGATGCCACCAACGCCAATAATCGGCAATTGCCCTTGGGTTTGCTGCCAAATAAATCGAATTACTTCAGTGGAACGATCGCGTAATGGTGCGCCGCTAATTCCACCAGCTTCTTCTTGCACAGTTTTGCCTGTTTTTGCAATCACCTGGGTTTTCAGCAAATCACGGCGAATAGTGGTGTTAGTAGCAATTAACCCTGTTATTTGGTAGGTATTAGCCAAAGCAATAATATCAGTGATCGCTTCCCATTCTAAATCAGGTGCTATCTTGACAAAAATCGGCTTCTGTGTTTTATTGTCTTGTTGCAATAAATCCAAGATAGAGCCGAGCATGGCTGCATCTTGGAGCGATCGCAACCCTGGCGTATTAGGGGAAGACACATTAACTACAAAATAGTCTCCCAAATCTTTAAGTAAACGAAAACTATTGAGGTAATCGTTTGCAGATGCTTCTAAGGGGGTTACTTTAGACTTGCCTAAATTTATACCTATAGGTATTCGCTGGTTTAATTCTTGTTTTCCTTGCGCCAATCGTGCCGCCATTGCTGCTGCACCGCTATTATTAAAACCCATGCGGTTGAGGGCAGCTTTATCTAACGGTAAACGAAACAAGCGGGGACGGGGATTTCCGGGCTGGGGAATAAATGTCACTGTTCCTAGTTCTGCAAAGCCAAAACCAAGGCTTGGCCAGATCTGAGAGGCAATGCCATCCTTATCAAATCCAGCTGCTAAACCTAAAGGGTTAGGAAAGTTTAGCCCAAACAGATTTTGTTCTAGACGTGGGTCATATAAGCAAAATGAATGCTGGAGGAGGTGGTTAACCCATCTAGCAGGTAGGCGATCGCTTCTTTGGGAGAGCCAGCCAAGAGTGTTAATCGTCTTTTGGTGTAACCACTCTGGATCTGTTTTGAGCAGATTAAACAACAGCGGACTAATTGCTAATTGATAAATATCCATTTCAATCACAGTTGCCATTGGGCATTGGGCATGGGGCATTGGGCATTAATTATTTCACCGCGTCCCCGCGTCCTCTATCTCCTTGTCAACCTTACTCATCTTTTTATTCTGCTCTCTGCCTTCTGCCTTATTTTCAGATGCTAATTTTAAACGCAACTTATTATCAGGGTGCTTTTCTGGGCATCTTATATATTACAAGTTATGTTGACTAATAATCAGATGGGACCGCCAGAAAAACCAATAGCTGCTGAAAAACAGATAATTTCCTTGGGGCGTGTCCTCCAGAAACTCAGGGAAGAGGATAATGTTGAAGTTTTAATTGAAACTACTATTGCTTATATTAAAGAGCAGTTTGACTACCAACTAATTTGGATTGCTCTTTACGATCGCCTGAATCACACATTGTCTGGCAAAGGCGGGATGACGCCTACTAAAGACACCAATTTTTTACAACAGCGTTTAGTTCTCAGCTCAGGAGATTTATTAGAACAAGTCGTAATTGAACAGCGACCTTTAGGTGTAGCCGATTTAAGAGATGAACACCGCGCTGATACATTACAGGAAGTGGCAAAAAAATTTCAAATCCAAGGAACGATTGTTTTACCGATTCGCTATCGAGACCGCTGTTTGGGTTTGGTTTTGTTAGGTTCACAAACCTGGGGCTATTTACTGGCTGGAGACGCAAAAGCAAGGCTATTAATGGTTTTAGCCGAACTGGGGGCAGTACTTTATCAACATGAAATAGATTTGCAGCAAAAGCAAACTAAGCATATTGAACAGCCTTTGTTGCGATTGTTAGAAAACTTACGCTCCTTAAGTAATCTTGATAAAAAACTAGAAGCCGTAGTAGAAGCCACTCATCAATTTGTTTCCCCATCTCGAACAAATATTTACTGGTTTGAACGAGAAGGACGCTACTTTTGGTGTCGGATGAGCAATCAGCTGCTCAATCTCGGTCGCAACTCTGGTCCCCAGCAACCAGCAGTAGGAATTTCCGTGCAGGACTTAAGCGAATTTTATTATGCTTTGGTAGTCAATCAAACCGTCTCGATTGGAGAGTCGCGTAGCTCTCTCAATAGTCATGTTACAGGCAAGCTACTCCAACGCCTACGGGTGCGATCGCTGTTGGCAGCCCCCATAATCTGTCAAAAGGAATTGCTGGGTTTTCTGGCAGTGGAAGGCAATCAACCCCGTATCTGGACAGATACAGACAAAAATTTCATCCAAGGTGCTGCTGGGTTAATCTCTTTGGTTGCCCCCACTGATAACATGGAAAGCACTATCAAACAAATTCAAGCGGATGCTCAGTTAACTAGTCAAGTTGCCCAAGCTATCTATAGTGAGCATGACCTGCAAGAAGTACTACGTATCTGTGCTCAGAGAGTTTTAGAGCGACTTGGTACCACCCGCTTTTTATTGTTGCGGTACGACCCCGACCAAAATCATTATCAAATTCTGCACCAAAGCCAGCTTCAGAATCGCCGACCTTTGACATTTAACCTCAATGCTCTCAAAGATTTGGATAGACAGCTTTTGCAGCGTGTTACTGAAGCAGTGGAGATTGAGAATTTAGACGAAGATCTGCGATTTTTTAATTGGCGTCCCTTTTTTATTGAAAATGGCGTGCATTCCTTGCTAGTTTGCAACTGCGCTCAAGGTAATTCCCCAATAGCCCTTGTAGTCATTGCTCATGAAACCCACCGCTGTTGGACGGCTTTAGAAAAGGAACTGCTATGGGTTGTCAGCCAACAAGTTGGTGTGATTGTCCGGCAATGGCAGCTGCAAGGCAATAACGAGCAGCAAAAAACAATCTTACACAGCTTACAACAATGCTTGCGTATTTTGGCACAAACCCAGAGTAAAACACCAGATACAGAAGAACATCATCTAGAACGCACCGCACTGCAACAAATAGCATCTGTTCTAGGTTGTCCCTTGGCATTGATGCTATCTTGGTCGCCTGGTCAGCATCAGGCAGAAATTATCCCTGGAGTAGTTACCAATAAGGGATTTGAGATTGTTGCTAATACATCGATCTTTGTTCAGACTGAAGTTCTCATTCAATGGGCACTTGCTCAAGAAGGTTACCTCAGCCTCAGAGTAGATGATTTGCCCCCAGAAACCAGAAATTGGTTGAACGGGTCGGATATTGGTCAAATTTTGGTGATGATATTACGTACTTCCAATGCTTATCAACCCACAAGTGTGGTGTTATTTGCAGACCATCGAGAGCGTTATTGGTCAGAACAAAGCCTCAGTGCGGCTGAAACTCTTGTTTGTCAATTAGCTTGGTTGCATCGTCAAAAGCAAATTACCCAACTTCTAGAGTTGGCAACCGACGACTTACGACAACTCAATTGGTACAAGCATCGTCGTCTAGAAGAAATTCACAGAGCAGCAACACCGTTACTTTCTCAAAGCCATGATTCGGGTATTTCTGCTCAGGAAATGCGAGAAACACGTCCCCAGCCACTACTACGGCAGTTAGAGCACGCAACAGCCGCGATCGCAGAACTGCTCAAATATGAGCAATGGCAGTTACAAATGAAATGGGAAACTATACCTGTAGCCAGTTTGCTGAAGCGAGCCATTGAAAAAGTAGACAATTTACTTAAACAACATAAGCTCTGGGTAGGTGTGCATGGTTTAGGACAGTCTGTTGTACCTCAGGACTCACCAAAAAATTCTGCGGATCTTAAAGGTACTCAAACTTTAGCAAATCAGTCCTCAATGGCGATCGTCGGGGACATTAGAAAAATTGAACTAGTGCTTCAGGAATTGTTGGTGGTAGCCTGTCAACGTTCTCAGCCTGGAGGCAGAATTGATATTTGGTGTCGTCGCTTAGATGAGGGAATGTTAGATATTTCGATAACAGACAGTGGTCCTATGGAAGCGCTGCTACTAGAAGAGCTAAATCAAGATCAACCCAAGGATTTGCTTGCTGTCTCTAGCCTAGATCAACCACCAGGTTTGCACCTCCTCATCTGCAAAAATCTCATACGGCAAATGAAAGGAGAATTGCATTTCTATCAGTTACCAGATAATCGAGTAGTCAGCCGATTACTGCTACTGTTAGCTACTCATATTTCTTAGTAATTTTTAGTCCTGCCTTCCTAGGCAATTTCGCCTTCTTTAACACAGTAATTACCGTAAAAGAGCTAAGTTCTCAATATTACATAAATTTTTAGCACAGGTTGTGAGGGGTATAACCCATAAATTTGTGGGCTTATTCCAGGTAACAAATGCTTGTAGCAATTGATATTTGTCTATGTTTGAATTACTGGTAATATTGCTAAAATCTTGCTCTAGAGAGGCTGCGCTCCTGAAATTGAGTCCAAATAGCAGTGAATAGTCCTAAAATACTTGCTAAGTTAACCAGGAATAACTCTCTAGGGGGATTGACCCCACATTTATTCGCAAAAACTATCCTGCCGTTGTAACAATCTGGTTATAATTATTTTCCATCGCTCTCGCAAATTTTTTCTCCAATCTGCACAGTATCAAAATGGGGCGTAAACGTTCTAAATCTGACTTACCTACAAAAATCTGTCCGGTATGCGAACGTCCCTTCACCTGGCGCAAGAAATGGCAAGATTGCTGGGACGAGGTGAAATACTGCTCAGAACGTTGCCGCCGTCGTCGTTCTGAAGTTAAAAATGAAACTGACTCGAACTAACACCACTGAGACGCAAATAGCGCAAGGGATATATGAAGTTACAGGTGCAGCCAAAATTAATTATTCATGGAGGGGCTGGTAGTTCACTCCACGGGAAAGGTGGAGTAGAGGCGGTGCGCCAAGCGCTCTATACAGTGGTAGAGGAAGTTTACTCTCTACTCATTTCCGGAGCAAATGCTTCTGAGGCGGTAGTGCAGGGTTGTCAATTATTGGAAGATAACCCCCGCTTTAATGCGGGTACTGGTTCGGTGCTGCAATCTGATGGTCAAATTCGCATGAGTGCTTCTCTCATGGATGGGTCATCAGGACGCTTTAGCGGTGTAATTAATATATCGCGGGTAAAAAATCCTATACAGTTAGCACAATTTTTACAAACCTCTCCAGACAGGGTACTGTCAGATTACGGTTCAGCTGAACTGGCACGGGAGTTGCAAATTCCCAGTTACAACGCTTTAACAGATTTGCGGTTGCACGAATGGATACAAGAACGTCAGGATAATTTTAAAAGCACGATGGCTGGGGTGGTTGCAGAACCAGAACTCGTGGAAAGCAGCAATGCTCGACGTGGCACAATAGGAGTAGTGGCTTTGGATAGTTACGGTCGATTAGCTGCTGGCACTTCTACAGGCGGTAAGGGGTTTGAGCGGATTGGGAGAGTCAGCGATTCTGCAATGCCAGCGGGTAATTATGCAACAAATAATGCTGGTGTCAGCTGCACTGGAATTGGAGAAGACATCATTGATGAGTGTTTAGCGGCCAAGATTGTAGTACGCGTGACTGATGGAATGTCTCTTAAAGAAGCCATGAAACGCTCATTTGCTGAAGCCCACGATCACAAACGAGATTTGGGAGCGATCGCCTTAGATGCAAGTGGGGCGATCGCTTGGGGTAAAACCAGCCAAGTCTTACTTGCTGCATACCACGATGGCAACAGAATTGGTGATACTTTAGAACTTCCACTTGCGACAAATGTTGGCTGTATCGTTAATGCTGAGTCTTCAGTAGTGAATGCTGAGTAAATTATTCAAACTTAGAACTCAACAACGCCACTTGCTTGCAGGTGGGAAGCCCCAACGGACGCTACCCTGAGGGAAGCCGTCTCCGGCGTCTACAACGCAGTGACTCCTCATCACTCAGCACTTTTCTTGCGCCAACCAGGTTTAACTACCTGACGCGCACGGGCAATCACCAGAGCATCATCAGGGACATCTTCTGTTACAGTTGAACCGGCTGCCACATAAACATCATTGCCCAAGGTGACTGGAGCAACTAAGACACTATTGGAACCAGTTTTAGTGCGATCGCCTATTTTAGTTGGGTGTTTTTTAACGCCATCATAGTTAGCGGTAATTGTGCCTGCACCAATATTGACTTTAGTACCAGCCGTGGTATCGCCTAAATATGACAAATGAGCCACATTAGTGCGATCGCCTAAGCGAGTATTTTTTAATTCCACAAAATTACCGACACGGCAACCAGCACCTACTTGCACCTGACTGCGTAAATGGGTATAGGGGCCGATCTGGGTTCCTGCTTGCACAATGCTTCCCTTAACTACGGAATACTGTACTGTGACATTCTCCTCTAACTGGCTATCTTCAATTAAACTCCCAGGTCCGATGTGACTTCCTGCTTTAATTACAGTATCGCCACGCAGGTGAGTTTGGGGTTCAATAATTACGTCTGGCTGTAATTCCACAGTGTCATCAATGGTAATACTGCTGGGGTCAATCAGGGTGACACCTGCCATCATCCATTTTTCCTTAACTCGTCTTTGCAAGATCTCGTAGGCATTTGCGAGTTGTAAGCGATCGTTGATGCCAAGAATTTCTTGATAGTCTTCCACATCTACTGCCATCACTTGCCCGACTTGAGTTACGGCATCGGTAAGATAGTATTCTTTTTGACTATTATTTGCTTCTAGGTAGGGCAGCACCTTGGCTAAATTTTGCCAACGGAAGCAGTAAACCCCAGCATTAATCCGACGATTTTGTCTTTGGGCAGTGGTGCAATCTTTATCTTCGACGATTTGTTGCACAATATTTTCACTATCACAAAAAACGCGCCCGTAACCCTGGGGGTTGGGCAAATATGCTGTGAGAATAGTAGCAGCATTTTGATGTTCTTGGTGAGTTTGCCACAAAATTTTCAGTGTTTGGGTACTTAACAACGGAACATCGCCGTTTAACACTATTAAATCCCCAGCGTAATCTTCCAAATGAGGAAGCAATTGCTGGATAGCGTGACCCGTTCCTTGTTGTACAGTCTGTTCAACAAACTCCAAACCAGGGATTGACTGCATGGCTGTTTTCACTTCTTCAGCCTGATATCCCACAATCACTAACCGCCGTGAAGGCGAAAGTGGTTCTACACTATTGATAACTCTCTCTACTAGCGATCGCCCACCCAAAGAATGTAAAACCTTGGGCAGCTGTGATTTCATCCTTGTGCCGCGTCCTGCCGCTAGAATTGCTACAACTACCATAACTTAGCTATCAGCTATTAATGAATTGCGCTTTTGCGCTTGGTATTCTGAGATTTAGCCTCAAACAATACCAGCTAATCATCATAGACTGAAATCCCTAGCCATAATTAATTAGATAAACATCTAAGCTATGATTGCCAAGGCTGTTTCATTCGTTGCTGTGTGAGATTTGTCAAGAGGAGATTCTCACGCAAAGGCGCAAAGGCGCAAAGCAAAACAACATAATTTAGGCATTAAGGCATAAAAATTTTGCCCAAAATTGTCTGCTTGCTCTAAATTTTAATCTCTTGACCCTTGCAATTTTAACCATTTTAGGAAGTGAAACAGCCCTGCTTCAAGGGAGGGATAAAACGCTCGTGGGATAAGCGTTTTAGCTTAAGTTGACACGTTTGAACATTGTTGTGCCCCTACCCGTGTACTTCATTTACCTTTTTAAGTTTCACCGCCAACCACTACATCTCGAATTCGCAGGCTGGGGCCGCCACAACCTACAGGTAAGCCGTTTTGTCCGCCTTTACCACAACCTCCGGATTCGTCCCAGTAAAAGTCATCACCAATTGCTTCAATATCTGCTAAGGTTTGGAAAACGTTACCAGAAAGGGTGACATCTCTTACAGGTTCAGCGATTTTGCCGTTTCTAATCATCCATGCTTCGCCTGCGCTAAAGGTAAACATTTCCCCATTGGTCATCCCACCCAGCCAATTACGGGCATATACGCCTTCTTTAATGTTGCTAAATAAGTCTGCAACTGGTGTTTTACCTCTTTCAATCCAGGTATTTGTCATCCGGACTATGGGATTGAAGTGATAATTCAGACAACGGGCGTTACCTGTGGGTGCTTCATCTAATTTGCCTGCGGTTTCGCGGGAATGCAAACGTCCTACCAAGATTCCATCTTTAATTAGTTGGGTTGTTGTGGCAGGTGTGCCTTCGTCGTCGTAAAAATAACTACCACGATGTCCTTCGGGCGCAGCACCATCAAAAATTTGCAGTTCTTCTGGGCCAAATCGTCGTCCAATGGTCATGACTTCTAAAATATCAGGGTTTTCGTAAGCCATATCAGCTTCCGATAGATGTCCAAAGGCTTCGTGAACAAATAAACCAGTAAGTATAGGGTCAATGACGACGGTATAAGTATTACCTTTTACTGATGGTAGAGATAAAGCGGCGATCGCTCTTTTTGCTGCACTCTTAACTTGTGCGTCTAAATTGGTTAAATCTTCATAGGCTTTGCGAGAGCCTGTAGTTTCTCTCCCAGTTTGGACGGTTTCGCCGTTTCTCGCAGTCGCGGCGAAGCGCATTTCCATATCCACCCAAGATTGCTCAATTAATGTACCTTCTGAGGTGGCAAGAATAATTTTTTGGGCGCTATCACCGTAACGAACTGAAGTTGTAGTAATTCGCGAATCAACGCTTTTGAGTAGATCGGAATAGCGATCGCATAATTCTTTTTTCTGACTCAAAGAAATTTTGCGCGGATCGGTTCCTGTGAGGGGTAGCTGACATACTGCTTGCACTGGGTCAATGGGAGCGAGTACAGTCTCTTCATCACCCACCATGCGCGCAGCTGCGATCGCTTCTTCGATGCGTTCTTGAATTGTCGAAAGCCGATTAAAGCAGCTTAAGCCCCACCCGCCTTTATAACAAGCGCGAATATGTCCACCCATTGAGATACCTTCGCTGAGGGTTTCTACCTTGTCGCCACGCAACAAGATATCAGTACCTTCTGCTTCTTCCAGGCGAATCATCAAATAATCTACACGCGATGAGTAGCGGGCAATTAGATCGGAAAGTAAATTTTGTGCATCAGCTAGTTTAGTCGGCATTTCTAAGTAGTAACTATGACGAACTACTTTTATTGTGCAATTATTTGATCGCTGTCTGCTACTGAAGGACAAAGTAAAGAGTTAAGAGTTAGCAGCACGAAGACGTTCAAGATTTTCACAACACTTAACTGTATGAGGATGATTGACACCTAATTTTTGCTCAAAAATTGCTAAGGCTTGCAGATACAAGGGTTCAGCTTCTGCGAACTTTCCTTGGGAATAGTATAGTTTAGCCAAGTTGTTGAGACTGGTGGCGACGTTGGGATGGTTATCTCCCAGCAGACGTTTTCTCATTGCCAAAGCTTGCAGATGCAAGAGTTCGGCTTCGGTGTACCTTCCTTGGGAATTGTAGAGATTAGCCAAATTGTTGAGGCTGATGGCAACATCAGGATGTTCTTCTCCCAGCAGGCGTTTTCCAATCTGCAAGGCTTGCAGATACAAGGGTTCGGCTGCGGTGTAATTTCTCTGGCAATCGTACAGATAAGCTAAGTTGTTGAGGCTGATGGCAACATCAGGATGTTCTTCTCCCAGCAGGCGTTTTTTCATTTCCAGAGCTTGCAGATACAAGGGTTCAGCTGCGGCGCACTTTCCCAGGTAATTGTAGACATTAGCTAAGTTGTTGAGGCTAGTGGCAATGTTAGGATGTTCTTCCCCCAGCAAGCGTTTTTTCATTGCCAAAGCTTGCAGATACAAGGGTTCAGCTGCGGCGTACTTTCCTTGGGATTCGTAGAGAGTAGCCAAGTTGTTGAGGCTAGTGGCAATGTCAGGATGTTCTTCTCCCAGCAGGCGTTTTTTCATTGCCAAAGCTTGCAGATACAAGGGTTCGGCTTCGGTGTACTTTCCTTGGGATTCGTAGAGATTAGCTAAGTTGTTGAGGCTGCTGGCGATGTCGGGATGTTCTTCTCCCAACAGGCATTTTCTCATTGCCAAAGCTTGCAGATACAAGGGTTCAGCTTCGGCGTACTTGCCTTGGGATTCGTAAAATAATGCCAAGTTGTTGAGGCTGCTGGCGATGTCGGGATGTTCTTCTCCCAAACGGACGTTGACTATTGATAAACACTGTATATGCCAAGGTTCTTCTAATGCATACAAACCCTGTCCTTCATAAAATCTACCCAAGCTAACAAACACCCAAGTTAAATCTTTATCCTTGACGACATGAATCAAATTTTGGGCTACTTCCTGAATATGAGGAATAGTATCTTGCACTGACTCAATAAATTCACGGGTGGGAGTTTCAGGAATTTCTTTTGCCTTTGCTACTATCACGGCTGCAAAAGCTTGTTTGAATTTTACTCCTAACTCTTCCCCAGCAGCAAAGAGGCTAATTTGTGCGAATTTCCCTTGGAGAAACTCCCGAATTAAAGGATGAATTTGATAGCAAGCGTTTTTATCTTCTAAGCTTTGAATAAGATGACGTTTGTAGAGTTGCTTTTTGGCTTCCGTGACATCTGTCTTGGCCCAATTCAGCAACTCACTGCTAAACTCTACCAATTGCCAAGGAATAACATTAGGTGCAAATAAACTCAATAACGCACCCACAAGCTGAGTTTTGTCCTCCAGTTCTCGCCAGCTTAATTCAAAGGCAGCTTTCACTCCCAGCTGTGCTGCACTCAGGGTTGGCTGTCTTCGTTCCAGTGCTTCATCCTCTAGCCGTTGCACCTTCAGCCGTTCTAACATTTCTGCTAAAGATAAATCTGGATCTTCAGCTAAATAATGTCCGACTAATTCCAACCCCAAGGGTAAATATCCCAGCCATTGACACAATTGTTTAGCGGTTGTTTCTTCCCGTTGTATCCGCTTTTCACCCACAAAAGCTGTTAGCAGTTCTAACGCTTTGATTTCCGGGAGTACATCTAAGGAAATTTCCTGCACAAAATTGGGGTTGAGGTTGCGTAACCGGGTGGTGACGAGTACCCGGAAGCGGTTGGTTGTTGGCTGTACCTCTCGCAGATTCTCTAAATTAGTGACATCATCTAATACTACCAACACCAAACCCTCGGATGGATGCCAATGCTGCCAACACCACCGTACTTGTTCTTGGAGATTCAGCAGTTTTCCGCCCAGTTCTTTTGGGATTTCTTGACCGATGTACAACAAATAAAATTGCACAATGCTAGCGGCTAACTCCGATTCTCTCCCATTCAGCCAGCAGATACCGCCAGGATAATCAGCTTCATGTCTTAGTGCATACTGGGTTGCTAGTTCTGTTTTACCGACACCACCCATCCCAGCCACCGCCGAAATTGCCACTTTACCCGACTGCTGCAATTTCTGATGGATGTCGGTAAGTTCATTGTCCCGCCCAACAAAGTTAATAGCGCCTTTGTAAATTAGATTATTGGGGATATTTGGCGGAGAAGTCTGTTGTGATGACCCAAAATTAAATGTTGAGTCTTGAACAATGACCTTTCCACCTTGGGTAATTATCCCTTGCAAATTCTCATTGCTCATTTGCTGCCAAAGTTGAATGTGGAACCCTTGACTGTAGTCTGACCACCCGTAGTGATTACACCTTGCGGATTGACTAACGTTGTCGGACTTTGCGCTTTAATAGCTGCGGTTAACTCTGCAATAGCCTTTGCCAGTTCTGGGTTAGCTTGTGCAGCAGTACTGGCTTGATTTCCTAATGCTTCGACAGCTTCCTGAATTTCCGGGTCTGCTGCTGCTGCTTTTTT
The DNA here is from genome assembly GCF_002154725.1 of Nostoc sp. 106C. Lineage (GTDB taxonomy): Bacteria > Cyanobacteriota > Cyanobacteriia > Cyanobacteriales > Nostocaceae > Aulosira. The sequence continues at coordinate 25,179 of NZ_MTAW01000089.1, read as the reverse complement.
TACCTCTTCTACTAATACAGCTTCGCCAATATATTCTCGTTCTCCTGGTGGTAAGGCTGCTTGTGCGGTTGCGGTTTCTAAAGCGGCGGCTGTTTCGGGTGATTTAGCTTTAAGAACTTGCTTGGCTTTGTCTAAACCAGCATCCAAAGCCTTTTCTGTTGACCAATCAATGACTTTATTGCCGATAAAAGTTAAAAGAGCGATCGCACCGACGGTAATTGGTTCCATAGTAATTTGGTACGATATTAGACCATTACCAACGATTATAAGGAATTTTTTCAGTAAACTTAGGGAGATAGTGATACCAACTTAGTAGCACAACAATTTTCTGCTCCTAACCACGATATTTCTTGCTCTCAGCCGGAGTTTAGGAATATTTTTTTAACAAGATGTTATGCGGTTGAGTGTTTTATACTCGTGAATGAGTCTTTGAACTCCGTTAACGAGTCTTTGATATTCGTGAATGAGGCTTTTAACTCCGTTAACGAGTCTTTGATACTCGTGAATGAGGCTTATAACTCCGTCAACGAGCCTTTGATATTCGTGAATGAGGCTTATAACTCCGTTAACGAGTCTTTGATACTCGTGAATGAGGCTTATAACTCCGTCAACGAGTCTTTGATACTCGTGAATGAGGCTTATAACTCCGTCAACGAGCCTTTTAACTCCATTAATGAGCCTTTGATACTCGTGAATAAGGGAAGCATCTCAGCTTTGCAAATATACCAGGCAATTAAAAATCGTGGCTACCCTTCGCCTAAGCGGACTCAAAGAATTTGAAACCCACGGCGGTGGGTTTTGTCTGTATAGCTGCGAATTCCATTCGCCTGCTTATTCCCAAACATACTTCTCGGCAACTTTCCAATAGCGGGAAAACCGCTTGAGATCGATATACCCGTCGTAATCAAAAAACGGTTCCACCTCTAGCACTTCCATAGCTAAAGAAGATTCAACTTCCTTGCAGATATTCGCAAAGCGCGGACTGGGACTTGCGGTGGTGACAACTAAGTCGGCATCATGTTCTTGGGCAAAGGCGATAATTTCCTGTGCTACATTACCACGCCGAATTTCAACAGGTAACTCTAGCAAGCATTCGTAGATAAAGGTGATGCGTTTGAGGCTCAGTTGCCATTCTGCTATCAAAGCATCGTCCCAAACCCAGATAGCTGGGACGTCGGGATATTTTTGCAATGCAGGATTGTGGGGACTCAGACAGTCACCATGTACCCAAACTATTGGTTTAGTCATCAGATTTTATTACTAGCGATCGCCTATTTATGTTAAGGGACTGCCAGAAAATAAATTATCCAATTTACTCAGATAATAATAATTTCCTTCCTCCCCCGGCTCCCTGCCCCTCTGCCTTTTTTAGCTAGAAGTCCTTAACCACCACTGACTGGTGGAATTAACACCACTTCATCCCCATCTTGCAGGGGTGTATCCGGTTCAACAAATATCAGATTAATTCCAAAGCGGGTAATATCTCGCAATTGGCTCAGTTCTGGATGTTCCGCAATCAAGCGATCGCATACTGCTCTCACTGGCGTACCATTGGAAAATTCTAGTACCAGTTCTGAGGCCTTATAGGCTTCTTGGTAAGCAGCAAATAACTTGACAGTTATAGTAATTGTAGAATTAGACATAAACTTTAGTATTCCCCAGTCGTAAATCCGGGGATTTTTAGTTTCCAGATTGCAGTCTCCTTGATAGGTTTTCACCTATACAAGGTAATATTGTTATGCTTTAGACTTAATTTTGAAACATGTAATTCTCTAAAACTTATAATACTACTTTCGAGATCGTCAAGTTACATTTTGTCAGTATCCCATTTTTAAGAGTAGCTAATCATTGTCTCGCCAAAACAATTAAAAGTAGAATTATAGAGATTTTTTATTATTTATATACAATAATTAAACCTGCGAGTAGAGAAAAGGCTGAGAACAGGTTAGTAAACTTAAATAAGGCTTCTTCAATCAGATATGTAACACAAGTGTTACTTTTCCAACATGATAAATAGTGATGAAATATGCCATTAAAAGATATTTTAGATGCGTTTGTTATCAAATCTAATTGATTAAATCATTAAAGGTATTAAAAGTAAAATGCAATCTGAATTCAACTTCTTTCAGCACTGGTATCCTCTCTCACCAATTGAAGATCTCGATCCCAAGCAACCAACCCCAGTAACTCTTTTGGGGCTTCGCTTAGTCATCTGGAAGCCTAAAACATCTGAAACTTACCGTGTATTTCTAGATCGATGTCCCCATCGCCTAGCTCCCTTGAGTGAGGGACGTGTTGACGAGCAAACAGGCAATTTAATGTGTAGCTATCACGGCTGGCAATTTGATTCCCAAGGAATCTGTACCCAAATTCCCCAAGCTGAAGATTCACAAGTTATTACCAAAAATCAACAAAATTTGTGCGCAATTTCGCTGCCAGTTCGCCAAGAAAATGATTTACTTTGGGTCTGGCCGGATGCTAAATCAACTGAAAATGCTGCTACCACATCGTTACCTTTATCACCTTTAGTAGATGCTAGTAAAGGTTTTGTTTGGGATTCTTTTGTACGGGACTTAGAATACGATTGGCAAACCCTTGTAGAAAATGTCGCAGATCCTAGCCATGTTCCTTTTGCCCATCATGGCGTTCAAGGCGATCGCCAACAAGGAAAACCTATTCCTCTAAAAGTTGCACAATCAACGCCAAATTTAATTGAAGTATATATCGACAGAAACAACAAAACAACAATCACATTTGAACCACCTTGCCACTTGGAATATGCAATCGGTCTTGGTAACTCTGGTAAGCAGTTAGGACTTGTCACCTACTGCATTCCCGTTTCTCCAGGTAAATCAAGAATTGTAGCGCAATTTCCCCGCAATTTTGCTACAAGACTTCAACGTTTAATACCACGTTGGTGGACACATATTAAAACTCGAAATTCGGTTCTCGATGGTGATATGGTACTCTTGCAACAACAAGAGTACTTTCTTCAACAAAGAACATCCGTTGAAAGTTGGAAAACAGCTTACAAACTAGCTACAAGCGCAGATCGCTTAGTAATTGAATTTCGGAATTGGTTTGATAAGTATTGTCACGGGCAACTACCTTGGAACGAAGCGGGAATTAAAGTTCCAGAAAGCCCAACAATCAACGATAATCGCTCGGTAATGCTCGATCGCTACAAACAACATACCCAGCACTGTAGTAGCTGTCGTGGAGCGCTAAAAAATATCCAGCGCTTACAAGTGTTACTTTTGGCATACTTTGTCACAGTAGTCTCAGGAGTTGCCATTCTTCCTGATACATTGCGAATGAAGCTTGGTTTACCTTTGATGATTACAGCAATAGCCAGCCTCAGCGTTTACACTTGGCTAAGATTCTGGCTAAGTCCTAAATTTTACTTTGTAGACTATGTACACGCCCAAAGATAAACTCTGATAAATTTTATGTAATATCTTAAAAAATCTGATCCAAGCGTTGGAAATCCCGTTGCACTTCATTGAACAGAGCTTTGTTGTTGGGGTCAGTCTTGAGGGCTTTTTTGAGATAAATTCTGGCTTTGAGCACCTGATGTTGATCAATTAGCACTCGTCCCCAAACTTGATAAGCAATAGCTTGCCACTGACGAACTTCTGCATCGTCTGGTAAACGATCAGCCAAAGCTTCTACTAAGGCGATCGCTTGGGGATAACGTTTTTCTTTTAAAAACCGTTGCAACTGCTCGTAAGTCTTCCACTTTAGGCGCTGTTCTATTGCTGTAACACTTGGTGGTTTTGGTGTCGTCGCCTGTTGGGTTTTTACCGAAGCTGCTGGTGCTTTCTCCTGAGGTGTTGCCTTTGTTTCCTGACGCGCAGCTACTGGCGATTGACTCGACTGTGTGCCAACCGTATCTTCTGGTATTACTACCGTCAACAGCAGTTTGTAAGCCTCTGTCAAGGCAATAAATTTATCTTTAGCTTTGTGGTCATCTGGGTTGATATCGGGATGATATTGCTGCGCCAATCGTCTGTAAGACGCTTTGATGTCGGCAAAAGAGGCCCCCGATCTTAAACCTAATATACGGTAGTAATCTCCAAGATCCATCTTGAGCTATCAGCTATCGAATATTCAGCTTCAAGCTTTCAACTTAAAGTCTGAAGTAATTAATAATAAAGAGTTATATTCTAATTGAAAGTTCAGTATTGACAATTTATTTTGGGCATGGGGCAAACAAGGAATGTGGCAAGTGTGGGAGGATGGGGGGAGCTAAGAAAGAAAGTATGGTTCATTTCTCCCCTCTCTCCCCACACTTCCCCATCTCCCCTGCACCAATTACGGGCGTTCTTCAATTACACGGTCAATCAAACCGTACTCTTTAGCTTCCTGGGCCGACATGAAAAAGTCACGATCCATGTCTTTTTCAATTTTGGCTATGGTCTGACCAGTGTTGTTGGCATAAATCTGATTGAGCTGGTTACGAATCCTCAGAATCTCTCTAGCTTCAATTTCGATATCAGTTGCTTGTCCACGGGTTCCGCCAGAAGGTTGGTGAATCATAATCCGTGAGTGAGGCAATGCCATACGTTTGCCTTTAGTGCCAGCAGCCAACAGGAAAGACCCCATTGAGGCAGCTAAACCCACACATATTGTTACCACATCTGATTTGATGTGTTGCATGGTGTCATAAATTGCCAAGCCTGAGGTAACCATACCACCAGGAGAATTGATGTACAAATAAATGTCCTTACCTGGATCTTCCGAGTCCAGGTATAGCATAACAGCAATAATTTGATTGGCAATTTCGTCATCAATATCTCGCCCCAAGAAAATAATTCTTTCTCGGTAGAGGCGATCGTAGATGCTAATCCAATCTGTAAATTGCCCCCCGGGCATCCGGTAAGGAACTTTAGGAACACCTATAGGCATTTTCGCTACTCCGTTTGTAATTAGTTATTAGTCATTAGTCATTAGTCATTTGCCTAATACAAAGGCTAAATAACAAATGACAAATCAAAGGATGCTTGCAGGCAAAGGTGGATTGGCAAGTTCTTCTTTTTCAAACACTCTATCAATCAAACCGTACTCTTTAGCTTGATAGGGAGTCATGTAGAAGAGGCGATCCATATCTTTGGAAATTTTTTCTGGGGCTTGTCCAGTGGTGTGAGCTAGGATATCAACCATTGATGCCTTGTTTGCCAGAACTTCTCGCGCGCGAATTTGAATATCCGTTGCTTGACCTTGGGCGTAGCTCTTAGGTTGGTGCAGGATAATATTAGCGTTGGGTAAACTAGCGCGGCAACCTTTAGTACCAGCACCGAGTAGCATCGCTGCCATACCCATTGCTGAACCAATGCAGATAGTATGGATGGGTGGCTTGATGTATTTCATTGTGTCATAGATAGCGAAAGCTTCGGTTTCAAAACCAATTGGATCGCCACTATAACCGGATGTGCCGGTTGAGTTGATATAGATTTTAATCGGCTTCTCGGGGTCGTCTGACTGTAAATATAGTAGTTGAGCGACGATCAACTCCGTGACAGCAGGCACCAGGGGCATCCCAAGATAGACAATTCGCTCCTTCAACAACAGGGAGGGTAAATCTGGCGGCGGTGTCCGGTAAGAGTTATCGCCGTAATAGGGGGCTTGAACAGCCTTGATGGGGGAAATGTCCATAGCAACTGAGCGCCTGAAATTATGCCGTTAACTGTAATACATACTAGCGCGATGCTAGCTATCTTTAAGGTGCGGATTTCTGGCTAATGAGTCAGGGGGCTGAACATCTGCTAATCCTTAGCTTCTAAGATATTCTTGAATATAAGCTACTGCGATTTTAAGTTGCATATTTTTTCGTTAAGGCTAGCTCGAAAAAAGGTGTAGGGGTGTAAAGGTACAGAGGTTTAAGGAATATTCCTTTTTGATGCTTAGTTATGGGCGATCGCCTATGATTGACTGTCAACAGTAGAGACGCGATTAATAGCATCTCTGCCAAGGGTTTAGAGTTTTTCTTGACTCTGAGCTTTTGACGTTTCAAGACGTTACAGCTTATTAATGTATTTGTTTTCCGTAGTTCTAATGTTGCGTTTTGAAGTTATTTATAAAAATGTATATCCTCACTAGGAACTTTGCGTTATGAAAGTTAACTTGCAGCCCGTCCTGAATGATAGTAATTTAGACGCAAATCAACCGAACAGTCAGCGTCAGTTATCCCTTTCGATTTCTGCGATCGGCGAAATTTTGGATCGCAATGTCCCTGTTAATTTATGTCTAATTCTCGATCATAGTGGTTCGATGAATGGGCGGCCCCTAGAAACTGTCAAGCAAGCGGCAAATCGCTTGGTTGACAGACTCAATCCTGGGGATCGCTTGAGTGTTGTAGTTTTCGATCACCGTGCCAAAGTCTTAGTACCTAATCAAGTTATCGAAGACCGAGAACACATCAAAAAGCAAATTAACCGCTTGAGTGCTGATGGTGGTACGGCAATTGATGAAGGTTTGCGTTTGGGCATTGAGGAGTTGGCAAAGGGGAAAAAAGATACTGTTTCTCAAGTTTTTTTATTAACTGATGGCGAAAATGAACATGGCGATAATGATCGCTGTTTAAAATTTGCCCACTTGGCTGCTAACTATAACTTGACTTTAAATACCTTGGGATTTGGTGACAACTGGAATCAGGATATTTTAGAAAAAATTGCCGATGCTGGACTAGGTACACTGTCTTACATTCAAAAGCCCGATCAAGTAGTGGAGGAATTTAGCCGATTGTTTAACCGAATTCAAACAATTGGCTTAACTAATGCTTATCTGCTATTTTCCCTAATGCCAAATGTTCGGCTAGCGGAACTTAAACCGATTGCCCAAGTTTCTCCAGATACAATTGAGTTACCAGTACAACCAGAAGGCGATGGACGCTTTGCGGTGCGTTTGGGAGACTTAATGAAAGATGTGGAACGAGTAATTTTAGCTAATATTTATCTAGGACAGTTGCCCGAAGGCAAACAAGCGATCGCAAATCTGCAAGTCCGCTACGATGACCCCGCTAACAACAAGACAGGGTTATTCACTCCTAACATCCCAGTTTATGTAAATGTGGCTAGAGTTTACCAACCCGCTGCTAATCCAGAAGTGCAACATTCTATCCTGGCATTAGCGAAGTATCGCCAAACTCAGTTAGCAGAGGCGAAATTGCAACAAGGCGATCGCGCTGGTGCGGCAACAATGCTACAAACTGCTGCTAAAACTGCCTTGCAAATGGGAGATAAAGGTGCAGCAACAGTGTTGCAAACTTCTGCCACTCGCTTGCAAGCTGGTGAAGAGTTATCGGAAAGCGATCGCAAGAAAACTAGAATTGTTTCAAAAACAGTTTTGCAGGATACTCCTCACCAATGAAAGTTAAATTACTGTCGGTGCTGAATGATAGTAATGTTGATGTAGGGCAAGCGAATAGTCAGCGTCAAATCGGAATTTCGATTTCTGCAATCGCTGGCGAATTTGATAGCAATTTGCCCCTCAACTTATGCTTGATTCTCGATAAGAGTGGTTCCATGCATGGCCAACCAATCAACACCGTAATTCAAGCAGTAGAGGGATTACTCGATCAACTAAAACCAGGCGATCGCATTTCGGTTGTGGCTTTTGCTGGTTCTGCTGAAGTTATTGTCCCCAACCAAGTAGTTCAAGACTTGGGAAGCATTAAATCACAAATTAAAAATAAACTTAACGCTAGCGGTGGTACGGTAATTGCTGAAGGTTTGGCGCTGGGAATTACAGAACTGATGAAAGGTACAAGAGGATCTGTTTCCCAGGCGTTTTTGCTGACAGATGGACATGGCGAAAGCAGCTTGCGGATTTGGAAGTGGGAGTTAGGCCCGGATGATAACAAACGCTGTCTGGAACTTGCCCATAAGGCTACTAAATTCAACTTAACTCTCAATACCTTGGGGTTTGGGAGTAGCTGGAACCAGGATCTACTAGAAAAAATTGCCGATGCTGGTGGTGGAACTCTAGCTTATATTGAGCATCCTGAACAAGCAGTAGATGAATTTAGCCGTTTATTTAGACGCATTCAGTCTGTTGGGCTAACTAATGCCTACTTGTTATTGTCCTTGATGCCAAATGTCCGGCTAGCAGAACTCAAACCGATTGCCCAAGTAGCCCCAGATACCATTGAGTTACCCGTGCAACAAGAAGCTGATGGGCGCTTTATTGTGCGCTTGGGAGACTTGATGCAAGATGTCGAACGGGTAGTTTTAGCCAATATTTATCTAGGCAATTTACCAGAAGGTAGACAAGAGATTGGGCATATTCAAATCCGCTACGACGATCCGGCTGTAGATCAACAAAACTTACTTTCTGCGATCGCACCTGTGTATGCAGATGTGGTTCGCGTTTACCAGCCAAATCCTAATCCCCAAGTACAGCAGTCAATTTTAGCATTAGCCAAGTATCGCCAAACTCAGTTAGCAGAAGCGAAATTACAACAAGGCGATCTCATCGGTGCAGCAACCATGCTGCAAACAGCCGCTAAAACAGCCCTACAAATAGGAGATAAAGGTGCAGCCACAGTCTTACAAACTTCTGCCACCCGTCTACAAGCTGGTGAAGAACTGTCGGAAGCCGACCGCAAGAAGACTAGGATTGTATCAAAGACGATTTTACAAGAATAATTTATAGGGTAGGGTGGGCGATCGCCTGCCCTCGTAATTCGTAATTTATGAAAATCAATAACATTCATCACATAGCTATCATTTGTTCTGACTACGAACGCTCAAAAAAATTTTATGTAGAGGTTTTGGGCTTTCCAATTATCCAAGAAACTTTTCGCGATCGCAGAAATTCTTATAAATTAGATTTACAAGTTGGCGAAAACACCCAAATTGAGCTATTTTCTTTTCCCAACCCTCCCCAAAGACCTAGTAATCCAGAAGCTTGCGGTTTAAGGCATCTGGCGTTTGCAGTTGATAATATTGAGCAAACCGTTATTGAATTACAATCGCAAGGTATAGAAGTAGAAGATATTAGAATTGATGAAATCACAGGCAAGAAATTTACTTTCTTTAAAGACCCTGATGGCTTGCCATTAGAGATTTATGAACATTAAAATATCTTTTTCTTACTTTTTATTTTTCTGAGCTTTCCACGTTCCTCCGTAAACATAAAATGGGTTGTTGTCACTTACTGAAGACCAACAGTCAGGGCAAACAAATATCCATTGTCCGCCTTGTTCATATTTCACCCTGTACAAAATTGGTGCAGATTGACTACAGCGATCGCACAATTTAACTCGCATTTTACTTATCCAAATACAGCATTGATACACTACTTGGTAAAATTGCAAGATGTTTGACAACATTTGCAAATTCCTCGCTGAAAACTTCTCCTCCGACTTCGCCACCTGGTTGTTAGGAGAACCTATCACTTTAACTGAACTTAGCCCTCAAGAATTATCTCTTGAACCCATTCGTGCCGATGCTCTAATTTTGCTACAGTCAGCACAAAATGTATTGCATCTAAAATTTCAAACACAAGCCGATGCTGAAATTCCTTTTCGGATGCTAGATTATCGAGTTCGCGTTTATCGTCGCTTCCCAAAAAAAGCAATGCATCAAGTCGTAATTTACCTGAAACAGACGAATTCAGATTTGGTGCAACAAAATACATTTTCAATTCCTAAGACGCACCATGAATTTACAGTTATCAGACTTTGGGAACAACCGACTGAAGTATTTATAAGAACGCCCGGACTTTTACCTTTTGCTGCATTAAGTAGTACAATTGATCCAGAAGTGGTTCTTAATGATGTCGCACAGCAAATTAACACCATAACGGAATTAAAAGCTCAAACTAATATCGCTGCTGCTACAGCAGTTTTAGCTGGTTTAGTATTAGATAAAGAGGTCATCAAACGAGTTTTGAGGTCAGATATTATGCGTGAATCAGTGATTTATCAAGATATTTTAGAAGAGGGTAAGGCGGAAGGCAAAGCCGAAGGTAAAGCTGAGGCTTTACTTGAAGTGGCCAGAAATCTAATTAATACTGGTATGCCATTAGAACAAATAGCAAATGTTACAGGCTTATCAACGGATCGGTTAGAAAATTTACAGGCGGAATTAGGAAGCGACGATAACCAATAATGTTCATTATTTCTTGATTAAGTTAGTCTCATGAATATAATAAACAATCGGTGCAGTTAACCTGCACCGATCGCTAAATTCACATGAATTAAACATTCTGTTGTCTTATGCCAATGCTGAAGCCTGTGGTTTAGCAAAAATCATGCGTCCTGCTGTAGTTTGCAAAGCACTGGTGACTACAACTCGCAGTTCACCACCTACATAACTACTACCTTCCTCTACGACAACCATTGTGCCATCGTCTAAGTAGCCAATTCCCTGGCTGGGTTCTTTGCCTTCCTTGAGAATCTTCAAATCAAGGTTATCACCTGGTAAATAGGTGGGACGCACAGCGTTAACTAAATCATTCACATTCAATACTGGTACTTTCTGCACGCTAGCAACTTTCGATAGATTGTAGTCGTTAGTTAGTAGCGTACCGTTGATTTCTTGAGCGAATCGCACTAACTTCGCATCTACGGTGGGAATATCTTCGTAGTCTGCTGGGTTAATAAGAATGCGATCGGGATAAGCTTCTTTGATGCGGTTGAGAATCTCTAGTCCTCGCCTTCCTCGCACCCGCTTTTGGTCTTTACTAGCATCAGCTACTTGTTGCAATTCTTGCAAGACAAATTGCGGTACGATAATTTGCCCTTCTAGAAAGCCGGTTTCTAAAAGGGTTTCAATGCGACCATCAATAATACAGCTAGTATCTAAAACTTTAGTATTGGCAGGTTTGAGTGTCCCTTCCGCTACCATCGTTTCTACGGTGTTGGGATTAATGAATCGCAATAAACCTCGCCCGTGGGTATCAGCCAAATTCATGCCAGTGACAGCCAGTATAATACTGCCGACAACTGCCACTAATGGCTTAATAAAACTAAAATCAGGTGGAATAGGTAGCAAAAATAGCGGGGCTAGCATCAAGTTAGCTAGCAATAGTCCAATCACTAAACCGATCGCCCGCGTTAAGATCATTTCCAGAGGCATTTCTCGGACTTGTGCTTCTAAGCGACGATATGTCGTTTGGAAACTCAGCCCAACTGCACCGCCAATAATAGCGCTAAAGACGGCAACAACGAAGCGTAAAGCTTCTAAGTTTGTCACCCGGTCTAGCGAGCCATTGGGTAGTAGTTCAATGCTATAGAACCCTATTCCCGCTGCTGCTAGGATAAATGAGAGAATAATAATTGCATCCAGCATGGTTTTGTTGTTTTCCTGCAACTGGTATTAACCGAGAGAGTGTAAGTATTTTTTATTTCATCGGCAAAACAGATTGATAAATGTTTACTTAACTCTAGGGGTTTAAGCAGGCAATATCTGCAAATATTATAACGAAATAGTTTTAACTTAATATTCTTCATCGTTTTGTTGTAAAACGATAAAACCTGTAAATAAACTACTAATTTTTATCGTTTGTAATTCTCAGTATGATTAATTTTATTCTTTCTCACAATGGATCAAAAAGTTAATTTTTATAGCATTCCTAATTCTGCTTATGTGCATATTCCATTTTGCAGGCGTAGGTGCTTTTATTGTGATTTTCCCATATCTGTTGTGGGCGATCGCTTGCGTGGTGAAACATCTGGTACTATCTCTCAATATGTGGAACTACTATCTCAAGAAATCAGCATTACACCGACATTTGGTCAACCCTTAAAGACTATTTTCTTTGGTGGTGGTACTCCTTCGTTACTCTCAATAGACCAGTTACAGCAAATACTAGAAGCGCTAGAAAGGCGTTTTGGTATTTTACCAGGGGCAGAGATTTCAATGGAAATGGACCCTGGCACGTTCGATTTAGCACATATAGCAGGTTACCGTAATTTAGGGGTGAATCGCGTAAGTCTGGGTGTACAAGCTTTTCAAGAAGACTTACTAAAAGTTGCTGGGCGATCGCACTCAATTGCAGATATTTTTGCAGCAGTGGAATTAGTCCGCAAAGTCGAGATTCCCGAATTTAGTTTAGACTTGATTTCTGGTTTACCACATCAGTCTTTGGATTGTTGGCAGGATTCACTAGCAAAAGCTGTAGGGATATCTCCAACGCACATCTCTATCTATGACCTTACCATTGAGCCAGGTACAGCTTTTGGTCGTTATTACAAACCAGGCGATCTCCCTTTGCCCACAGATGAAACCACAGTCAAAATGTACCAAATGGCACAGCAAGTTTTGACTAGTGCAGGTTATGAGCATTATGAAATTTCTAATTATGCCCAGCCTAGTCATCAATGTCAGCACAATCGGGTTTATTGGGAAAATCGTCCTTATTATGGTTTTGGTATGGGTGCGGCTAGTTATGTTGAGGAGAAGCGGTTCACTCGTCCGCGTAAGACTAAGGAGTATTACCAATGGGTAAAAGCTGGGGCTGTAATTGATTGTGAAGTAACACCTTCAAATGAGGTTTTGTTAGAAACCTTAATGTTAGGATTGCGTTTGGCTGAAGGTGTGAGTTTAGCGAAGTTGGCGGCGGAGTTTGGAGAGAAGAAGGTAGAGGAAATTTACAAGTTTTTACAGCCGTATTTGGTGAAAGGTTGGGTAAAAGTTGTTGAGGAAAGGTTGCGTTTGAGCGATCCCCAAGGGTTTTTATTCTCTAATGTTGTGTTAGCAGAGTTGTTTGCAGAATTGAGTGAGTAAACTGTGAAGAAGCACAATGTTGTGAAAATTTGCCAAGACTAGAGTTTGGAATGAGATTGTAGCTTAAGTAGCCAATCAATTTTTACTAATTTAAAAACGCTAGCAGCGGATCTAGCGAATAGATTAAATTTAGAACAAAATTTATGAATAATCAATTAGAACAATTTGCTAGCGATAATAACTCTGGGATTTGTCCTGAAGCACTAGAATACATGCTTAAAGCTAATCAAGGTAGTGCTCCTGCTTATGGTAATGATGAATGGACGCAAAAAGCAACCGATTATTTTCGTGAACTCTTTGAAATTGATTGCGAAGTATTTTTTGCCTTTAATGGTACAGCAGCAAATTCGCTATCTTTAGCTGCACTTTGTCAGTCATATCACAGCGTAATTTGCCATGAAACATCTCACATTGAAACGGATGAATGTGGCGCACCGGAGTTTGCTTCTAATGGTTCTAAATTACTACTAGCTCAAGGCGAAAATGGCAAGTTAACAGCAGAAGCTATAGAATCACTAGTCACTAAACGCACTGATATTCATTATCCCAAACCAAAAGTTATTAGCATTACCCAATCTACTGAAGTAGGAACTTTGTATTCGATTGACGAACTTTTAAGTATTAAAGAAATTGCTAGCAAGCATAACTTAAAAATTCATATGGATGGTGCTCGCTTTGCGAATGCAGTCGCCGCCATGAATAAAAGCCCTGCGGAAATTTCTTGGAAGAGCGGTGTAGATGTGCTATGTTTTTGTGGTACGAAAAATGGAATGGCATTAGGTGAAGCTATAATTTTCTTTAACAAAGGTTTAGCCGAAGATTTTGACTATCGCTGCAAACAAGCAGGGCAATTAGCTTCAAAAATGCGATTTATTTCTGCTCCTTGGTTGGGTTTATTAGAAACTGGCGCGTGGCTGAAAAATGCGCGACATGCAAATCAATGTGCTGAATATCTGGAGAATAAATTATTGAGCATAGATGGCGTTGAAATGATGTTTCCTAGAGAAGCAAACGCTGTTTTTGCCAAACTACCTGAACATGCCATTCAAATTTTAAAAGCAAAAGGCTGGCAGTTTTATACATTTATTGGTGTGGGAGGAGTCCGTTTTATGTCTTCTTGGAATACAACCCAATTAAGAATTGATGAATTGGTCAATGATATAAAAAGTGCGATCGCTGAGAGTTGATTTATAAAGTAAATCTTAAGTCTGTGGGGTGCATAACGCTTCATGAAAACGCAGGCAATGCGTTACGGCGTAAAAATTCGTGCAATACTCAAAAACCTCACTGGTGAGTGTACCTGACACACGCTACTTGAATTTAGAGTAGCGCGAGGAAATTATGTTTACTAGCTATAGCCAAGCTCTCCTATGCCAAAATAAAAGTGACTAATACTTTTAAGGTGAGCGATCGCTCTGAAAGCTAGATAAAGGATTGACCTGAGCTATGGCAGAACCAACCAATCATAATGAAGCGGGAGAGGTAGCTCCCAGCACTGTTGACAAACAGGCCCCCAGTGTCGCTGAAGAACACGCTCCTAGCACCGACGAACCAGTAGCGACAGACCTCCCTACTGCCAACGCGCCAGATCCCAAAGCAGCGAACCCAGAAACTAACCCGAATGCTGCTAAAACCACAACTGCACCCCCCAAGCGAGAAAAACCCGCTGCTGCTAAAGCACCAGGGGTAAAACCTGCCGCTAAAGCTGATGCAGAAGAAAAACCCGCCGCTAAAGCCGCCGCAAAAAAGGAAAAAGCCCCAGCTTTAGAAGATAAGCCCTTTGTAGAGTTCATACAGCAAGATTACTTGCCAGCCGTGCAAAAGGCGATTAATCAGCAGGGGGTGTCAGATTTACAGCTGTCTTTTGCGAAACAGAAGGTTCCCATCACTGGCTTTGAATCCGCTGAAGAATGGTGGCAGCTTATAGGAAGTTGGCAAAATGGTTTGCGCCAATTTAACCTTTATTTCCCTGAGGAAGATATTCAAGGTAAAAAAGGATTTTCTTGTAATGAAGGTAAAAAACCTAGCACTCTTGAGTCCTTCTTAATTGATGAACGTAAAATTACTCTTGACTTGTTGGTATTTGGTTTAGTGCAGCGCTTGAACGGTCAAAAGTGGCTAGGTAGAAATTAGTCAAGAGTCATTGGTCATTAGTCATTCGTCATTGGTGAACCAGTGCGTTCTTCTCCCAAGGGGAGACGCCAAGGGCGATGGGGTTTTCCCCATGAGCAACTGATGTTCCCCGCAGGGGTTCTCGTAGAGTACCTGAAGGGTCATTAGTTTTAGACAAATGACAAATGACAATTAAAGTTCGTGGAAATGGTAGGTGACGGCTCCAGTAATGGGGTCGTTATCTATTCTTACATAACCTGATTTGAACATCTCCTTGAGGCTTTTTTCCACTTCAGCAAAGCCGACTCCTGTTGCTTTGACACCTTGAGTAACAGTGAGAGAGCCACCATTCTTCTCCGCTGCTTCAATCAGTTTAACCATGAGTTGGTTACCATTAGGACGGTAAGTCGAGGTCGCAACTACTGGCTGGTGTAGTGGCACACCAAAGGGAGATACCCCTGCTTTGGCTCTGAGTTGTTGTTCGTATTCTTCTACCATCCGAGGGATAAGGAAAAGATCTACGAACTGCCCTACGCCAAATAAACCACCGCTAAACAGCCATAAAAAACCCGTTAATATTTTGCCGTTGTATAAACGGTGCAGTCCTCCTATACCTACAAAACCAACTGCACACAATAAGTAGGAAGTAATAACTGGATTGTTGTTGCTACGATTAATTTCGTTTCTCAAAGCCTCAGATAAACTATTTACCTGTAATGCATTCGTAGGCTTATAGCTGGTAGCGTTCCCATTTGGTGAAGTAGGAGCTGCTACGTAAGGATTGGCAATCAGTTTTTGAACAAATTTGCCGTAGTCTTCTACATCGGCACGTGTTCCTTGGAATCGATTACCGTGAGCAACCTCCTGACACAGCCTGTTGCCGTTGATGATACGACTACGCGCCTCGTAGCTTAGATTGCCATACTGTTGCATCAAATCCATTAACTCTTGCCAGTGCGCTGTTTGTCGGTCTAAGACTTTGTAACGCGTTTCCGCCTCAACAGAATGATTTGCCGCCAGCCAGTCCCGAAAATAGTCTTCTAAAGCACCGTGAAAACTAACCAAAGCGTAACCCAGTAATTCCGGGTCGTTGCCAGCTTTTTGGAGTCGCTCCCAGCCTATGCGCACCTTATCCGAATAATTACTCATTGATAGCTTTGCTAGTATGGTTGTTTTACAAAAATTTTACAGTTTCGACAGTCTGGGCGTGTGCAAATGCACTAGGGGCCGATCTGGGGTTTCTCATCAATAGACTAGCGATCGCCAATTCTTAGTTCCACCAACATTGAAGTATTGTTGCAACTCTTAACGTTTCTTCTACCTGTTTTGATCCAGCACCTTGGTAGACTGAATTTTATACAAATGGTTTATTGTCATCTAGTTGCGCCTTGTCAAAGACTGACTTTGGCTTTCTGGTGTACTCAAGATAATAAAGACAAAAGAGCAATTAAGACATGGTAGATTCCCTAAAAAAACCAGGCTTTGAAGAATTGCGTCCAGGGATCAAGGTCCCGGCAAAAGAAACACTATTAACACCCCGGTTTTACACAACCGACTTTGATGAAATGGCGCGGATGGATATCTCCGTCAACGAAGACGAGTTAAGAGCCATTCTCGAAGAGTTTCGTGCAGACTATAACCGCCATCATTTTGTTCGGGATGCCGAGTTTGAAAAATCCTGGGATCATATTGATGGGGAAACTCGCCGTTTGTTCGTTGAATTTCTAGAACGTTCTTGTACAGCCGAGTTTTCTGGGTTTTTGCTATATAAAGAACTCGGACGCCGCTTGAAGGACAAAAGTCCAGTTTTGGCAGAATGCTTCAACTTGATGTCACGGGATGAAGCACGTCATGCAGGCTTTTTGAATAAAGCGATGTCAGATTTTAATCTCTCCCTAGATTTAGGGTTTTTGACAAAGAGTCGGGACTATACCTTCTTTAAGCCAAAATTTATCTTTTACGCTACTTATCTTTCAGAAAAAATTGGTTATTGGCGGTATATCACCATTTATCGTCATTTAGAAGCACATCCTGAAGACCGGATTTATCCGATTTTCCGGTTCTTTGAGAACTGGTGTCAGGATGAAAACCGTCATGGTGATTTCTTCGATGCAATAATGAAATCCCAACCGCAAATGTTGAATGATTGGAAGGCAAGGCTATGGAGTCGGTTCTTCCTGTTGTCAGTATTTGTGACAATGTATCTCAATGACATCCAGCGCAAAGACTTTTACGCGTCAATTGGTCTGGATGCGCGGGAATACGACATCTATGTGATCAAAAAGACTAATGAAACCGCAGGAAGAGTTTTCCCGTTGATACTGGATGTAGAGAATCCAGAGTTTTATCAGCGGTTAGATGATTGTGTGGAAAAGATGGCAAAATTGAACGCGATCACTAATTCTAAAACTCCTAAATTCCTGCAATTCTTCCAGAAGTTACCAATTTTAACCTCCATTGGTTGGCACATGCTACGGTTGTACCTGATGAAACCAATTGATGCTGTTTCTGCTCAAGGTATGGCCCGTTAATTGATAACGGTTTTACTTAATTTTTAGTGGTTCTGTGTGATCGCAGAGCCACTTTTTTGTTGCGCTGCGCGTGTCAGTCACTATCTTTTTATAATGCACTGGGATGTTCTGAAGTTGCGATCGCACTTATAACCAGATTTTCTAATTCATATCATGTGCGGTTAAACAGTTGTCATTGCGAGCGAAGCGAAGCAATCCCAAAACCCTTGCGATTGCTTCGTTCCACTTCTTTGCACTCGCAATGACATATCACAACTAATTTGCCGGACATGATATCACCTCCGGAATGTGAGCGGGAAATCTTGTGTTTTAAAATATCCGAAAATATTCCAGAGTTAACTATATATAAAAAATATGGCTGTTATGAATAAACCCGAGCTGCGATGGGCACTTATTATTACCATACTTTTAACTAGTGGAATTGCAATTTTTACTAACTATACATTATTCAGCAATACATCCATAAAACAATTAACAGCAGCCAAGAAAAAATGGGAAGCACAGAATGTTACACATTATCGTTTAACTCTTAATTATTCCCAGCATGATTGCCAGCAAGAGGTGGAAATTAAAGAGCATAAAGTAATTGCTGTTAAACAAAATACTTGCTCAATCATACCTCCGCAAACTGTGGCTGAGTTGTTCGCTCAAATTGAATCTGCGGTCAATGGCAAAGAATGCGGGCCAAATGGATGTGCCTGCGATGGGCCAGTGGGTATAGATGCAATTTATGATGCTAAATATGGATACCCAAATCAACTTGAATTTCGATTAAAGCCACAACAACGCTGGTTATATTTTGGTTACTGGCGCAGTCAAATTCTGGGGGAGTATTGCACATTAATTGGTTTTGTTGGCAGGAAAATTACTGTTAGTGGATTCACACCTCTTCAGTAATTAATTTGAAATATTATGGCAATTCTCAATCGTTTGTAAAAAATAATAAATAAGTAGGGTGGGCAATACGCACCCACCCATATCTACAAAGTTTTTCAACTCGTCTAAATTTATTTAGACGAGTTGCTCTAAGCAGATTTTTCCATTCTAATTACATTTGATAATACTACTTGATGTTTGGCAGCCTCTACCTCGTAACATCTGAGAATAAGTGATGCAAGCTTATCGATATCACTTACAGAAGAAATAGTTACTTTTGACGCTGCATCTCCTAACGAAGCAGTTACTTCCTGAACTTCAATATTTGGTGCTAAAGACTTAACTTCATTTACAGTCAGCCGAGTAATAATACTTTTCTTCTGAGAAGACAGATACAGCCGCAGAAACCACCAGGTAGTTTTACCAAGATTTATCCCCAGATAGGAAGTAGTGTCTTTGTATTTAATTTCAAAATTATAATTTTTTGAAGTTTTTGTAATCGCTTGTATTTTTTCAAAAGCTTCAATTTCTTCAGCCGTTGTTACTATTTTTGATTCTAGATTTTCTTGCTGTTTCTCGTCTTCCTCAACTTCTGCTTCTACTTCGATTTCTTCTGGTTGAGCCATTTCCCGGCTCAGTGAGCTTGTCATTAATGAAAGTAAACTTCCCTGAATAGACTTTTTAACGATAGGCTTAAATTTCTCAATAACCCTGGTATTAATTTTACCTTCAAATTCATATCTTGGAGCAGAAGTCCGAAGTTCAGACACCAAAAAGCGAATAAACTCATCAGAGGGAGAACGTAAAAGATTATCTACAAGCTGAGTCATACCTTTTACATAAACCATTTCTCCAGCATGGCTGGCAATTGCTGCAACATCAAAATTGTCACGATGGAAAAATTTGAGGTTATCAATATCTTTTGATTCAAATTCAAGGATACTAAAAGTGAAAAATGGCTCTTTATCCATGACATTTTTGTCACGCAGATCAGTAAAGAAACGATATTCTATACCGTTAGTGACAATAGCTACTTTTGTTGTCACAAGTGCATTAAAATACTTACTCAATTGCCCATCATGTGCTTCGGCTTTTTGTCCACGGGCTTTTGCCTCTACAAGCATAACTTTAGTACCGTTAATAGCTAAAGCATAATCTACCTTTTCAAACTGCCCTGCTCTTCTAGTAGCAAAGTCCGCTACATATTCCGGCATTACTTCGCTTGGATCGTAGACATCATACCCAAGAGCGCTTAAGAAAGGGACAATTAGTGCCATCTTAGTAGCTTCTTCACCAACAACCTGATCAGCTCGCTTACGCACTTGTTCAGATAGCCTGGAAATATCTTCAGTGAATCCCATGTTGCTTGCTCCTGATAGTTAAGTATTTATTGATGCAATATTTTTTACAAAATAGAAGTGATTGTAAGATGATGTAGTACGGTTGATTGCAAGATTTTAGTGCGATCGCCTTCCTATTCACTCCTATAAAAGTATTCCCGAATGGCTACCAGGCTGTAACATTCATAACTTAGCTACGTATGCGATCGCACTTGTCACAGATTAAAGAAATTAGTATCAAGCACCACTTGATAATCGGGAGCAAAATCCTGGAAATCAGCGTCAGATGACGAAATAGTTGCAATAATTTAAATATCCACCGATGCATAAGGGATTTTCGAGTAAGCTGCCACTGCTATTGACATTCTGCTTATTTACTGGCTTTTTGCCTGCCTCTGGAGCGGTTTTCTGTCCTGCATTTGCCCATGAAGAATACGGTAGAACAGGCAGAGATTATGGCACAGATGGTAGCAAAGGAACTGATGGAAGATCGGGTAGAAGTGGTCGTAACGGCGAAAACCAAACTATTTCTGTTGACGGTTCACTAATCAATCTCGATATATCAGGTCAGGATGGTGAGGATGGTGAAGATGGGCAACGTGGTTATAAGCCTGACTGCGGTGATCAACCAGATAATGTAACCCACGACATTCACGCACCGGATGGCGGTGCTGGTGGTGATGGTGGTAAAGGCGGAGATGGGGGGAATGGTGGTTCTCTCACCGTCTATTACAGTAACTTGGCAGACTTACGGAAAATTTCAGTTCGTGCAGTAGGAGGCGAAGGTGGACGCGGTGGACGAGGTGCTAATGGCGGAGTCGGTTGTAATTGTCGCAGACGCAGATGGGAAGTAAAAACTTGTACAGGAACTCCTGGTAGTCCAGATTATAAATGTACAGAAAAGACCTATAGATGCCACGATGGCAGCGATGGGCGATATGGCAATGATGGTAGCAATGGTAGCCGAGGTAGCTTAGGAACTTTGAGTATTGTTCAAGGTAAAGAATCCTTGGCGGATGATATTCCAACTTTACAAACAGCAATTTCGGAACTTACAGCAAAGCAATTCAACCTCTCAAAAAATAAGTGGAATCTCCGCACCGGAGCAACTTCTTTACTTGCTCCTGGTTCTGCGATCGCAGATGAATATCGAGTGTTTGAGCAACGCTTAGAAGGGACTTTTCAATTGGTTTGGCAGGAGAAGCAACCTATAACGAGCTTTGGTAATCAAGTTGCAAAGCTGAATCTTAATGACAACAAAGAAGTCGAAATTACTTTTCCTGAAGATTTATGGATTGAAGGTGGCAGCAAAACTGAAGCCAACTTGACCACCTTTACTGTGAATAATGCAATTCCTAAAAAAGATGTAACGCGGTTAGCCGTGGCAGAATTTGCTGGTGTAGAACAAAATCTCAACTTAAAAATAGTAGATTTGGCAGCAAAATCTTATGCTATTCAGACTCAGTTTCGCGTCAAATTTCGGGCACAAGATAATTCTTCCGGCTTGTCTGATTATCGAACTGTATATGAAGGTGATATCCCGGCTGAACTTGTGACCCGCGACTATAACCGTTTTATTATCGCTTTAGGCAAGCTACCAGTTCCAGCTACCGCCCTCAATCCTGGGGTAAAAGTTGATATAGAAGTGCTAGCAACTCGCTCATTAGGAGGACGTTCGGCAAAGCAAAACATTAATTGGCAAGGTCAGATTCGTAACAGATAAGGGGCAACGGGAACACAGAAATACTGAAAAATAATAAATAACAAATGACCAATGACAAATGACCAATGACTACTTATTGAAATCTTTTATAGATATCGGTAAGAAAGATTACCAAATCTAAAATATGATTTTACTTATCAATAATTTAATATGTAAACTTGTATGTCGCTTCCTGTTCTGACTCAGCGCTTTCGCAGTCTGTGGCAGCCAAGAAGAGGTTTAGCGATCGCAGAGGCTTCTGTGATTGGTCTTGTTGCTGCCCTATCAGCGGTATTTCTCAAAGTGGGGTCGGGATGGTTGGGGACATGGCGAGTCCATAGTGCCAGCATTTTACCAGCATGGCTGGCGTTACCTTTAGTTGGGATGGGTTTTGGATTTCTCGCAGGCTGGCTAGTGCAGCGGTTTGCTCCGGAGGCGTCAGGTAGCGGTATTCCTCAAGTTAAAGCTACGTTGGCTAATGTGCCGATGACCCTATCTTGGCGTGTGGCAGCTGTAAAGTTAATCAGCGCCATTATCGCTTTAGGTTCGGGTATAACTCTAGGGCGACAAGGCCCTACCGTTCATGTTGGGGCAGGTTTGGCAGCCGGAATGAGTCGTTGGGTTCCTACTTCTCCAGATCATCGACGGCAGATGATTGCTGCGGGTGCAGGTGCAGGTTTAGCCGCCGCTTTTAATGCTCCGATCGCTGGTGTACTGTTTATCGTGGAAGAGTTACTCCAAGACTTATCGGGAATAACTCTAGGAACTGCAATTATCGCCTCGTTTATTGGTGGGGTGATCTCTCGGTTATTAGGTGGCGGTAGTCTAGATCTAAATCTGCACTTAACTCAATCTCTCAGTCAATTTTCGATTCCAGAAATTCCCTTTTTTTTACTGTTGGGTGTCTTAGCTGGATTTTTGGGTGGCTTATTTCATCAAGGTCTACTTTTTAGTATAAAAATTTATCGGAGATTGCACGTCAGTTTACCGCTAAGAGTAGCTTTAGCTGGCTTTATTTCTGGTTGTGTCGTGGCAATGCTCCCTGCTTCTTTCCGTGATAATACAGGCTTGCGTGAGTACTTAATTACTGGTGACTCAAATGCTTTATTAGCAGCGATCGCTTTTGTAGCTCAGTTTCTTCTCACTTTGGTAGCGTTTGGTTCTGGCGCACCTGGAGGTTTATTTGCTCCCAGCCTCATCTTGGGTTCTTGTTTAGGACACATTGTTGGTGTGTTTGAGTCCCAGCTTGTGGGAGGAGGTTCCCCCACTACCTATGCTTTAGCCGGAATGGGGGGATTTTTTAGCGCCGTTTCTAAAGTACCAATCACAGCAATTGTGATTGTGTTTGAGATGACTACAGATTTTAACCTGGTGCTACCTTTAATGATTGTGTCTGTAGCATCTTACTTAGTTGCAGAGAAAGTAGTTCCAGGTTCACTTTATGAAAAACTTTTACAGTTGAACGGCATCACACTGGCTGCAAACGTTCCTATAGAGGGAATACTCACAACTTTAACTGCTAAAGATGTAATGCAACAACGGGTGGAAACACTTGATGTCGATATGACTATGGATGAAGCCATCCAAGCATTCTCTCGCTCCCATCATCGGGGGTTTCCTATAGTGGAAGAAGGCAAGCTAGTAGGGATTGTTACTCAAACAGATTTACTCAAAATTCGCGATCGCAATTCCCCAAACGATACTGCCATCAGAGAAATTATGACACCCAGCCCGATGACAGTCACACCAAAACACAATCTGCGTAATGTGCTTTATTTGCTCGATCGCTATCAAATTAGTCGCTTACCAGTGGTGGAAGGAAGGAAACTCATTGGTATTATTACCCGTGCAGATATTATCCGAGCCGAAGCAGACCATCTTAATTGTGACAATGCCACTATGGGACCACAACCGGAACCATCTTATGTGGTTTACCAAACACGAGCACCAAGCATCGGTAGAGGTAGATTGTTGGTGACAGTCGCTAATCCTGAAACAGCAGGTACTTTACTACAAATGGCCGCAGCCATTGCGAGCGATCGCCACTATGAAATTGAGTGTGTACAAGTTATTTTAGTATCGCGCCACAGCTCCCCCACAGAAACCCAAGTCAGGACAGCAAAAAGTCGTCGCTTATTACGACAAGCAGAAGTCTTAGCGAAAAAGTGGCAAATTCCTCTACATACACAGATTCGTGTAGCTCACGATGTCGCTCAAGCAATTTTAGAGACAATCGACGAACGTCACATCGACTTGATCTTAATGGGCTGGAAAGGTAACACTTCTACCCCTGGGCGTATTTTTGGTACTGTTGTTGATACAATAATTCGCCAAGCCACCTGCGATGTTGTGTTGGTGAAACTAGGTAATAGTCAACAGTCAAATGTCAACAGTCAAGACTCAAGAGTTAAAAGCAAAAACTCAGCACTTAATAATCAGCACTCTTTCAACAGCTGGCTAGTGCCAATGGCAGGGGGACCCAATGCACGAATGGCAATTAAATTACTTCCTGCTCTAGTTACATTGGGAACAGACCCCCAAATCCGACTGACAAGGGTGTTTAAACCATCTGAGTTAGCACCAGACATGACAGTTTTAGAACAAGCCATTCGCCACCTTATCCGCCGTCGCAAATTATCTAGTACTGTAGTTGCTTCTCCAGTCAAAGCTGATTCAGTTTCCCAAGGTGTAATTAACCTGGTGAAAGCCGAAGGTTATGATGTCGTAGTTTTGGGGGCTTCCCGTGAGGGCTTATTACAGCAGGCGATTCAAGGTAATATTCCCGAAGCGATCGCCTCTGGTGTGGAAAGTACAGTGATTTTGGTTAGAGGTGCGATCAACAATTAGACCAATCAACGAAAAAACCTACCACACCCTAACTCTTACAAAAAAACAAAGCCTGCAAAGGCAGGCTGCAACTTAAACTTCTTGGTAGGATTTACGGGAAATTGCAGGATGTCTTGGTATTAAAAATTAGAACGTGAAGAAGAGCCTACTACATCACGGTTGCTATAAGCGGTTTCATCGTGTTTGCGGTTCTTGCGTCCAAATAGACCAAACAAACCGAGTAAACCGAGCAAGCCCCAATCACCATCTGCATAGTTACCATCGGTAACAGGGCGGTCTGTGGTAGTAGTACCTGTAGATGTACCTGTAGTTGTGCTATCGGAATTGGTAGTTGTTTGAGCAGAAGCAGGTACAACTGTAGGTACAATCGCTAAGCTTAGCGCTAAAACTGTACTTCCTAAAACTTTGGTTAAATTAGAGTGTTTCATGATTAAGCCCCTACTTGAATTTCTTTCAGCAATAGTTACAGCTTATGGATTTTTTTAGGAACTAGAATCATTCGTTAGCTGGAGATGTATATCAACTTAAAGTCGCATTTTTTATTAGTTGCTTTGTTGGCAGAATCCTAAAGGTTGATTTTTTGATCGTCAGCACTTACCTCAACGAAAAACTTACCAAAAGTTTTTTAAATTCAATCGACCTATTGCATAAGTCAATGTTTTCAATAAACTAAACCACACTAAGTTTGCATATCTGAAACGTCTATAAATCTTGTGGGGTGTGCATCTTGCCCGCCTTAATAATGCAAGTTAAAACTGTAACAGCTTATCAAACCATAGATAAATACCGTTATTTATCTATGTTCATCTATATTTATCTGTGGTTCCTTTTATCTCTATTCGGATTTTTGCAACCAGCCTAATTGTTGTGAATGGAAGTATCTCAAGGCTATTGATTGTGTTGAATACTGTCAGTAAAAATGTGAAACCAGTAAGAAGCTCAAGCACGAGCATACTAGTTTTTCTCAAGGAGAAGCAAAGATTATTTAACCTGAGTTCGGGATAAGGAAAGGGACAGGTATTAAGCTGAAAATAACGTCA